>DVLL01000017.1 GCA_018715525.1 Candidatus Faeciplasma pullistercoris | reverse complement strand
GGTTCGAGTCCGATCATCGGCTTTGTATTCTGGTTCAGGCAGAATATTTTTGAATCCGAAAGGGTTTGCGGACCTTTAGCTCAGTTGGTTAGAGCAACCGGCTCATAACCGGTCGGTCCGGGGTTCGAGTCCCTGTTGGCCCACCAATTACTTAGGGGTATAGCTCAGATGGTAGAGCAGCGGTCTCCAAAACCGCGTGCCGAGGGTTCAAGTCCTTCTGCCCCTGCCATGATAAGTGTCTGATTTAGATGCAGGCGCGAAAATAGCACTGAAGTGCAAGATAAACGGAGATTTCGAAAGATTTCTCCGTTTTTTTTGACTCTGAAGTTTTTCGGAATTTTGCAGATGCATTCCTGGGTTTTCTGGTCTGTAGCCGGATTTGAACCGTCACACCGTAGAGATCGGCGCTTCGACAATCCGAAAATCCGTTGCACAAATGGGCTGTAGACGGTGCCAGCCCTACCGTTCAAAATTTATTTACAAAGGCCGTAAATGCAACGGTGTTTTGGACAGATTTGACCTAACGAAAATTACTTTCGAAAAAATTAGTCCAACCATTTGGAGAATTTTTATACGAACACTTTACCAGATCGACAAATGATATCTTCACTTTTAGACTGACGTGTGCTGTAATATCGTCAATACCGATTTTTTGCTTCTCACATGATGGTGAGATCAGTTATGAACACTTGTACCATGTTGAGTGTCTGAAAAGATGCAGGCACGAAAACAGCACTTCAAAGTAAAAAAATGAAGATATCAAGAAATTTCTCCTGCATTTTATTGCAGGTTTCTACACGAACCCGAGAATGTAGGTTTGTCAATGATGTGAGGCTGAGAAAAATGGTTTACATATATACAAAGTTGTGCTATATAATGAGAATGAATAATGAATTCGCTATACTTGCTTCGCGAGCCGCTGAGAATAATGAATAATTGTGGTAGCTTTTCTGTCGTTGCCAATTTCCCTATCATCGGTTCAACATGACCCGAACCTTCAAAACTGAATACCAGTTTCCACCAGCGGACACCTAAGCGGGAAATCAGAAACGGTTTCCTGCTTTTCTTTTGCCTAAAATGAGGTGGCAAACCACCACCCCATCCAATCAGCCACAGGAAGGAAAAAGCCGTTATGCCCTGCCCTCGAGAGTGTGGATAGGTGAGAATATAACCGCCGTCACCGACGAAATACTTGCAGCCATGTTTAGCGGCGAGATGACCCCTGAGGAAGCTGCCGAAGAGTACTCCGGCAGGATATCTATTATCTATTTTGAGTAAAATTTAAATATAACGTGACAGGCGCGACGAACAGTGTCTGACATGTGATGCGCCGTTTCGATGCGGCGCGTTTTTTTGCAAAACTTAAGTTTACTGCATTGGCATAATTTACATGTTTTTACCTTGGAATATGTATAAATACACAAATTTTGTTTAATTATTTGCAAATGATTGACATTGATTTTATTTAATTATATAATTAACATAGATTAAGATTTTGCTTGCGTGAAGAGTATAAATGTGCATTGAGTCAGGCACGCATAATTCAATGCGAAATAAAATCTGCTTGTATTCGCCGGGCGAAATTTTAATTAAAAAATTTAGGAGGAAGCACATAAGCATTTAAGAAGAATAACATCTATTTTTGTGATTTTAGCTATCGTTATGTCATGTTTAACTATTTCGGCAACAGCAGTTTCATCACAGAATGACGCATTCGACCCGGAAACATTTCCATCCCTTGCAGAACAGCTTCAAATAATGCTGAGCAATCCTAATACAACGTATGAGCAGCGCCAGGATGCAATCGAAATTTATAATAAAATTATGGCAATAAAAAACGGTTATTCGGTATTGTCTTCAAGGAGTAGCCTAATGATTTATGAGTTAGACGTTCCATTCTATGCGCAGGAAAATGAGTATTATTGTGGTCCCGCAACGGTAAAACAGACTTACGCATACTTATATTACAGAGAAAATGGCGTATATTATTCTCCGTCTCAAGGTGATATAGCTGATGATCTTAACACAACGATAGAAGGAACCGATCAGAGCGCAATATTGTGTTATATAAACAACATATTTAATGAAACATACTATGTTGATTGGTATTTCGATGAGGAAGAAGCTGCAAATTTGATGTACACGGCGATAAACGATTTTAAACGTCCTCCAATCATACATGTTTTTGACTGGAACTATTACGAAACGGAAGGTCACTACATGAATGTATGTGCATATAACACAGGATTAACACAATTTAGGGTTGTTGATCCGTATTATGAGGGACATATGGATCCGGATGGCAAGTATTTTGTTCCAATTTCTGACATTAATTCTTTCTGCGATCGTATGATGATATAACCGAATGGAGGGAAGGTTAATATGAAGAAGATTATCGCTTGTCTTATGGCTTTGCTTTTCCTCTCTTCATGTGCGTCAAGTGATTCGTCTATGGACGGCGACGCGGTAACAACAGCGCCACCATCTGTGAAATTATCTGAAACGCAAGAGCAGCAAACCATAGTTCCAGAGGAAACAGAACCTGCCGAGACCGAAGCAACCGCGCCGGTTGAGCCGGCAGAAGAGCATGTGGAAGAATTTGTATTAAAGAAGAGAGCATTTTTCACCGTTTCTGCCGAAGGGGTTGAGGCAGAGCCGATGAAATACACAAGCTACAATGTTCGTGGCATGCTTATTGCCGAGAACGACATGTATAACCCGAATGTGTTTAATGGCGACGATATCTACTGGTACATAAACACAAGAGACCCGTTTGAATTTGAGTATTACCGCTACAATATCAAGAGCGACAGGTCTGAGTTTCTTTTTAAAGTGCCGTATAGCTTGGCGGACGGTACATTTGAAGTCGTCAACGGAAATCTGATTTGCGCCCCGGGAGCCAGGGACGATGACGGAAACCTCGTAATGCCGGTGTACTGCTACGACTTAGAGACGAACACAGGCACGCCGGAAACCATCATAAGCATTCCCGCCGCAACACCCGAATTCAATATTTCTGCGTTAAACGATACGGAAGCAGTGTTCTTTATGTATGCAGAAAACGACGGGAAAACAGCCGACATGGTTTATAAGTATAATACAGAAACGAAAGAGCTGTCAGTATTTTACGAAAACTATGATGACGACTGGAGCGACATGACGCTTACCACCAGAAACGTCCTGCGAATGACGGCGCGCGACAACAAAGTATACTTGCTGATGTATCAGGGCATAGACGGCTCAACGGTATATTCGGTGGATGTTTATAGCGCCGACGGAGAAAAGATTGACGAGTACGACATTGGCTTTGCCAATGACGAGGATATTCTCAAAGAGTACCCAGACTTGATAGAAAATCTTATTTTAGACTCCAGCATCACGTCTGTGCGTGAATTCTTTGTCTTTAACGACGATTATGCGCTCATATTTAACTGGTGCAAGCTGATGGACAGTGACCTGACGTGGATGGAACAGCTGAGTATGGGTCGACCGTGGGAGCTGCGCCTGTGCAAGCTGGACGGCGCCTCATATGTCGATTTGAAAATAGGAGAATACGCACCCAAGATGATAGCTTATCAAGGCTATCGCGACGACAGGTATCTTGTGATGGCTTCCGGCAACGAGGAAATAGACCTTTTGATATTGGATTCTTTGGAAGGCACTTTAATACCTGTCGAGCTTGACGTCCCTGAAAACATACGGTTCAGCCAGGACTCAATCGCTATGAATGAAGAGGGCGACATAATCATGGTCGGTCAGGATGAAAACGCCGACAACAAGAAAATGTACTTAGTCAACCTTTACGATGATATTATTGATCTGGTTGAAAATTACCAGCACGTGGTCACGATTGAATGATAGTTTATAAGGCACTCATAAGTAACTTGTCTGATACTGTACATATCCATACATCATAATAACGATGGAAAGAAAGTGATATTATGTGCAAAAAAAGAAAAAATCATATACTGCGATTCCTGGCGGTTCTTTGCTCAGCGCTGATTTTATGCGGCTGCGCATCTGACGGTGAAACGCCCGAGGTCTCCATACCCGAGGAGCAATCGTCTCTTGAATTCGCCGACTACATTTTGTACTATCAGGCGGACAGCGTGGACGAATTTATCGGGGGGCTGGACGGCTTCCTGTCCTCAAACAACGAGTACGGAGAGGGCGACCTCGCCCGAGACAAGATATCCGGCGGGGCAAAGCTGTACTATCCCGCCTCTGAGGAGCTGATATCAAGCGTCTGCGCGGTGATAACCCCTGTCGACAAGAACAACCGCAGCTTTACTATAGGCGAGATGGGAGAGCTGGGCAGCGCCGCGAAGGACGAGATTGCCGACGTGCAGCTCGATATCTATACCGTCGTCCAGTATGACGGCGAGAGCTACACCGTTAAGGCGGGTCTTGCGCAGGAGCAGATCGCCGACAACTATGACGAGGTTCGCTCCGAGAATATCTCGGGAATCGACGTGAGCCTCAACTGCCGCATGGTTCCGGGCGAGGACGAAGGCCCCGATAGAAATGTGGTCGCGCTTATGACCTTCACACTTGACGGCGAGACTATCCACATCGTTCCGAGGAGTCTGCGGGAGTACACCGAGTATCTCGATTTGCCTGCGGAGTTTTTCGATTATCAACCACTGCATTTGCAGCAACTAACTTAGGTACGCTGTCTTACTGGTATTCTGATTCGGACACCATTGGCAGGTGGGATGAAAGTAGCGTCAAAGTTTATAAGGACAAATTGAACTCTAACGCTTCGTTCTATTTTTCAGCAGGAATGACCCATGCCTGCGGTCAGTGGGATGATGTTACTGGAATGACACTTACATCCGGCTCATCTTCTTCCTATACTTCTGCTCCGATCAAATTTCACGGAGGAACTATGGATGAAGTCAATGCGTATGGCGAGTTTACTGTAACCTCATCACACAATGGCGTAACACAGAGAACATCGTCTGTTGAAGGCACATGGACATACGGTAGCTCTTCAAAAACAGGACGCCTTGTAGTGGGAGCTGTTGGCTGCATCATTGATAAAGATCGTACAACAGATCAGTATAAAAAGACCTGTACCCATGAGTTAGGTCATGCTTTAGGCTGGGCAGGACATTCAAGTAATACTTCTGATATTATGTATTCGGCTGGTTCAAGCGTGACATCTTTGACCTCTCGTGACAAAAACCATTTGTCACAGGTTTATGATTAAGGAGGAAATAGCAATGAAAACGAAGAGCAATGTACTGTTTGCAATCCTTTCGATAGTGTTGGTAATTGCACTTGTAGGATGTTCATCCACAGCTAATGCGCCTGAGATAGAAGGAGCAGAGTTTGAAGAAGAACTGCTAACTTTTGAAGAACTTGTATTAAGAAGCGATGTTGCCGTTGTTGGCGAGTATGTGGAAACCATTAAGCATGACAACTATATCGAGCAAAAATTCAAAGTCAAAGAGTGCCTTTATGGGGAAGTATCTGACAATGAAATATATCTTTACTCGAATATCGGTGTTGGTCACATCAAAGAAATCGACTATACCTATGAACTTGGAAAAGATGTATATACAGTAGGTGCAGACTATGTGTTGGTAATGGAAAAAATGCAGTCTGTTATGTATGACCACGACAGATATATGCTAAGTACCGATGTGTTTCTGAGCGAGGAAGATAACGAGTTCAGTATGTATTCTCGATCTGTTGATGTGCCATCTGGAACAACTGTAAAAGACTACATCTGCTCCATCTATAACTCTGTTTCGCATCCTATCGTTGCAAATGCCTCTACTTCTTACAAAAATGAAGTAGATGAAATGGTGGGAGAATCAGCATTTGTTGGCACAGTGAAAGTCGTGGAGCTTGTCAATGAAGGTAAGGTTCATAATGGTAACACATACAGATGTGTTGTAGAATCCTTGGCTAAAGGCAGCAATCTTAACACTTATGAAGATGGAACAATTCTTATGGTAATTCTCAAGAATACGGTTGAAATCAACGGCAGTTATGTTATTGGTTTTTCTCCTGTGAGTGAAGAATCGCTGATTTACACGCAGACAACTGACACGAGTGTATACGCTGTAAACGACGAGTTGTTGACTGAAATATCGGAATATCAGGCTGATTGATTTTAATTTGCGGCAAGTCAAAACCAAATTTCGCGTAAAACATATAGCCATATTACCATACATAAACGGTCTGCTTCGGCAGGCCGTTTTGCTTTTAAGGAGGTGAACACTCTATGGCAACTACACGCCTGATGCCCCTGCACACCGGCAAAGGCCGCACGGTAGGACAGGCAATCAGCGACATACTGGACTACTCCAAAAATCCGCAAAAGACGGATAACGGCAGACTGGTTACGAGCTGGCAATGTGACAGCAGGATCGCGGATGCCGAATTTCTTTTTACAAAAAATCAGTATATCCAAAAGACTGGCAGAGTGCGCGGTGAGGATGATGTCATTGCCTACCATCTGCGACAATCCTTTGTCCCCGGCGAGATCACCCCGGAGGACTACAACATAGTTCAGGATGAAAACGTCGGCAAGTGGGGCTTCTTTGAGGCGTCCTCCATAAGGAAGGTCGGCAACAAGTATGTATTCATTTACAGCCGCAACGGTCTGCCTGAGGAGCCCACCGGCAAGAACTACAACCAGCTTGCCTACGGATACAGCGATAGCCCTGAGGGCCCGTGGAAGTGGGGAGGAATAATCGTAGACGCGAGCGGCGAGGTGATACCCGACGGCAACGGAGGCTACACAAGAACCTTCGGCGGAGGAAACACCCACGGCAGCATATGTGAGATAAACGGGCAATGGTATGTGTTCTACCACAGGAACCTGAGCACCTTCGCGCGTCAGGCAATGGTCGAACCGATAACCGTTGAATGGGACGAGAAGGCTGTTTCAAAGGGCGGCGAGGTCAGAATATCCATGGCGGAGGTCACATCCGAGGGATTCTTTGTCGAGGGTCTTAACCCTTATGTCAAGCACTCGGCGGGGATAGCGTGTTATCTCACAGGCGGCGCAAGCATAACTCCCGCCTATTCTCAGGACACTACCACCCTTCCGGTGGTCAACATAAGAGACGGCGTGATAGCAGGCGTGAAGTATATGAATTTTGACCTTGAGCCTCCGGCGGAGGGCGAGGCGAGCCTTGAGGTGGAGCTTAAGCCTATGGGAGCCAAAGCGCGGGTAAGTGTGTACCTGCGCCCTGAATCGGCGGTGAACACTCCGGTCGAGTATGATGAGGAGGGAAACGTGGTTTCTGTCGGCGAGGGAAGCTTCAAGCTCGGCGAGATAGAGCTCGAGTCGGATATGCCATCGGAGGTCACCACGTTCAGCCTGCCGGCGTCAGAGATAGACGGCCTTGACGGCAGGTGGGGAGTATTCTTTGTGTTTGAGAGCAGCAGGAGCTCGACTATCTGCGAGCTGTACAATATGCAGTTTGTCCGGGGCTGACAGAGCCCGGGCTTATGACCTGAAATAAAATTCACCGCGTCAAAAGCGTGATGTCCTTAACGGAGAAAACGACAACCGAATAGGATAAACAAAATGACAGTATGGTCGAAAGGCTGTACTGTCTTTTGCTTTATGTTCAACAAATCTTGTAACTTTGTCGTAATCAATTTTCTTTTAGTGGATATTGTGATATAATTAATTGAAAACCTAAAAATTTTTTAAATTCTTGTCAGCAAACAATAAAATGCCACACTATATGGGTGAAAGGAGGCGAGAAAATGCAGGAAACGAACCAAATGCGTGATCAGCTTATCAATGAATTTACTGAAAACTATATGGAAAAGTTGTTTTATTTCTGCTTGAAGAAGACAGGAAGCAATGTTGAAGCTGAAGATCTAACACAAGATATTTCGCTTCAAATAATCACGGCTTTGAATAAGGGTACTATCCCAACGAGTTTTTCGGCGTGGGTATGGCGGATCGCGCGTAACCGTTACTCCGTATGGGCAAAAGAAAAGCATAGTCGAAACGAGTCGGTAACCGGTTCCGATATCGGCGATTATGAGGTTGAGGATGAAAGCGAAAATATCCTTGATGAAATGATACATACAGAGCAGATGGCTCTGCTCCGACGAGAATTGGCGTTCATTAAGAGCGATTACCGCAATATCGTTGTTGCCTATTACATAGAGAACAAAAGCGTTCGTGACATTGCATCATCGCTATCGCTTTCGATAAGCGCGGTACAGCAAAGGCTTCACCGTGCAAGAATCATATTGAAAGAAGGTATGGATATGGCAAGAGAATTTGGAAAACGCAGCTATAGTCCCGAGAACATTACATTTGCAGCAAGCGGCTCACAACCCAGCGGCCTTCCTTGGCGCGTTGTGCAAAGAAGGATCCCCAACAATATTTTACTGCAGGCGAGCAATAACCCGTCAACCCTTGAAGAATTATCTATCGAACTTGGGATAGCACTTCCGTACATGGAGGAAGAGGTTGACATTCTTCACAGGGCTACACTTCTTGAAAAACAGGGAGATAAATATATCACCAATTTCTTCATCTTAGATAAAGACTGTCGTATAGAAGTCTATCACGCGCTCCGAAAGACTGCAAGAGAAAGAAGCCGTCTTATCCGAGAGTTTATGGATGACAGAATGACCGACATTCGTGCCCTGGGAATTGCAGGCGACCACATTGATGATAATACAATTCGTTGGTGGTTGACTCCCAATCTCATTGATTACTTAATTGAAAATTCGGTAAAGGCACAAAACATTTACGAGCCGCCCAAACGCGCTAACGGAGAATCTTGGGGATTTGTCGGTTATGAGATCACCGATCTTCCTGAAGAAACAGTAATGGGGCATAATGGTTGCGGTAATGAAAAAAATATGTTTTGGACATATAAATATGGAGATTATTCTTTGTGGAATCAATGCGGAGAGCCGGATTACGAAGAAGCCGAGTTGATGTGCAACTGTATCAGGGAAAACAGAAATATATCTTCGTTTACTGAAATTGAAAAAAGAGTATGGAATGGAATAAACGGCAAATACGCGCATGTATCTGATGACGGATATATGATTCCCGACATTTTAGTTATAAGAATTGAAGATCTGAGAAGAATCCACCAGCTTTTCCGTGAACACAAGAACTATGAATTGCTCATTCAAAATGTCACCGCTTTGTACGAAAAAGTGGAAGAAATTTTCAAAAAATACAGTCATTCGGTGTTGCATAATCATATCGGATACAACATCAGAATGGAACTCTATGCTGCAAGAATGATGGCTATTCATGATTTTGTTGAAGAAAAAGTTCTGAAATTACCCGAAGACACGAGCAAGTCTTCGCTTGGTATGCATATTATTTTGAAATAAATGAATTGCCGCCGAGAGTGACAGTTGTAGTTACTCTCGGCGATGATTTTGTTTATGACTCAAAAGAGTAGTATTCCCATTTCATTCGCATCTTATTCACCCTACCTTGACAAAAGTTTCCTGCGTATGGTATAATAAGTTCACCGACAGAGGTCGGATGAAAATTGAATATATGTGCCACACATTTTTAATTTTAGAGTTATAGACTCGTACATACATCGGCACGGAACATTTTTAAGCGAACCGATACAGTTCGCTCATTTGTGTTTCCGTCTCGATGTATGTGCGAGTCTTTTTGTTTTACCCTCGCCTTGATTACATAAAAATCGAAAGGTGGAATGCAGATGATTGTATCAAAATTCAGAACCAACAAAAACGAAAGGAGGATCGGATGCAACACAAAAATTTCTTTATGGTTCCCAACCGCATCTTTGATTTAGAACTAAAGCCGAGGGACTTCACCGTGTACTGCTGTCTGCTTCGGCACAGCGACAGCAAGGATGGCTCCTGCTTTCCCTCGCGGAGAGTCATTGCAAAGGAGTGCGGTATGGATAGGAAAACCGTAGACTCTGCCATTGAAAACCTCTAGTCCCTCGGTCTTGTAAAAAAGATTCAGCGACACCGTGAGGACGGAACGAGGACAAGCAATCTCTACTACGTGGCAAGCCTTTTGGAGTAGAGTAAATCTTTCTTTGGGATAGTGTCAGAATTTCCTATCAAGAAGAAAACCCATAGAGCAAGACCCAGGAATTACTACAACAGAAAAAAGAGAATAGATAACCACCGCGGAACGCCCATGTGTCGCTCACAGACCGCCTGTGTGCCGAGGAACGCAGAGATGCGAGGAAACACCCGCAAAAAAGAAAACCGCCCGTTTCGGGCGATTTGGAGGCAAGGTTGTAATAGATACAGTGAATGCACTTGACGAAAGCGAGTTCTCGTGGACCGACACAAGCGGCGACGATGAATGGGTCTTAAGCTCCGACGGAATCGGACTTTCCATACAGCCAGACACTCAGAAGAGATGGGAAAACACTGCTGAAAACCTCGATGGCGCACCGTCGCTCAACTACCTGGTAAAGATAAATAATTCAGGAACATACTATCTCTTTGTGAACATGAGCGCTCCGAATGACAATGCCGACTCGTACCATATCATGGTCGACGGCGAGTACTGCTACACTCATAATGACGGAGACATGTCCGGCAAAAATCTTTGGAAGACGGCATCGGTAGGCATCGAGCTTACAGCCGGGGAGCATACCCTGACAATAGTTCCGCGTGAGGACGGCTTTGTGGTGAACCAAATAGTGCTTACAGAGAATAAAAACGCCGTGCTAAGTTAAGCGGTTAAATAAAAAGCGTATGTGCGAAAAAGTGCATGCGCTTTTTATCTCAATTGTTTTCACACATCGGTGTGTAACATACCCGTTTTTTCACGGGCTTTGCGTGTGAGCCTTCAAAAAAGGTCAAGAGACCTTGATATATCCTACAAAAAGCCTCGGAATAATTTGTGCATAATTTTGATTGCTATTCAATACGCGAAAATGCTATAATCTCAACAATGGGCGCAATGGTGTCTTGATGATTTTGCCGGGCAGATGCGCCTTGTCTTAATAAATAAGGAGAGATAATATGAAGAATTTCTGCAAAAAAGCCATCTCCACGCTTTCAGCCACGCTGCTGTTTGCGCAGCCTGTAGCTGCGGCGGATTCATACAGCACCAATCCTATCGTTAGGGATATTTACACGGCTGACCCCGCTCCTATGGTTGTCGGAGACACTTTGTATGTGTACACATCTCACGATGAGGATGAGCTTATTGACGGCTTCTATACCATGTTTGAGTGGTGCTGCTATTCGACCAAGGACATGGTCAACTGGACAGACCACGGCGTTGTATTCTCTTTGGAGGATATAGAGTGGGCAGAGGACAGAGCATGGGCGCCGCAGGCTGTCGAGAGAAACGGCAAGTACTATCTTTACTGCCCCGTTCACAAGAAGAACGGCGGTATGGCAATAGCTGTCGGCGTGTCTGACAGCCCCACGGGTCCCTTTGTCGATATCGGCGAGCCGCTTATAGATGAGGGCGACTGGAATGATATTGACCCCACCGTGTTTATAGATGACGACGGTCAGGCATATCTCTATTTCGGAAATCCCGAGCTCAGATACGTTCTTCTTAACGAGGACATGGTATCCTATGATAAAGAGGTGGGAATTGTCAAGGTTCCTATGACCGAGGAATCGTTCGGCAAGGGCGGACACGCCACCGGAACTACCTATGCCGAGGGACCGTGGTTCTACAAGCGCGGAGACCTGTATTACATGGTTTATGCCGCATTCGCTGAGGGAGCGGGAAGCGAGCATATCGCTTATTCAACCTCGACTTCTCCTACAGGACCGTGGGAGTACCGCGGAGTAGTGATGACCGAGGAGGGAGGAACATATACAAATCATCCCGGAATCGTAGATTTCAAGGATCATTCCTACCTGTTCTACCACACTGCTCAGCTTCCCGGCGGAGGACTCTTCAACCGCTCGGTGTGCGTTGCGGAGTTTGAGTACAACGAGGATGGAAGCATAGATCCCATACCGAAGTGTGATGGAGTAAAGGCGATAGCCACCTTTAATCCTTTCGGAAAGATACCTGCCACCACCTGCGCTTACATTGAGGGCATATCCAAGCAGGTAAAGGAGGACGGAGGTCTTGAGCTTGTCAAGCTCAGCAAGGGCGATTATATCAGGATAGGAAACGTCAACTTTGCTTCGGGCGCTGACGAGTTTACCGCCAACGTAGCTTCGGAAGCTGGGGGAAGCATCGAGATAAGGCTTGACAGCGTGGACGGCAAGCTGGTGGGAACACTTGAGGTTCCGGCAGGAAATGTTGACGCTCCTACCTATGAGACATTGTCCACAGCCATAAGCGGTGCAAGCGGAGTGCATGATGTCTACTTTGTATTTACCGGAGACTCGCCGAGAAATCTTATGAAGATGGACTGGTGGGAGTTCTCAGGTCCCGGATCGTCAGATCAGACGACAGGTACGGTTGCTGCTCCTGCCTCAAAGAACTCAGTATGGATCGTGGCTGCCGCAGCTGCTGCCGTTGTTGCTGTTGTTGCCGTGATAGCGGTGATCTTCGCTAAGAAGAAAAAGAAGAATAAGTAAAGAGCAAGACATGCAGTTATTAGGTCTGCAAGCATATATCTTATAGCAGTCTAAATAAAAATAGAGCCGTCTCACACCCGGGATTCGGGAGCGGGACGGCTTTTTTTCGCACTTGATGATTGCCTGCAGAACGGTGTTGTGAGCGTATACTTCGCTCCTTTGACCGCGGCGTGAAATATCGGGGCGGAATTATGCGGTAAATTAAATCAGAACAAATGCAACGGCTATGTCGGAGACAAAAGCGCAGCGGCGCATAGATATGAAAAAAGCGGCGTAGTCATCGCCACACCGCTTTTATGATAATATCATGACATCCAATTTTTACTTTCCGGGTGAGTCAAATTCGCTCAGCCTGAGTATTACATCGAGGTTGCCGTTTCTTGTCCTGATCTCGTCGAGCAGTTCCTTTCTATCGCAGCCGTCCGAGAGGGTCACGTTGTACCTCAGCTCATACAAAGAGCCAAAATCGGTTGTGCGGATTTCGCGCAGGGTGTATTCCTCGGCATATTTTTCGAGGATGTCGTCAAACGCTCCCTCAAAGTTCAAATCCTCCGGTACTGCGATCTTCAGAACAAGATGATTGTTTCCGGGAACGCCGAAGCGGACGATTCCGAGTACAGCCATTATGATGCAGAGCACGACCGTCATTATGATGGTCATACCGTAGTAGCCCGTGCCGCAGCCTATTCCTATAACAAGCGAAAAAAGAAGGCTTATTATGTCGGAGGTGTCCTTGGGGTAGCTTCTGATCCTGAGCAGAGCCAGGGCTCCGCCAAGGGATATCGCGGTAGCCACATTTGAATTGATGATGACCGTCACTCCTGCCATAAGAGGAGAGAGAAGCACCATTGCCGCCGGGAAGGTAGAGATATAGCCCTTGCTCTTGTGCGAGAATATGTATGTGATGCTCAAAAACATTCCGAGCACCAAAGAAAACGCGAGGCAGGTGAGCACGCCGGAGACTGTCATATCTACTCCTGCGGCTGCCGGAAAAAGTAGTTCTTGCATTTATATAAAACCTCCGAAAAGAGTCTGGGATTACTGAATCTGCTTGTCCGCGCCGATTCGCGGAATCGGGGGAGCTGGTCTGTCCTTAAGGTGGAGGAAGTCGCTTCCTCGATATCGGGTGTACTCGTTACCGTACTTTGAAAAGCCGGACATATACACCTTGTTTTTTGACAGGATATCGCAAAACCACGCAGGTATTGCTCCGGAGAACTTTGTCTCCATAACAAGCTCGCCGTCGTCCAAAAGAGACTCGCCACGGTCCTCGCAGAACAGGTCGAGCTGAGTCCGTCTTGAGATGATGTTGCCGTCGAAGGTAACGCGGAAGTCGGGGTCCGTTCGAGAAAAAAGCGCCACTCTCTCATAGCTTAGGTATACCTTGGGCTTGACGTCGTACACTTTGAGGTAAAACTCGATCTCATCAAGCACCTGATTCACCATGTAGTCATCTGTTTTAGGCCTACAGCCGCAGTGTATGAACTCCTTTGCCTCGCCGTAGCTCATAGCCGCTCTTCTTTTGACTACCGTGCCCTTGATTTTTCTCTTGATTTCCAAAAATACCGGGTCATCGTCAGAGCGCGGGAGAAAATAGGCGCGGAGCCTCAGCTTTTCCTTAAACTTGGGATGCTGTACAGAGCTTCGGATTATCCTGTTTGTGTCGCTGTCAAAGTATATGTTATACAGCCTGTAGGTGTTTCCGCCGGCACAGTAGCCGTCATACTCCATGCCGCGGTCAAGCAGCTCGTGAATGATACTTTTATACTGCTCAAAGGAGACCAAAAATTTCTTTTCACGGCGCTTAAAAGTGAGCTTGGCCAATTTTTTCTCTCCTTTTCACATGTGCTGTATACTCTATATAGTAACATATGGAGAGCACAAATTACAATAGCTAATTATGAATTTTTGGCAACAAAAAAATCCATCCCCTCAAGGAGAATGGATTTTCCTCTGTAAAGCTTACAGTAGCTGAGGGATTATTCCTCAACGGGAGCGCTTACAGGGCAAACAGAAGCGCAGTTTCCGCAGCTGATGCAGGTATCAGCGTCGATAACGTACTTGTCGTCGCCCTCGGTGATAGCGCTTACGGGGCACTGCTCTGCGCAAGCTCCGCACTTGATGCAAGCGTCAGTAATTTTGAAAGCCATTGTCCATTCCTCCTTGTTAAAGTTCAAGAGCTAAACTCTCTCGACTATTATGATATCATATATTTGAGAAAATGCAAGAGAATTTTTATCTCGAAACTCCTATTTTTAAGTTGAAAAGAAAAGCCTGCTGTGATACAATGTAAAAGGCGTAAGATAGCTGTTAAAGAACACGAAAAGGAGAAGATATGGCAAAACAGGTAATTAAGTATGTCTTAGCGTATCTCAAGCGGCTTGACAAGAGCCTAATACTGCTGACGCTTGTTTTGTGCGGATTGGGGACTCTTTTGCTGTATTCTCTTTCTGTAAACAGCGAAACGCAGACCATTACCAACGCAGCGGTTGACTCCGGCACCGTCAGGACACAGCTGATGGCGATATGCGTAGGGCTCGGGGCGTCGTTGGTACTCGCGGGGATTAATTACCGCTGGTTTGCAAAGCTGTGGTATATCTATATTCCGCTGACTGTGGGGCTGACTCTGCTGACGTTTACGGGGCTTGGCGCCTCGGGTCTTGCGGGAGCGGACGACAGGGCGTGGATAGACCTCGGGTTTATGACCATTCAGCCTGCCGAATTTATGAAGCTCGCTGTGATACTGTCCCTGTCCTACCATTGCTATAAGACGAGGGAGTTTTTTAACAACCCGCTGAACATACTTCTTGTCTGCATTCACGGCGGGATACCGGCGCTTTTGGTAATGCTTCAGGGCGACGACGGAACAGCGATAGTATTTGTCACCATATTCATTGCTATTGTGATAGCTGCCGGACTGTCATGGAAGTACATATTGGGCGCGGCTGTTATCTCTCCGATAGCGTTTTTGCTGATGTGGAACTTCTATCTTCAGCCGGTGCACAAAAATAGGATACTGTCTATAATTAACCCGGAGCGGTACGCAAACTCGGATCTTTTGTACCAGACCAACCATTCGATAATAGCGATAGGCTCGGGACAGCTTACCGGAAAGGGACTTTTCGGCGGCGATTATTCATATGTTCCGCTTTGCCATAACGACTTTATCTTCTCCTACGCCGGACAGACGCTCGGCTTTATCGGCTGTGTGGGGATAGTCGTGCTTCTTGCGCTTTTGTGCATGAGGATTTTATTTGACGGCATACGGTCCTCTGACGAGCTGGGGAGGTTTATCTGCGTCGGAGTATTTGCCTATCTGATAACTCATTGCGTGCTCAATATCGGCATGACGGTCGGGGTGACCCCGGTAATAGGGATACCTCTTCCATTCTTCTCGGCGGGAGGCTCCGCTATTCTCACCGCCACCGTATCGATAGGGCTTGTCTTAAGCGTGAGGTTCCACCACTCAAGATATGACAGTATATTTAAAAATAAAGCTTAAAATCACATCGGAAGGTGCATTAGTATGAGCAGTACGAGAGAAAAAACTGTTACCAGCTTTGAGAGGCTTTACGGCGACGATGCCGGGCAGCGTCAGAGGTATAAAAGAATTTCAGACGAGTTTACAGCAATGTTCTCACATGAGCCGAATAGGTATTTCTCGGCGTCCGGCAGGACGGAGGTAGGAGGAAATCACACCGATCACAATCACGGTCTTGTAATGGCGGCGGCAGTAAATCTTGACGTCATAGCTGCCGTCAGGGCAACAGACTCAAGCGTCGTAACAGTAAAATCTGAGGGCTTTGACGCGGATATAGTAGATATATCCGATTTGAGTGTGGTTGACAGCGAGAAAAACCATTCCGCGTCGCTGATAAGGGGAGTGTGCGCAGGGCTCAAGGAGAGAGGATATCGCATAGGCGGTTTTGAGGCGTACACCACCTCCTCGGTTCTCAAGGGCTCCGGACTTTCCTCATCTGCGGCATTCGAGGTTTTGATAGGGACAATAGTAAACCACCTATATAACGACGGGAGGATTTCTGCCGTTGAAATTGCTCAGGTCGCCCAGTACGCGGAGAACAAGTATTTCGGCAAGCCCTCCGGGCTGATGGATCAGATGGCGTCTTCGGTGGGAGGCTTTATCTCGATAGACTTTGAGGACACCTCCAAGCCGGTGATAGAAGCTATAGACTTTGACCCCGCCGAGCACGGCTGCTGCCTGTGCATCATAGACACCAAGGGAAGCCATGCCGAGCTTACTCCCGAGTATGCCGCGATACCGTCTGAGATGAAAGCTGTTGCCGGATTTTTCGGCAAGGAGTATCTGAGGCAGATAACCAAGAAGGATGTTTTGGACAATATAAATGAAATCAGAAAAAAGACAGGAGACAGAGCGGTGCTTCGCGCTTTGCACTTTTTTGACGAAAACGAAAGGGTGCATAGGCTGTCGGCTGCGCTTAAAAGGGGCGACTTTGACGCGTTTTTAAGCTGCATCAACGAGTCGGGTCTTAGCTCCTATAGGTATTTGCAGAATGTTTACCCTTCGTCAATGCCCAGGGAGCAGAGCGTTTCGCTTGCGCTCTATCTATGCGAGCGGCTTCTCGGAGGAGAGGGCGCGTGCAGGGTTCACGGCGGAGGCTTTGCCGGAACTATACAGGCGTTCGTGCCGATCGGCAGGCTGGATAGCCTGAAGTCAGGAATGGAAAGGGTCTTCGGAGAAGGCAGCTGCTATGTATTAAGTATTCGTCCTGTGGGAGGAACGGAAGTAACCTTATGAGAATGAGAAAAAAGGCGCACCTTGAAGAGCGTCTCGAAAAGTGCGTGGAGTCGGGTAGGCTCCTGATACTCAACTGCGAGGACAGAAATTTTGTCACCTCGGTAAAGACAAAGGAGTATCTCGACCTTGAGGCCCTCTTTGGGAACAAAAACCCGATAGTCATGGAGATAGGCGCGGGAAAGGGGCAGTTCGCCTGCGAGCTTGCGGGAAGATACCCGAATATAAATATACTTGCTGTGGAGCGCACCGCGAATGTGATAGTAGAAGCGGCGGAGAAGGGGATCGCGCTCGGACTTAAGAATCTCATGTTTTTGCGTTGCGACGCCGAATATCTTGAAAAATTTATTCCGGACGGAGTGGTGACAAGGCTGTATCTGAACTTTAGCTGCCCGTTTCCCAAAAAGAGCTACGCCGCGCACCGTCTGACGCATCACAAGTTCCTGAGAATCTATGACAAGCTTCTCTCGCCGGGCGCTCAGATACACCAGAAAACGGACAACCGCGAGTTTTTTGAATTTTCAATAAACGAGCTGTCAGGTTATGGCTTTACTCTTCAGAATGTATGCCTCGATCTTCACGCGAACGAGCCGGAGGACAACATCATGACAGAGTATGAAAAGCGCTTTACCGAGATGGGCAAGCCCATCTATCGGCTGGAAGCATACCTGAAAAGATAACATTCAGACAAAATAATCCGGTTCTTGAAAAAGCTTTTCAAGACCGGATTATTTTTTTAGCTATGCGGCGTTTGCGAGACCGGCGCCATTTGAGGCTTCGAGCATATCCTCTATAAATATCCCGTAGCCGCGGGTCGGGTCGCTGACAAAAACATGCGTGACTGCCCCGACAAGCTTGCCGTCCTGGATTATCGGGCTTCCGCTCATCCCTTGTATTATTCCTCCGGTCAGCTTAAGCAGCTCTTGGTCGGTGACCTTTATGACGATATTTTTGGTAGTCGCGCTTTCGCTCAGGTTTATCTTTTCTATTTCCACCTCGTACTCCTTGGGAGAGTTGCCGTCTATGGTGGCGAGGATTTTGGCGGAACCCGCTTTAACCTCCGACTTGAAGGCTATCGGGATAGCGCTCGCTGCCGTGGCGGATGGGTAGTTTATCCTTCCGAATACGCCCTGGTCGCAGTTTTTGACAATACTTCCGGCGGCAAGACCTGAGACGAATTTTCCGAACAGTTCGCCCGGACAGCCTCTTTCTCCCTTTTCGTAGCCGGTTATAGTTACGTCCACTATCTCGCCGGAGCCCAAGGGCAGGGTTTTATAGGTGTCGCAGTCGGATATTGGATGACCCAGAGCGCCGTAGCAGCCTGTCGCCGGGTCGATGTAGGTCAAAGTGCCGACTCCTGCCGAGCTGTCCCTTATCCATATTCCCGCTTTGTAGGTTCCGTCATGCTCGGAAAATACCGGGCTGAGCGAGACTGAAAATACATCGTTGTCCCGCATGACCTCTAATTCGATTTTTTCACCCTTTGAGGATGAGATGATATCCGATAGCTGGGAGGATGAGCAAAGCTTCTGCCCGTTTGCTGATACAATATTGTCTCCCGCGCAGAGCCCCGCCTCAACCGCCGGGCATACGCCATCGGCCACATCCTGGACCTTTACCACCATTACGCCGTCTGTCAAAAATTTGATCCCGACAGGCGTGCCGCCGGGTATCAGTACAGGCGCCTCCGTCTTAGTTATGCTGGCGTCTTTAATAGGTATGACTCCGAACAGCTTCAGCTCGCCGTCTGCCTCACCGCCACATGCGGAGCTCGCCGAAACTGCGTCCTCCTTAGACTCGAGCGTGACATGCAAAAGGCAGTTGAGGGTGCGGCTGCCGTTTTGCGAAACATAGTAGCTTTCCGGCAGAACCTGCGAGTAGTACCCGACTATCGCCATGATCGTGGTCAGAACTGCAAAAAGCGCTGCCGAAAAGCCTTTTATAAGAGCTTTCATGTTTATAACAAGTTCCTTTCTTCTTGTTTTCAGCATCTATTTTTTGCAACTCTCTTCAAAATAACCGCATTTTTGTTCAAGCATTATTTTACTTGTAAAACTCATGCCTGATTTACAAAATCAAGAATAAACGCTTGAAAAAACCGCCTTGGTATTTAACTTTATATTATATGCCGCTACATCACGGATAGGAGAGATTTTTTGCTTCGCTAAATTTTCTATTTATTAAATGCCGTTGAATTTCTTAAAAAACAGGAGTAAAATATAGCTTGTGTCAAGGCGAGTAATTATTAGGCTGTAAAAATGCAGCGGCAAAGACCGGAGGAAAAGAAAATGTGGCTTTTAGCGGCGGTAGGCTCGTCAGTTTTCGCGGGCCTGGCTGCAATATTGGCAAAGTGCGGAATAAAAAAGACGGATTCTGACATTGCGACCGCTCTTCGCACCATAGTCGTACTGGCGTTCTCCTGGCTGATGGTGTTTATCGTCGGGTCGCAGGGAAGCATAACCCAAATCCCGTCAAAATCGCTTCTGTTTCTTGTTTTATCCGGGGCGGCTACCGGAGCGTCGTGGATATGCTATTTCAAGGCTCTGTCTATGGGAGATGTCAACAAGGTAGTCCCTATTGACAAGTCAAGAACTGTGCTGTCGGTTTTACTGGCTATAATTTTGTTCGGCGAAACTGAGAGCCTTTGGGTGAAGCTTATCGGAACTGCACTGATAGGCGTCGGCACTATACTGATGATCGAAAAGAAGAGGGGCAGCGTCAAGTCGGAGGGCAATGTATATATCTTATATGCAGTTGGCTCTGCGGTCTTCGCGGCTCTTACTTCGATACTCGGAAAAGTGGGTATAACCGGAGTGGAGTCAAATCTCGGCACCGCGATAAGGACAGGAGTTGTCCTTGTCATGGCATGGGTATTAGTGCTTGTAAAGAAAAAAACTCCGAAGCTTAGGTCGCTGGATAAAAAGGAGCTCGTATTTTTGTTTTTCTCGGGGATATCTACCGGCGCGTCATGGCTTTGCTATTATTACGCGATTCAAAACGGAGTGGTAAGCATAGTAGTCCCTATAGACAAGCTGAGTATACTTCTGACGGTCGCGTTTTCATACATATTCTTTAAGGAAAGGCTTGGCAAAAAAGCGCTTATCGGGCTTGTGATGATGAGCGCCGGCACGCTCGGAATGGCGTTATTCTCGTAAGGTGTAAAAGATAAAGCGGGATCAAAGCAAAAGCCGTTTAGCTCCGGCATGTCCGGAGCCAAGCGGCTTTTTGTAAGTAATCTATTCAAGCCCTCAGGATCCTTTGGAGAGCTTTACCCTACACTTTCCTTCAGCCTCTGCCTCAAAAAGCGAATAGACCCTTCCGAGGGGCATGGAGTAAATCTTATCAGAGCTCATGCGGCTGCTCGAGTGTATCCTGCCTCCAGGTTCTGCAAAGCCTGTTCATAAGCGGCAAATATGAGATAATGAACGCGGCGATTCCGAAGCCGAACGCAGCCTTTCTTTTCTCCTTTGGAACCAGCATCCCTGCTATCATTCCGGCAGATAAGAGGCAGATTTTTAGCAGGAGCAGTACCTTCCAGTCGCTCTCCCGGCAGTATTTGTTTGCAACATGAATGAGTTTCATTTTGGTTCCTCCTTTGGATTTATACAGCTTCAGTCTGTTAATGATGCTCAGATGTATTGCCGTGCCCGGCGTGAGATGCTTCTGACGGACAGGCTATTTTCACCAGTTCTTCTATCATCCTGTGCAAAAGCTGCGCCTGCTCCGACTCGGAGGCTGTGTAGTATACCTCCTTGCCCTCTCTTCTGCTTACGATGAGTCCCGCTGTTTTGAGCTGTCTGAGGTGATGCGAGACTGCCGGGCTGCTCATCCCCATCATAGCCGACAGGTTAATAACGCATTCCTCGCAGTGGCAGAGCAGCCAGAATATCCTTATTCTGCTGCCGTCGTCAAGCTGCTTGAAGATTGCGGAAAGGGTTTGAAAGCTTTGCGAGCTTGGCATGTTATTAAGTTCCTGCTCTATCGACTGCCCATGATTGTGCGGAAGTGTAAATTCTGACATTTTGCCTGTTCCTCCGGCTAATTTGAGGTTGGTGATTTTATGTGGCGATAATCAAAGTAACCTTTTGAACTATTATAGCATAAATTTATCCGATGTAAAACACTTTATTGTGAAAATATTTTTTCTTCTATCTTTAATCTGACAGGACAGATATTGTGATTTGCAAAAAAAACTGGTATAATAAAGTTGTAAACGGCGGCAGACCGTTCTTGGAAAGGAGAGCAAAGGCATGGCTGATACGGAAAACGGCGTGATAGCCGGCGGCTCAGGGAGAAAGATAGGTCTCGTCTGCGAGGGCGGGGGAATGAAATGCGTTTACGGCGCGGCTGTGCTCGACCGCTTTATTGACGACAATATAGGCTTTAAATACTGCGTAGGAGTGTCCGCCGGAACGGCAAATCTCGCCTCCTACCTTGCGGGGCAGCGCGGAAGAAACCGCCGGTTTTACACCGAATACCTGCATCTGCCCTACTACTACGGGATTAGGAGCTTTCTTAGGAGCGGGGACATATTTGGGCTAAAGTATATATACGGCGACCTGAGCAATTCGGACGGGCTCGACCCCTTGGATTATGATGCGATGATGATAAATCCTGCTGAGTTTGAGATTGTCGTTGCGAACGCGGCGACCGGGGAGGCGGTATATCTGAACAAGTCCGACCTTAAGCGGGACGATTACCGGGCGATAATGGCGTCCTGCGCGATACCTGCGGTATGCCGCCCGGTGGAAATTGACGGAGCGTCCTACTGCGACGGAGGAATGGCGGTGTCGATCCCCGTGGACAGGGCTTTTGAAAAGGGCTGCGATAAGCTCGTAGTGATATTGTCAAAGACAAGAGATTATGTAAAGCAGCCTCAGAAGCATCGGGCATTGTATTCGTTCAGGCTTCGCAAATACCCGAAGGTCGTTGAAATGATAGACACAAGGCATGAGCGGTACAACAAAAACTTTAAGCAGGTGTTTGAGCTTGAGCGGCAGGGAAAGGCGTTTGTTATAGCTCCAAGCCGCAGACTTGATGTCTCCACCTATTCAATGGACGAAAAGGCAGAAAAGGAGCTTTACCAGCTCGGTCTTGATGACTACGAGAGGGTAAGAGACGGCTTGCTGCGCTTTCTTAGGAGCTAAGAGCCTTTTATAACCGTGTAATTTTAATTCGGACGCGGGCGCATGCTGGTTACAGCGTACGCTCGCGTATTATTTTTAAAATAATTTTTAAAAAACGGTTGACAAACAAAAGCGAAAGGAGTATTATGAGAATACAGTTAAACGAATGCTTAATTGTTTACTTATAATCATAATAACTATGAGCATGAAAAGGAGATATAGACATGAAGAAGACCTATAAAATCGAAGTTGACTGCGCAAACTGCGCCAATCTTATGGAAAGAGCCGCATGCAAGATAAACGGAGTAGACAAAGCCGTGGTCAACTTTATGACCCAGAAGATGACAGTCGAGTTCAAGGATGGCAGCGAGCCGAACGGCGTCATGGATGACGTGGTGAAGGCGTGCAAGAGGGTAGAGCCGGACTGCGAGATATATTTATAGGATATATTGCTCGCAGGGCAGCACATAGGCGACTTGTTATCCTTTAAATAAAATTTTCTGAGTGTGATTTTAATATAAATTTTGGAGGCTTTCGGGCTTTGGCGGCTTTGGCGTATTTATGGCACGCCTGAGCTGCTTTAATGAGCCTGAAGCCCCGGCGGAAGGTGAGCATTGATGAATTATCAGGAAATCATCGTAGGTGGGCTGATTGTTGTCGTTGCGATTCTGGCGGCAGGACTGCTGATATCGGGAAATAGAGCCGGCAGCTCAATGACTAAGAAGCAGAAAGTGATGCTCGTCAGGATACTCGTATCCGATTTATGGCTCTTCGGGCTGCAGCTTGTGGGCTCGGAGGTTTTTGAGGCAATGGGAGACGCGGGGAGATGGGTTCGCCTCGGTCTTTATCTCTGCGACTATCTGATAATCGGCGGCGACATACTTAAAGAAGCGTTCAGGGGAATAATCAGAGGAAGAGTTCTCGACGAGAACTTTTTGATGGCGGTTGCCACCGTCGGAGCCTTCGCACTGGCTATTTACGAGAACGGCGACTACCTTGAGGCGATTGCGGTCATGCTGTTTTACCAGGTGGGCGAGTGGTTTCAGAGCTACGCGGTGGGCAAGAGCCGCCGCAATATAAGCGAGCTTATGGATATTCGTCCTGACTGCGCAAATATGGAGTCTGACGGCAATCTTATTCAGGTAGACCCGGACGAGGTTGCAATAGGCAGCGTCATAGTGGTTCAGCCGGGTGAGAAGGTTCCTATTGACGGTATAATCGAGGATGGCTCTTCCACACTCAATACCGCCGCGCTTACCGGCGAAAGCCTTCCTAAAGAGGTCGGCGCGGGAGACGAGGTAATAAGCGGCTGCATAAACATGACCGGCGTCCTCAGGATAAAAACCACAAAGGAGTTCGGCGAGTCTACGGTATCAAAGATACTTGATCTGGTGGAGAACGCCACCTCGAGAAAGTCGAGGTCAGAGAACTTTATTTCCCGCTTTGCGAGGATTTATACCCCGGCGGTTTGCATAGCGGCGGTCGCGCTCGCAGTACTGCCCCCTATATGGAACATTCTCATAGCAGCCCAGCCGGCGGCATGGGAAACATGGGTCTACCGTGCGCTTAGCTTCCTGGTGGCAAGCTGTCCCTGCGCTTTGGTAATCAGTATACCTCTTAGCTTCTTTGCAGGAATAGGCGGTGCGAGCAAGGAGGGTATACTGGTAAAGGGCTCGAACTATCTGGAGACTCTCTCTAAGACAAGGATAGTCGTTTTTGACAAGACCGGAACACTTACTAAGGGTGTTTTCGAGGTAAATGGCGTACATCACAGCGAAATAGAAGACAGGAAGCTGGTAGAGTACGCCGCGTTGGCGGAAAGCTCCTCGTCCCACCCTATAAGCAAGAGCCTTCAGCGCGCGTATGAGGCCGACGGCGGAGTTATAGACAGAAGCCGTGTGTGTGACATCAGGGAGATAAGCGGAAACGGAGTTACAGCGACTGTTGACGGGCATAAGGTAGCTGCGGGCAACTCAAGACTTATGGACTCGCTCGGAGTAAAATACGTAGACTGCCACTCGGTCGGAACGATCATCCATATGGCGATAGACGGCAGCTATATGGGTCACATAGTCATTTCGGATATAGTAAAGCCAACCTCCGAGGAGGCAATAAAGAGGCTTCGCTCAGCGGGCGTCAAGAAGACTGTAATGCTCACCGGAGACTCGAAGAAGGTCGCCCAAAAGGTCGCGGCTTCGCTCGGAATAGACGAGGTTCACAGCGAGCTGCTGCCGGCAGACAAGGTGTCTTTGGTGGAAAAGCTGCTTGAGTCAAAGCCGGAAAGCTCAAGGCTTGCCTTTGTGGGTGACGGAATCAACGACGCTCCGGTGCTCGGAAGAGCGGACATAGGTATAGCTATGGGAGCCATGGGCTCTGACGCGGCGATAGAGGCCGCCGATGTAATACTCATGGACGATGACCCGATGAAAATATCCAAGGCGATAAAAATCTCCCGCAAATGCCTTGGAATAGTGTATCAGAACATCGTCTTTTCAATAGCTGTAAAGCTTGGCTGCCTCGCCTTGGTGGCTGTCGGTCTTGCCAGCATGTGGCTTGCGGTGTTCGCGGACGTTGGAGTGATGATATTGGCGGTATTTAACGCGATAAGGGCGCTGTTTGTCAAAAAGCTGTAAAGCGGCAATTACAGTACCCGCAATATAAAAGACGGTATCCTTCTTTGGACACCGTCTTTTGTTATTCGTGCGTTAATTTATAAGAACAGATGCCTGCCGCTTATAGCTGTACTTATACTAAGCTGTCTAATAAGTCTATCCGCCCCTGAATAAAAATATATCCGCGGCAAACCAAAATGATTTCCGCGGATATATGTTGGATATTCCTGATTTCAGTTTTATATTACATTACTGCCGCCTCGGTGGTTTTATTCCTGCTTTTGGCTTTGAATGGCACAAGTCCGGTTCTGTCCAGCGCCACCATAATGAGCGGGATAAGTATGAGATGAATGATAATACCGGGTATGGCGGTCAGGAATGCTCCGGACAGGAAGACGCTGAGGGTAAACGAGCTGTCGTCAAAGCAGAGCATGAGCGTTCTGGCTACTCCCCATACCGCCCGTCCGGCAATCATTGCGGTTATCATGCAAAGATAAACGGTTTTAACCGATTGGTTGCGCACCCGCTTGTACAGAAATCCGGTCACGAATGCGTATGCGGCGAGCTCAAACGCCATGCCGACAGCCGACGGAAAGAAGGGAGGCATGGTGAATATCGCAGAGCGCATAAGCGGGAGAATGAACGCCATCGGCGTGGCGAACTCCCAGCCGCAGATGAGCGCGCACAAAAATACCGGTATGTGCATTGGAAGAAGCATATTGCCTATCTGCGGAATTTGTCCGGTCAGGAATGGAAGCACAAGCCCTATGGCAAGGAACATGGCGGTGAGGGTGAGGCTCTTGAGATTGTTCTTCATTTAAGGCTCCTTTGGATCGTGTATGTCACAGCTATTGTAACATAATTTCAGCCGATGTGCAAGCCTGCCGAAGCTACTGGTTCATGCTTTCCTTGACTATGGCTATAACGTCCTCGCGATTGAGGATCTTGTAGCCGCCGGTCATGATGAGTGTGCTGTCCGCGATCCCCTCGAGCATGTCAGGGGTCACGCCGAGCTCGGAGGCGTTCATCACAAGACCCAGCCTGCGCATATACTCTTCCATTTTCGTCAAGCCCTCGCTTGCGATTTCCTCATCGCTCTTGCCGTCCGGGCTTACGTTCCATACGTTTATGGCATAGCGCTTGAATTTCTCAAGCCCGTAGGGCATAATGTGCCTGTAGTACGGAATCGAGACAGCCGAGAGAGTCATGCCGTGGGTGGCGTCGGTGTGCGCGCCGATCGCCTGACCTATCATGTGCACCTCCCAGTCGGCAGCTCCTGACCCAAGTGACCAACCTTTTCAAATCCGCCGTAGTCCTCCATACTGATTGTTAAGTCCCCGCCGGCAAGCAGCTCCCTTAGCGCATCCGCGCCGCTGCCCGAGGCAAACTCGGCGGGAAATGTGACATCGTCTACGGTTACATAAAATACGCTGCTGTTTTTCATTGAATCCTCCTCCACGGTGGTTTCGGTATTTTCGGCTGTTTCGGTGACTGCGGTTTGTTCTGAGCTTCCCTGGGAGACCTGAGGCTCATTCGTTGAGACGGAAGCTGTTGCCGCCGAAGGAGCCGTTGCGGTGTCCTGTATAGCTTTCTCGCCGCAGGAGGAAAGCGTGAGCGCTGTAAAAACAGCGATTATAACGGCTGCAAATCTCATTTTTTCCTACACTTTCTGACCGGTTACAATGATCTCACCCTTGGCGTTTTCGTCGTCAAGTATGATCTCGCCGACCTTGGGGAGAACTATTTTTCCGGAGTAAGGGTTCTTGACGCTTATAACAGGTGTTGTGATCGTCGCCTCGACGTCGCTCTTCTCGAAGGCAAGGTCGGTATTTTCCATACTGCAGTTTATCAGCTTTAAGCCCTTGCAGTAGCAGAGCGGCTGAGTGCCGGATATTGCGCAGTTTTCAAATGTGACGTTCTCGCAGTACCACGCGAGGTATTCTCCCTTGACGACCGAGTTCCTTACCGTCACGTTTTTGGCGTGCCAGAAGGCGTCCTTGGTGTCAAAGCGGCAGTTGTCGAAGGTCGAGTTTTCTATGTACTGGAATGAGTACTTGCCCGTGAAGTCGACGTCTTTGAAGTTCAGATTCTTTGAGCGGAGCATAAAGTACTCGCTTACTGCCGTGCAGTTCTCCATTGTTATATCATTTGAAAACCAGCCGAACTCAGGTGAGACTATGTCGCAGCTGCGGACGGATACATGAGAGCACTCCCTTATCGCTTTTATGCCGTGCATCTTTGTGCCCGCTATTTCTATGTGGTCTGAATACCATAGAGCCGCTCGGCACAGCTCGGTCATCTCGCTGTCCTGTATCTTAAGACCATGGTCGTGCCAGAACGGATAGCGAAGGTTAAAGAAGCAGTGCTCGGTCTCAATGTTGGAGCCCTCCTTGAAGGCGCTTTCGCCGTCCGCCGGACCGTCTATGGCGCAGTCTATAAGTTTTACATTTTCAGCGCCGTACAGGGCGCGCTCTTCGTCAAAGCTTTTATTTGAAATTACGGTCATATCTGTTGTCCTCCCATGTTATAATGACAGAGCTTGAAATCTATCCGTTATGCAATTACGCACAGGTCTATTCCTGCGGCAATTCTTCGCTTTTTTTGATGAGGTAAATGAGGTAGTCGAGGCAGTCTATCTGTTTTTCCCTGAGGTGCACATGCTCCAACAGGCTGTCCCGCTTGGCGGACAAAAGCTCAAGCTGTTCGCCTGTCTTCCCGCATTTCCAGCAGTCAAGATATTTCTCAATAGCCTGCCGGTCAAATCCCGCCGCCTCAAGGTTGAGTATGAGGTCGGACGGCGATATTTTATCCTTCACAGCAGCCTCACTCCCTTCGATCTGTGATAGTGTTGTTTGGCTTAATTATTGCCGGTATCTTCCGATATCAGTATAGCTCTTTATTTTCATTATATCAAATACTTATATCAAATAGATATCTATATTATTTAGCTATGCTTAGGCGAGTTCTAATGCGGAACTGTATATTTATTACCTATTGTATCCGGGCTTATATAGTTGAAATCAATATAAACAAGTGATATAATTTTTAAAAATAGTAAAATGGAGAGGACAACATGGAAATCAGGGTACTGCAATATTTTTTGGCTGTCGCAAGGGAGCAGAGCATATCCTCCGCGGCGGAATCGCTGCATCTATCTCAGCCGACGCTTTCCACGCAGCTCAAGGCTCTTGAGGAGGAGCTCGGCAAGCAGCTTCTGATAAGAGGTACAAAGGGCTCCCGCAGGGTGCTTCTCACAGAAGAGGGAATGCTGTTGAGAAAGCGTGCTGAGGAGATCACCGAGCTTGTTCGCATTACCGAAAGGGAGATATCCTGCTCGGACGATGTCATTGCGGGAGACGTCTATATAGGCACCGGCGAGTCGGACATGGTGAGAATATTCGCCAGAGCGGCAAAAAGCCTGCGTGAAAAGTATCCGGACATACATTGCCATATGCTCAGCGGAAACGCGGAGTTTGTCAAGGATTACCTTGACAGGGGACTTGTAGATTTCGGGGTGGTATACAGTCAGGTGGACACCGGGATTTACAGCTCGGTCAAGATCCCGATCCGCGACAGCTGGGGAGTGCTGATGAGAAAGGACTCTCCGCTGGCAGCTTTGGATAAGATTACTTCCGGCGATCTTGCGGATAAGCCGCTCATTGTACCGGCGCAGAAATCGGACGACTGGCAGATGGCGAGCTGGTTCGGCGCGGATGCCCAAAGGATGGATATCGTGGCCACATATAATCTTGTATTTAACGCCTCGCTTATGGTGGACGAGGGACTCGGGTACGCGATATGCTTTGACAAGATAATAAATCTGAGCGGCGATTCAAGGCTTTGCTTCAGACCGCTCTCACCTGAAATGAAGGCGGAGGCGTCGGTCATCTGGAAAAGGTATAAGGTCTTTTCAAAGGCTGCGCAGAAGTTTATAGACGAGGTACAGCAGTGCTGCGAGATAAAGCTGTCAGGAGGGTAGAAAGCGATAGATATTTTGTCTTGCTGTTTTGTATCTAATTGCGGCAGACGTTACTCCGTATTTACCTGAATATGGAATTAATGCTTGACGGTACAGCATTGTTTGCGTTACAGTTTTCATGACGAATAGGTTTTCTGCCTTTCAGTTTTGATGTCGCCACTTAACTGTATCACAGGTTTACCTATTCGTCGCTTGCTTTTTGTCTTACTTTAACACATCTATTGTAAATCTATACCTACATTATCGAACAGACAAAATAAGGGTTGAATGTTGCTGCAAAGGTGTGCTATAATGTATATCAATTCTTTGTGAGACTGTAGGCTTGTGCTTCGAGGGGGATGAAGAACATGGACGGCGTCATGGAAGTTTTGCAGGTACTCATATTCTTTGCGTTTTTAGCCGCGTTTGTGTATGTCATGGTGACCGGAATCATGAAATGGAACAAAAACCGGAAAATACCGATTGTCTCCACCGGCGCGCACGTCAAGGAAAAGCAGGAAAACGAAATACCGGGGATAAATAAAAAGAAGCCGGGCAGAGAATGCTTTTTGGTCTTTGAATGCTCGGGAGGAGAGCTTGTAACTCTTCAGGTCACTCCGAATGAGTATGATTCAGTAGTAGTCGGAGATCACGGAACGCTTAACTACCGCGCAGATATACTTTTGAGCTTTGAAGTAATAAGACAGGGCGATAAGCCGGCGAACGACAAACCGAAGAGGGCATAGTTATATGAAAAAGCTGTTAGATTCAAGATATAGGGACAATCCTTTTACAATAGTGCTGAAGGTGGTACAGACGCTTGTATTCGCATGGTCCTGTTTTTTCTGGGGCGGAGTGACAATACTTAACTTTTACATAAACGATACTGAAAACTCTCATCTCGCGGACGGCTTCCTGATAGGAACCCTGCTTATCGCTGTCAGCGTGATACTTTGCTATATTCGGGCATATTTAGTGCAGCTTCCTTTTTGTGCCGCCGGAATAGCGGTATACCTTGTCAACGCGGGGGAAATGATAGATGTGGCGGAAGCGACTCAGGTGGTGTTCACCCCGTCGTTTGAACTCAGGTACATGCCGTCGGTAGCCATAATCATAATATCCTGCGCTTTGTGCATGCTTCAGATATGGAGTCTCATAGCAAAGAGGGAAGCAAAGAAAAACGAGTTCAACAACAGTCCGACAAAGAGTATTTTCGACGAATAATCTATTTTTTGCCGCATATATGTGGTACATACGGGTGTGTATATTCGACAAGAACGCGTATGGAGCCGCGAGCGGCACGCTAAAACCTCATCGGAAGGAAACAGTATATAATGACAGATAAAAACCGTGCAATCGGCGTCTTTGACTCGGGCGTCGGGGGACTGACCGCTGTGAAGGAGCTGATAAGGCTTCTTCCGCAGGAGGACATAGTATATCTGGGAGACACCGCAAGAGTGCCGTACGGCACAAAAAGCCGCGAGACTATTCTCAGGTACGCAGAGCAGGACTTTGATTTTTTGCGTAAATTCGGAGTAAAGATGATAATTTCCGCCTGCGGAACGGTATCCTCCGTTCTTGCCGGGGAAAGCGACTTCGGAGAGGGGCTGTATACCGGCGTCATCCGTCCCGCCGCTGAGGCCGCCGTGTCAACTACAAAAAACGGCAGGATAGGAATAATAGGAACCAGCGCGACTATCCGCAGCGGAAGCTACAAGAACATGATAAGGACTATGATGCCTGACGCCGTAGTGTTTGAGAAAGCCTGTCCGATGTTTGTGCCGCTGGTTGAAAACGGGTACATAAGCACAGATTGCCTGCCGTGTGTGGAGATAGCGAAGGAATACCTTTTGCCTCTGCGGGCGGAGGGAATAGATACGCTCATCTTAGGCTGCACCCACTATCCTATTATATCAGATGTTATTTCAATGGTCATGGGCAAAGGAGTCAGCCTGATATCCTCCGGCGGAGAGGCCGGAAAGTATGCGTATAGGATGCTTCAGGAAAACGGACTCCTAAGGGACTCGGGCGGGCGCGGAAAGGTCACGCTGTACTGCACCGACAGCGTTGAGCTCTTCAGGGAGAATGCGGAGCATTTTCTTGACGGATTGGACAGGGTGGAACTCAAGATACAAAGCTGTAGACTGGAATAGCTGCGGGTGACAAAAATGAAGGACGCTTTAATAAAGATCAGGAGTATTCAAATAAACGAAGAAGACAAGGATGAAACCGAGATAATAACCGAGGGCAGATACGAGCTCAAGGGCTCGGTCTGCGAACTGAGGTATGACGAGACGGAAGCCACCGGCTACGAGGGCTCTGTCACGAGCGTAAAAGCGGAGCATGGCAAGTGGCTCAGGATGATACGCGCCGGAGCGGCTAATGCGGAGCTGTTTATCGAGGTGGGAAGAAAGAACTACTGCCACTATGCGACCCCTTACGGAGACATGGTTATGGGTGTGCTGGCAAAAAGCGTGAACGCGGACGTCAACGAGGACGGCGGGAGGATCAACGCCGAATACATTATAGATGTAAATTCGATTTTGCTCGGAAATTTCAGCATAGATATAGACATCAAGCCGAGATAGCGGCATAAACGCATCCTTTCAGGGCATAATAGCTGCGAGCGCACGGCTCGAGCTTAAAAATCTGAAAGGAATAAAGTAAATGAAAAGAGTTTTCATAATGCTTGCTGCAACGTTGTCCGCTTTGATTCTTTTGGCGGGCTGCACCAGCGACAGGAATATGAGCGACGGAACCGGCTCGACTATCAACACGCCGGTGCTGGAGGAAACATTAAAGTCTGAGATCGACAAGATGACCGGAACTACTACCCGTGAAACAGACTCCGTTACCGGGACTCATATCACAACCCATACCGGAACCGGTATAGACTCGACTACCACCATGCCTACCGAGCCTACAATTCCTACCGAGAAGTCCCAGACAAGCACCGGTACGGGAACCGAAAGCAGCAACGCAAGAGACTGACAAAACTAAATCATGACACACTACTTCCTTCTGCGGCGTGCGTTATCAGCGCTCCGCAGAAGGATTTTTTTCTCTTTGCTAAGACCCGGATTTGCAGCCGCTATTTGCAGCCGCCATTTGCGGCTGCCGCTATTGACTTGACGCCAAAGGTAATGTATACTCAGCATGGTATATATTTAAAATTACCTTTTGGAAACAGGTGACGATATGAAGGAAGTATTTCTTGAGGGAGAGAAATTCCAGCTATTCGGCAGGATAGATTTGAGTAAGAAGAACGCTCCGATGCTGGTCTGGCCGGGCAGCTATGTCAGGTTCAGGTTCAGCGGCAGCGGACTCTCGGCACAGATAGAAAACCTGCGCTACGGCAACGGAAGGTATATCGGCGTTGAGATCGACGGCAGGGAGAGCTGCATAGAGCTCGGCGACGGAATAACCGAGGTAAAAATCGCCGAGGGCTTGGAGCCGGGCGACCATGACGCGGTTATATTCAAAAGAATGGCGGGTCACTACTTCAGGATAAATAAGCTTTATCTTAGCGATGAAGGCGAGATATCAGAGCCTCCGCAGCTCCCGCAGAAGAGGATAGAATTCTATGGAGATTCGGTTACCGCCGGCGACCTTGTGGATTATGACGACAGAACAGGCGATTGGGATCCTCCGCAAAACGACGGCAGCAGGGACAATTCATGGCACACATACGCCTCGATAACGGCAAGAGAGCTTCCTGCGCAGGTGTTTAACACCTCTCAGGGCGGCATAGCGATATTTGATAACACCGGGTATTTCGAGATGCCTAATATGCGAGGAGAGGAGTCCTGCTTTGACAAGCTGTGCTACTCCGCGGCCATGCCGGTGACTGAGTGGGATTTTTCGAGATTTGTGCCGCATGTAGTGATATTCGCGATAGGTCAGAATGACAGCAGCGTCGGAAACGACAAGATATACGACCCTGAGTACCGCGAGCGCTGGAAAAACAAGTACGCGCAGATCATAAAAAGCGTCAGGTCTCATTCCCCGGACGCGACTGTGGTGCTTGCCCTGACTGTCATGGGACATGACAACGAGTGGGATAACGCCATACATGAGATAAAGGATATGCTGGGCGGAGAGGAAAACAAGGTATATCACCTGATGTATAAGAGAGTAGGCAAGGCTACTCCCGGTCATCCGAGAAACTCCGAGCAGCGTGAGATGGCTGACGAGCTGATGAGATTTTTAAATTCCCTCCCGGAATCGACATGGAAGGATTAAAGATAGAAAGGACAGTTTAATTATGAAAATAACAAATGATATCGTATATGTAGGCGTCAATGACCACAAGGTAGATCTCTTTGAGGGACAGTTTGCGGTACCTAACGGAATGTCATATAACTCCTATGTCATTCTTGACGAGAAGATAGCGGTAATGGACAGCGTGGACAGGCATTTCGGAGATGAATGGCTCGCTAATATCAAAGCCGTGTTGGGCGACAGAAAGCCCGACTATCTTATAGTCTCACATATGGAGCCGGATCACTCGGCAAACATTGCGCGCTTCATGGAGGAATACCCGAATGCGACGGTTGTTGCGACCGCCATGGCGTTCAACATGATTCTTTCCTACTTCGGAAACGGCTATGCGGACAGAAAGATTGTCGCCGCCGAGGGCTCCGCGCTTAGTCTGGGCAGGCACAACCTCACCTTCTACACCGCTCCTTTGGTTCACTGGCCCGAGGTAATGGTGACATACGACTCTGCGGACAAGGTTCTCTTTTCCGCCGACGCCTTCGGAAAGTTCGGAGCTATAGACGCCGACGAGGACTGGGCGGACGAGGCGAGAAGATACTATATAGGAATAGTCGGAAAGTTCGGAGCTCAGGCGCAGGCGCTTTTGAAGAAGGCTGCCGGTCTTGATATATCCATAATCTGTCCTCTCCACGGTCCGGTTCTCTCCGAGAATATCGGATACTATGTAGATCTTTACAACACCTGGTCGAGCTACGCTCCGGAGGCTGACGGAGTGGTTATAGCGTATACATCGGTTTACGGCCACACTAAGGCTGCGGTTGAAAAGCTTGCCTCGCAGCTTGAGGAAAAGGGCTGCAAGTGCGTGGTGTACGACCTTTGCCGCTGCGATATTGCCGCAGCGGTTGCGGATGCGTTCAGGTACTCAAAGCTTGTTTTGGCAACAACCACCTACAACGGCGGAATCTTCCCCGCTATGAGGGAATACATTGAGCACCTTACCGACCGCAGCTTCCAGCGCAGAACAGTCGGAATCATTGAGAACGGCTCATGGGGTCCGATGGCCGCTAAGACGGTCAAGGCGATGCTTGAGCCCTGCAAGGATGTAAGTATCATTGAACCCACCGTCACTATCAAGTGCGCGGTAAACCAGGCGGTGGAGGCTAAAATAGCCGAGCTCTGCGAGGCAATCGCAAAGTAAGACAAGTAATACAAGACAGTAAAAACATATCAATACCCGCCGTTATCCATGCTCTTATATGGCAAAGATAACGGCGGGCTTGTTTTGCCGAATTAAAAGTTTGAACGGGGGAAGTTCGAGTGTAAGCGAGCATGTGAAATATTAAAACAGACAGAGCCGTCAAGCGCTGAGGCTTGTAGCAAAGCAGCCGCGTATCTTCCAAATTAGGAAAATACGCGGCTGCCTCAGCGTCAGGCTCAGAAAAAGCCGATTATTCCTCTTTTATGAATCTGTCAAGAAGCGTGTGTCCGACCGGGACATAGATACCGGTGCTCTTTGCCGATTCCTCGCAGAATATGTCCGTGCCGGCGGCGTCCTTTCTGCTGTCGTAGATAAGATACGGCACGGGATCATTGGTGTGTGTGCGAAGAGAGAGCGGCGTGGGGTGGTCGGGCAGGATCATTATCTTATAATCGCCCATCTTTTTGAGAGCTTCCTCCACCGGAGCGAGTATCTTTTCGTCGATAAGCTCTATTGCCCTGACCTTATTTGCGACTTCATTTCTGTGACCGCACTCGTCGGGGGCTTCGACATGGATGTATACAAAATCGCTTCCGGATTTAAACTCGTCTATCGCCGCCTGAGCCTTGCCGGAAAAGTCGGTGTCGATATATCCTGTAGCGCCCTTGACGTTTACGACATTCATGCCGGAGAACTTTCCTATTCCCTTGAGAAGGTCGACAGCCGATATCATAGAGGCTTTAAGCCCGTATCTGTCCTTGAACAGCGCCAGATTCTTCTTGACGCCCTCTCCCCAGAACCACGCCGAGTTCGCGGGGCGCAGACCTCTCTTGATTCTGTCGAGATTCACAGGGTGATCCTTAAGAAGCTGATAGCTGCGCTTCATCATATCGTATAAAAGCTTGGCGTTGGGCGAGGATGGAACATAGTCCTTGATTTTTCTTCCGGGAATGTCATGCGGAGGAGTGAGTGTCCCCACATTCAAGGTGCCCCCGTGCCAGATGAGGCAGTGGCGGTAGCTCACGCCTGAGTAGAGGCTGAAGCTCTCATTGTCAAAATACCCCTTGAGGTAGTTGATAAGCTGCTTGGCTTCCTCGGTTGAAATGTCCCCTGCGCAGTAGTCAATCATCGTCTTGTCCTCATAGTTCTCTTCATCTGAAAGGGTGACGAGATTGCAGCGGAAGGACACGTCGTCAGGCTTCATGTCTATGCCGATAGAGCCCGCCTCGAGTGGAGATCTTCCGGAGTAGTATATCGCGGGATCGTAGCCTAAGACCGAGAGGTTAGCGACGTCGCTGCCCGGCTTCAGACCGTCGGCTACCGTTTTGACAAGTCCCACCTCGGATTTTTTTGCGAGTCTGTCCATGTTGGGCTTGTTAGCCGCCTGCATAGGTGTCCTGTTTCCCAGCTCCTCGACGGGATAGTCCGCCATTCCGTCGCAAAGTAATACCAAATATTTCATAGCGTTGTATCTCCTTTTGATGTTCAGCGCAATAAATCGTTAAATTAAATTTGAATCTAAGTATACCACTGCCGGATTAAAATTGCAATACCGTATAGCGGGAAAGAGCATATCAATACATATTTTCCCTTTGCAATGTCAATAATATCCTAAAAAATTACGGAGATGAAACTGATGGGTGAGACAATAGCGGTAAGAAAGCTCTCAAAAACTGCGAAGAGAATGAAAAGACGGCTGGACGGCATCTACCGGGAGCTCTGCCTGTACGGCTGCCGGACGGAAGGAGAGTCGTTTTTCGCTGACAACTATCACACCCTCTCCGACGCCTGCGAGCTGCTGATAAACGGCGATCCTGATGCGAGGGTGTCGGCTGACTTCAGGCTTGCCGACGCTCTGATAAGCATTTGCGACACACGCATCCCCCCTACCGACGATATCATACTTAAGCTTTCCGAGGTCGGCGGTCAGGACAGAATCTTTCCCGGCGACGTCGAAAAGCTCAAATACGCCGTGGTTTTCAGGCTGGCGCAGGGAGCGTATAAAAAGATATGCTCCGGCAAGGACGCATCACGGGAGATAACGCTGCTTTCGGACATAGACGCGCTGGATCAGGAGAGAATCAACGACACCTGCAATCCAGTCGCGATAGCCCTGTCCGAGGACAGATGGTACTCTTTAAGCGACAGCCGCTCGAAGCTGAGATACCGTGAGAAAATCTACAGCCTTGCGCAAAAGAGGGGCATTACGGCATTTTTCCTTGCGAAAGAGCTTGTTGCGCGTTCGTCAGAGTCGGGTGAGCCGCTGACCGGGCTTATAGGCTTAGACAAGCATGAGCCGGCAGCCGCTAAGGCGGCAATAAAGCTTGCGCTTGACCTTGCCGCGGCAGCGGGAATATCTCTTGCGGTTGGGGCGAGCGTGCTCGAGCTGTGGGTCAGTGCGCTGATATTTCTGCCGGTATTTTCAGCCGTCAAGGCGGTCACCGACTCTCTTGCGCTCAGGCTTTGTAAGCATGAGAGACTTTTGCGGCTTGAGCTCGGGTCAAAAGAGGTTTTGAACACCGACTGCGCGCTGGTGCTGTCTGCTGTGGTAAACGGAGCGGACTGGGCCGACTCGCTTTACGGGAGACTGTATAAGCTTTATGCCTCTAATCCTCAGGACAACATAAAGGTAGTGGCTCTGTGCGACCTGCCTGCCGCTCCCACGCCGGTAACAGGGGAGGATAAGCCGGTTATCGACGCGATAGCAGAGGTGATAAACAAGCTGAACGAGCTGTCCCCGGGCAGGTTTTGCGCGGTGGTCCGCAAAAGAAGCTACTCCAAAACTCAGGATGAGTATATGGGCGCCGATAGAAAGCGGGGGGCGATAGTTGAGCTATGCAGGCTTATGGCCGGCGGAAAGGCTTCGTTTTATGCAGAGCTTGGACCTGTGCGGAAGCTTGTCGGGATAAAATACATCTGCGCGGTTGACCTTGACACCGAGCCGTATATGGACTCGGTATCCGAGCTTTTGTCCGTTATGCTTCACCCTGCGAATAAACCGAGGATAGATGACGGGAAGGTCACCGCAGGAGTAGGAATGGTATCTCCGCGAATGGTCACAAGGCTTGCCGACTCCCTTTCAACAGGCTTTTCACGCGGTATGGGCGGAATAGGCTCGGTGTCGTGGTATGACTCTGAGAGCATGGACATAATGCAGGACTGCTTCCAAAGCGGAAGCTTCTGCGGCAAAGGACTTATCAGCGTGGAGACGCTTTTGAGGTGCGGCGCGTGTCTGCCGCATGAGAGCGTTTTGTCTCACGACATTTTGGAGGGGGAACTCCTGCGGACGGCATACGCGGGAGATATCATCTTCACCGAAGGCTTCCCGAAGTCCTCCTCGAGCTACTATAAGCGTCTTGACAGGTGGGTCAGGGGAGACGCGCAGAATATAGGCTTTGTCTTTAGGCATAGGTTCGGACTTGTGTCCAAGCTGAAGCTTTTAGAGAATATCAGACGCGCCGTCACGCCGTTTTCAGTGCTTTTAGCGCTGCTGGCAAGCTTTGTGATATACCCTAAGGCCGCGCTGGCTGCCGCACTGTGGGCGGCCGGAGGATATCTTTTCCCGCAGATATACGGTCTTATCAGCACACTTATCAGACAGGGCTTTCTTTCAAGGAGGTTTTATTCAGGGCTGCTCAGTCAGGCGAGCCTGAGCGGAGTAAGGCTGATATATGAGCTTGTCACCCTGCCGCTCACCGCGCTGGTGTCAATCAGGGCGGTTCTGACAGGCCTTATAAGGCTTGTCACGAGAAAAAACATGCTCGAATGGACCACCTCCGCAGCAGCGGACGGAATGATGAGCGACCCTGTGCTCTTTTTCTTCATACCCGAAGTATGCGGGCTTTCGCTTTTGTTCTCGCCATGCTATCTTGTGAGATTGCTTGCTGTGTTTTTCAGCATCATGCCTGCGGTAATAATTTTGGGGCAGAGGAGCATTCCGGGCGCGGTGCAGACGGCTACACAAAGAGAGGAGAGGGAACTCAGGTCACAGGCAGCCGACATGTGGAGATATTTTTCCGACTATGTGACCGAGACGGAAAACAACCTGCCGCCTGATAATGTTCAGTTCTCGCCTGTATATCGAATCGCCCACCGCACCTCGCCGACCAATATAGGCATGTATCTTATGTCGGTGCTTGCCGCCTGCGATTTAAGGCTGATAAGCGTTTACAACATGGCAAGGCGAGTAAGCCTTACCATAGCCTCGGTGGAGCGGATGGAAAAGTACCACGGCAACCTGTATAACTGGTACGAGACTACCACGCTGCGGCTCTGCCCTAACCCATATGTGTCAAGCGTGGACAGCGGCAACTTTGTATGCTCGCTTGTTGCTCTCAAGGAGGGACTCAGGGAGTACCTGAAAAGATGCCCAGAGCTGGAGGGTGTAATAGACAGGGTGGAAAAGCTTATAAATGATACCGACCTCGGGATTTTCTATGACAAAGTGAAGGGTCTGATGACTATAGGCATAAACCCCGAGGTCGGAGAGCTTGACCGCTCAAGATACGATTTTTTGATGAGCGAAGCGAGGCTCACATCATATTATGCGATAGCGTCCCGTCAGGTTCCAAAGAGCCATTGGCTTCGCTTGTCCAGAACATCGCTGAGCCACGGCTTTTACAGCGGAGCGGCGTCCTATTCGGGAACGATGTTCGAGTATTTCATGCCTGAAATTTTCCTCAAGAGCCCGCAAAGCTCTATTTCATACGAAAGCCTTAGGTATGCTCTGTGGTGCCAGAAAAGCTATGCCGCATCCTTGTCAAGACCATACGGGATTTCCGAAAGCGGATATTATTCCTTTGACAGCGAGCTGAATTACAGGTACATGGCGCACGGGGCGCCGAAAACCGGAGTAAAGCGAGGGCTTGAGTCGGACTATGTGGTTTCTCCCTATTCGACATATCTTACGCTCGGATATTCGCTGCATGCCGGCATGGACAATCTTCACAGGCTTAAAAAATACGGGCTGTACTCAAGATATGGCTTCTACGAGGCGCTTGACTTCACCAAGGGCGAGCCGGAGGCTGTCAAGAGCTATATGTCCCACCACGTCGGAATGAGTATCTTGTCCTGCCTGAATGTATTGCAGGACGGGATATTCCAGAAGCGCTTTATGAGCGACATGCGTGTTGCCGGCGCGAGCGAGCTTTTGAGCGAGAGGGTCAGACTTGACAGAAGCGTCTTTGAGGACACTCTCATAAAGCCGAAGATAAAGACGGAAAAGGCTGAGCCGGGTATTGCGGAGGAGTATTCGGATATCTCGCCGACCTATCCTAAAGCAAGACTTCTGACAAACGGCGAGTATTCGCTTGTGCTGACCGACTGCGGGATAAGCTCGGCGTTTTTCCGCGGCAAGGGGGTATACCGCAAGACCTTTGACCCGCTTGTCAGACCTAAGGGAGCGTTTTTCGGCATACTTGACGGCAAAAGCGCAGCCGTATTGTCTACTCTTGACGGCGGGGACGGGCTTGTCGCCGAGTTCGGGGACTGCTATGCCGCCTACTACCGGAATACCGACAGAATCAAAGCAGGAATGCGCGTAGCTCTCCACAAGTCGATGCCGTGCGAAATCAGAAGCTTTGCCATAGAAAACGTCACCGGCTCTGAAATCAAGGCGTCGCTTGTAAGCTACATCGAGCCGTCGCTTTCGGATACCGCGGCCGAGTCGGCGCATCCCGCGTTTGACAAGATGTTTTTAAGGCTTGATGTTGATCCCGGGCTTGATGCGGTGATAGTTACCCGTTCTGACGGAGGAAGCAAGCCGGAACAGTCTGCGGGCGGATATATGGCGGTCGGGTTTGCCGAGGACATTTTAGGCACGGTATCCTTTGACAGGGAGGAGGTTTTATCCCGCCCTGGTGGAGTATTCGGGCTGTTTTCCGACGGAAGAGCGGGGAAGATACCTCCGAGCTATATTTGCGAGCCTGACCCGTGCATATTCATAAGAACCGAGATAACGCTTCCGCCAAAGACAAAAACCGAGCTGAACCTGTTCATCGTGACTGCCGACAGCATGGAGGAGCTTATCAACCGTGTTTCCCATATGAAAAGAAGATTCTCCCTTCAGGATCTTATGAGCGAGAGGGCACTTGATCCCGGCTCAGCCCTCGCCAACAGACTGCTGCCCGAGGTGATGTTCCTATCCGGCAGCTCGCATCAGAAGCTTAAGGCGCTCGCGCAAAATAAGCTGGAGCTGAACTCCTTGTGGGAGCTTTCCGTTAACACCGACCTGCCGCTAATCCTTATAAACCTCAACGGCAGGAACGACGAGCAGAAGCTGTCCTCCTACCTTGGAGCAATGGGCAGGCTTGCGCTCAGCGGAATAGGCGTTCAGCTCGCTGTGGTGTACGACGACGGCGGGGGTTACAGCCGGGAGCGTTACACATTGCTGGTCGATGCTGCGAAAAGAGCGGGGCTTGAGGGGCTGATATACTCCCTGATAATTCCCGTGGATCGCTCGTCGGTCAGACCTGAGCTTATCACGCTCCTCAAGGCCTACGCCTGCCATATCGGCGCCGATGAGATAATATCCGGCTCTGAGGAACCGGTCGAGCTCAAAAAGCCGGTGAGAATCGAAGGAGTGGAGCCGGCTGCGCAAAAGGTTGAAACACCGGTGGCGCTCGGGGGATTTAGCGAAGACGGCGGATATGTGATAAACGAAAAGCCGCCTTTGCCATGGTGTCATGTACTTTCAAGCCCGCAGTTCGGAACGCTTGTATCCGAGGGCTCATTGGGGTTCAGCTACGCCTTTAATTCAAGGGAGCTCAGGCTCACTCCGTGGGACAACGACAGCTCAAGGGACAACCTCGGAGAGAGGCTGATCCTTAGGGTAGGTGGTAGGTATTATGACATTGTAAGGGGCTCGGCGGCGAAATTTTCGCCATGCAAGGCGGAATACTTCTTCCGTGGGGACAACTTTTCCGGCAGCGTCAGCGTGGGCGTGTCGGAAAAGGGAATGTGCAAGAGGATAGCGGTAAGCATAAATGTTTCAGAGGACGCGGAGCTTGCCTACTTTTGCGAGCCATGTCTGGGGCCGGACAGAAAACACGCTCATCTTGTTCTCCCGGAGGTATTCGGAGGCTCGCTAATACTTCACAGCCCCGCCTCACTGAGCAACGGATACATGGCGTTAAGCTGCGACCGAGAAAGAGAGTATTGCTGCGACAGAAAGGCGTTTTTGACCGGAGACTGGTCTGAGAATATCAGCCTATGTCAGGACAGCGCTGCGGCGGTGGTGGTGAGGCTGTCGGGTGAAAGTACGGTCAATTTCTATCTTTCCTATGCTCTTGACAAGGCTGCCGCAGCCGGTATGCCGCGGTACTACTCACAGCAGACGGACACAAGGCAAATCAGGCTGGAGGTATCTGAGTGTAATACCGGAATGGCAGAGCTGGCGAATCATTGGATGAGGTATCAGGCGCTTCACGCGAGAATCTGGGCAAGAACCGGGTTCTACCAGTGCTCGGGAGCATACGGCTTCAGGGATCAGCTACAGGACGCAGTCGGCATAATGGCGGTGAATCCGTCAATATGCAAAAGCCAGATACTACGCGCGTGCAGGGCTCAGTTTTATGAGGGAGACTGCCTTCACTGGTGGCACTCGCTTCCCGGGAAAAAGATAAAGGGTATACGCACCAGGATCTCGGACGACAACCTGTGGCTGCCCTACGCCGTCTGCGAATATGTGGAAAAGACGGGCGACAGGGATATTCTTATGCTCAAGGTCTGCTACTGCGCGGGAATAGAGCTCGGCGAGAAGGAAAACGAAAAATACGGCGAGGTGTATAAAACCTCGCTCCGAGAAAGCGTATACGAGCATTGCAGGAAAGCCATAGATTACCGCGCCGGGAAAACGGGCGTGAACGGGCTTATGCTTATAGGCACGGGAGACTGGAACGACGGCTTTAACAAGCTTGGCGAAAAGGGAAAAGGCGAGTCGGTGTGGCTTACAGAGTTTTATATACTCGTTCTCAGAAGATTTGCTTCTTTGTGCAAGGAAATGGACCCGGAGTACTCAAGGCTTATTTTAGAATACGCGCACGAACTCGAAAGCTCTATAGAGCAAAACGGCAGGGACGTCAGCTGGTACAGGAGGGCGTATGCCGACGACGGAACTGTGCTCGGCTCAGCCGAGTCAAAGGTCTGCTGTATAGACTCGATAGCGCAGTCATTTGCGCAGTTTGCCGGGCTAAGGGACAGTGAGTTTACAAAACTCGCTCTTAGTGAGGCATACGCACGGCTCGCGGATACAAAAAGAGGAGTAGTAAAGCTCTTTACGCCGCCGTTTCCGGACAACTTCGAGCCGCCTGTCGGGTATATCAGTCACTACCCGGACGGTATCAGGGAAAACGGAGGGCAGTATACTCACGCGGCGGTGTGGCTCGGGATGGCGTGTGTACGCGCGGGTCTGAGCCGGGAGGGGATTGACATTCTGACAACGATCAGCCCTGTTGCCCGCTCGGAGAATTTAGGGTATCAAAGGTATAAAACAGAGCCTTATTATATCTGCGGCGACGTATATGCAAACAAAAACTGCTATGCCCGCGGCGGCTGGTCGATATATACAGGCTCGGCGGCATGGTATTACCGGGCGATAACGGAGGATATACTCGGGATAAGGATGAAGGACGGGAGGGCGTATATAAAAGACCCTCTCCTAAGGGCAAAGGTTATATATAACGGAAAGATAATCAGCCCTCCTCAAGGCTAAGCCATACCTCAGGTGACGCATAAAGCAGCCCCGGCTTGAAAATACACAAGTCGGGGCTGATAAAATCCGAATTATCTGCGGCGCTTGACCGTGCCGTACATGCGCGAGCGCTTTTTGTTTTGGATGTGGAATATGATCTTAAGTGTAATTATCAGAACAGTGTACACAAGAAAAAACAGAGCGGACCATTTGAGCGCGGAGTAAAAGTCGGGCGAGCCCACAAAGCTCTGTGCGATAGTCATAAGCTCCGATCTTTCTGAGCGGGCAAGACTTGTTGTGGCTATAAGATCCATGGTGGCAAGCACCTGTCCGCCGTACTCAAGCTCGAGCGTTCCCAGAACATCTCCCTCGTTTACCGGCGCGACAACGTTCTCAGCAAGCGTTATGTCCTCGTGAATCGAGCTCAGGGGTATGCTTTTGTTCCATATTCTCGAGAAAGACTCCGCCGGTTTGGCTATCACATAGTCCTGTCCGTCGCCGTACTGAACCGGCACCTCCGCCTTTTCCTCCGTTCCGAGGACTATGTCTGTGTACTCAAGATTGTCAAACGCCCACTCGTATATGGTCTTGGCGTCGATGAAGTTGTAAAAGACATTGTTGCCCTGAGCGTCCTGCTGTGGGGCGTTGAGGGTGACGAGAAGATAGCTGTAGCCATCCTTAAACGCAAGCGATACAAGGCATCTTCCGGCCTGGTCGAGCGTGCCCGTCTTTATTCCCTTTACATATTCGTAGTAGTAATCTCCGCCGTTCATCCTCGACATCATGTAGTTGGTGTGGGATATTGCCCTCGGCTCGGGGTGATAGCTCGTAGCTTCCATGGTGTATTCGGGGGTGCAGGATATTTCGGTGAACATCGGCAGGGTCATGGCGTATTCGGTGATGATCGCCATATCCCGCGCCGTAGTGTAGTGATCTTCCCAGAAAAGACCGTGGGCGTTGGTGAAGTGGGTGTCGGTGCATCCGAGCTCCGCGGCCTTGTCGTTCATCATCTGGACAAATCCTTCAAGGCTTCCGGCAACATTGTAGGCTATTATGTTTGCCGCCTCGCACGCCGAGCGGAGCATCAAAGCGTATAAAAGATCCTTATAGGAGACCTCCTCGCCGATGCGTATGTCCGCTGTGGACGCTCCGGTCATATACAGCTCGTCAAAGCAGGTGGAGGGTCCTGACACATATGTAGTTGAAAGCGCGCCGATGTTGTCCTTGTATTCCTCGAGCAGCAGGATTGCCGTCATTATCTTTGTCAAAGACGCGGGAACAAGCCTCTTATCGGCGTTTTTCTGATATACAGCCTCGTTGGTGTCGAGGTTTACAAGGTAAGCCGCTTCCGAGTAGATCGTCACATCGTCCGGCAGATTAAAGGAGACAGAGCCGGTTTCTGCGGCGCCTATGCTCATTGTAAGCGATGTAACTGCAATCACGATACAGATGATTATACTGAGCTTTCGCATATTTGAATCCTTTCCCATTTAATCAAGTGGCGTTTTCATATGTTATCTTTTAGTGTAGCACACTTTTTTCGGGAAGTCTATTAAGATTTGATTACAGTTTCAAAAAATCCCCCGTACGGATATACGGGGGATAAGCATGCTGCATAGGTCATGCCTCTTTTTTAGAAAGTATGATGAGGAGCCTGCCGCTTTTTACTTCGATCTCCGCCTTTTGCGCGGTTATCTCATTGCTGACGCCGAGCGGGAAGTCCACCGACAGCTCTGAGTCCTTGAGCGTGTATTTTGTGCCGCGTACGCTTACTCCCGAGCAGCTCCCTCCATAGGCGAAAAGCGAGAGGTAGAAGTTTTCCACCTTCGGGATCGAAATTCTACCGGACGCTATCATCGCTCGGTTTTTGCCGTCAGAAAGCTCGGCTTTGACGCCTTTTGATTCGGCGTACGCCAGCGACTGAATGTTTGCTATGGTGTGATCCAGCCTTCCGCCTATTCCGCCGGCAATCAGAATATAGTCCGCTCCCTTGTCTATGGCGTATTTTATGCATAGCATGGTGTCGGTGTCGTCCTTTTCACATGGGACGGTTATCACGCTTCCGGCGGCGCGATTTGTTATATCTTCGTGATCGAAGTCGCCGATTATAACATCGGGAATTATTCCGAGCCGCTCAGCCTCGGCAAAGGATGTGTCCGCGCATATGACAAGGTCAGCTCCGTCGGCGATACTCTGGGAGTAGGAGCCTTCGTGATATGGCGTCAGAATTATAGCTTTCATGCTGCTCGTCAGCTTTTATTGCGCCTTTTTGGCTGACGCGGAGCGAATAGCGACAAGTACTGCGGAAAGCACCGCTGCCGCTACCGTAACGATGATTATCATGAGCCAGTTTATCTCGTTTATCTGAGTGATGGCGAATTCGCCGGTCTCAGCGTCCTGGAGGTGGGAGAATATCTGTGCGGTGTCAAATATGACAGCGACCGCCGCGACAAGTCCCGCAACAGGCAACGCCCAGTTGTTTGCTGATTTCGCCGAGGAAGCCATCCTCGTGGGCATCTGAGAGCGCAGGTCTACCGTCGAGCCGATGTAAATAGCGGCGACTACCATAACGATGGTCTCGGGTATCATGTAGGTGGCGTTGTAGATGAACGAGTATCCCAAAGCCGCCTGAGTGGGTATGGAAAGTCCTGCCCAGACGGTGGCGCCGGATACGACGTGGCAGGCGTATCTGAGGACGCATACAAGTATGCAGCCGAGTGACAGGGCAGCGGCCTGATTATTTACCACCTTGCGGAAAACTCCTGCGAAGCCTATGACCGTGAAGGCGATTATGTAGTCGAGAAGTACTACGGCGAGTATGCTTTGCCAGCCGGTCACCCAGCTTAAGGTGTTAAGACCGGTAAGCTGCTGTATAGCTCCGTATACAAGACCGGAGCCCAAGCCCCAGCCAAGACCGTGACGATAGGCGATTATCGCGACCGGAAGCATTGAGGCTATCGTGACAGAGCCGCCGTATGGCAGGTCTACTATCTTGATAAGGCTCAGGACCGTTGCCAGCGCGATCATTACGGCGCTTTCCGTAAGCGCCAGAAGGTTTTTGTTTCTCATGTTTTTGCATCTCCGTTTTGAAAATTCAATAAAACGAGTTAAATCTGCCATTTCCCGATTTGTGAATGCAAAAAGCCCCGGGCAGGATATGTCCGAGGCTTGGTAAGCGTTATGTCGTCACCTGAAAATATCAGGTCGCCCTACGTCGGCATTATCCGAATCAGGTTATGGGTCGAAGCGTTATTTCGCTTCCTCTCAGCCCGAATACGAGCTCCCCTGTTTTATTCGATACATAGGATAGCACAAACTGTATCCCATGTCAACACATATCGTCAAGATTATGCCGAATGCGCTAAAACACTCTCTGGGCAAATGAATTTTAATAAAATAAAAAGCCAAGGGACGCCGCAGCTTGCGCGACGCCCCCGATCAGGCTTTTGTCTGTATGTTGTATGGAGGAAAAATAGAGATATAGACAGACTTATGTTCAGCGGACCGGCTCAGCTTTCTGCGCTCACGCGCAGTCCCGTAACAAAGTGAGTAGTCCAGTAGTTGGTTGTAATATTTGCGGTCTTGACGAAATCGTCGGGGACGGGGGAGTAGATCATAAGACCTCCGCCCACATAAACTCCGCAGAAGCTTGCTTCTCCGCCCTCCTCAGCGGCAAAGTAGACGATATCTCCCGCCCTCAGTTCGCTGTAGGGTATCCTCTCTCCGCTCTCAAGCTGGTCCTTGAGGCTTCTGGGGAAATCAATTCCCGCAGCTCTGACGCAATAGTAAGTAAATCCCGAGGTATCAAAGCCGTCCTCCGGGCTGCTTCCGCCGCTTGCGTATGGAACTCCGAGCATGTCGGTCGCGGTGTCTACTATCTTAGAGTAGTCTGCCTGCGCCTCGGGCTCAGAAGCCTCCGGCTCTGTTTCAGTCGGTTCGGTCACGGTAGGTTCAGTCACAGTGGGTTCAGTCACGGTAGGCTCGGTTGCAGGCTCTGTCTGCTCGGGCATTTCTGTAACCGGCTGAGTCTCGTCTGTAGTGGCTTCAGTATGGATGGTGGTTTCAGGCAAATCGGTTGCCGGCACCGTCACAGATGAGTCTGTCCCGGTGGGGTCGTTATTGCCCGCGGGGTCTTCCACCCGACCGCATGCCGCCATAACAGCTACTATCGCCGCCGCTATTATAAGCGATGCGATTATCCTAAGCTTGTTTCGATTCATCTGTGTCACCTCGTTCTTGTTATTACAATTACATTGTAGCATATCCCTGCCCCATTTCAAGAACAAAGCAATTACAAGAAAGTGACAACTTGGTTACAGACGGCGGCTTGTGTGAAATCCGTGTGGATAAGCGATGAAAGTAGCGATTTTGCGCTTTCCCTTTTTGAGCACCAGCCCGGTTTAACACCTAATACATATTATGCAATGTCTGCTCCTGTGGTAAACACATAGATGTAAAAAAGCGGTCTTCAGTAAGAGAACCGCCTTGTACTTCAGTCGGGTACGGCGTACAGATTTGTGTCCCACGCCGGGTAATAAGGGAAGTGCCGGATATACAGCTTGTGCTCGGGAAGCAGCGAGTGAACCAGCAGGGGAAGCTCAAAGATGTCGCCTACCCGGTGATAAAGCGCGATATTGAGCTTTGGCTGGCAGGCTGAAATAGTGCGTGCGCCTCCTCTTATTGCCTCTGTCTCAGAGCCCTCGACGTCCATCTTTATGTATGTGCAGCTTTCCCCGCCGAGGATGGAGTCAAGGGAGCGAAGAGCCACCTGCCTGCCCTTGTCGGATTTTCTTATCATCCTGCCGCCTCCCTTTAAGACGGTTATTACCCCGTCGTTTTCGCCAATAGCGGCGTTTATCGGTGTGAAGCCGGCAAGACCGCAGGTGTTTTCACAGAGCTTTCTGAAATTTCTCGGGTCAGGCTCTGCCGCGTATATGCGGCGATAGCTGCCTCCTGTCGCATTTAAGAACTCGTCGATGGTGTCGCCTGTATACGCTCCGAGGTCGCAGTAGATTTCGTCGCCTGACAGCTTAAGGAGCTTCATGGCGTCGCCGGGACGCGACTCGCAGGACTTGAGAAAGCGTATGCCGCCGGTTATCCTGTATTCGAGCAGATTTGTGTAACAGCTTTTTGACTGCTCGTCGGCAAGCAGGGAATAGACTCGGCTGATGCTTTCAAAATTTCCCGCAAGGTATTCCTTGGTAAACAGTCCCTCTCCAACAACCGGCATATCCGGCACGAAAAGAGTATGCCGCGAGCCAATATCGTCTATTTTTTCTATCAGCGACCTGTATCCTGCCCCGAAAGCGAGGACAACTATAAACTCGTCTACACTCGATTCTATCTCCCCCAGGCTGTGTATCCTGTGTCCCTCGAAGCTTTTGTCCCTGACAAATTCGTCGCTTGCGAAAATTCCCGCGCAAGGGATATTATAACTGCTAAAGACGGACAGCAGCTTAAGGCAGCCGTCCCCCATGCCGTAAATAAATATCGGCAGGCGAGTCTCACGCAGAGAATCTATATAGGATGGCAGTCCCAAAAAGTAGTTTATGTCAAACATTTTATTTCACCCTCAAAGCCCAGTCTGTTGCAAGAATTGCCCATATTATAACGGATTTTGAGCGGCATTTCAACCGAAATAACGAAATTTAAATAGGTTCTTGAAAATTAAAAAGCTCAAGAGTATAATAGCTGTTATGCTTACGAAAAATGTTTTATGGTGTAATTCTTAGAAGGTGATTATTTTGGAAGTTATTGACATTATTCGTGACTTGGCAATCATACTAATTATCGCTAAAGTGTTCGGCTTGATAGCCAAGAGGCTCGGTGTTCCTCAGGTCGTCGGAGAGATCATTGCAGGACTCCTCATAGGTCCTAATATTCTCGGTCTTGTCTCCGGCTCTGATTATCTGAACGTCTCCGCCGAGATCGGCGTAATACTCCTGATGTTCATGGCGGGTCTGACGACCAATCTCAAAGAGCTGATAAGGTCAGGACCCATGGCGTTAGTCACCGCCTGCGTGGGCGTTTTTGTACCGCTTGTCGGCGGAACGCTGCTTTACTCCTGCTTCTACGGCTTTTCAGCCATCGGAACGGAGGAGTTCTTCAAGGCGCTCTTTATGGGAACCATACTTACCGCTACCTCTGTCAGCATAACGGTCGAGACCCTAAAGGAGCTCGGAAAGCTTGACACAAGGATCGGTACTGTTATCACAGGCGCGGCGATCATAGACGATGTAATAGGAATAATAGTCCTTACCTTTGTAATAGGCCTCAAGGACTCGAGCTCAAGCAGCGTGGGAAGCGTTCTGCTTGATACGCTTTTGTACATAGTCTTCTGCGCTACCATAGGCGTCGCGATATACTTTATCTTCAAGAAGATCGACAAGCGCGCGCCTCACCATCGCAGAATCCCGATAATGGGTCTTGCGCTCTGCCTTGCCATGGCTTATATCGCCGACCACTACTTCGGAGTAGCGGATATTACCGGCGCGTATGTAGCGGGTATACTCCTTTGCAACCTGCCGGACTCCAAGTACATCAACGAGAAGATGGATGTAAGCTCGTATATGTTCTTCGGACCGATATTCTTTGCCAGCATAGGAATAAAGTATGTCTTTGACGACATTGACGCCGAGCTGATACTTTTCTCGGTAGGCTTCGTGCTCGTCGGACTGCTGTCCAAGATAATAGGCTGCGGACTCACCGCGAAGGCGTTCAAGTTCAAGTGGAACGACTCTATCAAGGTCGGCGTAGGTATGATGACAAGAGGAGAGGTAGCGCTCATCGTATCCCAGAAGGGACTCGAGGTGGGGCTCCTGGACGAGAGATACTTCACGGCGGTTATCATGCTGATACTTGTGTCCTCGCTGCTCACTCCTATCTGCCTCAAGCTCTTGTTTAAGCATGACGAAAAGAAAGCCGCTCTTGGCGGCGGCTCCGACCAGCCGAAGCTGGAGAGCCAGACTGAAAGCGTTAACGGCTGATAAAGTCGTAATTTTGAGTAAAGCCCCGCTCTGCCGCGGATAATGCGGCGGGGCGGGATTTTTTACGTCCGGGGGAGCGCCAAAGGAACAAGGCTATTATAAACTTACGGGATTCCTGATTTTCATATTTATATTGACAGGCGTGAATGCAGCTGATACTATTTGAATAGAGGCAAATATACAAAATATTTCCTGTATTGTCCCCGGACGCGGCTTTTGCGTTTTTTCGCCATATTCTTAGCTTATACTTGCATAAATTGAAAGCGTGTGGTACAATAAACCTATCTGTTTTTCATTATAGCATTAGAGGTGAGTTATATTGCGCAGTTCATACGATAGAAGGGATTTGGGCGGCGGAGTTTATCTGTCTCAGATTTCAGACCCCAAATTCAAGACAAATACCGTTTTTATCAGGTTCATGACCGAGTACAGCGAGAAGGACGCGGCTGCATTAGCGCTGATTCCCGCCGTTCTGACCTCGTGCAGCGCGGAATATCCTACCGGCACTGAGTTCAACAAAAAATTAAACGCTCTTTACGGAACTACCGTATCGGGAGCTGTCAACCAGATGGGAGACATCTACGAGCTTAAAATCAGCGCGGACTTTTTAGCTGACAGATACGCTCTTGGCGGAGACAGGATATCAGACGACGTGTCAAAGCTGCTTGTCGGCTGCATCTTTGATCCGGCTGTTGAGCAAGGGGGCTTTGCTGCGGACGAGTTTGAGATGAGAAGAAAGGATCTTCTTGACGCCATAGACGCCGAGATAAACGACAAGATATCCTATGCCATGGGTCTCTCCTTTGAGACTGTATACAGGGGCGAGGCGAGAGCCTGCAAGTATTACGGCAGCAGAGAGGCCGTTGAAAAGGTAACGCCCGCGGAGGCGTATGAGGTGTATAAGAGGGTGCTCAAGAAAGCTAAGGTCGAGATTTCCTTCTGCGGTCACGGCGGCTTTGACGACGCGATAAAGGTGCTTGAGAAGGCGTTTAAGACCGACCGCCAAAGCTGGAGTACCCCGAGCTTCCTCAGCTACAGCCCAATAAAGCCGGAGCCGGAGTATGTGACAAAGCACATGAGCGTGGCGCAGGCAAACCTTGTCATGGCGTTCAAGCCGGAGAAGCATGATCTCAGGACTGCTCAGGTACTCTCCTGCGTCTACGGAGGAGCGCCGTTCTCCAAGCTTTTCGCCAATGTCAGGGAGAAGATGAGCCTTTGCTATTTCTGCCAGTCGATATACTCGGAGACAAAGGGCACGATGTTTGTAGTCAGCGCGGTGGAGTTCGATAATATTGAAAAGGCTAAGAACGAGATAATCCGCCAGCTTTCTCTTATTGCGGACGGCGAGGTCACCGAGGATGAGCTCCGGAGCGCAAAGCTGATACTTGCCAACTCCTACCGCTCGAGGGAGGATAAGATCTTCCTGATAGACGACTGGTATGCCTGCGGCAACCTCAGAGGCGAGGTGCTTACTCCCGAGGAATATATTGAGAAGCTCAACGAGGTCACCCGCGAGGATGTAATAAACCTTGCCAAGAGCTTTAAGCTTGACACAGTCTATGTCCAGAGAGACTGAGGAGGGAATAGATAAATGAACTATGAAAAGCAGCTTATAGTAAACGAGCGCACAGGCGAAAAGTACTACTATATCAAGCACCCTACCGGTCTTTCGATATATGTCATGGAGATGGAGGGCTATAACACCGCCTTCGCGCTTTTCGGAACGAAGTACGGCTCTGTCAACACCACCTTCAAGACCAAAAACGACGCCGACTTTGTCACCGTGCCTGAGGGAATAGCTCACTTTTTGGAGCATAAGCTTTTTGAGAACGAGGACTGCGACGTTTTCGAGCTTTACGCGAAGACGGGAGCGAGCGGAAACGCCTATACCTCATTCGGAAGAACCGCGTATCTTTTCAGCTGTACAGAGAATTTCCCCGAGTCTCTTTCAATACTTCTCGACTTTGTTCAGAAGCCGTATTTTACGCAGGCGACAGTAGACAAGGAGCAGGGCATAATCGCTCAGGAGATAAAGATGGGCGAGGACAACCCGTATGTGGCGGTCTTCTTCAATCTTTTAAAGGCGGTTTATCACAGTCATCCTGTCAGGATAGGCATAGCGGGAACGGTGGACTCTATAGCGAAGATCAACGCCGACCTTTTGTACCGCTGCTATTACACCTTCTATAACCTCAATAATATGGTGCTCTCGGTTGCTGGAAACTGCCGGGTTGACGATGTGCTTGAGGTTGCGGACAGGCTTTTGAAGCCCTGCGAGGACGCAGGTCTTGAGTGCGTTTTCCCGAACGAGCCGGACACCGTTGTTCAGAGCGAATATAAGTGCAGTATGCCGGTTGGAGTTCCGCTGTTCGCCATAGGCTTTAAGGCAAAGCCGTGTATCGGCGCCGAGATGATAAAGAAGGAGTTTGAGAGCGCGTTTTTGATGGATCTCATTTTCGGCTCCACTACAAAGTTCTATCAGGATTGCCTGAGGGCGGGTCTTATTAACTCAAGCTTTGAGTCGGAGACTCTTGACGGCGACGGCTACTTTGTCAACCTCCTCGAGGGAGAATCAAACGATCCTGAAAAGTTTAGAGCCATGGTCAACGAGGAGATCGCCAGAGTAAAACGCGAGGGACTTGACCGCTCAGAGTTTGAAAGCCTTAAAAAGTCGAGGTATGCCTCAGCCATAAGGGCGTTCGGCAGCGCTGAAAGCTGCGCGTCGCTCATGCTTAACGCTCACATGACTCAAAGCAAGCCGTTTGACGCGATAGAGATCCTCGCTTCGATAACCTATGAGGACGTCGCCGGCGCGCTTGACGAGCTATTGGATGCAGAGCGCTCCGCTATTTCCATAGTAGAGCCTTTGAAGTAATAGAACAGGAAGGAAACAACAGACTGATATGCTAATGGCAATGACAACTGATTTGGTTCGTCAGATCTTGGACGGCGAGGACGGAGTATTATATTTCCCGAACAGCGGTCTTTTTGAGAACGGACTCAAGATTGACAATGTAATGGTCACCATACCCGGAACGACCTTTGAGATTTACTGGTATGGTTTCCTGATAGCGCTCGGAATGGCGCTTGCGATGATCTATGCGTTTACAAGGGTCAAGAAGTTCGGACTCGAGCCGGACAGGTTTACCGACACCGTTTTGGCAGGCTTTATAGGCGGAATAATCGGCGCGAGAGCGTACTATGTAATATTCAGCCTTGACAAATACATTACGGACGACGGCACCTTCGATATAGTCGAGGCTCTGAGTATTCGCGACGGCGGACTTGCCATTTACGGCGGAGTGATAGGCGCGCTTTTGTTCGGACTGGTAGTGGCTAAGATAAGAAAGGTGAAGATAGGCACGCTGCTTGACCTTGCAGGCATGGGCTTCCTGATAGGACAGTGCATCGGACGCTGGGGAAACTTCTTCAACGAGGAGGCTTACGGCTCGATGACCACCCTGCCGTGGGGCATGACCTCAAAGAAAATAATCAACGAGCTGTACTTTTTCTACTATCCCGAGAATGTGACGATAGTCACAAACAGAGCAAGAGAGATGATAGCGCACCCCTGCTTCCTGTATGAGTCGCTTTGGTGTCTGGTAGGATTTATAGCCCTGCACTTCTATTCAAAGCACCGCAAGTTTGACGGCGAGCTGTTCCTTTTGTATATAGGCTGGTACGGACTGGGAAGGTTCTGGATCGAGGGTCTGAGGACGGACAGCCTGTACCTTATCAACAACGACACCATCCAGCTCAAGATTTCTCAGCTCGTGGCTGGAACATGCGTGATATTCGCGCTTATGATACTGGTTTACATGTACATCACCGTCAAGAAGAGGGGCAAGCTGCTTTACTGCGACTCTGAGGAGTCCAGAGAGATGCTCAGGCTGTATGAGCAAAGCAGGCTTGATTCCAAGAGAAAAAGAGGCAAGCACGCAAACGACGAGGTCGATGAGCATATACTTGCTGAGGATGATGCTTCAGAGGAAGACGGCGATGAGGTCTCAGACGAAGCCTCAGGCAACGTCTCGGACAATGCATCAGATGAAGCGCAGCCTGATTCCGAAGCTGACAGCGGCGATGCTTTAAGCGAGGAAGCCTCAGACGATGAAGCCGGGAAGCAAAAAAGCTGCGATGACGGCAGCTCGGACGACAAGGTCACCGGCTGACGCATAGGATAAGCGTCAAAGACAAGGAAGAGCAGCCGGCGGCGGGATATTCCTGCTGCCGGTAAGCGCATAAAGATATATCAGGAGGACAAATATGGCTGAAATTATAGACGGAAAGAAGATATCCGCGCAGATTCGCGGTTCTATCAAGGAGGAGACTGCCCGCTTCATCGCGGAAACCGGCGTAACTCCCGGACTGGCGGTCATACTCGTAGGCTCGGATCCAGCGTCACAGATATATGTGAGAAACAAGAAGAAGGCATGCGAGGAGGTAGGCTTTAAGTCGTTTGAGTACCTCATGCCTGAGAGCACCACCGAGGAGGAGCTCAAGGAGCTTGTAAATAAGCTTAACCACACTTCCGAGGTTCACGGCATACTCTGCCAGCTGCCTCTTCCAAAGCATATAAGCGAGAAGGCCGTCATAGAGTCTATATCGCCGATGAAGGATGTGGACGCTTTTCACCCGGCAAATGTGGGCAGGATAATGACCGGCGACTATAACTTTTTGCCATGCACCCCTGCGGGAATTATGGAGCTTATAAAGTCGACCGGCGTAGAAATAGCGGGAAAGAAATGCGTTGTCGTGGGAAGGAGCAATATAGTAGGAAAGCCGATGGCAATGCTGCTTTTGCACGCCAACGGCACGGTGACAATGTGCCACTCGAAGACTGCCGACCTTAAGAAGGAATGCCTCGAGGCGGACATACTTGTTGTCGCCACCGGCAAGGCAAAGATGATAAAGGCGGATATGGTCAAGCCGGGAGCCGTCGTAATCGATGTCGGAATGGACAGGGATGAAAACGGAAAGCTCTGCGGAGACGTGGACTTTGATGAGGTCTCAAAGGTCGCGGGCTACATAACTCCTGTTCCCGGAGGCGTAGGACCTATGACAATAGCGATGCTGATGAGAAACACCTACACCGCCGCGAAGATAGCTGCCTCAAGATAACTTTTTTATGAGCAAATAATGCCTGCGCGGCGTTCAAACTGCTCTTATCCCCCGGCACGGCTGCGGGAGATATAGATGCTCCCACGGCCGGATATCATCCGCCGCCCGCCGGCGGAATCGGGAGTGTGTAAAATGAGTTCAAGCAACTCAAAGAAATTTGTACCGATTTTCAAGAAGAAGAAGGTCACGGGCTACGGCGTGTTCGGATTTGTTTTTTCGGTCGCGCTGTTTGTTCTATCTTGCCTGCTCAACTGGGTGTGGTACTGGGCCGGCGCGTGCTTCTTTGTGACGCCTGTGGCGATGGTTGTAAACATGTGGTTTTCAATGCCTCAGCCTCTCGACACCCGAAGGGAAAAGACTCAAAAGCAAATAAACTTTTTGCTCGGATCTGTCGGCTGTTTTGTCACCTTCTTTTTAAATATTTTCATGCACAGTGACGGAACGCTCATGACTCCATCCGAGTTTATCGAGACGGGCGTGGCCAATGTGATTTTTGTTATTGCACTTATCGTAGTGTACATTATAATTTTTGCCTATTTGGCATCCATGCGCGGCGTCGCAAAGGATAAGGCGAAAAAAGCGATCTACGCCATGACAAAAGGCGCTGTTGAAATGGAAGGCCCGGACGGCAAAAAGTATCCCATACCGAACGACTACGAGATTGCATGGGATATGATGTTTGCCTCATCTGCATACGATAACGCACATGATGTTAAGGCGAGCATACCTGAGGGGCTGCTTGTTCAGCATGTCGCGGACTGCATGTATCAGGAGTTCAAGAATAACAAGTGGGAAATGTTCAGACCGCAGCCGTTTGAAGTCGCAAAGTGGAGCAATCTGAAAAGCGGCAAGTACTGGTTTGATAAAGACTATCAAAAGCAGTGGATAAAGTATGCCTACAGCGTGCATATATACGCCTTTGCGTTCTGGGTTAAAAACGGCAAGTACGGCAGTGCAAAGGCCGACATAGACAGGATAATCGAGGTTCTGATAAAGCGCGGACTCGGCAAAAACTTCGACTTTGTCTTTATCGAGGCGATGAAGTTCAGGACGGACTTTTATGAGAATGTTCCGGAAGACATCAGGGATCCTCAGATAGACAGCGTCTGCGAGAGGGTTCTCGAAAGAGAAATCGAGGATAAAGAGTTCTACACCAAACAACGCCTTGATGAGCTCAGAGGAAGGCTTGCACAGGACCAAGAGCTGCGCGAGGAGCAGCATGAGCAGGAGCTTGAGAAAGAGAAAGAGCGCAAAAAGCTCCGTGAAGAGTATGAGCAAAAGCTTAAAAACCTCGATAACCGCGAGCGTACGCTCAACGCTCTGCTGGACAATACCGCGTATACAAACGAAGAAAATTACCTTGCCGGAAACCTCGGCGAGACAGAATACGCAAGAAGGAAGTTTTTGCGCGACGAGGCGGAGGAAAAACTTCGCAAGGATTACGAAAACTCCATTGACAAGCTCAATAGGTAAAATAAAAGCCCGGGCAGATTGCTGCTCGGGCATTATTTCATTGCGCGATTCATTGCGCGATCTCAGACTGTAAGCGAATCCACAACGGTTTGGAACACCGTCAGGAAAATCAAAAATCCGAAGTTCAAAAGCGAGAATTCGCCAAGATACCTAAGCGTCTTTTTGGGGTTGTGCCTGTGGTACTCGCGGAAGGTTATAAGGCTTGCAAGTGACGCTATAATCGTTCCCACACCGCCTATGTTCACTCCGACAAGCAGGTCGGCGTAGTTGTCGGTAAATCCCGAAAGAAGTATCGCGGAGGGCACGTTGCTTATAAACTGGCAGCTTATTATGCTGAACAAAAGAGTGCTCTTATCAAGAAGTCCGGACAGAAGCGTGACGACGGGCTGTATCCTTGCCATGTTCCCGGCAAAGATAAAGAAGAACACAAACGTCAGGAGCAGAGGGTAGTCAACGCTTGCAAGAGCGTGCCTGTCGGCGATCATAAGAGCGATAAAGATAACGACCAAGCCTATTTGATAGGGTACTCCCCTGAATACTATCGCTATCGAAAGCGCAAACAGAACAAGATAGAAGGCGGTGCGCTTTACATCAAGCTTTGGAGGAGTATCGTCAAGGCTCAGCTTTTCGGCGGGGAGGATAAGGCAGCACACCGTTATTATCGCGATAGCCGCAACAAAAGGCGGAGCCATTATCTCCATGAACTCAAGGTTCGGTATTTCAAACTTGGTGTATAGGTAGAGGTTCTGAGGGTTGCCAAAAGGCGTGAGCATTCCTCCGAGGTTTGCCGCGATATTCTGGAGGATAAAAACATAAGCCATGTATTTTTGCTTACCGGTAGACGACAGCACGAAATATCCGAGTGGCAGGAAGGTCAGAAGCGCCATGTCATTGGCTATGAGCATAGAGCCGATAAAGGTTATGTACACTAAGACAAGCACGCACACCCGAAGGTTTTTGAAGTGCTGTACGACTTTTTCCGCAAGGATATAGAAGAAGTTGACGTCCTTGAGAGCGCAGACAACGGCAAGCACGCAAAACAGGCAGGCAAGAGTTTTGTAGTCGAAGTAGCCCAGATACTCAGAATCCACCGGGACGATAAAGGAGGTTATCAGAGCTGCCAGAAGCGCAACGCACATTACGACGTTTTTCCTAAGGAACGTCAGTAAATTTTCAGCTATGGACGTATGCATAAAGAATAAAATCCGCTCTTTTCTCTTTTTTATGTTGACATAGGCTTGTAAATGTTGTAAACTTTATATATAAGATGTATGCGCGATTACATATAAAGTAAAATTGCCGCAACTAATGTAGCACAAAAAGTCTGCGCAGTCAATAACGGGAGAAAAAATTTTTCTGGAATTTCTGAAATATTGCTTTACAAATCGCATGATGTATGGTATCATGTTATGTGCTTGTGCGTTTAAGCAAGACGCCGGCGCAAAATCTACCGCAGACGTTGACAGCGGATCAAGCCCTGAGATGGGAACAGTACCTGCCGCTGCCTATGCTGACGGAAATAATCATGAAAGAGGTATAAAAAATGCTGCTTAAGGATGAGAAGCTTGCCATTATCGAGGCAAACAAGCTTTCGGAGAACGACACAGGTTCGCCCGAGGTTCAGATCGCTATTCTCTCAAAGAGAATTTCTGACCTTACTGAGCATCTCAAGTCTCACAAGAACGACCACCATTCCAGAAGAGGACTTCTTAAGATGGTAGGCCGCAGACGTAATCTTTTGAACTATCTTCAGAAGACCGACATCAACCGCTATCGTGCGATTGTTGAAAAGCTCGGCTTGAGAAAGTAATAACCAAGGTACTCATAAGGCAGGAGCAATTTTAAGCTGCTGCCTTTTGATGTATTTTCAGGCGCAGTTTTTTAGTAATAAGTTAAGTCCTTCTGCTTCGGATATTGCAGGAGGGTTTAGCTTATTGCTAAAACTTCCGCTTGAAAATACTGATTAAAAATATTTGAACGGAGGATTTTTTCACATGGCAATGTCGGAGATCAAGAAATTTGACAAGTACAGAAAATTCGAGACCACCTTCGCGGGACGTCCGCTGGTCGTCGAGACGGGTAAGACCTGCGAGCTGTCAAACGGCTCCTGCTGGGTGCGTTACGGCGAAACTGTGGTTATGGCTAACGTCACCGCGTCTCCCAAGCCCAGAGAGGGCGTAGACTTCTTCCCTCTGTCTGTAGACTACGAGGAGAAGCTTTACTCGGTCGGAAGGATACCGGGTTCATTCACAAAGCGTGAGGGCAAGCCCAGCGATAAGGCAATACTCACGTCCCGTATGGTAGACAGACCTATACGTCCTCTTTTCCCCAAGGATATGAGAAACGACGTAAGCGTTGTTATGACCGTAATGGCGGTCGATCCCGACTGCTCTCCCGAGATAGCGGGAATGCTCGCTACTTCCATAGCGATTTCTATTTCGGATATCCCGTGGGCAGGACCCATAGCCGGCGTCAGCGTAGGACTTGTTGACGGCGAGATAGTTTTGAATCCCACCTTGGAGCAGAGGGCAAAAAATCATCTTAACCTTACCGTTGCCGGAACAATGGAAAAGATAGTAATGATCGAGGCGGGCGCCGACGAGGTGGACGACGAGACCATGCTTGACGCCATAAAGACCGGACACAAGGAAATTCAGAAGATGGTCGAGTTTATCAACTCGATAAAGGCTGAGATAGGCAAGCCCAAGTTTGAGTTCGAGTCGATGGAGGTAGACCACGACCTGTTTGCTGCTATTGAGGAAATGGCGGAGGAGGACGTCAAGGTCGCTCTTGACACAGACGACAAGAACATAAGAGAAGCAAGGCTCCAGCCCATCAAGGATGCTATCCATGCGAGATTTGACGAGCAGTATCCGGAGCAGCTCGCCATGATAGACGAGTGCATATACAAGCTCCAGAAGAAGATAGTGAGAAACTGGCTGTATGAGGGCAAGCGTGTCGATGGCAGAAGCCTCGACCAGATTCGTCCTCTTGCCGCCGAGGTAGGCGTGCTCCCCAGAGTTCACGGCTCGGGCTTGTTCACAAGAGGACAGACTCAGGTTCTTTCGATAGTTACTCTTGGCCCTGTAAGCGATGCCCAGAAGCTTGACGGGCTTGACGAGGAAACCGAGAAGAGATATATCCACCACTATAATTTTCCCTCTTACTCTGTAGGAGAGACAAAGCCCTCCCGCGGTCCCGGCAGACGTGAGATAGGACACGGCGCTCTGGCTGAAAAGGCGCTTGTGCCGGTTCTGCCCTCTGTTGAGGAGTTCCCGTATGCGATAAGAGTGGTATCTGAAGTACTTTCCTCAAACGGCTCGACATCTCAGGGCTCGATATGCGGCTCTACTCTTGCCCTGATGGACGCCGGCGTGCCGATAAAGGCGCCTGTAGCCGGAATCTCCTGCGGTCTTATCACTAAGGAGGACGGCTCGTTTGCCACAATGGTAGATATTCAGGGTCTTGAGGACTTCTTCGGAGACATGGACTTCAAGGTCGGAGGAACTCACAAGGGAATCACCGCTATTCAGGTAGATATAAAGGTTGACGGACTCACATACGATATCATCGAGGAGGCGTTCGCCAAGACTCACAAGGCAAGGGATTATATACTTGACGAGATAATGGCCAAGGCCATCGCCGCTCCTCGTCCGACAGTTTCCAAGTGGGCGCCCAAGATGCTCACCACCAAGGTGCCTGTCGATAAGATCAGAGAGGTTATCGGCTCCGGCGGAAAGGTCATCCAGAAGATCTCTGCTGATTGCGATGTCAAGATCGACATCAACGACGACGGTAACGTATTTGTTTCAGGACTTGACCTCGAGAAGGCTCAGAACGCCATTTCGATAATCAACACCATTGCATTTGATCCTGAGATAGGCTCTATCTACAAGGGCAAGGTAGTAAGGATAATGAACTTCGGCGCGTTTGTAGAAATAGCTCCCGGCAAGGACGGACTGGTTCATATCTCCAAGCTTGATATGCAGAGAGTGAACAAGGTTGAGGATGTCGTTTCGATAGGAGACGAGATACTTGTCAAGGTTGTCGAGATCGACGACCAGGGCAGGCTAAACCTCAGCCGCAAGGACGCGCTTATCGACCTTGCAGCCAAGAAGAAGCAGTAATCAGGGGCTGTAAATACGATGCCGGACGCTTGGCGGCATACGCTCAAACGGCGTTAGATGCTAAAACGGCGTCAGTCTTTTAAAATCATAAGACCGGCGGGTAGGGGAAAGCCGCAGCAAAGAAAGCTGTTTGGACTTTCATAGGCTCGCCGGCTGTTTTTTGCCCGATTATGTATGTAAAAAATTTCAACTATTTTTTTTAAGCTATGGCAATCGTCCGCAAACTATGCTAAAATAGGATTGTAACGCAAATATAGCTGAAATGAGGAGGTACATATGAGAACGGAATATGAAATACTCGAGCTTGTAAAAAAGATTGCCGGCGAGGATAGTAGGATAAACGCTGCCGCTCTGTGCGGCTCAAGGGCGGATAAAAGCGTGCCGCGGGACGTATATCAGGACTATGATATACTGCTCTGCGTCAGCGAGCTTGCGCCGTTTAAGAATAATCTTGGGTGGCTGGAGGACAATTTCGGCAGGACGCTTATAGCTCAGCTTCCGGACGAAATGGAGCTTTTTGAGGAGCCTGCTCGTGAGGATTGCTATGCGTATCTTGCGATATTTGAGGACGGCGTCAGAATAGACCTGACATTTACCACAGACGCCTGCAATATCGGGGAGGCATTTGAAGTTATTTTGGATAAGACCGGCGTTCTCAGTAAGGCACATTTCTCCGAAAGCCGCTATAATGTATCAAGACCCGATCAGAAGAAGTTTTCCGACTGCTGCAATGAGTTTTGGTGGTGTGTGAACAATGTAGCCAAGGGGCTTGCCAGAGAGCAGATACCATATGCAAAGGCGATGTTTGAGTGCAATTTAAGACCTATGCTCAATAATATCTTATGCTGGTATATTGGTTCGATAACCGATTTTTCGGTCAATGTCGGAAAATACGGAAAGCATCTTAAGACTTATCTTCCGGACAGCATATACGAAAAGTACCTTAAGACCTACTGCGCCCCGGATGTTTCCCGCATGTGGGCATGCCTTATAGACACCTGCAAGCTGTTTTCCGACATGGCAAGGCTTGTGGCGGACGAGCTTGGCGTCGAGTACAATACATCCGAGGAGGACGGCATGAGGGTTTATCTCATGAACATCAAAAACCGCGTGTATGAGCGCTGATTGAGGTTTGCGATAAAAATTAATTTCAATTCGACAGCCTGCCCCCGGGAGCCTGCCCGGGGGAGTTTCTTTGCCGAAACCGGATTTTTCGGGGCGGGTTTTTGCTTTTTTTGCATAAACTAGGGGTTATTGTTTAGGATAAGGACATGTATGTAAATACAATTACCTAAATCTGCCCTGAAAGGATATGATTGAATGCAGGTTGTAATTTTGGCAGGCGGGGAGGGCTCAAGGCTTCGTCCTCTCACGGCTGATACACCAAAGCCGCTTGTAAGGCTTCTGGGCGTGCCGGTTATAGAGCGGCTTACCGCACTTTTGTTCAAGTGCGGCTTTCGCGAGGCTACGGTAGCGGACTGGTATCTTGCCGACAAGCTGGAAAAGAGCTTAGGAAGCCTGTCAAACGGCGTTAAGCTCAGATATGTGAGAGAGGATGTGCCTCTGGGAACAGCCGGCTGCGTCAGGAGGGCGTGGGACGGTGAGAATGATGTGCTTGTCGTCAGCGGGGACTCGGTATGCGGATTTGATTTTTCGAGGATAGCGGGTTATTTTGAAAAGACAAAGGCTGACGTGGTGATAGTCACACATCGGGTTGCCGACCCAAGGGAATACGGTCTTGTGACTGCCGGCTCTGACGGCAGGATAACCGGCTTTATTGAAAAGCCGGGCTATGATTCCTGCCTGACCGACGTTGCAAATACAGGCACATATGTTATCTCAAGGGAGATAATAAAAAGGATACCCCAAAATGAGAGGGTAGACTTTGCTTCAGATGTTTTTCCGGCGCTGATAGCGGAGGGAAAGAGGCTTTATTCGTTGACGGAAGGCGGCATATGGCATGACGTTGGCGACATACCCGCTTTCCTGCGCTGTCAGGACGAGCTGCTTGAGCTTGAAAAGAGGGACAATCTGATTATCGGCGGAGAGCTTGTGGACAATTCCGCCGTTATCGGTGGAAGCGTGATAGAGCGGGGAGTCAGCATCGCCGGGGACTGCCGCGTCCAGGACTCCTGCGTGATGGTAGGCGCGTCGCTGGCTGAGGGCTGTACTCTCAGCAGGTGCGTGGTGGCGGAGAACGCGTCGATAGGTCGGGGCTGCACGATAGGCGCTATGTGCGCCTTGGGCTCAGGCTGCGTTATAGGCTCTGCGGTAACTGTCGAGCCGGGCGTAAGGATAGCTTCCGGCGCTGTGATCCCATCAGGGACTCGCGTAAGGTACGACGTGACAGGCGAGGGCTGCGCCGCGCTTGGCTTTGGAGACTGCGGGGAGGCTGCCGGAATAGGGGGCGACGCGGTGTCTATGGTCAACCTCGGCTGCGCTATAGCCTCCGGTCTGGACATATCACAGATAACGATAGGCTGCCAAAACGGCGTGGGCTGGGCTGAGTGCGTTAGTATCGGGCTTCGCGAATGCGGAGCGTCGGCGTATATGCTTGAAAACGCTTCCTTTGCTGAGACGGTAATGGCGGCAAGGAGCGTAGGAACCCGCTACTGCATTTACTCTGACGGTCAGATAAGGCTTATTCGCTCGGATAGGATAGAGCTTAGCCGCTCTGAGGAAAGAAAGATCGAGCAGGCGTTTAATCGCGGCGGCTTCCGTAAGCTCGGAGGTGAGATACCGCCTGTAATCAACGCCGAGGCGGCGTCGGCAGTATACCGCAGAAAGCTTGCCGAAGCATTTCCAAGGAGCGCTCCGCTGAATGTGAGCATTAAGACGGACTGCGCTCAGATAAGCCGGCAGTTCGCGAGGGCTGCAAGCGGCTGCTCGTTTTCCGGGCGGGAGGACGCCGAGTTTATAGTTTTTCGCGACAGAAAAACGGTAAGCTGCAAGCTTGACGGCAAAAGGATCGCCCCGCAGACGCTTTTGATACTCGCGTGCAAGTCGAAAATTGCGCTTGATGGAGACAGGGAACTGTATCTGGACAGAAACGCCCCGCTCGCCTGCGAGACGGCAGCCGCCGAATTGGGCGGCAGGGTGGTAAGGGTAGGCCCCGCCGACGACATGGAGCTGAGTCAATTTTGCTTTGACCCGCTGTTTCTTATCGCGCAGGTGTTACGTCTCTGCCATGAAACTCAAAAGAGCCTCGGCGAGCTGATAGCAGAGCTGCCGGAGATAGTTTACACCGACAGGGTGATAGATACCGACGCTCCGCTCCCAAAGCTTTTGGCGGAGGACTTCGGAGGGCTTGACCGAAACGGCAGGATAGTGCTCGAGTCTGAAGGCGCCAAGGCGTTTATCCGGCCTGCGAAGAGCGGAAAGAGTTTGATGGTGTACCTTGAGTCTGTCTCGCAGGAGGCTGCAAATCAGCTCTGCGGGGAAATCCTCGGGCGTCTCGGATTGGGCGGTTAGCTTGACATACGGCGAATATTGTAGTATGATATCATAGAATGAATATCGTAATCGGAAAGCCGGTTGCGATAGACTATTGTGAACTTTTTTAGGAGAAGCGGCAGCGCTTTTAAGCGGGCGCTATAAGGCGCCGCAGGGCGGTTGCTTCTCTACATAATTAAATATAAATTAAATAAATCAAGTAACAAAAGATGAAAGGACATTCATGGCAAACAACGAAGAAAAAAAGAAAAGCAGTGGTTCAAAGCTAGATAAGCTGCCGGCATTTGCGCTCGACGCCGCAATAGCTGCGGCAATTTCCGCTCCGAAGCCGCCAAAAAAGGCCGGCCAGTTCCAGAAGCAGAAGTCGGACAAGAAAAGGGATCAAAGAAAGCAGCCTGCTCAGAGCAAGTCAGAAAAGCAGGAAAATAAGAAGCTTCGTCAGAAGGAGCAGCTTAGACAGAGGGAACAACAGCGCCAGAAGGAGCAAAGGCAGGATGCAAGGCTTGATCGCCCTGCCGAGCAGAATTCAGACCGTCAGAAAAAAAGGCAGATTTCAAGCAGATCTCCGGTCGGCACGGTAGGAAAGAACCCGCTTAAGATCATACCCCTCGGCGGCTTAAACGAAATCGGAAAGAATATGACGCTTATCGAGTACGGCAATGACATCGTCATAATCGACTGCGGAATGACATTTCCGGACGCCGAGATGCCTGGTGTAGACATAGTAATACCAGATTTTTCATATGTGGAAAAGAATATGGACAGAATCAGAGGAGTGCTTCTGACTCATGGACATGAGGATCACATCGGAGGTATACCTTACCTTCTCAAAAAGGTAGACGTCCCGATATATGGCACGAGGTTGACACTCGGGCTTTTGGAAAACAAGCTCAAGGAGCATAACCTCGGAAAGGTAAAGCTAAATCAGGTGAGACCCGGAGATACGGTAAGGCTGGGGTACTTTACCGCCGAGTTCATAAGAGTAAACCACTCGATTCCGGACGCCGTCGCGATAGCGCTGCGCACACCTGCGGGCATTGTCGTTCACATGGGAGACTTCAAGGTGGATTATACGCCTATCGAGGGCGGGATAATAGACCTGCCGAGGCTTGCGGAGCTCGGAAGCGAGGGAGTATTGGCTCTGATGAGCGACTCCACCAACGCAGAGCGTCCCGGCTTTACTCCGAGTGAAAGGATAGTGGGTCACAGCTTTGAAAAGCTTTATTCAAGAGCCGAGGGCAAGAGGATTATAATAGCCACATTCTCCTCGAATATCCAGAGGATTCAGCAGATTATAAACTGCGCTGCGAACCATTCGCGCAAGGTCGCTATTTTCGGCAGGAGCATGATAAATGTTATCCGCATCGGTATAGAGCTCGGCTATCTCAAGATTCCGGAAGGCGTGCTTATAGATATCGACAAGATGCGCGATTATACTGACGGCGAGCTTATAATAATTACCACCGGAAGCCAGGGCGAGCCGATGAGCGCGCTCACCAGAATGGCTCTTAACGACCACCGTCAGGTCAGCATCACTGAAAACGACTTTATCATAATCTCGGCAAGACCCATCCCGGGCAACGAGAAATTTGTCGGCAGGGTAGTCAACGAGCTTCTTAAGCTCGGCGCTGAGGTAGTGTACGAGTCGATGTACGAGGTCCATGTCTCAGGACACGCATGTCAGGAGGAGCAAAAGCTTATACTGAGCCTTGTAAGACCGAGGTACTTCATTCCTGTTCACGGGGAGTACAAGCATCTTGTGAGACACGCCGAGACTGCGGCGAAGATGGGAATGCTTCCTCAGAACATAATGATAGCGGATATAGGTAACGTGATAGAGGTCTCTCAGACGGGAATAAGGCTTAACGGCAGCGTTCCGTCCGGCAAGGTTATGGTGGACGGTCTGGGAGTCGGCGATGTAGGCGCTGTGGTTCTCAAGGACAGAAAGCACCTCGCTCAGGACGGAGTGATAGTAGTCAGCGTGACTATAGACAAGATAGACCGCAGGCTTCTTTCCGGCCCTGAGATAGTCACAAGGGGCTTTGTATATGAAAAAGAGAGCGAGGAGCTGCTTTTAAAGGCAAAGGCTCTGGCGCTGAGCGTAGTAAATGCTGAGCTTTCTACAAGACATGACTACGCCGCGATACGCAACAAGCTGCGCGACGAGCTTGGAGACTATTTCTTCTCAAAGACAAAGCGCAGACCGATGATAATTCCCACCATTCTCGATATATAAGGTACATTTCGCGGCGCGTCGCCGCAATAAAGGGAAAAAGTTGACTCGGAAAGGGATGATGTACGGGTGAAAAAAAGATTGCCGAAGCTGTATATAGCCGCGCTGTGTCTGCTGATACTCTTCTCGCTCGTGTTTGGGATACTTCTCGCTTTGTCCGCAGACGTAGCCGGATTTTTGGGTGCCGCGGCGGTTTTCATATGCTCCGCCCTGCTGCTCATACTTTCCTTGATATTCAACAAGGATATCACGAAGTATGTTACCGCTATGGACAAGGATATCGTTTCGATAAGCAGGGAGACATTCTATGACTTTCCCGAGCCTATCATAATAGTTGACGACACCGAGAGCGTGATATGGTACAATCGCGAGTTTGAGGACAGGCTTTTCGGCGACGACAGGGCTTACGGGGTGCATTTGTCTGATTTGGTGGGCAATAACACCGCGAAAATATTCGCTCAGAGCGGGGCTACAGTAAAAATCCTGGACAGATATTATAATGTTTCTGCGAGACAGTCTGAAACATTCTCTTTGTCCGTGATAAGGTTTTCTGACATCACAGACCATGTCCTGCTCGAAAACGAGTACAAGGCGAGCCGCAAGACAGTCATGATAATGATGGTGGACAACTACGACGATGTTTTGCAGAACGCCAAGGAGAGCGACAAGTCCAACATCCAGGGACAGATAGAGCAGGTGTTCGAGAGGTTCATCGAAAACACCAACGGCGTTATCCACAAGGTAGCCAACGACCGCTTCTACGCCATAATTGAGGAGCGTCACCTGAGCAGGATAATAGAGAGAAAATTTGATATTCTCGACGAGGTTCGTTCCATTCAGGTCGGAGACCGCTCGAGCGTCACTCTTTCGATAGGCGTCGGAAGGGGAGCCAAGACCATGGCTGAAAGCGAGGTATACGCCAAGCAGTCGCTTGACATGTGCCTGGGACGAGGCGGAGATCAGGCGGCGGTCAAGACGCCGGGTGGCTTTGAGTTCTTCGGAGGAATATCCAAGGCGGTAGAAAAATCGACAAAGGTCAGATCCCGTATCATAGCCACCGCACTCAAGGAGCTTGCTCAGAGCAGCGGAACGGTTTACATAATGGGACACAAGTTTGCGGACTTTGACGCCCTCGGCTCTTCTATAGGACTCTGCGGAGCGCTCAGGAGCATGGGCAAGCAGGCTTACTGCGTCATAGACCCGGAGAAAAACCTGTGCAAAACGCTTATAGACTACATGACGCAGAACGGCTCCGGAGACTATTTCATGTCCTGCGAGGCTGCGCTGAGCAGCATAAGCGACAATTCGCTCCTTATAATCTGCGACACTCACAACCCCGAGTTTGTAGACTCAAAGACGCTGTATGAGGCTGCCAACACGGTTGTTGTAATCGACCACCACAGAAAGATGGTCAACCATATCGACAACGCCGTGGTATTCTTCCACGAGCCGTTTGCGTCCTCAACGAGCGAGATGGCTACCGAGCTTATACAGTATTTCGGCTCCGAATGCAAGATTTCTATCCGTGACGCCGAGGCGCTTCTGGCAGGAATAATGCTTGACACCAAGAACTTTGTAATGCGCTCCGGCTCAAGGACCTTTGAGGCTGCGGCGTACCTGAAGAAGCTCGGAGCGGACACCATAGCGGTGAAAAATCTCTTCTCGGACACCCTGAACACCTACCGGGAAAAAAGCATACTCATTCAGTCGGCAACGCTTTTCCACGGCTGCGCTATAGCTACGACGGAATCAAACGCGCCTGAGCTGAGGCTTGCCGCTCCGCAGGCGGCAGACGAGCTTTTGGGTATCATAGGCGTAAAGGCGTCGTTTGTGATATACCGTATGGACGGAGTCTGCTACATTTCTGCGAGATCTTTGGGCTCGTTTAACGTTCAGCTGATAATGGAGGCCATAGGCGGAGGCGGACATCAGACGATGGCGGGCGCTCAGCTGAACGTCTCGGTGGAAGAGGCTGTCAAGAAGGTAAAGGAAGCCATAGATAATTTTATAATAAAGCTTTAAAGCTTTGATATCGGCATACAAAGGAGGAAGGTTTATGAAGGTTATACTCATCAAGGATGTCAAGGGCTCGGGGAAGGCCGGCACGATATTGGACGTCGCAGACGGCTACGCGAGAAACTTCCTTTTGGCAAAGGGCTACGCCATAGAGGCGACCGCCAAGAATGTGAATGATTTGCAGGGCAGAAAGGCCGCCGAGCAGCACCGCATGGAGGTGGCAAAGTCGGAGGCTGAGGCTGTCGCCGCAAAGCTCAAGGACAAGGTCATCCTTATCAAGGCAAAGGCGGGACAGGGAGGAAAGCTCTTCGGAGCAGTAACCTCAGCGACCCTCAGCGAGAGGATCAAGTCTGACTACGGCATAGATATAGACAAGAAAAAGATAGTTCTTAGCTCGGATATAAAGGCTTACGGCGATTATGAGTTTGAGGTCAAGATGACTCAGGGCATAAGCTGCAAGATGAGCGTCAAGGTAGAGCCGGAGGAATAATCGGTGATGGTGCAGCCGAGCTTAGCGGAGCTGCTTGAGTATTTTTGGACGAGGGGAGGCGTTGCCGTATGGCGGTAAACAGCATGGGCATAACAGAGCTGATGGGAAAAGAGCTTCCTTACAGCCTTGAGTCTGAGCAGACGGTCTTAGGAGCTATGCTTTTGAACCCGGATACTCTGCCGACTGTAATATCCATGCTCAAGCCGGACTGCTTCTATCGTGAGCAGCACCGCAAGATATTTTCGATAATACTCAGGATGTTCTCTAACGGTCAGAGCCCGGACATAATCACCGTTATGAACGAGACGGTTGCGGAGGGGATTTTTGAGACCGCCGAGATGGCAAAGGCGTACCTCAAGGGAATAATGGACGGCGTTCCGTCCACCTCTAATATCCAGTCATACTGTAAAATCGTCGAGGACAAGTACCTTATCCGCTCGCTCATGTCGGTTGCCAGGGATGTTCTGGACGCCTGCGAGGACGGCTCGGAGGACCCAAAGAAGCTTTTGGATCTCGCCGAGCAAAAGGTATACGAAATAAGGCAGGACAGGGAGGCAAACGGGCTTACCCGCCTGAGCGAGATAATAGTTTCGGCATACGACAGGATCCAGAAGCTATCCGGCGAGGACAAGGATATGTATCAGGGTCTTCGTTCCGGATACGGTCTTCTTGATTCGTACATAGCCGGTCTTAACAAATCCGACCTTATAATAGTTGCCGGTCGACCCGGAATGGGAAAATCGGCGTTCGCGTTCAACATAGCGGCAAACGTAGCGAAAAAGAATCCGGAAAAGGATATTTGCATCTTCTCTCTTGAGATGAGCAAGGAGCAGATAGCTACGAGGATGCTCAGCTCCGAGGCGCTCGTGCCCAACACCTCGCTCACATCGGGAGTAATAAGCAGCGAGGAGTGGATAAAGCTCGCGGAGGCAGCCGACGCGCTGTCCCATGTGAATATCTACATAGACGACACGGCGGGAATAACCGTTTCCGCCATGAAGGCGAAGCTTCGCAGAATGAGAAATCTCGGGCTTGTGATAATAGATTACTTACAGCTGATGGAGTCTACCGGAAATCACACCAGCCGTGTAAACGAGGTATCGGAGATAACAAGACAGGTAAAGCTGATGGCGAAGGAGCTGAACGTGCCGATAATTTTGGCATCTCAGCTCAACCGTTCTGTAGAGTCGAGACAGGATCACAGACCTATGCCCTCCGACCTTCGTGAGTCCGGCTCTATCGAGCAGGACGCGGATATAATACTCTTTATCTATCGTGAGGGTCAGTATAACAAGGAAGACCCCAATCAGTCCGCCGCCGAATGTATAGTCGCGAAAAACAGGCATGGCGGCACCGGAACGGTAAACATGGCGTTTTTGGGAGAATATACGCTGTTTAGAAATATCGACACAAGGAAGCAGTAGTATGCTGACAGGAGTTGCCGAGACTATAAAAAAATATAAGATGCTGAATCCCGGCGAAAGAGTGTGCGTAGCTCTTTCGGGCGGAGCGGACAGCGTTTCGCTGCTTTTGGCGCTAAGGGAGCTCGGATACCGGGTGTTTGCGGTCCATGTGAACCACAATCTTCGCGGGGAGGAGAGCGACAGGGACGAGAGATTCTGCCGGGAGCTGTGCCAAAGGCTGGGAGTCACGCTTTTTTGCGAGAGCGTTGATGTCGCCGGCTACTGCCGCATGTGCCGTGTCTCAACCGAGGAGGGTGCGAGAAAGCTCAGGTATCAGGAAATAGAAAACCACCTTGACGGGTGCAGGCTGGCGACCGCCCATAGCCTTAACGACTGTTTTGAGACCATGCTCTTTAACTTGGTTCGCGGCTGCGGGATAAGCGGAATAACCGGCATACCCGCGGTCAGGGGAAACATAGTGAGACCGCTGATAAGAACTACGCGCGCGCAGATAGAGGAGTACCTTAGCGGGCTCGGGCAGGAATATGTCACCGACTCCACTAATCTTGTTGACGACTGCTCGAGAAATATAATAAGACTGAATGTAATACCTCAGCTTTTGAGGATAAATCCTTCGCTCTATAAGACTTATCTTAAAACCCTTGAGATATTTGAGGGCGCGGACAGGTATATAGACTCGAAGTCCTCGGCGCTGCTTGACAGCGGTTTTGACGGAGGCGGCTACAGGCTTTCAGGGTGCGAGGATTTTATCCTCGGCGAGGCGCTCGTTAAGCTCGCAAGAATGAACGGCGTGGAGCCGTCACACGAGAAAATAGACGGTATGAGGGAGCTGTGCAAAAGAGACGGCAGAATAAATCTGCGCTCCGGCGTTTATGTCAGGGGAGAATCGGGCAAAATAAGCTTTGAGTCTGACGCTGCGTTGGAAGATATATTTGTAAAGACAGATTTGAAAGGGAAAATAACAGTCGGAAGGTATACGGTTGAATTCACTGAAATTTCACAATTTAAACCATCGGTTTATAACAAACAGGAATTAAAATATTTTATCAATCCGGAACGCGTTGTCGGCGATACCGTGATAAGAAGCTACCTCGGCAACGAAAAGATCAGGCTTTTGGGCAGGGGCTTCACCTCCACGGTCAAAAAGCTGCTGGCGGATATCCCCCCGCGCGAAAGAAAGCAGGCCTTAGTCATAGCGGACGAGGAGGGGGCGATTTTCGTGCAGGGCTTCGGAGTGGCGGAAAGGGTCGCTGCTTGTACGGATACGGGCGATTCCGGGAGTGATGAAAATTCCGTTTCGGCTGTTAAAATAGACATATTTTGACGAAAAGGAAGTGTCACCATGGAATATAAACATAAGGTAGTCGAAATGATATCCAAGGAGCAGATCGACGAGGCGGTAGCGAAGCTTGGCAAAAAGCTCACCCAGGACTATAAGTCTGAGCCGGTTGTGATGGTCGGCGTGCTCAAGGGGTCGTTTGTGTTTATGGCAGACCTTGTAAGAGCGATAGACCTTCCCATAACTATGGATTTTATCAGCGCCAAGAGCTACTCTGGAACCGTTTCCGTCGGAGCGGTAAATGTCAAGATGGACACAGAGCTCGATGTCGACGGCAAGAACGTGCTGCTTGTCGAGGACATTCTCGATACGGGCAGGACGCTTCATGTATTAAGGGAAACTATGCTCGCGAGGGGCGCCAAGGATGTAAAAATAGCTGCGTTCATGGATAAACCCTCCCGCAGAGCTATAGATATAAAGGCGGATTACAGCTGCTTTACCATTGAGGACAGGTTTGTTGTCGGATATGGTCTTGACTACGACGAATACTACAGAAATCTCGATTACATCGGAGAGGTCATTCTGTAATCCAATAAAGTACGGAAAAGAGGTATACAATTGAAATTCGACAAATCGAAAGGCATGCTGGTCTACTTTGCGATCTCGGCAGTAATACTTCTGATTATGGTGATGGGCTTTCGAAGCCTTGTCTCACCTCAGGTCGAGGTGAGTTATTCCGACATAATCCAGTATTTTGACGATTACAGGGTAAGCGAATTTACTTTGAATCTCGGCTCAGGCGAGCTTGTCTATAAGCTGGATGGGAGCGATGAGGAAAAAAGTTATGACGTTCCCAATGTATCGGTATTCTACAATGAGCTCTTTGGCGACGGCAACAACTACCGCACGGAGTACAACTCCACTCACTCGACGCCTCTTAAATACAACCTCATTCCTGCTACGGACAGTTCCTTCTGGCTCAACCTAATACCGACGCTTCTGATGATAGGCGTAATGATCTTTGTTGTTGTGTCCATGTCGAGAAGCATATCCTCTGCCGGAAAGATTGGCTCTGTCGGCAAGGCGAATGTAAAGCTTGACGTTGACAACAAAAATCAGGTCACCTTTGACGATGTTGCCGGAGCTGATGAGGAGAAGGCGGAGCTTCAGGAGATAGTAGAGCTCTTGAAGAACCCGAAAAAATACCATGACATAGGCGCCAAGATACCTAAAGGCGTGCTTTTGGTAGGCCCTCCCGGAACAGGTAAAACGCTTTTGGCAAAGGCTGTCGCGGGAGAAGCCGGCGTACCGTTCTTCTCGATTTCCGGTTCAGACTTCCTTGAGCTGTATGTGGGTGTAGGAGCAGCGAGAGTAAGGGATCTTTTCGATCAGGCAAAGAAGGCTTCGCCATCAATAATTTTCATAGACGAGATTGACGCCGTAGGACGCCGCAGAGGTGCCGGACTCGGCGGAGGACACGACGAGCGTGAGCAGACGCTTAACCAGCTCCTTGTAGAGATGGACGGCTTCGAGGTGAACAGCTCTGTAATAGTCATGGCTGCGACCAACCGCCGAGACGTGCTTGACCCCGCGCTTTTGCGCCCCGGACGCTTTGATCGTCAGGTTTATGTTAACTACCCGGATATAAAGGGAAGAGAGGCAATACTTAAGGTTCATTCGAGAAACAAGCCTTTGGCGCCCGATGTAGACCTTAAGAAGATAGCCGCCGCGACTCCCGGATTTACCGGAGCTGATCTTGCAAACCTTGTAAACGAGGCTGCGCTGCTCGCGGTCAAGAATAACAGAAAGGCTATCTGCGCCCAGGATCTCGGAGAGGCGGCGATAAAGGTAATCGCGGGTCCCGAGAAGAAATCGAGGGTCGTGACCGATAAGGAGAGAAAGCTTACTGCTTATCACGAGTCAGGTCACGCCATCTGCCACTATTATTGCCCGACTCAGGATAAGGTTCAGGAGGTCTCGATAATTCCGAGAGGTCAGGCGGGAGGCTACACGATGGCTCTTCCCGAGAGCGACAAGTCGTATGTAACGAGGACAGAGATGAACGAGGAGATAATTGCTCTTCTCGGAGGACGCGCGGCGGAGAAGGTCGTGCTCGATGACATTTCCACCGGCGCTTCAAACGACCTTGAGCGCGCTACCAACATAGGAAGAAGCATGGTTACCCGCTACGGCTTCAGCGACAAGCTCGGACCTATCGTATACGGCAGGGACGACGACGAGGTCTTCTTAGGCAGAGACTATAACTCGAACAAGTCTTATTCAGAGGTGATCGCCGGAGAGATCGACAGCGAGCTTCGCTCGATAATGCACTCGGCGTACGACAAGGCCATAGAGATCCTTACCGAGCATATTGATCAGCTTCACACGGTTGCCAAGTTCCTTATGAAGCATGAGAAAATAAACGGAGAGCAGTTTGTTATGCTGATGGAAGGCAAGGATCCGGACGAGGTCGCTTCCGAGCTTGACGACAGCGCTGCAAATGAGCCTGCGCCTGAGGAAAGCGCTCCTGAAACTGAGGCTTCAAAGGCAGAAGCGGAGTCTGAGCCGGAGGCTGAAGACGATGCTAAGGAAGAGACAAAGCCGGCTTCGGAGCCTGACGCAAGCTCTACCGAAAAGGAAGAGTAACTGAGAAAACCGCTGTCATAGGCGAAAAAGTTTAAATAATAACGATAATTTCAAATAAGGTGCTTTGCCGATTTGGGCAGAGTGCCTTATTTTTTGACTTAAAACAGAGAATTTATGTTGACACAGAGAGATAATTGAGTTAAAATAGGCGTATTGGCAACGGCAATATGAAATTCATTTACAAGGAAAGGTGATTTATTTGAAGAAGCTTTCAAAGATAGCGGCAATATTTTTTGCCCTTATCCTGTCGGTATCCTGCCTTAGCGCGTCAGTTTTGGCGGCGGACGCCAATGTCACGATAGACATGGACACCACATATCAGACCATTGACGGCTTCGGCGCGTCATATACCTGGTACAGCGACTGGCTGACCACCAATGTAAACGCCGAAGAGGGATATGACTGGATATTCAATGACGCTGAGTTCAACATACTCAGATTCAGAGACCTCAACCATGTGGGCGAGGAATATCAGAACGCCCTCAACGGCTATCCTGCGTACAGCGGCTACTATCAGGCTGCGGTCGCGAGAGGAATAGACCCGCTCGTTCTGGTAACCAGCTGGGGTCAGTATGACAGAGACCTCGACTTCGTTGCTTTCACCGAGCTGGACGACGAGGGTCACACCTACTACACACTTGCCAAGGACGAGAACGGCGAGTACATGTATGATGAGCTGGCTCAGTTCTGCGTTGAGTCAATCCAGCTCTTCTTTGACGCCGGAATTCCGGTCGACTACTTCTCTATCTCAAACGAGACTGAGCTTCAGGGTCTTCACATAGACGAGCAGGGCAACGCGAGAGATCAGGCAGGCTTCTACTTCGGTCCGGAGGAGAATGAGTATCACTGCGCTTACTGGAAGGCTCACCTCGCGGTCTATGAGGCGTTCCAGGAAGCATTCGGAGAGTTTGCTCCCAGCATCACCGGCGCCGAGGTAATGGCTGACTCGGTGGGAATCATGAGAGAATACCTCACTCCACTTATCGAGGAGGATCCCGATTCCTTCGAGGTCATAGCTCACCACCTTTACGGAAGCCCGAACACTCCACAGAGCTACTCTGAGGTGGGCGAGGAGTATTCCGACGACTACACCATGTGGCAGACCGAGTGGTACTACAACGAGTACATAAACCACGCCGAGAAGATGGCGAACGAGTTTATCTATGAGAACCTCAGCGCGTACCTCTACTGGAACGGCGTATGGACAGGAGATGTCGGCAACTGCCTTATCGAGATAGGCGGAGCGGGTGAGTTTGACACAATCAAGAGAAACGGCAACCACTACATCATGATGCACTTCTCCAAGTATGTTGAGCGCGGCTATGAGAGAGTGGATGTCGCTAACGACTCTAAGTCCACCGTAGTTGCGTTCAAGGCGCCCGACTCCTCAAGATTGGTAATCGTTGCGGTCAACAATACTCAGGAAGCAGACAACCTTGTGTTTGACCTCGGAGACGCAGAGATAACCTCTACCATGGGCTTCCAGACACTTGGCAACGAAAATCCCTTCCTGTATGACTACTGGCTGGACACCGAATATGACGAGAACGGCGTAGAGCTTCCCGCTCAGAGCGTCACAACCTACGTCATCGACATGCCCGCAGATCCCGACTATGTAGCTCCCGTGGTTGAGGAGAAGGAAAATCCTTACCTCGGAACTCCCGTTACCGCGGGCGACGCCGCCAATGATGCGGCGGACGGCGAGGGCGCGTCTATCGACACCGTTACTCTGGTAGTAATCATTGTCGGCGCTGTCGTAGTTGTTGCGGCTGTTATTATAATCATCGCGGCAACCTCTAAGGGCAAAAAGAAAGCCAAGTAATTAGACTAAGATTTTGCACCGACTCCGGGACGCACTCCCGGGGTCGGTTTTTTGTCTTTTATTACATAATCATACGAAGCATTGTGCTTATTAATAAGGCGAGCGGCGGGCAGAATAGTATGAGAAATATACCATAAAGCCGGTGCCTAAAAAGCCTTCGCTGAAGCGCTTTTCCCCGGAGGGTTGACATCAGTTTCAGCCTTGAGCCGTCAGACAGAGAAGAACCGCTTGGGGACGTGATTTTACAAAAAATGTCGATAAAAAATTATATTTTTGGAATGCAATATTTTTGCAGGTCAAGCTGTATTATTAGTACGGGAATATAATAGATAATCTGATTAACAATAGATTAAGATTTTCCCGGCAGAATGTTTATATATTGAATTTTGTCTTATTATTCGGTATAATAATGCTGCGAATAAACAATATAGGAGGGGTGGAAGGATGGCAGAGGAAAAAAGCGTTGCCGCTAAGCCTGCGATTGTGATAAGAGACCTTTCAAAGGTATTCATAATCGGCAAGGAAAAGGTCAAGGCTCTCGCCGGAGTAAACCTCGACATCTACCAGAACGAGATTGTATGCCTGCTGGGAACCTCCGGTTCCGGTAAATCCACGCTTTTGAATCTGATGGCGGGTCTCGAGAAGCCGACGAAGGGAAGCATAACCATCTTCGGCGAGCGTATAGACGCCATGAGCGAAAGAAAGCTTGCGCTGTTTCGTCAGAAGAACATGGGGTTTGTCTTCCAGTCGTACAACCTTTTGCCTACCATGAACGCAATAGACAATGTCAGCATGCCGCTGGCGTTTGCGGGAGTCAAGAGGAGCGTCAGGGAAAAGGCGGCAAAAAAGATGCTCAAGCTTTGCGGCTTGGGAAAAAGAATGAGGCATAAGCCCACTCAGATGTCCGGAGGACAGCAGCAAAGGGTAGGAATAGCGAGGGCGTTTGTCGCCAAACCGAAGATAGTATTTGCCGATGAGCCCACCGGCAACCTTGACACCAGAACCACCATAGAGATAATGGAAATGATGGTTTCGATGGCAAGGGAAAATCATCAGACTCTCATAATTGTAACCCATGATGTGGAAATAGCCGCGTATGCGGATAAGATATACCACATAATCGACGGAACGATATCGTCAGTCGAGGACAACCGATCCAAGCAGATAGCTGTCGGATCGAAGGAAGCCGCAGACATCGTCGCGGCAGCCGAATCGGTATAAACGGGAAAGGAATGATTGTAATGGCAAATGCAACAAATTTAAGAAAAATATTTGCGATAGTGCTTTGCGTGATAATGACGCTCAGCATGCTTTCGGTATCTTTGGCGGCGACCGACAACGAGGACGAGAATACGCCAAACACGCCGGTACTTCCAACGATTAAGACCTTGTATTCTGTACAGATGGATAACCCCAGTCTTGAGTCGGGCGTGGTAAATGCAGGAGACACGTTCTACATAGGCTTCACGCTTTTGAGTAATGCCAGATATTACTATAACGATGTCCCTGCCAATACATTTTGGGACTACTCGGCAAGGACGACCGTTTCGGTTTCCGGAACAGGCTTCACGCTTGCCGGCTCATTGGCTGAGCAGGAGCTTCATGCGGGCTACAACTCTGTGGCTATTTTGAGCGATGAATCCCTTGAGACCGGAAGATATCAGCTCACCCTTACCGTCACCTGCGAGCCCGCTAACGGCACACCGGTTTCGGACACAAGAACCTTCAATGTTGATATTGAGAACTCCTCCATTACCCTCGACGAGTCTGGAGATCTTCCGAAGTTTGTTCTGTCCGGAGCGTCAATACCTCAGGGAAAGGGCAGCTCGAAGCTTTCCACCACCCTCGACATAAACCTAAAGAACCCTACCAACTTCAGGGCATCTGACGTTGAGGTTACACTTTCCAATCTTGGCGACCTGGTTCTCAACACATATACTGACACCGTTTCGATAGGCGATGTCGCCGGCGGCGAGACCGTCAAGGCGAGCTTCCCGATAATCTTCCCTGAGTATCCTGCTGCTCAGTCGTCTGTTGTGGTGAACGTTGCCTATAAGGACAATGCTGGTGCGGAGCATACCGACAGCTTCAATGTCTTCATTCAGGCAAAGGAGAAGGACAAGGATGAGGAGCCAGTAGATTCTTCCTCTCTCACTCCCAAGGTAATAGTATCAAACTACTCGGTCGATGTGGAGAAGATAGTATCAGGCGAGGAGTTTGTTCTTACTTTCGTGCTCAAGAACACAAGCCTTGATAAGGATGTCCAGAATATGACGGTTGACGTCATTCCCGGAACGGACGGCTCTAACGGCTCCAACGGCACTATATTCTCGCCAATAGACGGAACTACGTCCTTCTATACCGCTAAGCTCGACAAGAACGGCGAGCTTGAGTACTCTATAAAGCTCAGAACCAGTGCTTCAGCCGGTGCGAGATCCTATCCCATCACGATAAGATACAGCTTTGAATATGAGAACAGCGGTCAGTATGCCCAGGGCAACGGCTCTATGGACATTAACCTCCCTGTAACTCAGCCTATCAAGTTTGAGCTTATGGAGTGGTATCCTCCGACGGAGTGCTACGGCGCTGACGGCTGTACAATAAGCTTCCAGTATTTCAACAAGTCAAAGAACCCGATGACCAACCTCGCTGTTAGCGTTGAGGGCGATTTCAGTATGCCCACCCAGTATGTCGGAACGCTCGCCGCGTCCAGCTACGATTTCTTCAGCGGAACCATCATACCTAACGATCCCTCGGCTGTGGGCGAAACCAAGACTGCGATACTCGTGTTTACATTCGAGGATGCTTCGAGCAATGAGCAGCGCGTTGAGTATCCGTTTGACGTGCTTATCTGCGAGTCGATGGCTACTGATCCCGGAATGGGCGGAGACGTGATAGGCGGCGACGGCATGGGAGGCGATATCGCTGTTGACCCCGGAATGCCCGGAATGGGAGAAGAGATTCCAGCAGAGGGCGGTATGCCTAACTGGGCTAAATATCTTCTCTATGTCGGGGTTCCAGTGATTGCGGTAGCTGTTATCATAGTCGTAGTAATTGTTGTTAAAAAGCGCAAGGCCGCCAAGGTCTTGGAGGACGATGATGACGAGTAAAAATACCCCGGCAAGGAAAGGACGGGTGGTTGAATGAGAAAAACTGACGTTATACGTTTTGCCGGCGGAAACTTTCTCAGAAGAAAGGCAAGAAGTGCGCTTACCGTTCTCGGCGTAGTCATCGGTACCGCTGCTGTCGTCATAATGCTCTCCATAGGAATAGGAATGAACAAGGGCTTTGAGGATCAGATAAACTCCTATGGCAACATCAGAGAGATATTCGTGTATGAAAAATGGGGTTCTGTCGATCCTGAGACCGGGGAATACACTGAAAACGCAAACAGAGAGCCTCTTGACGACATTTCGCTGGAAAACGTGCGTGCGCTTGACAATGTTCAGGCCTGCTCGCCGCAGGAGTATTTCTACGGGTACTCCATTATGGACAATACGCACAAGGCTTCTTATCAGGTCTTGGGACTTGACGCCACATCAATGGAGGACTTCGGCTATGAGGTTCTCTACGGCAGGCTCTTGAACGAGAGCGACGTCGGAACAACTAATTTTGTAATGTGCTTTAATATCCCGTTCTACTATTATGAGATGCGGGGCGGAGAGGAAGTCTGGTATCACGAGCCGGTGGACGGGGAGGAGCTTCCCTTCAACCCGTTGGACGGGCATAAATATCAGTTCACATGGTATTATGACTACGGCACCGGAGCGGTTGATACCTCTAAGCCGAGGATAAAGCTTGTGGACGCAAACTGCGTCGGAATACTTGTCCAGAAGGCGGGCGGCGACTATTCGCAGGAGGTCTATATGGACATCAAGGGCTTAAAAACGATGTCCGAGACGTTGAACAAGAATCAGCAGGACTACTATAATTCGGGAAGCTCCTACTATATGACCGCCGATGTCGCTGTCGGAGTGGGAGTAGCGGGAGGCTCTTCGGGCAGCGCGTCAGGCTCTGAAGAAGAGCAGAGAAAGAGCATATACAGCCAGTTCATCGTTTTGGCGGATGACCCCGACCACGTTCAGGGCATTGAGAAGGCGCTGAGGAACATGGGCTTTGACACCAGCTCCAATATGGACTATCTTACTCAGATGCAGGAGCAGACCAAGTTCCTGCGCTCGATACTTGGAGCGATAGGCGTTGTAGCGTTCTTTGTTGCGGCTCTGAGTATAACAAACACCATGGTAATGTCTATCTACGAAAGAACGAGGGAAATAGGCGTTATGAAGGTTTTGGGCTGCAAGCTTTCCGACATACGCGGAATGTTCCTGATTGAGGCTGGAATAATCGGCGTAACGGGAGGAGTTTTCGGTATAGGTCTGAGCTACATTGCTTCGTATGTGGTAAACCAGTTGGCTAAAAACGGCGGAATGTCGATGATGGGAATAGACGCCTCTGTCTCCGCACTTTCAATAATACCTCCGTGGCTTGATCTTGCCGCGCTGGTGCTTGCGACGGCAGTAGGAGTGTTCTCTGGACTTTATCCCGCGATAAGAGCCACCAGGCTTTCGGCTCTTGAGGCGATAAAGAACGAATAGAATAAGGTTTTTACAAATTTTGAACTCGGGTATGGTCAGACGGCGACTATGCCCGAGCTTTTTATTTAAAAAACTCAATGTATTATTTAAGGTTTTTGAAAGAAAATATTGACAGACAAAGGTATAAAATTGTATAATGAAACAACAGCGTATTAAAGGGGAAAATCTACAAAGTATATTTGAAATAGATTGGGGATTGATGCACATGGTTAAATCAGTTGGCAACGGTAGGTATACTAAGGATACATTGAAGAGCGAGCTTATCAATGTGCTTGACAGCAATTTTATGGTCAAGCCTGAAAATGCTTCAGACAGACAGATATATGAGGCGCTTGCTTCCATTATTGTCAAGCTTCTTGTAGAGAAGCGCCGCAAATTTACGAATAAGGTTCATTCCGAAGGCCGCAAGCAGGTTTATTATATTTCCATGGAGTTTCTGATGGGCAGGTCGTTAAAGACCAGTCTTTACAATCTCGGACTTGTCAAAGAGGCTGAGGGAGCCCTTAAGGATATCGGTGTAAGCCTGAACGAGCTTTATGAGCAGGAGCCGGATGCGGGACTCGGAAACGGCGGTCTTGGCAGACTTGCCGCCTGCTATCTTGACGGTCTTGCGACCGACGGCTATCCCGCTACCGGATATTCAATACTATACGAGTACGGTATCTTCCGCCAGAAGATTGAGGACGGCTGGCAGGTTGAGCTTCCGGATAACTGGCTTCCCGGAGGAAGCTGCTGGCTGGTTCCTCACCCCGAGGGAGAGATAGAGGTTCATTTCGATGGTCAGATGGTGGAAAAGTGGGATAACCAGTACCACAATGTATCCCTCGAGAATTATACTACGGTTGTCGCCGTGCCGTATGACATGTTTGTCGCGGGATATGACAGCGAGGTCGTATCCAAGCTCAGACTCTGGAAGGCTGTAAGCCCCTCCTTCGATATGGAGATGTTCAACTCCGGCAACTATGATAAGGCTCTAAACCAGAACGTGATTTCCCAGGCGATCTCGAAGGTTCTTTATCCGAATGACAACCACCTCGCCGGAAAGTCACTCAGACTCAGGCAGCAGTACTTTATGTGTGCGGCTTCCGTCGGAGATATAGTCAACCACCACATGGCGACCTATGGCACGTTGGATAATCTTGCCGACAAGGTAGCTATCCAGATAAACGACACTCACCCCACGCTGGCTATCCCGGAGCTGATGAGAATACTTCTTGACGACTGCGGCTACGGCTGGGATCAGGCTTGGGATACCGTTACAAGGGTGTTTGCATATACCAACCACACGGTTATGGCTGAAGCACTGGAGAAGTGGAGCTGCGACCTTCTTAAGACAGTCGTCCCAAGAATATTCTCTATCATAGTAGAGATAAACAACCGCTACTGCGCGAAGCTGTGGGATAAATATCAGGATCATGCGAGAGTAACCTCAATGTCCATTATCCAGAACAATACTGTTCACATGGCAAAGCTCTGCGTTGCGGCATGCCACCATGTAAACGGCGTTTCAAAGATCCATTCGGAGATAATCAAGAGGGAAGTCTTCAAGGATGAGTACGACTTCTCGCCGGAGAAGTTTACAAACGTTACCAACGGTATCGCTTACCGCAGATGGCTTTATCAGTCAAATCCCGCACTTTGCAAGCTGCTCGATTCCACTATCGGCAAGGGTTATCTCAAGTCCGCATTAGAGCTCAAGAAGTTTGAAAAATATGCGGACGACAAGGAGGTTCTGGGCAAACTCGCCGAGGTCAAGCTTGCCAATAAGAAAATATTTGCCGATACCCTCAAGCGCGAGAGAGGCGTGGATATCGATCCGCAGACGCTCTTTGACGTTCAGGTCAAGAGGCTTCACGAGTATAAGCGCCAGCACCTGAACGCACTCAACATTGTTTATGAGTACGACCAGTTGCTGCGCAACCCAGATGCGAATGTAACGCCAAAGACATATATCTTTGCCGCAAAGGCTGCTCCCGGATACTATCTTGCAAAGCAGATAATCAAGCTCATCTGGTCCTTGGGCGAGGAGATAAGGAAGAACCCCAAGATAAGCCAGAAGCTTAATGTAGTCTTCCTTGAGAATTACAACGTAACGCTTTCCGAGCAGCTTATGCCTGCGTCTGAGATTTCAGAGCAGATATCCCTTGCCGGAACCGAGGCGTCGGGTACGGGCAACATGAAGTTCATGCTTAACGGCGCGATAACGCTTGGCACTCAGGACGGCGCTAATATTGAGATCGGCAACGCGGCAGGGAAGGATAACATCATCACCTTCGGTATGACGGTGGATCAGGTGGAGAACAGAAGGAGAGCTGGATATTCACCTATTCATCTTTACGGCTCAGACGAGCGCATAAAGACTGCCATTGACAGGATAAGCGCGGGCTTCAACGGCAATAAGTTTGACGCCGTGGTATCCTCACTCAAGTACTCAGATCCGTATATGGTGCTTGCGGACTTCAGGTCATATCAGGACGCGCAGGCATACGCCTCTCAGCTTTACAGCGATACCGAAAAGTGGCAGAAAATGTCGCTGATAAACATTGCGAACTCAGGTATTTTCTCCGCCGACAGGTCGGTTGACGAGTACGCAAAGAACATCTGGAAGCTGTAAGAGTCTGCGTAGTTCAAAAAATTTGGTTTTGCTATTGCATTTTCAGCCTGTCTGTGTTATACTCATGTAGAATCGTTATCTTTGTGTATATATACGGAGGACTAATAAATGACAGCAGTAAACATTATCAGCGGAATTGTTCTGGTGCTCGCGAGCGTAGCGATCATTCTGGTCGTGTTGTTCACCAACACCGATAACAGCGGGCTCAACTCTGCAATCGGCGGAGGAAGCAACTCCTTCTTCGGCAGAAACAGCTCAAACACAAGAGAAGCTAAGCTTGACAGAATCACCAAGGTCATTGTTGCGATTTTCTTTGTAGTCGCGATTGTTTGCACCGTTCTTGCGAAATTCTTTGGTTGATTTCAGGGCAGTATGATGCTGACCGCCTGATACGGTAGAGCCGTTTCGGGCGGTTTTGTGTATCAGGAGGCATTTAGCGCTTGGCACTAATGACAGTCGTATTTGAAAGGAAGAGTCAGATGAAAAAAACTAAAGCTGCAAGGATGTTTGTCATAATAATTGCCGCAATTATGATTTTGGGAGTTCTGGTGTCCGCATTCTATGGCGTGGTAGTGTAATAATGGTTGTAATAGGAAACGACTGGGACGAGATCATTGGCGAGGAATTCAAAAAGGACTATTATATACGCCTTCGAGAGTTTCTCAAGGAAGAGTACGCCAAACACACCGTCTATCCTGACATGCATTCCATCTTCAACGCGCTCAAGCTGACGCCATACAAGGATGTCAGGGTAGTGATTTTGGGACAGGACCCTTATCATGAGCCAAATCAGGCGCACGGGCTCTGCTTTTCAGTACAGGACGGCACGCCTTTGCCTCCGTCGCTGAAAAACATATACAAGGAGCTTGAGGCGGATCTCGGCATACCGCCTTCGAAGTCGGGAGATCTTACCAAGTGGGCTAAGCAGGGGATTCTTCTTTTGAACACAGTGCTGACTGTCAGGCGAGGAGAGGCAAATTCCCATAAGGGCAAGGGCTGGGAGCTTTTGACTGATGAGATAATCAGAAAGCTAAATGATAAGACTGAGCCGGTGGTATTTATACTCTGGGGGGCTAACGCGAGGAGCAAAAAGTCTCTTATCACCAACCCGATACACGGAATAATAGAGTCCGCTCACCCGAGCCCGCTGTCGGCGTTCAACGGATTTTTCGGTTCGAGACCTTTTTCACGGGCCAATAAGTTTTTGATACTCAACCGCATCCCGCCTATAAACTGGAAACCGTAGCGATAAAACGGCAGCCACGAGAGGAAATCCTCCGTGACTGCCGAGTTTTTATGTAAATCAGTCTGAGCTTAAATTAAGCGTTTTTCTCTATGAGATAGCAGTTATGCAGACACAAGAGTCGTCGCATTATTATTAAGAATACGGCAGTTCTTGCGTCATCGAAATACCATAGATGTCAAGGAAAGGCTTATCCCTGCACGATGAAGTGGATTCGGTGCGCTGCTTTACAAAATATGTGCAGTTATGCGGCACAATACATTTCGTATTCACTAAGTCTGATTAGCAATTTTGGAGTGAATAGATCAAGTGAATAAGTAAAAATCGGCAAGCTCCCTGCGGAACTTACCGATTTTTTGGCTAATAACCCTTATTTTGATACAATGCACCCCCTTTGGCTTTAGGGGGTGCATTGTATTATGGGGTGCATTTGACAAATTATTGTAGACCAGCCGGCAACTCAAGTGGCCACCGTATGACATGCCAGTTGTATTGATACTTATTTGTCATCAGTTATAGGCGGTTGATATTCTAAAATGTCACCTGGTTGACAATCTAATGCTTCACAAATTGCCTCTAATGTTGAAAAACGAATGGCACTCACTTTGCCTGTTTTAATTTTTGATAAATTAACATTGGCTATTCCAACTTTCTCAGACAATGTGTTGAGAGATATTTTTCTATCAGCCATAACCCTATCCAATCTTAAAATAATTGGCATAATCTCCCTCCTGTTTGAATTTACAATGTTTCATCCGATAATTGTTGCAATGTTTCCCCATATTTAAAGATGTGACCGACCAAACGAAGAATAAAGAACCAAATAATAAAGCTCCCGTCACTCACAATTGATATAGAACAAGACTCTACCCTGTCTGCGTTGAATAGAGACGGAATATCAAATACATTGTAGAATATCAAGTTCGTGGCAATCTGAAGAACAAGGTTTATAATGCCCATAATTAGAATCGCATACGCCAGCTTTTTCAAAGCAACACTTATAGTTGTGCTAAAAGGCTTCCCCTGAGACATTGGTTCAAATACATTCAGAAGTACCCTAATGATGTAACAGGACAATGTTCCAAATAGTGCAACATTTGCAAATGTCATAAAATGCAACGATGTAAGCTGTTGCGAAGAATACTCCTGATTTAAAAGCAGTGAATAGTTCCCAAGTGTGATAGAAAAACCACCATCCAATGCTGTACCGCCTTTCATAAATAATGCAACAAGGATAGCTGCCAAAATAACCACACTTACTACGGCAACCACCCAAAAAAGAACTTTGAGAATTGCTCGAATAGTTTTGGATGTCTTGATGATTTTATCCATAAATATTACCTCCTCTGTTGGTATAGCTTTAGTATACACTTCAAATATATGTTTGTCAACTATTTTTTAATGTTTATCGTTAATAAATATATACTAATCATTCTAACAGGACAGGGCATACTTGCGAAAAATAACAGGGCTAAGATACTCGAAAAAGTATCTTAGCCCTGTTATTTAGTGTTATATAAAATCTATTTCGTGATTTACAATCTCTCTTGCACAAGCCTGTATGTTATTCATCAATCCTATCCGTTCCATATCTTTTAACGATTACTTTAATCGTAATCGCTAACTAAAGTAAAAAATCCCTACCTTGGAAGCTGTCATGGCAGGGATTTATCTTTGGTCGAATGTATAAAAAAGATGAAAAAGTCCGTAAAATGGGCAAAAATTAAGCACCGCAACCTTGATACGCGTTGTATCAAAATTGCGGTTCTTATTTGGTGGACCCGATGGGATTCGAACCCACGGTCTCTGCGTTGCGAACGCAGCGCTTTCCCAGCTAAGCTACGAGCCCATGCCCATTTGACTTACATATTGTATCGCCAAACGGGGGATTTGTCAAGATAAATTTTTAAGAATTTCGTAGATTTCATCTGCGGCGATTCCGTGGTCGTCAAACACCTGCGACATAGACTTAAGCCTGTCCGGGTCGCAAAGGAGAGTCCTGCATAATTCTGCGACCTGCGCTTCGTTTTTCGCCTCTATAGCAGCGCCCTTCTCTATCATAAACTCAAGGTTGGTCTGTTCGCAGCCGGATACCGCGTTAAAGAGCACCATTGGCAGTTTCTTGATTCTTGCTTCGCTGGTACTCAAGCCTCCCGGCTTGGTGACGTACAGGTCAGCCGAGTCCATTATAAGCGATATATCCTTCACGAAGCCCTCTATTCTGATTTGAGGGGAGTTCTTATATGCGGCGTCAAGCTTCTTTTTGAGCGAATCGTTTGTGCCGCAGATTACCGTGAAAATCGTGTCCTGCGGAAGCGTTTTGCTTATCTCCGAGGTGAACTTCGGCATCGGTCCGCAGCCCATGCTCCCAAACATCATTATAAGATGCTTATAGCCATTCGGAATGCCCAGAAGGCGCTTTGCCTCTTCCTTGTCGGTTTTTGAGTAAAACTCCCTTCTGACCGGTATGCCTGTAATCGGGTATACCTTGCCGGCGTCTATTCCGACCTTTTCATATGACGGAACTAACGACGGGTCGGGGATGAAATATGCGTCAACCTTTATCTCCTGAGTTACCGGTACAAGAGTATAATCGGTTGCCACGAAGGAGGTTGTTGCTTTAAGCTCTGGGTGAGTTGCGCGGAGGTGGGTAGCCATAAGTCCGGTAAAGGCGTGGGGGCATATGATGCAGTCATAGCCCTCTTCTGCGATCCTCTCATAGAGCTTATCCGAGCCGGAAACCAAAAACTTTCTTATCAGCGAGCCCTCTTCAAAGAGCTCGGGGTAGGACTCGGCAAGATTGTACCCAAGGTCAAAGACCTTTGGCATATATCTGTACAGCTTGACAAACCAATTACTGATAAATGAAGAGGTGCGCTCGGAGATAAATGACAGCGCGTCTACCGTGAGAGCATCGTCACCGTGTGAAATTATTGTCTGATTAATTGCTTTTGCCACCGAATTATGTCCCTGACCGGTGTTGCATGTCAGAATGAGAGCCTTCATTTTTTCTCCTTTCATAACGCCAAGCGGACTCAGCGGTGCACAAATATCGCAAGCAGGACTTCTGCGCGATGCCTACATGGCACAGCGTACTGCACAACAGTTAACTTTATTAATTACCATTATACCTAAAGTGTCGAGATTGTCAATGAACAACTTCAGGCTTAATAAAAAACTAACAAAAATGAAAACTTTCTCGCCGTAAGGGTTGATTTATAGCTGTCAATAATGTATAATGTCCGCAGTATATCGTTGAAAGGAATGATACTATATTATTATGAAGAAGAGGATTGTAACTATGATTGTATGTGCAACAACCCTGCTCGGCAGTCTCAGCGGCTGTGGAGCGACAAAATCGGATTTCACTATATCCAAGGATCTTGTCCCGAGCGCTGACCTCGGATTTTCAATATCCGGCTCTCTTTCCGAGACAGACAAGCCGATAGGCGACCACAACCCTATCGCATCGAACGTGTTCTTTGCGGACCCCACCTCTGTTGAGTATGAGGGCAGGCTCTATGTATACGGAACCTGCGATCAGCAGGAGTATGACGCAAAGGGCGGCTTCGGAGACAACAGCTACGGAGCTATCAACACTCTCGCATGCTACTCCACCGATGATATGGTAAACTGGACATATCACGGAGTAATCCCGGTAACCCAGATAGCGACATGGGCGGGCTGCTCATGGGCTCCCTCTATCGTGAAGAAGGAGTCTGGAGGAAAGACCAAGTTTTACCTCTATTTCGCAAACAGCGCAGTCAACATCGGCGTTCTTACATCCGATTCGCCTACAGGCCCCTGGGAAGATCCTGTCGGAGGACCTGTTGTTGACAACAGCATGAGCCAGCTTTCTGGCGACCCTGTTTCGTGGTGCTTTGACCCCGGCGTTGTTGTGGATGACGATGGCGTGGGCTGGATAGCCTTCGGCGGAGGAGACCCTCACGCTGACGACCCGGATGAGAACGCTATGGACACCGGCAACTGCCGTATAGCAAGGCTCAGCGACGACATGCTCTCCATAGAGGGAGAGGTAACCGAGATACACGCTCCTTATCACTTTGAGGCTAACGAACTCAACTACATCAACGGCACATGGGTGCTCACCTACTGCTCCAACTATTCTGAGAGAATGATCTGGCCGTCAGACGCCGAGCTTCCAGCGCCCTCGGGAGGATCGATGTGCTACATGACCTCCACCGACCCACTCAATTCGGACAGCTGGGTGTATAAGGGAGAATATTGCACTAACCCCAATACCCAGGGATATCCTTTCAGCAACAACCACTCTCACCTTCAGAAGTACGGCGACAAGTACTACATGCTTTACCAGAATGTATCTCTTCTTGAGAACATGGGCGCGCCCGCTTCCGGATTCAGAAGCATAGGCATCAATATTTGCGAGGTTGATGAGTCTACAGCTACCTTCGGCTCTGTCAAGATGGATGACGCCGGCGTCGAGCAGCTAAAGAACTTAGATGTATTCGCGGTTAATCAGGCGGAGACTGCTGTCACAACCGCGGGAGTTAAGTACTACTACGATGATGAGTGCGTGTTTGTGACTGAGATCGATGATGGCGACTGGTCTGCAATCAGCAGCGCCGACTTCGGCAACGGTGCAAACCAGTTTGCGGCAAAGGTAAGAGGCGACGGTATCATCGAGATCAGGATTGACAGCGTTGACGGCGAGAAGATAGGCGAGGTTCAGTTTGAGACTGAAAGAGGCGAGTATACAACCTATGTATGCGAACTTACTAAGACCGTTTCCGGCGTTCATGACCTATACTTCGTATACGGCGGCTCGTTCGTATTTGACGAGTGGCAGTTCGCGTATGTGGTTGAAGAGCCGGCAGAGTAATTTTATAAGTTATTAGTGTGAGCGGGCGCTTGTTTCCCGCTCACAGGAGTGAGACCCCGCAGGGCGGTATATTTCCGTACTGCGGGGTCTATTTTATTCGAAAATATTCTCAGATTTTTGAGATAAGTCCGTACAATAGTACACATAAGGTGGTATATTGTAACCAGAAGAGTAAAAGCGTGGACTTTTACTCAATTTATAAGGAAAAATACCAGATGCTTTCCTTTCCGTATATGTAAAGAAAGAGAGATTATTATGGATACACATTTTTCTCAGACTCAGGTATACGCTCACATTTCGTCTGACGGACGAACCCAAAGCCTTAAAGAGCATATTCAGTCGGTGGTTAGGCTGTGTACTAAGGCTGCGGGGCGGCTTGGGCTTTCATCTCTTGCCGGGCTGACGGCATATCTTCACGACATGGGAAAAGCCACTGCGGATTTTCAAAAATACTTGACATGGACGGCGGAAAATCCTGATAAGCCGCTGCAAAAAGGCGTTTTGCATCCAAACCATGCGCCTATAGGGGCAAGATTTGCCTATAAACGATTCTTTTGCAGGGAGGGTATCAGTGAAGCGGGAAAGCGCGCGGCTGAGCTTGTTGCGCTTTGCGTTTATGGTCACCATGCCGGCTTGCCGGATTGCCTTGACAAAACCGGAGCATCCCCGTTTTTAAATGGGATTGAGGTGAGCGCAGAGCTCTGCGGTGATTCAAAAAAGTCTGATTCTGTATGCAGGCTTTACGAGGAAGCAGTGTCCGAGTATGAAAAGTCGATATGTCCGCTCTCGACGCTCGACGAGCTGTTTGACAATGCCGCTCACGAGGTGGAAAAGTTTATGGACGCAAGGCTTGCTTCAAAGCTTGGAACTGTTGGGGCAGCGTGGTCTTACGGCTTTTTGGCAAGGCTGCTTCTGAGCATATTGACAGACGCCGACAGATGGGACTCTGCATGCTTTGAATACAATGCAGACCCGTTTTCCTCCAACTCTTCCGAGCCGAAATGGGATCTACTCAGCCGCGCTCTTGGCGAGCACCTTGACGGTCTGCCTAAAGCCGGCAGCATAATGGATAAAATCAGGACGGATATTTCCCACGATTGTCTTTTGGCTGCCGATTCTGCGCCCGGAATATATTCGCTGTCGGTGCCTACAGGCGGAGGAAAGACATTTTCGAGCCTGAGATTTGCTTTGGAGCACGCAAGGAGAAACGGGCTTGACAGGATATTTTATATCATACCCTATAATACGGTTCTCGAGCAGAACGCCGCGGATATTCGCGAGGCTCTTGGGAATGACGCGGACATTTTGGAGCACCACTCAAATGTGGTTCAGGAGTCAGAGAATGACTACGGCAGGTACAAGCATCTGACTGAGCGCTGGGAGAGCAGGATAATCCTCACCAGTATGGTTCAGTTTCTTAACACGCTTTTTCGCAGGGAGAATACCAACGCCCGCAGAATGCTGCGTCTAGTCAACTCGGTAATAGTATTTGATGAGATACAGGCGCTTCCGCTGAAATGCAAGGTGCTCTTTGAGCACGCGGTGTGCTTTTTGCACGACTTTTGCGGCTGCAGCATACTTTTGTGTACCGCTACGCAGCCCGGGCTTTCATTACATGCTCAGGAAATCATGAAAAACGTCCCCGAGCTTTATGAAGGTCTTCGCCGTGTTGAATATAAATTTGATTTTTTAAGACCAAAGAGCAATGAGCAGGCGGCTCAGGATATAGCTGATATGGTGCTGTCAGGAAAGTCTGTTCTTACGATAGTCAATACCAAGGCGACTGCATGGCAGGTCTACGAAGAGGTGTCAAACCGTCTTCGTGAAAGCGGCATGAGGCTCTTTGAGCTCAGACCGGGCGTATCGCCGGAAGAGGCGACGAGACTTGCATCCGAGTCTGACACCGCTCTTTGTGTCCATCTCAGCACGCTTATGTGCGCGGCTCACAGGCGGGACTACATTAATTGTATGAAGGCGTGGTTAGCTGTCGGAAAGCCGGTGTGCTGCGTGTCTACCGCACTGATAGAGGCGGGAGTGAACATAAGCTTTCCGGTGGTAGTGCGTTCTTTGGCGGGCGTGCCGAGCATTATCCAGGCGGCGGGACGCTGCAACCGAAATTTCAAGCATGAGAGCGGCGATGTCTATGTTTGGAGCTTCCAAAGTGAAAGCCTTTCGCGTCTGCCTGAAATCTCCGTCGGACAGGATGTTGCACGCCGCTGTATTTTGGAGCACGGTCTTAGCTCCGACTGGATGTCATCTACTGAAGCGCCTGAAAAATATTCGGAATTCATGAGCGCGACAAAAGATTTCAAGCGAAAAGCAAGATACATATTCGACAAATGGCAACCCACTTTGTCTGACATGCTTTCCGATAATTCCGCGTGTGTCCAGGCGGCTTGTGATATGGTAAAGAACCCTTGCTCACTTCTGACGGAGCAGCTTCGCCAGAGCTTTCGCACGGCGTCAGAGGAGTTTCGGGTTATAGACTCAGACACCGTCGGCATACTTGTGCCATACGGCGAGGGGTCGAAAATAATCACTCAGCTATGCTCAGATAATACGCTGCGGGACGAAATTCTCCTTTTGAGGAAGGCTCAGGCGTATAGCGTGAACGTCTACCCCGACATGTATAACCGGCTTTCACGGGAAGGCATGCTGTTTGAGGTCGGTACCAGCGGTGCAATAGCTCTAAAGGACGGAGGGTACACCCTTTGCGGAGGATTGCAGACCGGAGGAGCAGAGCTGGAATATACGTGCCTTTGATAAAAATATTTTTCTTTCTTTGAGTAAAAAAGTATTGACGATTAAAAACCATGGCTGTATAATAAAGGCATCGGAGCAAGAAGAAATGCTCTTCTCACTCCGATGCGGTCTGCGATAAAGATATTTTTTCTATCTTTATTTCAATCCACGCAGCAAACGCTATAGCGCATATTAGCTGCGACAAATCTTATTTTAACCATATTTGCTCAAAAAAGCAAGTAAAATATGTACTCGGCAGGCTTAAAGCTTGGCGAAAAAATTAAGGGGTGATATAAACTTGAAAAACCAAATCGAATTTAAGGTCTGGGGCAGATACGCTCTGTTCAGCGACCCTGTAACCAGGATGGGAGGTGAAAAATCAGCCTATTTCTGTCCTACCTATGAGGCGCTGAAAGGGATAGTGAGCAGCGTGTATTGGAAGCCGACTATAATCTGGGTTATAGACAGCGTCAGGGTCATGCGTCCGATACGCACAGAATCAAAGAGCATCCGGCCGATAAGCTACAATGCAAGCAAGAACACGCTTTCTATCTACACCTATCTTGCCGACGTCGAATATCAGGTGAAAGCTCACTTCATTTTCAATGAGCATAGACCTGAACTCGCCGGAGACAGGATCGAGGGCAAGCATTACAGCATCGCAAAGAGGATGATAGAAAAGGGAGGCCGCAGAGACATTTTCCTCGGCGCAAGGGAGTGTCAGGGATACGTCGAGCGCTGCGTATTCGGAGAGGGCGAGGGCTATTACGATAACTACGGAGAGCTTGATTTCGGAGTGATGATCCACGGCTTTGACTACCCGGATGAGACAGGACGGGACATGCTTTCGCTGAGACTTTGGAGGCAAAAGATGGTCAACGGAGTAGTAGATTTCCTGCCGCCATGGGAGTGCAGCCCGGATTTGCGAAGGGATATCAGACCGATGAAGCCGAAAAAGTTCGGCTCAGAGTACGGCAATTTCACCGGACTTGATGAAGAAGGATTGGCTGATATTCTTAATGAGGAGGCGATAACTAAATGAGCTGGCTTGAAAAGCTTTGCTATACTTATTCGAGTGTCGTGGGTCATTCGGAAGAAAAAAAGCTTATCCCGGTCGGGTTTATTGAAAAGAAGGTCAAATACCGTATCACTTTAAGTCAGGACGGAAAGTTTCTTAATGCGAGCGAGCTGGCTGAGAACGAGCAGGATATGTCGATCCCGAGCACGCCTAAAGCGGAGAGCAGGACGACCGCCGACGGACAGCCGTTTCCGCTTGCCGAGCAGCTCAAGTATTTTGTCAAAAGCGGTGATAAAAGCCTCAGACTGGAAAAGTACCTTAAGGAGCTTGAGGGCTGGTGCGCCGAGCCTGACGCGCCTGATTGCATTAAGACGGTTTACACCTATCTTTCAACCTCGGATATTCTTGATGACATGACCAAGATATCAATGCTTCCGGTAAAATACGACCGGGAGACAGAGGGGGAGGACAGAGGAAGCTTTGTAAGCTTCAATGTCATAGGCGGCGAGTACACCGAGCCGGATATCTGTATGCGCGGCGAGGTAATAGACAGCTGGAACAACCATCTTATGAACCTGATGGCGGATAAAACGGACTTATGCTATGTCGAGGGCAAAAAGCTTCCGATAACGGACAGCTTCCAAAAGCTGTCCGGAAATTCCAAGCTTATTTCCGCCAAGGACAGTGATTTTCCGTTTCAGTACCGAGGAAGGTTTGCAGAGGAAAAAAGCTCCGCTTTGTTGAGCTTTGACGCCTCCGCCAAGATTCACAGTACATACAAGTGGCTTTTGGACAGGCAGGGAGACAGCAGGTACGGCACACAATGGCTGGTGTGGAACACAAACGGCTTTAAAATGAGCTCACCGCTCGATGTCAGACAGGAGTATGAAGGTCAGGCGGACGAGGACGATGAGCAAATTGCAAATGTGAATGCGGATACGTTTATGGCTTACGCACAAGCGGTAAAAAGCGCCGCGGCGGGAAGAGGAAACCGCATGAGAGATTACTCTCCGGAAAGAGCCAACGACGTTGTGATTTTGGGACTACAGGCAGCCACTCCCGGAAGAGTGTCGGTAGTTTACGAGCAGGAATTTCCGGGGGGAGAATATATCTCAAACCTTGAGCACTGGTATGATAGCTGCTGCTGGTCGATGTATAGCTACAAGGAAAAATGCAATAAGGTGTCCTCGCCTTATCCTCGTCAGATTGCAAGGGCGGTACTTGGCAGCCAGACGGTCAGCATAGCGGATGCTGATAAAAAATGCAGCAAATCAGCCACCAAGGTCGTAAGAAGGCTGTATAAGTGCCTGATGGGCTGTATTGTGGAAAGGCGTCCGCTGCCCGAGGACATGCTAAAACAGGCGTATGGCAATGCGATTTCTCCGTTAGGCTTTCAGAAAAAAGGCAAATCAGCGGGCTGGAACGGAAGCGAGTGGCTTGAGTGCGTAGCTGTGAGCTGCGCAATGATAAGAAAGTATTTCCTTGAAAAAAGCGACAAGCAGTTTAATCTTGATACCCTATACGACATCGGCTTGGACGAGACCTTGAACGAAAGGAGCTATCTGTACGGCAGACTGCTTGCTTTGGCGCACGAGCTGGAAATTGCTCAGACAGATGACCGCAGTAATCCCACTAACGCTGTTCGCATGATGCAAAGGCTTGCTTTGCGTCCCTGCGAGACATGGGAGAGGCTGCACAGGGCGATACTTCCGTATCTGCAAAGGCTTGAGGCAAATAAGGCAAGCTGGTATCAAAAGCTCATAGGCGAGGTGGAAAGCCTGTTCGAGCCAATGGAGCGCTGCTCTGACGAGCCGCTTTCATACATGTTCTTAGCCGGCTTTGCCTGCCAGCGCGCTCAGATATATACACCGGCGGACAAGCTGCCAAAGCGCAAGACACTGCCTGCTCCGTCACCGGTAATATTTGACCGTGCGACTAGGTTCGGAGCGATGCTCGCGGTTGCGGACATGGCGGAGCTATATGCAACGGACGGAAAAAGAGCAGGTTCAACCAATGCGCTTATGCTTGTTTCTCCATTTGCTCGAAACCCGTCCAGGGCGTGGGCGAATGTTCACAGCAAGCTTATTCCGTATTTTGAGAAGCTCGGCGAAAAGTCTGCGCACTACCAGCGAATGCTTGCCAAAATAGAGGCGGGATTCAAGCCTGATGAGCGCGCAAATATTTCACCGCTCAAGCCTCATTATTTGTATGGATATTACACCACCAGAAGAGCAATACTCGCGTACGGAGCTGACCAAGGCATGATAGCGGAGGAAAACGGGATGCTCAGCTTTAGCCCTAAGAGCAGGGAAGAGCTTTACGGTAGCCTGCTTGGTATAGCGGATATGCTTGAAAGGTGGGCGCTGAATGAAAATGAGACAGTCAGGTCTACCAACGCCTTGAGAATGATGACGGCGTTTTCTCAAAGACCTGCGTCAGTCTGGAAGTACCTAAGGGCAAAGCTTGAGCCGTATGTAAGGAGACTTGGGCACAAGTCCGACAAGTTCTGCGAGCAGATACGCCTGCTTGAGTCAAAGCTTGAAGCAAACGACAATAAGCCGCTCTCAGGAGAGTTCCTTAATTCGTATTATATCGCATCATTTGTAAATCAAAAAAACATAAAGGAGTAATTATAATGGAAGCTTTAGTTAACAAAATCGATTTTGCACTCGTATTCACCGTACACAACGCAAATCCCAACGGCGACCCGATTGACGGAAACCGTCCGAGAACCACCTATGACGGCAAGGGAGAGGTCTCTGATGTCTGCCTCAAGCGCAAGATACGCAACCGTCTCATTGACGCGGGCTGTCAGGTCTTCGTGCAGTCTGACGAAAGACGCGCGCCCGGGGACGAGTGCCGCTCTTTAAGAGACCGTGCAGACAGCGTTGCCGCTCTGGTGGACTGCACCAAGCAGATCAAGGCGAAAAAGGCTACCCGAGAGGACTATGCGAAAATAGCCTGCGAAACATGGATAGATGTGAGATCCTTCGGTCAGGTGTTTGCGTTCAAGGACGGCAAAAAGGATAAGGAAAACAAGAACGATGACGAGGGCTCGTCCGACGCCGTATCAATAGGAGTCCGCGGACCTGTGAGCATTCAGTCGGCGTTCAGCATAGCACCTGTCAATGTCATTACCAGCCAGATCACCAAGTCTGTTAACCTTGAGACCGGCGCTGACCCCGACAAAAAGGGCGGGGACACCATGGGAAGCAAGCATAGGGTAGATTTCGGAGTGTATGTCACCTACGGTTCTATCAATACCCAGCTCGCACAAAAGACAGGATTCAGCCACGATGACGCCGAGAAGATAAAGGAGGCCATGCGCTCGCTCTTTGAAAACGACGAGTCGGCGGCAAGACCCGCGGGAAGCATGGAGGTGGTAAAGCTTTTATGGTGGGAGCACAACTGCCCGATGGGACAGTACTCCTCCGCAAAGGTACACAGGACGCTTAAGGTCGAGTGCGACGAGAGCGGAAATGTCAGCGTTTCAACCGATGATCTCCCCGGACTGACTCCTGAGGTAATAGATGGAAACTGACGATTCCGAGTATTTGGATTTATCCGGAATAAAGCATTATCAATTTTGCAAAAGACGGTGGGCGCTTATATACATAGAGCAGCTATGGGAGGAGAACGCGCTGACGCTTGAGGGGCATTTTATGCACGAGAGGGTGCATGATTCCTCCTTCACCGAATCTCGCGGAGCCGTTTTGCTCTCAAGAGGTATGCCGGTTCGCTCGCAGACTCTGAAAATTACCGGAATCTGTGATATGGTCGAGCTTCACCGTTCGCCCGACGGCATACCGATTCAGGGCAGGGAAGGGCTCTGGAGGGTATATCCGGTGGAATATAAGCTCGGCAGACCCGATAGCCGAGGTGCGGACGATTTGCAGCTTTGCGCTCAGGCGATGTGCCTGGAGGAAATGTTCGTCACAGATATACCTGAGGGCGCTGTTTATTACGGAAAGCTGCGCAGCCGCCATAGGGTGGAAATAACCGATGAGCTTAAGGCGAAGGTGAGATCCTGTGTCAGCGAGATGTACAGTCTCATGAGGAGAGGTATAACGCCTAAGGTTAAGCCGGGAAAGGCTTGCACAAACTGCTCTTTATATGAAAAGTGTCAGCCCGGGCTGATGGGCAAGCAGTCGGTAAAAGGCTATATTCGCCGAGCTATCGAGGAGGAACAGACGTGAAACGCCTTCAAAACACTCTTTATGTGACTACTGCGAACAGCTATCTTTCCCTTGATGGCGAGAATGTGGTTGTCTTTCGGGATGATGAAGCGGTCGGAAGAGTGCCTCTTCACAATTTGGAGAACATAGTCTGCTTCGGATACCGTGGTGCGAGCCCCGCTCTGATGGGGGCGTGCGCGGAGCGGGGAATAGGCCTATGCTTTCTGACTCAGCATGGGCGCTTTCTGGCAAGAATAAGCGGACCTGTTCAGGGAAATGTCCTCCTGAGAAAAAAGCAATACGAGGCTTTTTCAAGCCCTGAGTCGGCGCTTCCGACTGCTCGCTCAATCGTGCTGGGCAAAATCTATAACGCGAGGTGGAGTCTTGAGCGCCTTAAGCGAGATCATCCGATGAGAGTGCCGGTTGCCGAGGTAGAGTCGGCGATAAGCCAGCTTGTAGCTGCCGTCGAATCATTGAAGACAGCGGGATATGACGCTTTGCTGGGAATAGAGGGCAGCGCGGCAAAGGCATACTTTGGGGTGTTCAACTATTTTATTCTCAGGAACGAGGATTGCTTCTATTTTGACGGCAGAAGCCGCAGACCTCCGCTTGATCCGGTAAATGCAATGCTTTCATTTGCTTATACTCTTTTGGGAAATGAAATCGCGGGATCCTTGGAGTCTGTGGGACTCGATCCGGCCGTAGGGTGTTTGCACTCGGTTCGTCCCGGTCGTAAATCTTTGGCTCTTGACATACTGGAAGAACTGAGAGCTCCGTTAGCGGACAGGTTTGTGATATCTCAGATAAACCTCGGGTCGGTTAGACCTGATGATTTTGAGAAAAAGGAAAACGGCGCGTACTATCTTAATGAGGACGCGAGAAAAAAGTTCTTGGCAGCCTGGCAAAAGAAAAAGCAGGAGACGATAGTCCACCCATTCCTAAAGGAAAAAATTCCGTGGGGGCTGGTTGGCTATGCTCAGGCAATGCTCATGTCAAGGTACTTAAGGGGAGATTTGGACGGGTATCCGCCGTTTTTGTGGAGGTAAATGTGCTTATCCTGATAACATATGACATAAGCATCACAGACCCAAAAGGCGCCAAAAGACTTAGACGCGTTGCCAAGCAGTGTAGGAACTACGGAGTGAGAGTGCAAAACTCTGTGTTTGAATGCAGGGTAGACGCGGCACAGTACGCAAAGCTGAAGCATTTGATATTGCAGGAAATCGACCCGCAGAAGGACAGCATCAGGTTTTACTCTCTTGGAAACAACTACTCTGCAAAGGTGGAGCATTTCGGAGTGGAGTATGGAATCAAGCTTGACGAGCCTCTGATATTGTAGCGCGCTACAGCGGTGGGAATACTGCCGCGGTAATTCCAATACGCTGTAAATATTCCTTGCGAACTGTATGCGTACATAATTTTCGTGCGAGGTTCGCACGCAAAAATACTGTGTTAATGATAAATTTTGTGGAGATACGGTGCAAAATGTGCGTTGTATCTACTAATTTCTGGGCAATTTATTACTATATTCGGTAAATATGCCTCTGAATTTATGCATATTTGCCGTCGCTCCCCCTGCGGGGAGCGTGGATTGAAATGCAGGATTTAACATATGGTCAGATGTTGGATCAGGTCGCTCCCCCTGCGGGGAGCGTGGATTGAAATCAAATCACGAACCTCGCGCTGATGTGCGGTATCGGTCGCTCCCCCTGCGGGGAGCGTGGATTGAAATTTGGAAGCTGAGAAAAATGGGATTCTACGTTTCTGTCGCTCCCCCTGCGGGGAGCGTGGATTGAAATGCCGCGGGGGCAGAGGTGCGGATATGAATCCGCACGTCGCTCCCCCTGCGGGGAGCGTGGATTGAAATTCGACGTTTTTATGTCGAATGTGTCGCCAGGCGGTCGCTCCCCCTGCGGGGAGCGTGGATTGAAATACAATGATACCAGTGCAGTGTTGGCGGACGTATCAGGTCGCTCCCCCTGCGGGGAGCGTGGATTGAAATTTGCGGCGCAGGTAAACAACTGGTGAAATAATCAGTCGCTCCCCCTGCGGGGAGCGTGGATTGAAATTCGACGTTTTTATGTCGAATGTGTCGCCAGGCAAGAGTCGCTCCCCCTGCGGGGAGCGTGGATTGAAATGGAGGCATTATACGACAATATGGACGCAAATTCGGTCGCTCCCCCTGCGGGGAGCGTGGATTGAAATGGAGGCATTATACGACAATATGGACGCAAATTCGGTCGCTCCC
>DVLL01000016.1 GCA_018715525.1 Candidatus Faeciplasma pullistercoris | reverse complement strand
CTTTGTAATGCTTGTGTCGGTTGCTTACGACATCGTCTCCCCTCTCATCATAGGCAACATCGAGGAAATGATAAAGGACGACTTTGAGCTTAGCAGTCTTTACAGCAAAGTCGTCCTCTACGCAAGCATATTGGCAGTCTCCCTTGTCTGCACATACGTTCAGGCTATAATCCTCCAGAAAACAGGTCAGAAGATCCTCTCAAATATCAGGGTCGACCTTTTCAGTCATATAGAAAGCCTCTCCCACGCCCAGCTCAACAGCATCCCGGTCGGCAAGCTGGTGACAAGGGTCACAAACGACACCAACGCTATATCGCTCATGTTCACGAATATCCTTGTGAATCTTGTGAAGAACTTCTTTATAATAGTGGGCGTGCTCTGCGCGATGATGGCTGTGAACTACGCTCTGACACTTATGGTGCTATGCTTTGTGCCGTTCATAATCCTCTTTACGGTAATTTTCAGAAAGTTCTCAAGAAAGGCTTACCGCAAGGTCAAGGACGGAACAACAGATATCAACACCTTTGTCTCGGAAAATCTCTCCGGCATGAAAATCATTCAGATTTTCAACCGTGAGGACAGAAAGATGAGCGAGTTTCAGGAAAGAAACCAGAGACTCAGAAAGGCAAAGACAGAACAGATATTTGTATTCGGAATATTCAGACCGCTTGTTTACATGCTGAATATATCCTCAATTCTATGCCTGCTTTACCTCGGCGGCAAAGGGTATATAAACGATTCAGAGTTTTTGGGTCAGACTATCACCAGCGGAACCATAGTCACCTTCTATATGTACATATCCAAATTCTACACCCCTATACAGTCCCTCGCGGAGCAGTTCAACTGGCTTCAGTCCGCATATGCCTCCGCAGAAAAGATTTTCACGGTAATGGATATGAAGCCGCAGATTGTAGACGACGATGACGCCATCGACATGAAGACATGCCGCGGCGACATCGAGTTCAAGCATGTCTGGTTTGCGTATAACGAGGGCGAGTGGATACTCAAGGACGTCTCCTTTAAGGTAAACGCCGGAGAAACTGTCGCGTTCGTGGGAGCTACCGGCTCCGGCAAGACCACCATTTTGTCGCTCATCTGCCGTAACTATGACATCCAAAAGGGTCAGATACTCATTGACGGCATAGACATAAGGAAGATAAAAATATCCAGCCTAAGGCGACACTTCGGGCAGATGCTACAGGATGTGTTCCTGTTCTCCGGAACGATAAGGAGCAACATAGTCCTAAGAGATACCGACATTACCGACGATGAAATAAATAAAGCATGCAAATATGTGAACGCCGACAAGATAATAAACAAGATGAGTAACGGTCTCGACGAGGAGGTCAGAGAAAGAGGTAACAACTTCTCCTCCGGACAGCGCCAGCTTATATCTTTCGCGAGGACGATAGTCCACAAGCCCGAGGTAATGATACTCGACGAGGCGACCGCAAACATCGACACCGAGACAGAGCTTTTGATACAGGACTCGCTTGACAGGATGATGAACATCGGCACTCTGCTGATAGTCGCGCACAGGCTTTCCACCATCAAGAAGGCAGACAAGATCATCTATCTGTCAAACGGAGAAATAATAGAACAGGGCAGCCATGAAGAGCTTCTGAAGCTCAAGGGCAGGTACTATGACCTGTATACTCTTCAGTTTGACACCGAGCAGCTTAGGCTCAGGCAAAATAGTAATTGACGGCTTGGCAGATTTATGATACAATAAGTAGAAAATTTATATATTGAAAACTACTGAAGCAAGGAGAAAACAAAATGGACAACGAAAAAATCTTCTCTGAAACAGAGGATACCCCCCTAAAGCAGTTTTTATCGGGCAACCGTATATATACCATGCTTGCAGCCGCTATCATCTGCGCCATCGTATTTATTCCTACGCTTGCCAACATAATAGGGATATATAAGAATGTCAAAAAGTCAGAGAATGTAATGGATATTTCCGAAGTCAACCTTGCCTCCGACCTTGACGGACAGTATATTACCGGAAGCGCGTATAAGTTCCTTGCCAGACTCGGCTACATCGCTGAATCCGAGGAGGCAGCTACGGATTTCTACTATATCATGTTCATTGACACCCCGGACGGAGAACAGGTCGCGACACTTGTAAAGGCTGACAAAAGAGGCGATGAGGATATGCAGCTCGTAATAGACGCTTATCTCTCCTACGCTGAGGATCCCGACGCAGGGTATCTGGGGAATGTTCTTGAGATTTCCGGCAAGTTCCAGAAAATGACCCGCCAGGAGCAGGAACTATTTGAAGAGGGCATCAGCCGCACGGCTATTAACTCCACTGTGCTCGGAGACTATACCCTGAAATTCGAGCCTCTGCCCACTCCATCAGACACCGTTCCCTACTGGTTCTTTGCAGTGCCGTTCGGCGCGGGACTGGTCGTCAGCGTCATACTCTTCATCTACGGTCTTAGGCTTGAAGAAAAGCGAGCAAAGGCAAATGCAAGTCCGTATCCTTACCAGAACAGAAAAAATAAAAAAAGAAAGTAGTCGGCTTTAAGCCCCGCATTACATGCTGATTGCGCACATTGTTAAAAATCCTCCGCGATTAAAACGGAGGATTTTTTCTTGTACTGTGTTCCGGCAACACGATTATGTAGCGGCTGATTTTTTCAGACATATGATATTTTTTATTCAAGACCCGCGTCAGTCCTCTACCGCTAATTTGTTTTCCTGTAAACCGTAATGCCGAATATTTTAACCTCGATGCCGTCGATATACGGCTTCACACCGTCAATTGCCGGCGACAGACGGTGTATTTTTGTAACCTCATAAGCAAGGGATTTATACCTTACGCTTCCGCCGTCTTTTAAATTCACACGCACAGGCGTCAGCAAAACCGCCAGAGCTAGTATGGCAGCTATTACAACGACTGATTTTCTCTTCTTCATATTAACAGCACCTCCGTAAAGCTAAAATATAAAATTTAATTTTATAGTCTTCCTGCCAAATAATATCACGCCGCTTGGCTTGTTATGTCCTCTTACGATATTCTGAAATGCGCTACAATGTCGTTCCTCGACTCGAGTATGTCCTGCTCGTACCCGGCTTGAAATGGCGAACCGTTGTGAATAACAAACGACACGCCGTTGTGATTCCTTTTGTCTGATACTATCCCGATATGACCTTCAAAGACGACTATGTCGCCGCCCTGCCACTCCTCGATATCATAGACATCGGTAGTAAGCTCTATTGCCGTGTGCCTGAAATACACGAGCAGGTTTCTCACCCTACGAAAATCTATATTTTTGTCTATCGGCTCATCTGCGTAGTCTGACGGATTTGCTCGCCTGTCCTCATCCACAAGCTCCATAAGGTCATACCCTGCGCCAAGCAGTCCCTGAGCCACAACATCAGTACACACACCGTAGCCGTCGTCAGGATAGCCGGAGGCGTAATACTTGCTCATATACTTTGGACTGGTGGCGATATATCTGCGCACATTTTCAAGTATATCCGTCTGATCGTCTATGCCGTCAGAGTCCTTATCAACTTCGCTTTTGTAGGTTTCTATGCCAAAATCCTCATTGGTGTACATCTTGTGGGGAATAAAATTATTCTGCCACAAAAACATGACTATAGCAATCACCACCACCGCCGAAATAAGCACGGCTGCAAAAATATTCTCAGGCTTAACTTTCCTTTTCATTCGTCTTTCCTCCGACCCCAAAACAAATTTTATGACTTTATTCTATTCTTGTGAAAAATACAAGTCAATGAATATTAGCTAAGCTTCAGCTATTATTAAGAGTCTTAATTAATAGGAAAATATTCTTAATAAAAAGAACTGGGTTTGTTAAAATTTTAGCTTACAGGGGTTGGAAAAACAACAAAAGCTCCGGGTTTTTGAAACCCTGACGCTTTTTACATGTAAATATATACAATGCCGACTCAGCTGCTTTTTGATGCTGCATCAGTCAGAATCGCTGCTCGGAGAGGCGCTGTGACATTGCTTGGAAAAGCTGTATAAATCGCTCTTATCCTAATGAAGCTAATAAAAATCGGAGCAAGCGATGTTTCGCTTGCTCCGACTCTGGAGGTGTCACCCAGATTTGAACTGGGGGTCAGGGAGTTGCAGTCCCACGCCTTACCACTTGGCTATGACACCGTTTGGAGCGGATTACGAGGCTCGAACTCGCTACCTCCACCTTGGCAAGGTGGCGCTCTGCCAAATGAGCTAAATCCGCATTGGTCTGGCGACCCGGATCGGGCTCGAACCGACGACCTCTAGCGTGACAGGCTAGCGTTCTAACCAACTGAACTACCGGGCCAAACACTTCGATCCTTTGACCGAAGCCTTTGCATGGTGGAAACTATAGGGCTCGAACCTATGACCCTCTGCTTGTAAGGCAGATGCTCTCCCAGCTGAGCTAAGCTTCCGTCTGCCGCCGTGACTTCATCCGGCGACTTGATTATTATACACAATCGAAAGCAAATTGTCAATACCAAAATCCATCTTTTTTAGGAGTCACTTTTTCAATAGCTCGAGTATTTCTTCCCTGCTGAATTTATATGAAGCTCCGCAGAAGTGGCACTTTACCTCTGTGACCTCGTCCTCGGCAAGGCTCTCTATATCCTTCTTATTAAGGCTGTATAAGATTCGCTTCGTTCTCTCACGGGAGCAGGTGCACCTATAGCTCACCTCGAAATCATCAAGCTTGTTTGGCTTAAGACCGTCAAGCGCGAGCATGGCGATATCTGTGGCCGTCATTCCGCTCTCCAGCAGAGAGGTCACGCTTGACATCTTTGCAATGTTCTTTTCTATGACATCGATGCATTCGTCCGACGCAAAAGGAAGAAGCTGAATGATAAAACCTCCAGCGCACTTTACGCTCAAATCAGGATTTACAAGCACACCGAGCGCGCACACCGTCGGAGTCTGCTCGCTGACCGCAAAATAGTTGGTTATGTCCTCGGCTATTTCTCCGCTGACAAGCTCTGTCTGACCGACATACGGCTCCTTCAAGCCAAGATCCTTGACCACGCTTATTGTGCCGTCGCGTCCTACAGCGGCTCCGACATCAAGCTTTCCGTTCGGCTTTAGCGGCAGCTCTACTACGCTGTTGTCGCAGCAGCACTTTACATTTCCGGCAGAATCGGAAACGGCTGTCATCCCGCCTATCGGACCCCCTCCGTTTATTCTGACGGTGACGCTGTCATTTTCACCCTTGAGCCCAAATCCGATGAGCGATGTGCCCATGGCAAGCCTGCCGAGCGCCGCGGTCACCACCGCTGAGGTTTTGTGAATCCTCTCAATCTCTCCTACTATGTCCCTGCCGTCTATGGCGCTGCATACTACAGCAGCGTCCTCTGAAATCACCCTGACTATCCTTCCCATGTAATTAAACCTCTGTAATACGAAATTTTAATTTAACGCCGCAAAAAGAATCCTCTGCGTCTTCTCACCCGGCTGGTCTTGGCTCAGCCCGTCATACATTCCCTCAAGCCTGAGCCCGCATTCCGCTAAAGCGTCCTTGATCTTATCCGCCGGATACGCAAGCTCTGAAAACTGCTCAGTACACCTTGAATAGCTGCCGTCATCCTCCGGAATGAAAAAATCCAAGGTTATATCCACCCTGTCGCCATCGTCCGAATAATCGTTCTGCCAGCCCAGATACGCTTCATCAGAATCAAAGATAAACGAGTTATTTCCCAAAACCTCGCGGTGCTTATAGACTGTATTCATATCGAATATAAACGCTCCGCCGCGCTTAAGGTTTCGCTTTACGCATTGAAATACGCTCTTTACGCTGTCTATTCCGTCGAGATGATTTAATCCGTCAAGGGTGGAAATGATAACGTCCGCCTTTTCAGGAAGTCTGAAATCCGTCATGTCCTGGTTTACAAGAGTGACAAATTGCTCGGATTGGCAAAGCTTTGCCGAAGCGGCAGTCAGCATATCGCAGGAAAGGTCGATACCGGTGACAAAATAGCCCAAAGCTGCGAGCTCAAGGCTCAGGCTCGCTGTCCCGCAGCCCAAATCGACTAAAGAGCCCCGCTTTAACCCGAGACTCTTTACAATTTCATCAATCCTTAAGGCGTATCCGTGATAATCGACATTTGCTGTGAAAATATCGTAATAGTCGGCGAAGATGCCGTAGCTCATTCGCCGCCTTCCTTTCTCTTAAGGCGCTCAAAAACTACCGCATAGCCGTCGTTGCCGTAGTTAATGGAACGATTTACGCGGCTTATTGTCGCGGTCGACGCTCCCGTCTCATTTACAATGTCAGAGTACACATGATGCTCGGAAAGCATCTTGGCTACCTGATACCTCTGCGAAAGGGACTTAAGCTCCAGCACCGTACACAGATCTCCAAAGAAATTATAGCACTCCTCCGGCGTCTCCAGCGTCAGTATGGCCTCAAACAGGTTGTCAAGGTACTCGTCCTTCATCTTTGAATTCATAAGCTCTGAGCCTCCATTCTTTTTGTTGCTTTTATTTTATCATATCAATACATAAATGTAAAGCATTAAAGTGCAAAAAATCTTATTTAATAAATTAAAAGAAGCACCGCTACAAAAAAAGTCGCCGGACAGCTATACCGTCCGGCGGTTTGTTACTATTCAGCAGCCTTCCCGTCATCGCTCGAAACCTCCTCGATAATCGAGCGCATCCTTTCGACTCCCTCGTCGGTGACGGAGGAAAATGGTATGACAGTAAGCTGCTCATACATCGGGAGCTCCGACTTCAGCGCTTCGAGTCTTTTCTCCCGCTCCGTCTTTTTGAGTTTATCCGCCTTTGTGAGGACTACGCAGAACGGCAGCTCGCTGTCTATCAGGAAGTTTATCATCGTAAGGTCATCAGCCGTCGGCGGGTGGCGCATGTCCACAAGGCAGAACACCAGCGCCAAGTCGCGCTCCGCGTCGGCAAAATAGCCGCCGATAAGCTCTCTCCACCTCTCCTTCTCCGTTTTAGCTACCTTCGCGTAGCCGTAGCCGGGGAGGTCAACGAGATAAATATTTTCAAGCGTGTAAAAGTTAATCGTCTGGGTCTTTCCCGGAACAGAGCTGACCCTTGCCAGCGAGCGCCTTCCTAAAATCCTGTTTATAAGAGAGGATTTACCTACATTCGAGCGTCCGGCAAAGGCTATCTCAATTTTCTGAGGTTTAGGGAGCTGCTCAAACCTGCCGTACGAGGCAAAAAACTCAGCGCTCTGAAACTCCATCAAGTCTCGCTCCAATCATTTTGTCGGTTCTTTTGAAAACTGCGGGGCTTACGTTCTTCTTCTGTTCCTTTGGATGGACAAGCGCGACATCAAGAACATCCTCGATCGTCTTAGCAAACACAAAGCTCACCGACTCCTTTACCTTGTCGTCTACCTCTTCAAGATCGGGCTTATTGTCCTCCGGAATTATGACCGTCTTAATGCCCTCCTTGTAGGCTGCCATGGTCTTCTCGCGAAGTCCGCCTATCGCAAGCACCTTTCCGCGAAGTGTGATCTCGCCTGTCATCGCCACGTCGGAACGCACCTCTATACCGGAAAGCTCAGATATGATTCCTGTCGCTATAGTCACTCCGGCGGAAGGTCCGTCCTTGGGGACAGCGCCCTCGGGAGCATGGATATGTATATCCTTCTTGGTGTAAAAGTCCTTATCTATACCGTACTTCTCGGCGACGCTGCGGGCATATGTGACCGCTATCCTTGCGCTTTCCTTCATCACATCTCCCAAGGAGCCTGTGAGCTCAAGATTTCCCTTTCCGTCCACAGACAGCACCTCAAGCGGCATGAGAGTTCCTCCAACCGACGTCCACGCAAGTCCGTTAACCTCGCCAACCTGAGGCTTATCAGACTTCAGGTCGCTTGTAAACTTTCTCACGCCGAGATATTTTTCCACGGTTTCGGCGGTAACGGTGACCCTCGAAGCGGTCTTTTCGACTATTTCCCTCGCAGACTTGCGGCAGATAGTAGCTATCTCCCTTTCAAGGGTTCTGACGCCGGCCTCACGGGTGTAAAAGTCTATTATCTCGTATATTCCGGCGTCTGTGAACCTGAGCTGGTTGCCGTTCAAGCCGTTTTGCTTTGTCTGCTTGCGTATTAGATGCCTTTTGGCTATTTCGAATTTTTCCTCGCGCGTGTAGCTCGGAAGCTCGATTATCTCCATTCTGTCCAAAAGCGGAGCAGCGACCGTATCAAGGCTGTTCGCAGTAGTGACAAAGAGAACGTCGGACAAGTCAAACGGAAGCTCGATATAGTGATCCCTGAACTCCTTGTTCTGCTCGCTGTCGAGCACCTCAAGCATTGCGCTTGATGGATCTCCCCTGAAATCGTTAGCCATCTTGTCAATCTCGTCTAAGAGTATCAAAGGGTTGCGGCTCTTGGCCTGCTTGACAGCGTTTATGATTCTTCCGGGCATAGAACCTATGTAGGTCTTTCTGTGACCTCGTATATCCGACTCGTCCCTGACGCCGCCCAGCGATACCCTGACATACTTTCTGCCGAGCGCGTTAGCTATCGAGCGGCCTATTGAGGTCTTACCCACTCCGGGAGGACCGACAAGGCAGATTATCTGACCCTTGACATCGGGAGTAAGCGACCTTACAGCCAAAAGCTCCAATATCCTGTCCTTGACCTTTTTCATTCCGTAGTGATCCTTGTCAAGCTGATTCTTGACCTTCACTATATCGAGGCAGTCCTGAGTGAACGTGTTCCACGGAAGCTCTAAAACGGTGTCAAGATAGCCGCGTATGACCGCAGCCTCCTGAGAGCCATAGCTCATTTTTGTAAGCTTGTTGACCTCAGATACGAGCTTCTCCACGCACTCCTCGCTCAAATTGAGCTTTGATATCTTTTCGAGGTACTCATACCCCTCGTCCTCGGGAGAATCGTCCTCGCCCAGCTCGCTCCTTATTACCCTTAGCTCCTCGCGAAGATAATACTCCCGCTGCCCCTTTTCAATAGCCGCGCTGACCTTTGCCTGTATGTCGCTCTCTATAGCGAGAATGTGTGACTCCTTGGTCAGAATTGCAGAGAGAATTACAAGCTTTTCGCTAAGAGTCGCCGCCTCGAGAACCTGCTGTCTGTCCGGAGTGCCCATTATTACGTTGAACGCTATCGTCTCATACAGGGCGTCCGGGGTGTTTGCCCGCATTACCGAGTTCTTAAACTCCTCCGGCATTCTTGGGACGACCTTTGAATACTCCTCAAACGTATCCTTGAGCACCCTGCAAACCGCGGCGAGCTCCTCATCGCTGGCAGTATCCGGAGCGAATGTCTTTAGCGGACGGACGGTTACATGAATGGCTGAGCCGGAGCTGTCAAAGGATACAAGCTTCGCCTTGTACATTCCCTCGACCATCACCCTTGATGTGCCGTCGTTGCTGTTTACAATCTGCTTAATCTCGCAGACCGTTCCTATGTCATAGACGTCAGACCTGACAGGGTCCGCGACCGCGGAATCCTTCTGAGCAGTCAAAAAGACCATTCTATCCGCCTCAAGCGCTTCCTTCAAAGCTGTCAAAGACTTCGGACGCTTGACGTCAAATTTTATCACCATGTGCGGATGGACGATAACGTCCCTTGTCGCCACACACGGAAGACTCCTGTTTATCTTAGAAGGCATATATATCTCCTTTACCTTTTATGCGCATAGTTTTCTTCAATAAAGCCTCCATGGACGCTGTAGCCATGAAGTTTAGGGCTATTATAGCAGACTATTCTTTCTTTTGCAATAGTCGGAGAACCGGTAAATTCAGCTCATTTTATATCCGCAATTAGGCTGACGGAGGTTTACATCCGAAGAAAAATGTGCTATACTATGGATAATTATTGCTTGGCATAATTAAGCAACTATTTTCCGAAAGGATCAAGGTAATATAGATGGATCAGTCAAACCTAAGGAACTTTTGCATAATCGCGCACATCGACCACGGAAAGTCAACTCTTGCGGATAGAATACTTGAGCTGACCAAGACCGTCGCCCTGCGCGATATGTCCGACCAGCTTCTTGACAACATGGACATTGAGCGCGAACGCGGCATAACCATTAAGGCAAGAGCTGTAAGGCTAAACTACCACTCAAAAAGCGGGCAGGACTATGTATTCAACCTGATTGACACTCCCGGACACGTTGACTTCAACTATGAGGTCTCAAGATCGCTTGCAGCCTGCGAGGGAGCAATACTCATAGTAGACGCGTCGCAGGGCATAGAGGCGCAGACGCTTGCCAACACCTACCTCGCTATCGAGCACGATCTCGAGGTACTTCCGGTAATAAACAAAATTGACCTGCCGAGCGCGAATCCAGAAGCCGCCATTGAGGAGATCGAAAACGTAATCGGCCTGCCGGCGCAGGACGCGCCGAGGATATCAGCCAAGCTCGGTATAAACATCGAAGAGGTTCTTGAAAGAGTTATAACCGACATTCCCGCGCCAAAAGGCAACTCTGAAAAGCCGCTCAAGTGTCTTGTTTTCGACAGCTACTACGACTCCTACAAGGGAGTGATCATATATGTAAGAGTCATGGATGGTACGCTTAGGGCAGGCGATACCATCAGGCTTATGGCTACAGGCGCCGAGTTCCAGACAGTTGAAGTAGGCTATATGGGCGCGACGGAGCTTATTCCCTCCGGCGAGCTTAAAGCCGGCGAGGTAGGCTATATAACGGCTTCGATAAAAAGCATCAAGGATACAAAGGTCGGAGACACCGTCACCAACGCCGCAAATCCATGCGACGAAGCCCTTCCCGGCTACAGAAATGTCAACCCGATGGTCTACTCCGGCATTTACCCGGCAGACGGAGCAAAATACGGAGACCTGCGCGACGCCCTTGAAAAGCTTCAGCTCAACGACGCCTCCCTGAGCTTTGAGCCCGAGACCTCTGTGGCTCTCGGCTTTGGATTCAGATGCGGATTTCTGGGACTTTTGCATATGGAAATCATTCAGGAAAGGCTTGAGCGCGAGTACAACCTTGACCTTGTCACAACCGCACCGTCGGTAATTTACCGTGTGACCATGAACTCGGGAGAGGTAAAATATATCGACAACCCGACAAACTATCCGGACCCCTCGTCGATAAAGCTCGCAGAGGAGCCGATAATCAACGCTCACATATTCTCTCCAAGCGAATTTGTCGGCAACATCATGGAGCTTTGCCAGGAGCGCAGAGGCGTGTTCAAGGACATGAAATACATCGACAGCACGAGAGTGGACATACACTATGAGATGCCGCTTAACGAGGTAATTTACGACTTCTTTGACACGCTAAAGTCCCGCACAAGAGGCTACGCCTCATACGACTATGAGATGGCAGGATATGCTCCAAGCAATCTTGTCAAGCTTGACCTTCTTCTCAACGGTGAAATAGTCGACGCGCTGTCGTTTATAGTCCATGCTGACAGGGCGTATTCAAGAGGCAGGAAGCTGTGTGAAAATCTAAAGGAAAACATTCCCCGTCAGCTCTTTGAAGTGCCGATACAGGCTGCGATAGGCGGAAAGATCATTGCCAGAGAGACGGTCAAGGCGTACCGCAAGGACGTACTTGCCAAGTGCTACGGCGGAGATATAACCAGAAAGAAGAAGCTCCTCGAAAAGCAGAAGGAAGGCAAAAAGAGAATGAGAAAGCTCGGAACCGTGGAAGTTCCGCAGGAGGCGTTCATGAGCGTCCTCAAGCTGGACTCATAAGATTACAAAAAGGTTAAATTTATGCCGTTATCCCCTTTTATTATTGATTTCAAGGCTTTTAGGGTATATAATCTGCCTTACACAATAGGAGCGTTTCGGCTTGAAAGGAGCTTGATAGATGAGTAAATCACTTCTTCTGTCCAACAAGTATGTCAAATTCGGAATATCCTGCTTCAACCTGCTATATCTTATCCTGATTTTCGCACTTGCGATATGGACGTTTTTATACAAGCTTGTATTTACCAGCCAGACCGGCTTTGATGTGTTCTATATAATCCTGAGCGTCATTTTCGCAACACTTATGCTGCTCACGAAAAACCAGATCATGACAAGAATAGTCGCGCTGAGCATACCTCTGCCGATATTTTTCCTTACGCTCTTCAACATAGACACACCTATAATGTTTATACCTCCTCTTGTAGTTGCCATTGTTATGTTCTTCGCCTGTGGCGCGGGAGACACGGCAAAGGTGCTCCTGGGCTCGCTCTACCTTTTGATGTTTGTGGTCGGTATGGTCGGATATACGATTATCAGCACGCTGTTCGGAGGCTCGGCAGTCGAGACAAGGCTTGACGCCAATCTGACAGACACCGAGATAACATCGATCTACAACATGGAGAAGATAAACCAGCTCAACCAGAACAGCGTGTCTCCGGACGGAAAGTTCCGCTACTACATCCTCGACGTTCAGGACAACGACCGCGGAAAAGTGATAATAGTAGTCGAGCCAAACGACTTGGACAAACACTACAAATTTTTTGACTTGATAGAGGCGGGCTACAGCTCAAGAATAGCCAAGTACCACACCAGAGGAGCTACTCCTGACATAGAGTGGGTAATAAACGAGGACTACGACCCGAACGATGAAGGCAGCGCGCAGTATAAGCTCAGATATCGCTTCGGCGAGGCGGCGGAATGGAAGACCTCTACAATAAACATACCGAGTCAAAAGAACTATCTTAGGTTCCTGAACGTGAACTGACGTACAAATACTTGAGCCGCAGGCGGTTGCCGCGGCTCTTTTTTTCATGCCGGCAAGGTCAGGCTGTCATGCACAGCCGGCGGGCAGCATTATTTAAAAAGCAAAGGCTTTTTCAGCTCCAAAGCAAAAAAGCGGAGGAGATCAGCGTCTCCCCCGCCCTTTATATTTAGCTATTTACTGCTGCCGACCTCAAAGTATCAGCGTCTCAGAACCGTCAAGACCGCTCAATATCTCCGTCTTATCTCCCGAAACTATTCCGATTGTTACCGGCATCTGGATTTTAACTCCGTCTATCAGGATGTTTACGGCGTAGCCGTCTCCAAACTCAAATACTGCGTTCGATGGTACTATCAAAGCATCGTCACGCCTGAGTGTAGTAAACGTCACCTGAATCGTTCCGAAGCTCTCAAACTCCACGGTTTCGTCGTCCGGCTTGATAATATAGTTGGTTATCGTTCTGCCGCCGTTGTTTCCGAAGCCGAAAATCTGATCTGTAACCACGTCGACTACCTGACCGGTGGTGCTGGCTATCGCGCCCTGAGAAATATTCACCTTCGCGCCGAAGCCGACATTCTGAAGGCTTCCGTTATAGTCACTGGCAGAGAGGCGAACTCTGGTGGAGTCCTCTATAGTGCATATTGTCGCGTTCTGCTGGACATATGCTCCGGGACGGTAATTTGCGACATAAGTGATCTTGCCGTCGTAAGGTGCCCTTAGTACCAAAAAGTCCTTTCTGGCTATAAGATCGTCATACTTTGCCTGCTCAATATCAAGGTCTATTTTAGCAAACTCGATTTCCTCATCGGTACCGCTCTCCAAGAGAATCTCGTAGGTGTTCTTTGCGGAGTTGAGCTTGATTTCCTGAACGGTTATCTCCTCGTCAAGCTCCTCAGAGCTCAAAGTGGCTATTATGTCTCCCTCCTTGACCGTCATATCGTTATGAAGGTCAAACTGCTCGAGGGTTCCTCCTGTCATTGTGAAAGCAATGTCGGTGTAGTACGGGGTGGTATAGGACGCGTCAAGCACCACCTGCTCCAAAATAGTTCCCTTGTAGGGATAGGCTGTGTTATAGTTGACCGTATTCCCCTGGCGGATGGGTATGTAGATATTAACGCCTACATCGCCGTTCTTGCCGCACGCGGTAAAAAGCGTAAAACACAGCATCAGCACCGCCAAAAATACAGAAATGCGCTTCATAATGTTCCTCCGTAAAATGCACTTATAGTAATAAATATGGTACTATAATGATATCATAAAAAGCTGAATATAACAATAGTCATTTGCATAAAAACCTGCTGCAGATTTTGTGCAAAATCTCTAAATTCCTGCCCAGCTATGCCGGCGTAATTGTCTGACACAACATTTTGCGCAAAATTACTCCGCCTCGCCGGACGCAGCAAGATACATCTCGAGTATTACTCCGTTTGACACAAGCGCCCCTTTGTCGGTCAGCCATAGCCTTCTGCCGTCAGATTCGGCAAGACCGCCGCCAACAAACTTTTCCGCCCTTTTTGACGCGGCGTCTGCGTCTCCCCCGAGACTGCCAAGCTCACTATAGCTCAGTCCGTCGATAAGCCTCAGAGACAGCATCACATACTCCTCAAGCGGATCAACGCTTCCCTCCTCAAGCTCTGTCTGCATTGGTGAGGATATAAAGCTGTCAAGCTCACTCGGAGCATAGAACCTCCTGCCGTCCATAAAAGAGTGGGCAGACGGACCTATTCCGAGGTAGTCCTCACGCAGCCAGTATTTCATATTGTGCCTTGAACGCATTCCGGGTCTGCAAAAGTTTGATATTTCGTACCTTTCAAAGCCCAGAGCCCTTAGCTCCCGGCATACGGCAAGATACATGTCGCTTGATAGATCATCGTCTGCGACCAAGGCTTTGATTTTACCGCAGTCATATGGCGTTCCCTCTTCGATTTTTAAAAGGTAACAGGATATGTGCTCCGCACCGAGAGAGGCTATTTTTTTAGCGGAGTCTATGACTGACTCAAGCGTCTGCCCCGGAGTTCCTATCATCAGGTCGCAGGAAATATTGGTTATCCCCGCCTGCCTCGCCGCTATGACTGCTTCCCGCGCATCAGAAAAATTGTGCAGCCTCCCCAACAGCTTAAGCTCCTCGTCGTTTGCCGACTGAACACCGATCGAGACTCGGTTTATCCCGGCTCGAGCGTATCCCTCCATGTGGCTTAAATCTACCGTACACGGGTTTACCTCGAGAGTTATTTCAGCACCAGGCGACAGTCTATAGGAGCGGCGAATACTCTCAAGAATCTCTGACACCTCAAACGGCGACAGCAGCGACGGCGTTCCTCCGCCGAAGTATACGGTATCCACTGGAAGGCAGCCCCGGTATCTTTCGCCGTAGCCGACAATATTTCTGATTACCGCCTCCTTATACCTTTGCGCTGTGTCTGCACAGTACTTGACCGAGTAAAACGCGCAATACGGGCATTTTCTCAGGCAAAATGGTACATGGATATATATTCCCGCGCTGTTCATTCTCTCACTGTACTCCTTGCAAGCATTTATATTTACGATGATAGCATACGAGCATGAAATAATCAACTGCCGGCAATTCACCGGTTTGCATTTGACAAAACGCATGAGTATGGCTCGATGGTTGATTTTTGCGGCAAATTGTACTATAATACAAAGATGGCTGCTCTTATACAGGTCTGTTTGCAAAAAATGAGTGTGAAACATTTGTGAAAAACGCAATGACCGACTGACATGAATTGTTTTACCGGCAGAAGACCTTTAGAGCGGATTGGCGTACTTACATATCGCCAACTAATTATTATCGGAAAGCAGATGCACTAATGATATATTTTGACAACGCCGCTACAACAATGGTCATGAAAGAGGCGGCCGACGGAGTTTTATACGCCATGAGCGAGGCTTACGGCAACCCCTCCAGCCTCCACAAAATGGGAATAGATGCGGAAAGGCTGGTAAACTTCTCAAAAAAGCAGATATTGTCCGCTCTCTCAGACAGCTCGGGAAACGTAATATTCACCTCCGGAGCAACCGAATCAAACAACACCGCCATCTTAGGGCTTGCAAAGACCTACGGCAGGCGCAAAAAGCGGGTCGTGACAACGGCTGTAGAGCATCCGTCGGTCACAATGCCGTTTGAAAAGCTCAGAGAGTTAGGCTATGAGGTCGTGACAGTATATCCCGACAGCCACGGCGAGATAACCGCCGAGTCGCTTATAAGCGCGGTGGACGACAACACCTGCTTGATAAGCTGTATGCTTGTCAATAATGAGACAGGATATATTCTCCCGGTCGGGCAGGCCTTCCAAAAAATAAAAAAGCTGCACCCTGAGTGCTATACCCATTGCGACTGCGTACAGGGGTTTGAAAAGCTGAAAATTTCTGCGAAAAAGCTTGGTGCGGATATGGTATCCCTGAGCGGGCACAAGATTTACGCTCCCAAGGGAATAGGCGCTCTATACATCAAATCCGGCATAAGGCTCTCACCTATGATGCTCGGTGGAGGTCAGCAAAACGGTCTTCGCTCCGGAACAGAGGCTGTCCCGATGATTTACGGCTTCGGAAAGGCAGTCGAAGCGCTCACCCAGAGCATAGACGAGAGATTTGAAAAGGTGAGCCGCTTAAAAGCCCTCGCCGAGGACAGACTCACGCAGCTCGGCGGAGTGGTGCTCTCCCACGACGAAGCCAGCCCCTACATCCTGAGCGTATCGATACCCGGATTCAAAAGCGAGACGCTTTTGCACTATCTCGAATCAAAGGATATATTCGTATCCAGCGGCTCAGCCTGCTCAAAGGGCAAAAAGAGCAGCGTCCTCGGAGCGTTTGGGGTAGATGAAAGGCTGATAGACAGCGTGATAAGAATCAGCTTTTCTGCGCAGAACACCGAAGCCGAGATAGATAGCCTCACGAAAGCGCTGTATGAGGGTATAAATACTCTTGCGAGAATAAAATAAAACTTAGTATCAGAAAGTGGTAAAGATGAGACAGGTAATACTTTGCAAATACGGAGAGATAGTCCTCAAGGGACTTAACCGCTCCCGCTTTGAAGCGGATCTTATCAAGAATGTGCGCCGCAGGCTCAAGCCTCTCGGCGAGTTTAGGCTTGACTCAAGGCAGTCTACCCTCTTCGTAGAGCCGATGAGCGAGGATATAGACTACGACGAAACTATAGACAGGCTCAAAAAGGTATACGGCATCGCGAAGATTTGCCCGGCGTTCGCGACCGAAAAGAGTCTTGACGCCATATACGCCACCGCAAGGGAATGCCTTGGCGACGAGCTTCAGTCGGCAAAAACCTTCAAGGTGGTCGCCAAGCGCGCGGACAAGAGATTTCCTCTTGACTCAATGCAGATAATGTCTGAGCTCGGCGGGATGATTCTGGAGGGCTATCCGGGGATCTCGGTGGATGTCAAAAATCCTGAGCTCACCGTCATATGCGAGATAAGAGACGACGCGGCTTATGTACACGGCACGCCGATTGAGGGCGCGGGAGGAATCCCGGTCGGGACGTCGGGAAGAGCGCTTTTGCTTCTCTCGGGCGGAATAGACTCACCTGTCGCGGGAGCAATGATGGCCAAAAGAGGAGTGATTATCAGCGCGATACACTTCCAGTCACCGCCCTACACCTCCGAGCGCGCGCTCATCAAGGTAGAGAGGCTCGCCGCGAAGATGACAGAGCACTGCGGGCAGATTACGCTCTTTACAGTCCCGTTTACCGAGATCCAGGAGGCAATAAGGGACAACTGCCCCGAGGAGCTTTTCACCCTCATAATGCGCAGGCTGATGATGGAGATTGCTCAGCGTGTAGCCGAAGGCTACGGCTTCCAGGCTCTTGTCACCGGCGAGAGCATCGGTCAGGTCGCGTCTCAGACAATGTCGGCTCTTGTCACCACCGACGCCGTCTGCCGCATACCCGTCTTCCGTCCCTGCATCTGCCTTGACAAAAAGGAGATAGTGGATATATCCTACAAGATAGGCACATTTGATATATCCATAGAGCCGTATGAGGACTGCTGCACGGTATTTACGCCCAAGCATCCTAAAACTCAGCCGACGCTTGACGAGGTTCAAAAGGCTCAGGCAATGTTTGACTTTGAGCCGCTAATTGAAAAAGCTGTAAACGGAATAAGCTCTAAAACCTTTAAGGCGTACACCGACTATGATTTTTAGGGGAAAAGTCTGATGAATACCAAAAACAGCGCTGTTTTGAGCGGAAATATCTCCCTTGCGCCGCAGGAGCTTTCTTTGTATATTGACAAATTAGCACAAAATGTTGTAAAATATCTGAATAGGAGCGGGCTTAAGCTCGCCACCGCCGAAAGCTGCACCGGAGGAATGCTTTCTCAGGCAATCACAAGCGTGCCGGGCGCTTCGGCAGTATTCGAGTGCGGCGTGGTCTCCTACTCGGAAAGGATCAAGTCCGAGCTTCTCGGCGTTGACCCGAGCGTTATTAAGTGCCGCGGGGTGGTCAGCCCAGAGGTAGCGGAGCTGATGGCTAAGGGAGCGGCAAGGCTTTCCGGCGCGCAGGTTTCCGTCGGCATAACCGGCATAGCCGGTCCGGGGGGCGGATCAGCCGAACAGCCGGTCGGGACGGTATATGTGTCCGTTCTGAAAAACGGTCGTTTTATTACCCGCAACCTTGAGCTTTACCGCCTCGGTGAGCTGACAAGGGAGCAGATAAGGCTTGCGGCTGCGGCATATTCACTGGAAACAGTGTTGGATGACTGAGATACGGGGAAAATTTGCAAGGATTGCTTGCCTTGCATCAATATGAAAGATTAAGAAGATTAAACATACACTATTCTCACTGCTCTATTCACTAACGGCTTTTTTATTTCATGAGGTGATTTATAAGTGTCAATGCTTAATGAGGTTCGCCCGGCTGACGCAGTCAAAAGAGATCGTTCTTTTACCGGAAGACTCAAGGAAATAATTCCTTGGAAGGGCGACGATGTAAAGGAGATAATTCGCAAGGTGGTCTATATTTCCGCCGTTGCGGTTCTTATCTTTTCTGCGTACAACGCCGTCGAGTACAAATTCGGCTCTACGGAAATGTGGGAGGACAACGACTATTTAAGCAGCCTTTACCATAATTCCTCCACGGACGACAGCTCGGGAGATACGAGTGTCAGCACCCCCGCCGATGACGGCAATCAGGGAGATAACGCCGGAGCTATTCTGCCGACGGACGATTCGAGCGAGCAGCCGGAGCAAGCTGACGACCCGGTGGACTCAAAATACCCGGCAGGCATGCTCGATAGATTCAAGGCGCTCTATGACATCAACCCTGATATCATAGGCTGGCTCACGATAGACGGTCTTGCAAATGACAAGGGAGAGAACTACATTGATTACCCTGTCATGCAGACAACCGACAATGACTACTATCTAAACCACGACTTTTTGCGCACCGAAAAGTCGTACGGAGCGCTTTTCGCCGACTATCACGTCAAGATAACCAAGGACTCAGGTCCACAGAACACGATAATCTATGGTCACAACATGGGCGCCGGAACCTTCTTCAGCCATCTTCACGACTACAAGAAGCGCGCTTCTGTGGTAAGTGAAAACAGGATTATAACCTTCAGCACACTCTATGAGGAAAACGACTATATCATAATCGGCTGCTTCCTGACGGGAATAAGAGAGGATCAGGACAACATTCCGGTGTTCAGATATCACCTTATATTCGACTTTGAGGACATAACCGACTTTGACTATTGGTATCAGAATGTTCTCTATCGCAACTACTATATTACCGACATCGACTGCAACGAAAACGACGAGTATCTGACTCTCTCGACCTGCTCGACTGAGATCGCGGACTCGAGATTTGTCGTCATAGCAAGAAAGCTCCGCGAGGGAGAAGACCCGAGCGTATATAATTACTACTCTAATCCCGATGTCAGAAAGCCGGCCGCTTTCTATATCGCATACGATATGGATATCCCGGACGACGACGGCCCTAACTATAAGTACTACGGCAAGGAAGAAACCGCAACCACTGAATCGGAAGGAATTGAAAATAACGATGAATAAGTCTAAATACGCATATTTTAGAAGAACTGCCGCAAGCATGTTTGCCGCTCTCGCAGCGGCAGGCATGCTTTGCGGTTGTCAGAAGCAGATTGAGGATGATCCTTCGGTCACGGGAAACATTCCCGACTACACCGTGGCTACAACCGTGCCCCCTGTCACTACCGAAGCGGTCACAGCTACCCTGCCGCCCGAGCCGGACCCTGAGCCTCTTGAGAAGTACCTTGAGTATTACGAGCAAAACAACGACTTTATCGGGTGGATATCGATCCCCACTCTGACAAACTCTCGCGGTGAAATGTACATAGACTACCCGGTCATGCAAACGGACGACAACTCTAAATATATCGACACCGACTTTTACGGCGAGTACTCGAAGTCCGGCTCGGTATACGCAGACTACAAAGCCCCGATAACAGCCACCGATAACGCCGATAATATCACGCTTTACGGTCACAGCATGGCTGACGGCACATACTTCAGGCATCTGCTCGACTATAGAGACGGCGTCGACTTCATTAAGGAAAATTACATAATCAACTTTGACACACGCTGGGAGGAAAACCAGTATGTAGTCGTCGCCTGCTTCCTTATCGGAATATACGAGTGGCAGGACGACGAGCCCCTCTTCGAGTATTTCAAGTGCCGCAATTTTGATACCGAAGAGGACTATAATTACTTCTACGACAATATAATGTACCGCTCTTATTACCTGAGCGACATCGAGTGCGAATACGGCGATGAGTTTCTGACTCTTTCCACCTGTGCATATGACTTTGATGATTCGAGATTCGTTGTCGTTGCGAGAAAGGTTCGCGATGGTGAGGATATATCAGGCTACGCGGACACCTATGTGAAAAATCGCAACAGGCACAATCCTTCAATACTTGATTAAAACCGCAAAATTCAGGCAATTATCTGACAGAAAGGAGCTGACTGTTTGAAAAAGCGATTTACCCTAAAGAGAATGATAATCATTTTGAGCTTTGTTCTCGTTTACTCGGTTGCCCTCTGCTTTATAAGCATTCTGGCAAGAAAATCGGTTCTTAACGACATAACATTCAGCAATAACTCAGCATCTGCCCAGATGCTGTCCAGCCCCTCCGACGAGGCGTCTGTTCACAATGAGGAAGTTACCGAAGACATATCAGCGCCGGTATACTACCAGGCTAACCCTATGCTCGAGGAGCTTGTCAAGCGTGAAAACAGCGAGAATAACGGCCTGTTCGCTCCGGTAACAACGGTAGTGGAGCTTCCGGATACCGGGACTACAACCGAGGAGGTAACCACCGCTCCCGACACGGAGACCGAGATCACTACCACAACGGAACAAGCCGAGACTACCGCAACTACAACCACCGTTCCGGAAACTACCGCGACTACAACAACTACTCTTCCCGATGAAGAGGTTGTTCTTGACGAGAAGTCAACTGTAACCACCGTTGACGACGATGAAAGCATAGTGATAGATGACGATGAAGAGGACCCTGTCATAGTTGATGAAGACGAGCCTGACGACTTTGACTTCCTTGACGAGGAGTATATCCAGAGCATCATTCAGGATTACTATGACAATCTAAACGGCAGTCTCAACGGGAATCAAAACGGAGACGACGTGTGGGGAAACAATGTATGGGGCAATAACGGCAGCGGCATTACGTCAGGCAGTCAGACCCCGGGCTACTTCCCCGACGATCAGCTTCAAAGCGTAAACAGCTACCACAACGACACCGTAACCGTCTATGACAAGACAAAGGGAAGATATGTGACGGACAACGCTTTTGACATTGTTTGCGCTGTGACCTACAACGAGGTCGGCACATCCATGCACCCTGAGGCAATCAAGGCTCAGGCGATAGCGACCTACACCTACATCAAGCACTACGAGCAAAAGGGCGAATACGCCTCTGTCAGATCCAAGGCAGACCCTCCTCAAATGATTATCGACTGCGTCGAGGCAATAGACGGGCTCGCGATGTTCTATGACGGCAAATATATCCTCGCCTCCTACTCCGCGTCCACCGCAGGTGTGACCTGCTCGAGCGAAAACGTCTGGGGAGGAGAAAGACCGTATCTTTTGTCTGTAGTGAACGACTACGATCACCTTGACACCAAGAACTACGGCAGAGTCACGACCTACACTGTCGATGAGGTCAGAAAAAAGATAGAGTCTAAAACCGACATCAGGCTTTCGGATAACTATGCGAACTGGATCCAGATCCTGTCGTATGCCGACGGCAACTATGTGGACAAAATCGCCATCGACGGTCATACTACCGCTGAGGTGTCCGGCAAGGAAAGGGAGCTCACTGCATATGTCTTCAGGACTTATATCCTGAGCATACGTTCCACCTGCTTTACCGTCAGCTACTCTGACGGAGTGTTTACATTCGTCACCTACGGCTACGGCCACGGCGTAGGAATGTCTCAGGTGGGCGCAGACCTGTACGCGGAGATCGGCGGCTACAGCTTCGACCAGATCCTTCACCACTATTACACCGGAATAACAATCAAGTAGCTACGAAATCAAGCCGACCTTTTGGGTCTACGATTAGACCTATTGGGCTCGGCTTGTATTCTTAACAGAGGTATTTTAAATGCGAATTGCTGCAATATTTGCCGCGCTTGTGCTTCTTTTATCAGCCTGCGGCTGCTCCGATAACGACAGACGCGATGAACTGTCCGGCGCGTTGTCAGGCTCTGATTCCGATATGCCAAATGAAGCAGCAGGATATACGCTTGAGCTTCCCGAGGAATACCATCCTGATGAAATAGTTAACGCGTACAAAAGCGGCGACACAAGCTCGCTCACAGAGTACAATCAGGAGATTTACGACGCAGCGCTCAGTGCTATTTCCGAGTTTTACTCTGAGGGTATTGACGACTATGAGATAGTCCTTCACGCGCACGACTACATAGTCTACAACGCAACCTACGACACAAATGCCCTGTCGCTCTTCGGCGTACACGACCCTGACTCTGAGACGCCCTACGGGACGCTGATAAAAGGCAAAGCTATCTGCAAGGGGTACACCACTACCTTTCAGCTTCTTATGGACATGCTCGGCGTAGAGTGCATAACAGTCTCAGGGGAAGCCCTCGACGAGGAGCACGCGTGGAACATGGTCAAACTCGGTGAAAATTGGTATCATGTCGACTGCACATGGGACGACTACACGCCCGACTATGACGGCAGACCGGTCACTCACATGTACCTTCTCGTTACCGACAGCCTGATGGAAATAGCTCACACTTGGGATCACTCAGTCTCCCCTGTTGCCGGCAGCGATGACCTGAACTACTACAAAAACAACGGGCTTTACTTCGAGGATGAGGACTCGGTATACGAGCATTTACTCTCGCAGATGCAGACGGGTTTGACCGAGGTTGAGGTTGCCGTGCCAAATGGTCTGAGCGTATTTGACATGCCGACGCCAATGCCGGACAATGTCTACTCTTTTTCCTACTGGTACAACGGATTTGATACCTACGACGTGATAATATACCATATTCGGTATAAAAACTAGAATTGAAGGCTGGAACTCTCTATGAACAAGGTAGCGCTTATTACCGGCGGCTCAAGAGGAATAGGAGCCGCCGCGTCAAAGGAATTGGCAAGGCTCGGCTTTACTGTCGCGATAAACTATATATCACATGAAAAGGACGCAAAAGGCGTACTTGACGATATACTCGCTCTTGGCGGATACGGCAAATGCTTTCAGGCGGACATATCTGACCCCGGCGATGTTGAAAGGCTCTTTTGCGAGGTAGAGTACGAGCTTGGCAACGTGGATGTACTTATCAACAACGCAGGTATAGCTCACATAGGCCTGCTTCAGGACATGACAAACGAGGAAATAAGACGTATGACAGACATAAACCTCCTCGGTCCTATTTACTGCTCAAAGCGGGCTATACCGAATATGATTCATAAAAAGTCAGGAGTTATAATAAATGTCGCCTCAATGTGGGGAGAGGTCGGAGCATCCTGCGAAGCGGTATACTCGGCCTGCAAGGCCGGAGTCATAGGTTTGACAAAGGCTCTCGCGAAAGAGCTCGGTCCGAGCGGTATAAGAGTAAACTGCGTTTCCCCGGGTGTCATCAGAACTCAGATGAACAGCGAGCTAAGCGAGGAGGACATGCGTCAGCTCTGCGACGATACTCCACTTCTTAGAATCGGAACGCCTGAGGACGTCGGCAGGACGATAGCGTTTTTGTCAGGCGAGAACGCCTCATTTATAACCGGACAGATAGTATCTGTAAACGGCGGAATAATTTGACGGAAAGGATTTTGTACCATGGAAACAGTCAGAGAACAGCTTGTTAAAAAACCTACCGAGCAAAGCGACAAGGTAAAGCAGTACGGAATACTGGCTTTATCGCTTTTTCTCGCGATGGCTGCGGTCATATTGGTCTTTAGCTTCATGGGCGGGCTCTTTATGATAATGGGTCTTTTGCTTGCGGGAATAATCCTATGGGGAGGCTACACCATTTCGGGCATGATAAATATCGAGTATGAATACTGCATAGCAGGCTCGGAGCTCTCGGTAGACAAAATCATCGACCGCAGGAAAAGAAAAACGCTTTGCTCATTCAGCTTGAGAGGTGCCGACGGCTTTTACTCTGGTAAAAAGGAACTCAGCGGCGTGACCGTTATCAGCGCGGTTGGTGAGGGAGATGTCTACACCATAGAGTACAAGGACGAAAAATACGGCAGAACGCTTTTGCAGTTCACTCCAGACGAGAGAACTATTGAGATGATCTCCCCTTACCTGCCGAGGCTTTCAAAATGAGAGTAGGAATAGACAGCGTTGAAATCGCAAGAATAGAAAAAAGCATTCTGCGCCCGGGCTTTTTGGAAAGAGTGTATTCCGAGGAGGAGCTTTGCCTATTTAGGGAAAGAAACATGCGCGCAGAAACGATAGCTGCAAACTTTGCGGTCAAGGAAGCCTTTTCAAAGGCAATAGGCACAGGAGTAGTGGGATTTTCACTAAAAGATGTGTGCGCTCTTCGGGACGAAAGCGGTGCGCCATATCTTAAGCTCATCGGCTCGGCAAAAAGCCTTGCACAGGGACTTAGCTTTACAGTAAGCATAACTCACACTGAGACTACAGCCACCGCAATAGTAATAGCGTACAAGGACGATATGTAAATGGAAAACTGTGAGAAAATATCATTTGAGGCTCTCAGAAACGCTGAAATAGAGGCGTCAGAGAAGAATGTCCATATAAGCAGCGTAGCCAAGCCGGACGGCGGTGAGCTGAATATAATCACAGAGCAGCAAGCCATGTCGCTTGTCAGGCGCAGACCGATAAACGCCCACAAGGGAACCTTCGGCAAGCTTATATGCGTAACCGGCTCCGAAAGATTCCCGGGAGCAGCTCAGATATCCAGCCTTGCAGCCCTGCGCTCAGGCGTGGGACTTGTGAAAGTTTTTTCTACGCCGCTGTCATGCCACGCTCTTGCGGTTAACGCCAAGGAAGCCACCCTGTTTCCATGCCCTACCGACAAGCACGGCTTTATTTACCCTGATGACGATACACTATCCGAGCTTATACGCTCTGTGAAGACCTCGTCCGCGGTGCTCATAGGCTGCGGGCTGGGAACAAACGATGGCAGCCTTATGATGCTTGAAGCCGTGTTGGAAAACGCCGGCTGTCCTATAATTATTGACGCCGACGGAATAAACCTTGTCTGCCGCCGCATAGAATTACTCAGAAAAGCAAGGACAGAGGTTATTCTTACACCGCATCCGGCAGAGCTCGGCCGACTTGTAGGGGTAAGCCTTGACGAGACTGTGAACAACAGATACAGGCTGTCAAAGGAGCTGTCAGAACAATACGGCGTGACAGTCGTCTCAAAATCCTGTGCCACGGTCATAGTCTCCAACAGCGGTGACTGTGTGCTTTGGTTCGGAAACGACGGACTGTCAAAGGGCGGAAGCGGAGACCTGTTAGCAGGGCTTATTTCCTCCTTTGCCGCTCAGGGTCTTACGGCTCAAAGCAGCGCTATCCTCGGCTGCGCTATGCTCGGACTCGGCTGCGAGGCGGCGTCCCGGGAGCTTTCAAAAACCGGTATGCTCGCAAGCGACATAATCAACTGTCTTCCTAAGCTTTTCAAGAAATTTGAAAGGGCTTGAGCAGATTGAAATTGAAAAGAATATTCACGGCTGCGCTTGCAGCTTTGTCCTGCCTGACGGCCGTAACCCTTTGCGGCTGCGCCCCGGGCGCCACCGACCAGAGAACGCTTCCCAAATGCTTTGACTGCACAGCGCAGATAGAGTTCGACGGGATGGTATACGAGACGGCGATGTCAAGGCTGTCCGACGGCTGGTGGGAAGTGGAGCTGACTGCTCCGGAGGCTGTAAAAGGACTTGTTTTCTCGGTAAACGGCGAGGACACGGAGATATCCTTCAAAGGGCTTCACTTCACCTTTGACACATCAAAGTTTCCGGTGGGCTCGGTAGTTTCGCTGGCCATAAAATCATTTGACCGGCTTGCGTCTCTGAGCCTCGACGTTGTGTCCGGAGAAGCCACCGACTTTGCCTCGGGAGAGGCGGATGGGATGACATACTCCCTGACGCTTGACAAAAACGGCACTCCCCTCACGCTTGACTTAGGCGACAGCGGCATGAAAATAACATTCACAAGCTTCGAGGAAAGGCAGGAAGAAGCTCCCGGCGAGGTAACAACCGCGCCTGAGGCTACCACTTCCGCACCTGAGGTCACTACTTTGCCTGGAACAAGCGCAGCAGATAATATCACATCCTCTGTCCCCGAGCCTGATTGGATAACCGGAACCGCGTGGTAGATAGTCTGAAAAATGAATACAGCAAAGCGCTCCCCTGCGGTTAATCCTCAAGGGAGCGCTTTCTTTTGCGAATATAGTATGCTGTACGAAAAAATCTGAAAATAAAACTCGGAGCGGCTTAACGCACACACGGCAGCTACTGACCGCTCGCGCCGTAGTTTGAAAGAACTCTTGCAGACGGGTCGTTGACATCGCAGCCCTTCCAGTTCTTGTTCGGCATCCAGAATCCTACGATCATCTGTGCCTGCGAGGGATAATACTTTTCAAATATCTCACGATACAAAAGCGACTCCTTCGTAAACGGTGTGCAGTAAGAATACTTGCTGCGCTTTTGCTCGTACTCATCATCGGTATAAAGGCTCTGCGCGTACTCCTTAAGATAGTCTACCATGGAGTGTCCCACAGCATCAGAAAACGCAGCCTTCTCACGCCAGAGTATATCCTTAGGCAGGTAGTCCCCTTCAAAAGCGTGTCTTAAAAGGTACTTGCCCTTGTTATACACATTCATCTTCTTCTCGGGGTCTACAGCCATTACATACCTTACAAAATCTATATCTCCAAACGGCACCCTTGCCTCAAGCGAGTTTACCGATATGCATCTGTCGGCGCGCAGGACGTCATACATGTTAAGCTCTCTTATCCGCTTTTCGGATTCTTTTTGGAACTCCTCGGCGGAAGGCGCGAAATCGGTGTACTTATATCCGAAAAGCTCATCGGATATTTCTCCCGTGAGGAGCACGCGGATGTCGGTGTTTTCATGTATCCATTTACACAGAAGATACATTCCCATACTGGCGCGTATCGTCGTTATGTCAAAGGTGCCGAGGATTTTTATAACCTGCTCAAGCGACGACAGAACGTCGTCCTTGGTCATTATGACTTCTGTGTGGTCGCTGCCTATGTAGTCCGCAACTTCTTTTGCGTACTTGAGGTCTATGGCGTCCCCGCTCATGCCTATTGCGAAGGTGCGTATAGGCTTATCGGACTCCCTTTGTGCTATTGCGCACACGAGGGATGAATCAAGGCCGCCGGAAAGCAAAAAGCCAACCTTTGCGTCCGCAACCAGTCTCTTTTCCACACCTTTTACAAGCTTTTCGCGGATGTTCGCGCACACTGTTTCAAGGTCATCATGCACTACGCTCTTAACCTCAGACAAATCGCAGTACTTTACAAACCTTCCGCCCTTGAAATAGTGTCCGGGAGGGAAAGGCATGATCTTATCGACAAGCCCCTCAAGGTTTTTAGGTTCGCTTGCCATCACCATTGCATTTTCACTGTCATAGCCGTAGTAAAGCGGACGTATGCCTATGGGGTCTCTGGCGGCGACAAACTCGCGGTTTTCTCCGTCATATATGATCAGAGCAAATTCCGCGTCGAGCTGTTCAAACATTTTCTCACCGTATTCGCGATACATCGGCAAAAGTACCTCGCAATCGGAACCGGTGGAAAATTCATAACCTTTAGCCCGCATTTTGCCCTCAAGCTCTTTAAAGTTGTATACCTCGCCGTTGCATACAAGATAGCTTCCGTTATACTCAAACGGCTGCATTCCCTTAGATGTCAAATCCATTATCGCAAGCCTGTGAAACCCGAGTATACCGCAGCCTGTGTCAACTGTCCTCGAGTCGTCAGGACCTCTGGATATTGTTCTGTCAAAGCCTGACTTGAAGAGCTTAAGGTCTACACCACTCTTCAGATATCCCATTATAGAACACATAATTATCTCCGTATCCCAATCGGTGCAGACACCCTAAAGCGCCTGCACCGACTGCATTTATTTTTATTTTCGGATGCCTGTATATGTTTACTCTACATCCTGAAGTGCGTCATATCCTTCTTCGCCGGTTCTGACCTTTACTACGTTCTCAACGTCATAGACAAAGATCTTTCCGTCGCCGATGTGTCCGGTGTAAAGAACCTTCTTAGCGGTCTCTATTACTGTTCTGACAGGTACCTTGCTCACAACGATATCGAGCTGAATCTTAGGAAGAAGCGTTGCCTCAACCTCTGCTCCGCGATAGTACTCGGGCTTGCCCTTTTGCTGGCCGCAGCCTAAGACGTGGGTAACAGTCATTCCAGTGATTCCGAGTCCGCTCATTGCGTTCTTGAGCGCCTCAAAGCGGGACTCCTTGCAGATGATTTCGATCTTTGTGAACTTAGGTGCGCCATCGGCATGCTCGACTACCTTCTTAACCGTCTCATGAGCTACCGGAACAGCCTCTTCTACAGTGGCAGTTGCCTCGGCGGTCGCAGGTGCGGCGACTGCAAGAGTATCAACGGCGCTGTAGTCAACGCTGTCAACGGCAGGTGCAAAGTCGGGATAAGCGCGGTTGCCGTGCTCTCCGATATCCAGTCCGGCGATTTCCTCTTCGGCGGGAACGCGTATGCCGACGGTCTTTTTAAGGACGAACCAAACGAGCATTGAAGCTGCAAACACGAATGCTCCGACAGCAACTATGCCAAGCAGCTGTACTCCCAAGAGTCCGAATCCTCCGCCGTAGAACAGTCCGTTTTTAGTGGAGAGGGATGTAACGCCTTCCTTTGCGAAGAGTCCTACGCATATTGTTCCGAACACTCCGCAGCAAAGGTGAACTGATGTAGCGCCCACGGGGTCGTCTATGCCTATGCGGTCAAAGAACATTACGGCAAAGACAACGATTATTCCGGCGATTGCGCCTATCAGGAGCGATGCGCCTACGGTTACATATGCACAGCTTGCGGTTACTCCTACAAGACCTGCAAGGCATCCGTTTATCGTCATGCCGAGGTCAGGCTTGCCTATGAATATCCACGCCGTTATGGTTGACGTCATTACGGCGGCAATAGCAGAGCTGTTGGTCGTCATGAGTATGTGCATTACGTCAGACGGGTTCTGGAAGCTCATTGTCGAGCCAGGGTTGAATCCGAACCAGCCGAGCCACAATACGAACAAACCTATGACGGCAAGCGACATGCTGTGACCGGGAATAGCGCGCGGACGTTTGTTCTTATCATACTTGCCTATACGAGGACCTAAGAGCATCGCTCCTGCGAGTGCAGCCCAACCTCCTACGGAGTGGACGGCGGTATCACCGGCGAAGTCCTGGAATCCAAGGTCAGCAAGCCATCCTCCGCCCCATATCCAGTGACCGACTATGGGATAGATGAGAAGTGTCAGCACGAACGAGAAAATGATAAATGATATGTACTTTACTCTTTCCGCAACGGCTCCGGAAACTATCGTGGCAGCCGTTCCGCAGAAAACAAGCTGGAAGAAGAATTTGCCCCAGAACGGAACGCTTGATGTGAGGGTGTCGTCATAAACAGACAGGTCTGTTCCGCCCAAAATCCACAGGTTTTCCGTTCCTAATATCGGGTTGTCTCCTCCGAACATCAGACCCCAGCCCAAAAGCATGAAGCCGAGAGATGAAACTGCAAAGACAATAAAGTTCTTTGACAGGATGTTGACTGTGTTTTTGGAACGGGCAAATCCCGCTTCGACTGTTGCAAAGCCCAGGTTCATAAAGAACACCAGTATTGCGCACAGGAACACCCATAGCGTATCGACTAAGTCAAATTGCATAGTGAATCATTCCTTTCTTTCCCCTTTATTTATCACACCCCGAACAACAGCTTGTCGTAGGTCGGGAAGGGCCAGTATTTTTCCGCGGTGAGGGTTTCCGCCTCGTCGCAGGGCGCTCTTAGCGCATCCATCTTGGGAAGTATGTCGTCCCTGATGCGGTATGACGCCTCGGTCACATCTGTGATCTTCTTGTAGGATGCGATTGCCTCCTCAAGCGCCTCGGTTGCCTCGTCGATCTTATCGGTGAGGGCGGAGAGCTTTTCAATAAGTCCTTTTTCGGTCTTGATGCTTATCTTGTCGGAAACCGCAAGCTTTCTTGTGCAAGCCTTTGCGAGGTCTGATACGTATGCCTCGATCGCGGGCATTATCTGCTTTCTCGCCATATCGACCATTGTGTTTGCCTCGATGTTTACCGACTTGCAGTAGTTGTCGAGCATTATATCGCATCTTGAGTGAAGCTCGGCCACGGAGAACACCTTGTGGGATGTGAGCATATCTACATTCTTCTTGTCAAGCAGCCTCGGCATGCAGTCAGGTGTAGTCTTGAGGTTGAGAAGTCCCCTTACCTCGGTAGCTTCCTTTATCCATGCGTCGTCGTAGCCGTTGCCGTTGAAGATGATTCTCTTGTGATCCTTGATGGTCTTTTTGATCATCGCATGAAGTGCCGATTCAAAGTCCTCTGCTCCCTCAAGTCTGTCCGCATATATCTTCAGCGACTCTGCAACAGCAGCGTTGAGCATGATGTTTGCGCAGGCGATGGAGTTTGAAGAGCCGAGCATTCTGAACTCGAACTTGTTGCCGGTAAATGCGAAGGGAGATGTGCGGTTGCGGTCTGTGGTATCGCGTGTGAATCTCGGCAAAACATGCACGCCGAGCTTCATGACCGTCTTTTCCGCTCCGTTATAGGGGGTATCGTTTTCGATGGCGTCCAAAACAGCGGTCAGCTCATCGCCCAGGAACATGGATACGACTGCCGGAGGCGCCTCGTTAGCGCCCAATCTGTGGTCGTTGCCCGCCGTAGCGACTGAAAGTCTCAAAAGATCCTGATAGTCGTCCACAGCCTTGATTACAGCGCAAAGGAAGATAAGGAACTGAGCGTTCTCGTACGGAGTCTCACCGGGAGTCAAAAGGTTTACGCCGGTATCGGTCGAGATAGACCAGTTGTTGTGCTTTCCGCTTCCGTTTACACCAGCGAACGGCTTTTCATGGAGCAGGCAGACAAGTCCGTGTCTTGCGGCGACCTTTTGCATTATCTCCATCGTAAGCTGGTTGTGGTCGGTTGCAATATTGGTTGTAGAATAGATAGGAGCAAGCTCGTGCTGAGACGGTGCAACCTCGTTGTGCTGTGTCTTGGCGAGGATACCGAGCTTCCACAGCTCTTCGTTGAGGTCCTTCATGTACTCCGCGACTCTTGGCTTGATTGCTCCAAAGTAGTGATCATCAAGCTCCTGACCCTTTGGAGGCTTTGCACCGAAAAGCGTTCTTCCGGTAAAGACGAGGTCTTTTCTCTTCTCATAAAGCTCCTTGGGAACGAGGAAGTATTCCTGCTCGGGTCCCACGGAAGTTCTCACGCACTTGACGGTGTCGTTTCCGAAGAGCTTGAGTATTCTGAGCGCCTGCTTATTGAGCGCCTCCATGGAGCGGAGCAGCGGGGTCTTCTTGTCAAGAGCCTCTCCGCCGTAGGAGCAGAACGCGGTAGGTATGCAAAGTGTGCTGTCCTTTATGAACGCGTACGAGGTGGGATCCCATGCCGTGTATCCTCTTGCCTCAAATGTAGCTCTTAATCCTCCGGAGGGGAAACTCGAGGCATCCGGCTCGCCCTTTATAAGCTCCTTGCCGGAAAACTCCATAATCACCCTGCCGTCCGGTGCGGGAGAAATAAATGCGTCATGCTTTTCTGCGGTTATTCCGGTGAGAGGCTGGAACCAGTGAGTGAAATGGGTCGCGCCGTTGGCGATTGCCCAATCCTTCATCGCATCGGCGACTGCGTCAGCTACATCAATGTCCAGCTTTGCGCCCTCATCGATTGTCTTCTTCAGCGATCTGTAGATGTCGGTGGGAAGGTTCGCCTTCATAACCCTGTCATCAAAAACCTTTGTGCCGAAAATCTCTGTGACCTTGCTCATGAATCAACTCTCCTTTTTTCAAATAAAAAATCGGACAATGCGCCTTAGCTTATCTTAGCTCAGACGTCATTGCCCGAATATAAACAAGTATTTTTATGTGTGCCCGACTTTCAGCGCAGGTGTGTGATACATTGCCGAAAAGCATAAAGCGCCTATAAGGCGGTAAAAAATAAAGCGTCTTAGAGATTCGTGTGTTCTCTAAGACGCCCTTGCCTTATGCGATGATTATACTACCGGTATATGCTTTTGTCAATACAAATTCGAATCGTTTTTTGCACAAAAATTATTCGTCTACCTTGGGGAGCTTTTTGATATTTTGCGCAATCTCTTCGTCGGTAGGTATATAGTCGCTCATCTGACCGTCATGGAACTTCTCGTATGCAACCATATCAAAGTATCCGGTTCCGGTGAGACCAAATAGAATTGTTTTTTCCTCGCCTGTCTCCTTGCACTTGAGAGCCTCGTCTATTGCTACCTTAATAGCATGGCTGCTTTCCGGAGCAGGAAGGATTCCCTCTACCCTGGCAAACTGCTCAGCGGCTGCAAATACCTCTGTCTGAGGAACGGATACAGCCCTCATATATCCGTCGTCATAGAGCTTTGAAAGAACAGGGCTCATGCCATGGTACCTAAGGCCTCCGGCATGATTTGCGGCAGGTATGAAGCCTGAACCCAGAGTATACATCTTAGCAAGCGGGCAGACCATACCGGTATCGCAGAAGTCGTACGCATACGTTCCTCTTGTGAAGCTGGGGCAGGATGCAGGCTCTACAGCGACGATATCGTAATCAGCCTCGCCTCTGAGCTTTTCGCCCATGAACGGAGCGATGAGTCCGCCGAGGTTTGATCCTCCGCCGGCGCATCCTATTATAATATCGGGCTTTACGCCGTACTTATCAAGCGCTATCTTTGACTCAAGTCCTATTACGGACTGGTGGAGCATGACCTGGTTCAGAACGCTTCCCAAAACATAGCGGTATCCGGGTGTTTCGGTTGCCTTTTCAACTGCCTCGGATATTGCGCAGCCTAAGCTTCCCGTAGTTCCGGGGTGTTCCTTTAAAATTTCACGTCCGACCTTGGTCTCCGTAGAGGGAGAAGGAGTTACGGATGCGCCGTAAACTTTCATCACCTCGCGTCTGAAGGGCTTTTGCTCATAAGAGCACTTTACCATGTAAACCTTGCAGTCAAGTCCCAAATACGCACAAGCCATCGAAAGTGCTGTTCCCCACTGACCGGCTCCGGTCTCTGTGGTAACGCCCTTGAGACCCTGGTTCTTTGCATAATACGCCTGGGCGATAGCGGAGTTAAGCTTGTGGCTTCCGCTGGTGTTATTGCCCTCAAACTTATAGTATATCTTGGCAGGTGTGCCGAGCTTCTTTTCAAGGCAGTACGCTCTTACAAGCGGTGAGGGACGATACATCTTATAAAAGTCAAGTATTTCCTGTGGGATATCAAAATATTTTGTATCGTTGTCGAGCTCCTGCTTTACAAGCTCATCGCAAAATACCACCGACAGCTCCTCGGCTGTCATGGGCTTGTTTGTCGCCGGATTGAGAAGCGGCGCCGGCTTTTGCTTCATGTCTGCGCGAAGATTGTACCATGCCTTGGGCATTTCGCTTTCTTCAAGATAGATTTTGTAGGGAATTTTTTCGTTTGACATAGTAAATGTCTCCTTTCGTAAGCTCAGGGACAAGAATATAAATAAAAAACCCGTCCCACAATTATAATAATTGCCGGGACAGGAGAATCCTGCGGTGCCACCCTGCTTGGCGATAATATCGCCCTCTCTTACGTACCTGCGCTTCGGACATAATCCAAAAACAAGCATATACGAGTGCTTTGTTAACGGAAAGCCGCTCCGTCTTCCATAGTCCAAAACCCACCTTGCGGGTCTCGTTTCCGGTCGCCCTCAGAAGTCCATTCAGCATCACGTTATACGCCGCAATCCCACCGCCTGCGGCTCTCTTGGTACACCCTTGACGCTTACTTCTCTTCCTCAACAGTTTAGCTTAGTATAGCATCAAACGGATAAATTGTCAACCGCAATTTAAAAATATTTTTGCAGTCAGAATAAATAAAAATATCTGCTCATTATGTCTCTCTTTTTACATAAGTCACGCTTGACATATGAATTTAAGGGTGATATAATGCGAATATTGGTGAGCAAAGGCGTTCATTCATACAGGACAACTGTCTGTGTATGGTGAACGCCTTTTCTTTTATACCTTTTACGGAAAGGACGATGAGTTATGCTCTTGGAGGGGCAGGTCAGGATACCGTCCGGCTGCGCAATATCAGCCATGATATCAAAGGAAGGCAGACGGGTAAACGGTGAAAAAATCATGCAGAGCATGGTCCCCATGCACGACCGTTCAAACGGTTTGGGAGGCGGCTTCGCGGCGTACGGGATATACCCCGAATACAGGGATTTCTATGCTTTACACATTTTCTATAACGACAACTCGGACAGGGAGGAATGTGAACGCTTCCTCAGGGAAATGTTTGAAATTGTCAAGGCTGAGACTATTCCGATAAGAAAAATACCCGAAATTACAAACGTGCCGCTTATTTGGAGATACTTTGTCACTCCGCTGCGTTCCGTACTCTCAAGACTACAGTTGGACGAAAAGGAGTATGTAGCCAGAATGGTGATGAGGATCAACACCGGCATTAACGGCGCGTATGTCTTTTCAAGCGGAAAGAACATGGGCGTGTTTAAAGCGGTGGGATTCCCTGAGGACGTAGGAAGGTTCTACAGACTCGAGGAATACGAGGGCTACTCCTGGACAGCTCACGGCAGGTATCCTACCAATACCCCCGGCTGGTGGGGCGGCGCTCACCCGTTTGCGCTACTGGACTACTCCATTGTCCACAACGGCGAAATTTCCTCCTATGACGCCAACAGACGTTACATAGAGATGTTCGGCTACAAGTGCACCCTTCAGACAGACACCGAGGTTATAACCTACATCGCCGACTATCTTATCCGCAGGCAGGGACTCACCCTCAAGGAAATGGCGTCTGTAATAGCGGCTCCCTTCTGGTCTACCATAGATTCAAGACCTGAGCATGAAAGAGAGCAGCTTAACTACTTAAGAACTATATATCCCAGTCTTTTGATAACAGGACCATTTTCAATTATACTTGGCTTTGAGGGAGGACTTATGGCGCTCAACGACAGGCTTAAGCTCCGCTCTATGGTAACCGCCGAAAAGAACGACATGGTCTATATCGCCAGCGAGGAAGCGGCGATACGCGTTATGGAGCCGGACGCCGAGAACATCTATGCTCCTTCCGGAGGAGAACCGGTAATAGTAAATGTAAAGGAGGGCGCATACTGATATGGGACTTGCGTATATTTACCCCGAGTTCGAGGTAATAAGAAATAAAGACAGGTGCATAGCCTGCCGCGCCTGCGAAAGACAGTGCGCGAATGAGGTCCATCACTTTGACCCGGATCTGTCTGCGATGGTCGCAGATGAATCAAAATGTGTTGACTGCCACAGATGCGTATCTATCTGCCCGACAAGAGCTCTTAAAATCGTAAAGAGCGACTGCGCTTTCCGTGAAAACGCCAACTGGCAGGCGGACACCATAAAAGAAATATATAAGCAGGCTGAAAGCGGAGGAGTGCTTCTGTCCTCTATGGGCAATCCAAAGCCGATGCCTGTTTACTGGGACAAGATACTTATAAACGCCTCGCAGGTTACAAATCCGCCGATAGACCCGCTTCGCGAGCCTATGGAAACAAGGGTATTCCTCGGCAAGAAGCCTGCCAAAATAACAAGAAACCCCGACGGTTCCCTTAAGACCGACGTTCCGCCTCAGCTCGAGCTTTCAATGCCGGTGATGTTCTCGGCGATGAGCTACGGCTCTATAAGCTACAACGCCCATGAGAGTCTGGCGCGTGCGGCAAAGGAGCTGGGCATTTACTACAACACCGGTGAGGGCGGCCTGCACGAGGACTTTTACTGCTACGGCGCGAACACCATAGTTCAGGTGGCGTCAGGACGCTTCGGAGTCCACGAGGACTACCTCAACGCCGGCGCGGCAGTCGAAATAAAGATGGGTCAGGGAGCTAAGCCGGGAATAGGCGGACACCTTCCTGGAACCAAGATAGTAGGCGACGTCTCAAGAACCAGAATGATACCCGAGGGCTCTGACGCTATCTCCCCCGCCCCGCACCACGACATCTATTCGATCGAGGATCTAAGGCAGCTTGTCTACTCTCTGAAGGAAGCTACACAGTATAAAAAGCCAATCATCGTAAAGGTGGCGGCTGTTCACAATATCGCTGCTATAGCAAGCGGAATTGCCAGAAGCGGTGCTGATATCATCGCGATAGACGGCTTCAGAGGCGGAACCGGAGCTGCTCCGACAAGGATAAGGGACAATGTAGGAATACCGATAGAGCTTGCGCTCGCAGCCGTAGACCAGAGGCTTCGCGACGAGGGCATAAGAAACAACGTATCACTTGTCGTCGGCGGAAGCATACGCTCCTCTGCCGATGTTGTAAAGGCAATCGCGCTCGGAGCGGACGCCTGCTACATAGCGACGGCCGCACTTATCGCGCTTGGCTGTCATCTCTGCCGCACCTGCCAGACCGGCAAGTGCAACTGGGGCATTGCTACCCAGCGTCCCGAGCTCGTCAAGAGGCTCAACCCCGACATAGGAAGCGAGAGGCTTATAAACCTCATGACCGCATGGAGGCATGAGATAATGGAGCTTATGGGCGGTATGGGAATTAACTCCATTGAAGCGCTGCGCGGAAACCGACTTATGCTGCGCGGTGTAAATCTTACGGAAAAGGAGCTTGAGATTCTCGGTATCTCACACGCAGGAGAATGAAAAGAGTATATGTAAACGAAAAATGGTGCCTTGGCTGCCACCTTTGCGAATATAACTGCGCTTTCGCAAACTCCGGCTGCGACGATATGGTTAAAGCGCTCAAGGGCAAAGACATATACCCGAGGATAAAAGTCGAGGGCGACGACAAGATAACGTACGCCGTCTCGTGCAGGCACTGCACCGACCCGATATGCGTGCGCAGCTGCATATCGGGAGCGCTGTCAAAGTCTGAGGACGGCATGGTCAGCATAGACAAAAACAAGTGCATAGGCTGCCTGACATGCGTCCTGGTCTGCCCCTACGGAGCCATATCACAGGACGAGACCGGCGCTGTCCAAAAGTGCGAGCTCTGCCTCAGAAACAGCTCCGGCGAGCCTGCGTGCGTAAAGGGATGCCCAAACAGAGCGATAGTATACGAGGAGAGGTAATAAAATGAAGAACTACGTGATTATAGGCAACGGCGTCGCTGCCGCAGGCTGCATAGAGGGCATCAGAAGCATAGACAAAGATGGAAAAATCACGGTTATTTCCTCTGAAAATCACCCCGTCTACTGCCGCCCGCTGATTTCTTACTACCTTGAGGGTAAGACTACTCTCCAAAAAATGAGCTACCGCGCTGATGACTTCTATGAAAAAAACGGATGCGAGGTCCTCTACGGCAAGACTGCCGCAAGTATCGATCCAGATGCAAAAACGGTTGTGCTTGAGAGCGGAGAAAAAATAAGCTTCGACTCGGTCTGCATAGCGTCCGGCTCAAATCCTTTCGTCCCACCGATGGAAGGGCTTGATAAGGTGGAAAAGCGCTTTAGCTTCATGACCATGGACGACGCTACATCTCTCGAAAGCGCCATTACTCATAAGAGCAGAGTTTTGATAGTCGGTGCCGGACTGATAGGTCTGAAGTGCGCGGAGGGACTGCACGAAAGAGTAAAGTCTATAACGGTATGCGATCTTGCCGACACGGTGATGTCGAGTATTCTTGACAAGGACTCTGCGTCAATGGTTGAGGCTAACCTCAAAAATCACGGAATCACGCTGATGCTCGGCGACACAGTGTCAAAATTTGATGGGAACACTGCGATTATGAGGAGCGGAGCAAAGGTAGAATTCGATGTGCTGGTAGTGGCAGTCGGAGTAAGAGCCGCTACCAAGACCGCAATAAGCGCGGGATGCAGGTGCGAAAGAGGAATTGTCGTAAACACAAAAATGGAGACCTCCGTTCCCGGCGTCTACGCCGCCGGAGACTGCACCCAGAGCTATGACATAGCCTCGCAAACCGAAAAAGTCATGGCTATAATGCCAAACGCCTACATGCAGGGCGTGTGCGCAGGCAAGAACATGGCAGGCTCTGATTCTGATTTTGACAACGCCATCCCGATGAACTCCATAGGCTTCTTCGGGCAGCATGTAATGACCGCAGGCAGCTACTCCGGAGAGGTATATGAGGAAAAAACTCAGGACACGCTCAAGAAGCTTTATGTCAGGGACGGCAGACTTGTAGGCTTTATTATAATAGGCTGCACCGACAGAGTGGGAATTTACACCAATCTTATAAGAAACAAAACTCCCCTCGATACCGTTGACTTTGAGTCGCTCAAGGTTTCGCCGGAGCTGTATTTGTTGGGCAGAGAGTATTGCAAATCTAAGCTTGGAGGTGTAATATAATATGGTAATAAAGGCTAACGAACTTGACTTTGCCACTCTCAATCGAACAATAAGGGAGTCTTCGGACGATGTCCATATAACCGGCTGCCTTGGTCAGAGATTCATAGCGGCAGGATTGTCCCATAAAAACATAACAATAGACGGCATCCCGGGCAACGCCTTAGGCGCATACCTCAACGGAGCCAACATAACCGTAGACGGCAACGCGCAGGATGCGGTCGGAGACACGATGAACGACGGCAGCATAGTCATCCATGGAACAGTCGGAGACGCCGTCGGCTACGCCATGAGAGGCGGACAAATCTTTGTTCAGAAAAACGCCGGATATCGTGCCGGAATCCATATGAAGGAGTATAAGGAAAAGAAGCCGGTAATGGTTATAGGCGGAAGAACGGGAAGCTTTTTGGGCGAATATCAAGCCGGCGGACTTATCATAGTGCTCGGTCTTCACGACGACGGCAAGCCGATAGTCGGCAACTTCCCCTGCACCGGTATGCACGGAGGAAAGGTGTTTTTGCGCGAGGACGTCTCAAAGCTGAAGCTGCCGCGTCAGGTTTCCGCGCATACTGCAACCGACGAGGAGCTTGACGAGGCTCTGCCGCACATCATGCGCTACTGCGGGCTCTTTGGAGTGGACAGCGAGGCTATTTTAGAAAAGCCTTTCACGGTAATAACCCCGGATAGCAAGAATCCTTACAAGCAGATGTACGTCCAGAACTGACAAGCCGTAAGGCTGTATATGAATTTAGGAGAGGAGTGCCCCGGTCTGCCGGAGCAAAGACAGATATGAGCTATACACCCGATGAAATAATGCAGTATCTCGCCGAGGAGGATGTCAAATTCATAAGGCTTGCCTTCTGCGATGTTTTTGGAAGACAGAAGAACATCTCGGTTATGCCGAGTGAAATGAAAAAGGCGTTTGAGCGCGGCATAGCGATAGACGCATCCGCCATAGCGGGCTTCGGCGGGGAATCTCACTCAGATCTTTTCCTTAAGCCAGACCCGTCCGACATTTCCATTCTGCCCTGGAGACCGGAGCACGGAAGAGTTGTCAGGATGTTCTGCGAAATCATAAATCCTGACGGCACGCCGTTCAGCGCCGATACAAGGAATCTTTTGAAAAATACAGTCAAGGCTGCGACGGATAAGGGATACATGTTCAATTTCGGTCCTGAAACAGAGTTTTACCTATTTAACCGCGACCAGAGCGGCAATCCGACCTCAATTCCCTACGACAACGCCGGCTATATGGATATTGCGCCTGACGACAAGGGAGAAAACGTCCGCAGGGAGATATGCCTTAGCCTCGAGCAGATGGGTATACTTCCCGAATCGTCGCACCACGTCGAGGGCCCCGGTCAGAATAAAATAGCGTTTCGCTACTCCGAGCCGCTCACAGCCGCCGACAACGCGGTCACCTTCCACACCGTAGTGAGCACTGTCGCAGCGAGATACGGGCTTTACGCTGACTTCTCCCCTAAGCCGCTTGAGAATGAGGCAGGCAGCGGCATGCACATAAATATCTCCGCATCAAAGGACGGCTCTGACATATTGCAGCCGGTGCTCGCGGGTATACTTGACAGAATATCAGATATGACGATATTCCTGAATCCGTCGGATGGCTCGTACAGACGGTTCGGAACCTACAAGGCTCCGAAATTCATATCCTGGACACATGAGAACCGCTCTCAGCTCATAAGAATACCCGCCTACGTCGGAGGCGGAAAGAGGGCTGAGCTGCGCTCTCCCGACCCATCCTGTAACCCGTATCTCGCCCTTACGCTCCTTATCAACGCGGGCATCGAGGGAATAGAGCGGGGTCTTACTCTTCCCGCTCCGTGCGACATAAACATGAACGAGGCTTCACCCTCAGAGCTTGCGGGCTACGAGCTTCTTCCCAAGAGTCTTCACGCCGCGGCGGCGACAGCCTCAAGCAGCGAGTTTATCAGAAAATATATTCCCGAGGGTATTATTCAAAGCTACTGCAACAGGTAACACTGAAAACACCGGTAAGCTAATAATCAAAGGAGAAGGCTGCAATGGAATTGCGGGAGCGAATGTACAGCGTAATGGTAGTGTCCGCCTCTGAGAAATTCAACGACACAATTCTTCAGCTGCTCGGAAAGGAAAATTACGACCCGATAAAAATCGAGACTGACGTCTGCTCTGCGAACAGGACTCTCTTGGAACGCAGCTTTGACGTGGTAATTATAAACTCCCCGCTTCCGGACGATGTTGGACTCCACCTTGCTACAGACCTAAGCGTCAACTCCAGCTCGGGCGTACTCTTTCTCGCAAAGGCGGAGCAGTACCACGAGCTGAACGCAAGACTTGTTCCGTACGGGGTGTTCACCGTGTCAAAACATGCGTCAGCGCAGTTTATCCTACAGGTGATGAGGCTGCTCTGCGCCACGAGGGAAAGGCTTCGCAGGATGGAGAAAAAGACAGCGTCCGTCGAAGAAAAGATGGAGGAGATAAGAGTGGTGAACCGCGCAAAGCTGCTTCTTATCTCAGAACGGGGCATGAACGAGGCTGAGGCTCACAGGTATATAGAAAAACAGGCGATGGACAGCTGCGTCACCAAGAGAACAATCGCCGAGAGCATAGTAAGAATGTACAGATAAAACGGCCCGGGTTGACATCCCGAGCCGGAATGTATTTATAGATACTGTATTAATTAATATTTGCAAGAAGGGAGAGCCTTTGCGTCACAAACAAGGGCAAATAACGCAATGACAAAATACATTTTTATTACCGGCGGAGTAGTTTCAGGACTCGGCAAGGGCATAACCGCAGCTTCGCTTGGGCGGCTGCTGAAAGCAAGGGGGCTTAAGGTCGCCGCGCAAAAGTTAGACCCGTACATAAACGTCGATCCCGGAACGATGAGTCCCTACCAGCACGGAGAAGTGTATGTCACCGAGGACGGGGCGGAAACCGATCTTGACCTTGGGCACTATGAGAGGTTTATAGACGAAAATCTCAACAAGTACTCTAACCTGACAACCGGAAAAGTATACTGGAATGTTTTGAACAAGGAACGCAGGGGCGAGTACCTTGGCTCTACGGTTCAGGTAATACCTCACATAACAAACGAAATAAAGGACTTTGTCTACCGCGTAGGCAAGCAGACCTCGGCTGACATAGTCATCACCGAGATCGGCGGAACAATAGGCGACATCGAATCCCAGCCCTTTATCGAGGCTGTGCGGCAGATAGCCCTTGAGGTCGGAAGAGAAAACAGCCTGTTTATCCATGTGACGCTCGTTCCGTTCCTCAGCGGCTCGGACGAGCACAAATCAAAGCCTACTCAGCACTCAGTCAAAGAGCTTCAGGGAATGGGAATAAACCCGGATATCATTGTCCTGCGCTGCGACTCTCCCCTCGAGGAGTCAATATTCAAGAAAATCTCCATGTTCTGCAATGTAAAGCCTGACTGCGTTATCGAAAATATGACGCTTTCAAGCATCTATGAGGTTCCGGTGATGCTCGAGCAGGAAAAGTTCTCGGAGGTAGTATGCCGCGAATTGGGACTCAAGACCCATAAGCCAGACCTCTGTGACTGGATGAAGATGCTCGACATGATAAAGACAAGAAACAAGAAGCTTGATATCGGACTTGTGGGAAAATATGTCCAGCTTCATGACGCGTATCTGTCGGTAGCGGAAGCTCTGAGGCACGCGGGATATCCGCAGGGCGCGTTTGTCAACATTCACTGGATAGACTCGGAGACGCTCGCGGAGGACAATTACGAGTCGATCCTTTCTCCCATGGACGGCATCATAGTTCCGGGAGGCTTCGGCGGCAGAGGAATTGAAGGCATGATACTTGCCGCAAAATATTCAAGAGAGCACCATGTCCCCTACTTCGGCATCTGCCTCGGCATGCAGATAGCAGTAATAGAGTATGCAAGAAACGTCGCGGGCATCAAGGACGCCAATTCGGGAGAGTTTGACGAGCTGTGCAAAAACAAGATTATCGATTTTATGCCGGGACAAAGCGATAATATAGATAAAGGCGGCACGCTCCGCCTCGGAAGCTACCCCTGCGTCATAACGCCGGGTACGACAATGGAAAAATGCTACGGCGAAGCTGTAATAAACGAACGCCATCGCCACCGCTATGAGTTCAACAACGCATACAGAGAGATTCTTTCCGCAAACGGACTTGTGCTCTCCGGAATTTCCCCAGATGGCAGGCTGGTCGAGACCGTTGAGCTGAGCGACAGACCTTTCCATGTCGGAGTACAGTTCCACCCTGAATTCAAGTCAAGACCAAACAAGGCGCACCCGCTGTTCTATGGCTTTGTCAAGGCTTCCCTTGAGCACAGATCGGAGCGTACAAAATGAGCGGATTACACGAAGAATGCGGAGTTTTCGGCGTATACTCCCCTGTCAGAACCAGCCTTGCCGGAACGGTTTACTATGGGCTTTACGCCTTGCAGCACCGCGGTCAGGAAAGCTGCGGAATGGTTATATGCGACGACGGGCTGTTCTACTCTCACAAGGATCTTGGACTGGTAAACGACGTTTTCACACCAGAAATATTAAGCTCACTGCCTGATGGCAACATGGCCGTGGGACATGTCAGATATGGCACAACCGGCAGAACAAACAGAACTAACTGCCAGCCGATCGAAGTAAATCACCTTAAAGGCAGGCTTGCCATTGCTCACAACGGCAACATAAGCAACGCTTATGAGCTCCGCTCCTCGCTCGAGCTTGCGGGAGCCATATTCCACACTACAAGCGACACCGAAATAATAGCCTACATAATCATTCAGGAGCGACTCACCTCTCCTTCTATCGAGGCCGCCGTCAGCAAGGCTGTGCAGCGGTTAGACGGAGCCTACTCCCTTGTTCTTATGTCAGCAGCAAAGCTGATCGCGGTCAGGGACAAATATGGCATGAGACCATTGTGCTACGGCATGACCCCTGACGGAACATACATTGTCGCTTCCGAGAGCTGCGCGCTGTCGGCTGTCGGAGCTAAATTTATCAGAGACATCCTTCCCGGCGAAATTGTAGTATTTGACGAGAGCGGCGTTCACTCGTCAAAGGAGCACTGCAACAAGTGCCCTGAAAGCTTCTGCGTCTTCGAGTACATTTACTTCGCAAGACCTGATTCCGTGATAAACGGAGTATCCGTTCACGGCTCGAGAAAGCGCGTGGGCGAGATACTCGCAAAAAGACACCCGGTAGACGCCGATGTGGTCATAGGCGTGCCCGACTCGGGTCTCGACGCGGCGCTCGGCTACTCAATGGCGTCCGGTATACCATATGGAATAGGATTCATAAAGAACAAGTACATCGGAAGAACATTTATCTCTCCCGGACAAAGCAACAGAACCAACAAGGTGAAAATAAAGCTCAATCCGATAGCCGAAACCGTAAAGGGCAAGAGAGTAATCATGATAGATGACTCCATAGTCAGGGGCACGACCAGCGCGCAGATAGTAAAGCTTCTTCGGGACGCCGGCGCATCGGAGGTGCATATGCGCGTCTCCAGCCCTCCGTTTCTGAACCCTTGCTACTACGGCACGGATATAGACTCGAGGGACAACCTCATAGCCTGCCATCACACAGTCGATGAGATAACAAAGATAATCGGCGCGGACAGCTTGGGCTTCCTGCCTATTGAGGATCTTTGCGAGCTTACCTGCGGCAGAGGCTTCTGTAGCGCCTGCTTCAGCGGAAAATATCCCACACCAGTTCCAGAAATTACAGAAAAGGACAGGTTTGAGACAAAGCTTTCCGAAAGAGTTAAAAAGAAAGTCAAGTAACTGTTGACAAACCCTCGTATTTTGAATATTATTTATATTGAATAATGGATAAAGCAAGCATAGTACTCATCTTCTGAAAGAGAAATCGGTATTATGTCTTGTTTCTATGTCTGCACGATTTATCGCTGCGGAGCTCTACATGTTGATATGCGTGTTCATCGCAATATGCGTGTTCATCGCATAGGATAAATAAATATAAAGGTTGGTTGATCTGAAAATGAAAATGCTGTACGAAGGAAAATCCAAAATAGTTTACGAGGGTGAAGAGCCAAACACTTGCATAATCAAGTATAAGGACACCGCGACTGCCGGAAACGGTGTCAAGAAGGAAGATCTCCCCGAAAAAGGCAAGCTCAATGCCGCGATTTCCAACATCATCTTTGAGTACCTGATGAAAAACGGGGTGAAGACCCACCTCATCAAGGTTCTTGACGAAACCTCCGTTCTTGTCAAGAAGGCGGACATCGTAATGGTAGAGGTCATAGTCAGAAATGTCGCAGCTGGAAGCTTCTCAAAGAAGTACGGCGTGCCCGAGGGAACCGCTCTTAAGAATACCGTAGTTGAGTTCAGCCTCAAGAGCGATGAGCTGGGCGATCCGATGATCAACGACAGCCAGATAACCGCCCTCGGCGTCGCCACTCAGGAGGAGCTCGATCTTCTCAAGTCAATGTCCTTAAGAGTGGACGAGCTTATGACCGAGCTATTTGCTAAGGCCGGCATCAGACTCATAGACTTTAAGCTCGAGTTCGGCCGCGTAGACGGCGGCGAGATTGTCCTGTGCGACGAGATCTCTCCCGACTCCTGCCGTCTTTGGGACGCTAAGACAAACGAAAAGATGGATAAGGACCGCTTCCGCAGAGACATGGGCGGCGTAATGGAGGGCTATAAGGACGTCCTCGCAAGACTCACAAAGTAAAACTCAATAATTCCTGAAGGGAGAGATATAATGTCAGACAGATATGAAAATCCGCTCTGCAAACGCTATGCGAGCAAGGAAATGCAGCATATTTTCTCCGACGATACCAAGTTTTCCACATGGCGCAAGCTGTGGATAGCCCTCGCAGAAAGCGAAAAGGAGCTTGGGCTCGACATAACAGACGATCAGATAGCCCAGATGAAGGAGCACATTTACGACATCGACTATAAGACCGCCGCGGAGCGCGAGAAAATAGTCCGCCATGACGTGATGGCCCACATCTACACCTACGGTCTATGCTGCCCCAAGGCAAAGCCGATAATCCACCTCGGAGCGACAAGCTGCTACGTCGGAGACAACACCGACATCATTCAGCAGCGCGCGGCTCTTATGCAGATACGCAAGCTGCTTCTGGCAGCAATCTCTTCCTTGTGCGACTACGCTGAAAAGCACAAGGCTCTGCCCTGCCTCGCTTACACCCACTTCCAGGCGGCTCAGCCCACCACGCTCGGCAAGCGCGCAACACTTTGGCTTCAGGATCTTGTGCTTGATCTTGAGCACCTCGATTTTGTTCTTGGGAACCTGAAGCTTCTCGGATGCAGAGGAACAACCGGTACAGGCGCGAGCTTCCTTGAGCTGTTCGGAGGAGATCACGAAAAGGTCAAGAAGCTTGAAAAGCTTATTGCCGAGAAGATGGGCTTTGAAGCGACCTACGCAGTCAGCGGTCAGACCTACACAAGAAAGGTTGATTATTTCACCCTCTCTGTTCTTTCCGGCATAGCTCAGAGCGCGCATAAGTTCTCGAACGACATAAGGCTTTTGTCTCATCTTAAAGAAGTGGACGAGCCCTTTGAGGCTGGACAGGTAGGCTCCTCCGCAATGGCTTACAAGCGCAATCCGATGCGCTCCGAAAGAATCGCTTCCCTATCGAGATATGTTATGGCGGACGCCATGAACCCCGCTATGACGGCAGCGGAGCAGTGGTTTGAAAGAACGCTTGACGACTCCGCAAACCGCCGCATAAGCATCCCGGAAGCGTTCCTCGCCATAGACGGAATACTCACCTTGTACATAAATATAGTCAACGGCATGAGCGTTTACCCCAAGGTGATAGAAAAGCACCTTATGGAGGAACTGCCTTTCATAGCTACGGAAAACATCCTTATGTACTGTGTCAAGAAGGGCGGAGACCGTCAGGTTTTGCATGAGGCTATCAGGACTCACTCTGTAGCCGCCGCAAAGGCTATCAAGGCTGAGGGAGCAAATAACGACCTCATGGACAGGATCGCCGCCGACCCCGTATTCGGTATAACGCGAAGCGAGCTTGAGGGAATAATCCGCGAGGGCGGCTTCACCGGTAGAGCAAAGGAGCAGACCGAGGAGTATGTCGCTTCTGTAAGAGAGCTTCTTTCCCGTCCTGAGAACAGACCGGAAGAGGTAGACACGGTAGTAAATGTCTGATACGGCTATGCCGACAGCGAATCTAATTCAGGAAAGGATCAGATTAAAATTATGCTTACAGCAATCGTAGGAATCAACTGGGGAGACGAAGGTAAGGGCAGAATGGTAGACCTTCTGTCCTCGGATTACGACATCATCTGCCGCTATCAGGGCGGAAACAACGCCGGTCACACAGTTATAAACGAGAGAGGAAAGTTTATTTTGAACCTTCTTCCTTCCGGAATACTTCGTGAGACCACAGTAAACGTCATGGGCAACGGCATGGTAATAGACATAGAGCACCTTTCAAACGAGATAGCAACTCTCACCGAAAAGGGCATAAAGATAACGCCTGACAACCTTAAAATAAGCGACAAAGCGATAATATGCATGCCTTACCATAAAATGCTTGACATCATGGAGGAGGAGCGCCTTGCCGACAAGAAATTCGGCTCCACAAGGCGCGGAATCGCTCCCGTTTATGCAGACAAGTATATGAAAAAAGGCATAAGAATGGACGACCTTTACAACATGGACGTGCTTGAGCAGAAGGTAAAGGACATAGTTGAGTGGAAGAACCTCACCATCACCGGCTACGGACACGAGCCTATAAAAGCTGATGAAATGATGGCGTGGCTCAAGAAGTACGGCGAAGTAGTTTTGCCGTATGTGACCGACGTGTCAAAGTACCTCTGGAATGCCTCAAAGAGCGGAAAGCGCATAATGTTTGAGGCTCAGCTCGGCGCGCTCAGAGATATAGAATTCGGCATATATCCATACACATCATCATCAACCACGCTTGCGGGATACGCAACTATAGGCGCAGGTATACCGGGTGCAAAGCTTGACAACACCATAGGAATCATGAAGGCATACTCTACTTGCGTGGGTGAAGGACCGTTCACCGTCGAGATGTTCGGCGACGAGGCGGAAGCCCTCAGAAAAGCAGGCGGAGAATACGGAGCCGCTACCGGCAGACCCAGAAGAGTAGGACCGTTTGACGTGCCCGCTTCAAGAGAAGGCGTTATACTTCAGGGCGCGGACTACATTGCTCTGACCAAGATGGACGTCTTGTCCTATCTTGACAAGATACCGGTATGCGTAGCCTACGACATAGACGGAGAAATCACAACCGATTTCCCGACAGGCTACAGGCTTGACCGCGCTAAGCCGGTTATCGAGTACCTTGATGGCTTCGGAGACGTGTCGGGATGTCGCAAGCCTGAGGATCTCCCCAAGGCGGCGCTTGAGTACATCAGATTCATAGAAAAAGCGGTTGGCTGCCCCGTAAAGTATGTCTCTGTCGGAGCTGAGCGCGAGGAGTATGTTCAGATGTTTTGAGTAATCTCTCACAAGGCGTCCAAAGCGCCTTGTGTCGGGCTGCTTTATTATGAAAGGAACACAAGAATGAAGGAATTTGACCGCAAGATTATTTTGGAAGACGGCAGCGAATATCTCGGCTACGGCTTCGGAAGCAACTGCTCAAGAGTTCTGGAAATAGTTTTCAACACCTCGATGGTAGGCTATCAGGAGATAATTTCCGACCCCTCCTATACCGACCAGATGGTCGTTATGACATATCCTCTTATCGGAAACTACGGCATAACCGACGACGACTTTGAGAGCAAGAACCTCTCGATCGGCGCACTTGTCGTCAGGGATTATAACGACATGCCATCAAACTTCCGCTGCACAAAGGCTCTCGGCGAGCTTTTGGAGGAAAACGGCATTCCCGGCATCACAGGCGTTGACACGAGAAAGCTCAACCGCAGCATAAGAGATATCGGCTCAAGGCGCGCTTTGATAACAGACATTTCCACCTCTCTCGAGGAAGGTCTTAGGATAATCGCCGAGACCCCTATTCCCACAGACGCAGTTTCAAGAGTGAGCTGCAAGAAGAGATGGTATTCAAGAACGGCAAACCCGCAGTTCAATGTCGTAGCACTAGACTGCGGCATAAAGCTCAATATTATCCGCTCTCTCAACAGGCTCGGCTGCAACGTCACCATAGTGCCTTATAACACTACGGCTGAAGAGATAGCGTTTATGAAGCCGGACGGAGTATTTTTATCAAACGGTCCCGGAGATCCCCAGGACGTGGGATGTGCCATTGAGCTCGTGAGAAACCTTCGAGGCAAGTACCCGATATTCGGCATATGCCTCGGTCATCAGATAATTTCTTTGGCATACGGAGCAAAGACGTACAAGCTCAAGTTCGGACACAGAGGTGGAAACCATCCGGTTCTTAACCTCAAGACGGGCAAAATAGAAATCACCTCTCAGAACCACAGCTACGCGGTTGACCCTGAAAGCGTCAAGGGCACAAGCCTTGAGGTAACGCATATAAACCTCCTTGACAAAACTGTAGAGGGCGTGAGCTGCAATGCCGACAAGGTGTTCAGCGTTCAGTATCACCCGGAGAGCGCTCCCGGTCCTCAGGACAGCGGATATCTGTTCAACAGGTTTATAAAAATCATGAAGGAGGCGAAGGACAATGCCTAAGCGCACAGACATAAAAAAGGTTCTTGTCATCGGCTCAGGTCCTATAGTAATAGGACAGGCCGCTGAATTTGACTATGCCGGAACTCAGGCTTGCCTTGCCCTAAAAGAAGAAGGCTACGAGGTAATACTCGTAAACTCCAACCCCGCCACCATCATGACCGACACCTCCATAGCCGACAAGGTGTACATGGAGCCTCTTACCCTTGAGTTCGTCGCAAGAATCTGCCGCTACGAGCGTCCCGACGCCATAGTCCCCGGAATAGGCGGACAGACAGGACTTAACCTTGCCATGCAGCTTTACAAAAAGGGAGTTTTGAAGGAATGCGAGATAGAGCTTCTTGGAACGGACGCCGAAAGTATCGAAATGGCTGAGGACAGAGAGCTATTCAAGGAGCTATGCCAAAGAATCGGCGAACCGGTCGTCCCCTCTCAGATAACCTACAGCGTTGAGGAAGCGCTTGAGGCGGCGGAGAAGATAGGATACCCGGTTATACTTCGTCCCGCGTTCACCCTCGGCGGAACGGGAGGCGGCTTTGCCAACAATCCGGAAGAGATGCGCGAAATGATGAAAAATGCCCTCGCCCTCTCCCCTGTTCACCAGGTGCTTGTGGAAAAGAGCATAAAGGGCTATAAGGAGATAGAGTATGAGGTAATGCGCGACGCCAACGACACCGCTATCACCGTGTGCAACATGGAAAACCTCGACCCTGTCGGAATACACACCGGAGACTCTATAGTTGTAGCGCCCAGCCAGACCCTCACAAACAAAGAGTACCACATGCTAAGAGACAGCGCGCTCAAGATCATACGCGCTCTCAAGGTAAAGGGAGGCTGCAATGTCCAGTTCGCACTCGACCCGCAGTCGTTTAAGTACTATGTAATAGAGGTCAACCCCAGAGTTTCACGCTCTTCCGCGCTTGCATCAAAGGCGAGCGGATACCCGATAGCAAGAGTCTCCGCTAAGATCGCTGTCGGCATGAATCTTGACGAAATCCAGCTTGCCAACACGCCCGCCTGCTTTGAGCCTGCGCTTGACTATGTAGTGACAAAGATGCCGAGGTTCCCGTTTGACAAGTTCACCTCAGCCTCAAATGTCCTCTCTACCCAGATGAAGGCAACCGGAGAAGTGATGAGCGTCGGAAGAACTCTTGAAGAAAGCCTTCTCAAGGCGATACGCTCTCTCGAGGACGGAAAGAACCACATCCATATGGACAAGTTTGACTCTGAGCATATGACGGTAGACCAGCTCCTTGACTACATCAAGGACGGAACCGACGACAGAATCTACGCCATTTCTCAGCTCATGTGGATGGGCGTCGATCACTCGAGGATATGCGATATTACCCAGATAGACATGTTCTTCCTTGATAAAATAAAAAAGATAGTTGATCTTGAGAAGGAAATGGAAAAGAACCCCGGCTCTATAGACATGCTCAAAGAGGCAAAGAAGTCCGGCTTCTCAGACTCCTACATCGCTGAGCTTTGGAACACCACAGAGGACGAGATATATAACCTTCGCCGCAAGCTCGGCATTTTCCCCGTCTACAAGATGATAGACACCTGCGCGAGCGAGTTTGACAGCTATGTTCCCTACTTTTACTCCACCTATGAAGACGAAAATGAGTCTATAGTGTCAGACAAGAAGAAGATAATCGTTCTTGGCTCAGGTCCTATCAGAATAGGTCAGGGCGTTGAGTTCGACTACTCGACGGTTCACGCCATCCACGCCATAAGAGACGCCGGCTACGAGGCTATAGTCATAAACAACAACCCCGAGACGGTTTCCACCGATTACACCACGGCGGACAAGCTCTATTTCGAGCCTCTCACGGTTGAGGACGTTATGAACATAGTAGAGCTCGAGAAGCCGGAGGGAGTTATCGCGACCCTCGGCGGACAGACGGCAGTAAACCTCGCTGAACCGCTGACAAGACGAGGCGTAAAGATAATAGGCACCGACTGCGTAGGCATCGAAAAGGCTGAAAACAGAGACGCTTTCGACGAGGTCATCAAGTCGCTCAATATTCCTAATCCTAAGGGCGAGGCTGTGACCGATATCGAGAGCGGAGTCAAGGCTGCCGAGAGAATAGGCTACCCCGTTTTAGTCAGACCCTCCTTTGTACTCGGCGGAAGAGCTATGGAAATAGTAGCGAACGAACAGATGCTCCGCCATTACCTCAAGAACGCGGTTGAGATAGACGTGGATAAGCCGGTTCTTGTCGACAAGTATATCGTCGGCAAGGAGGTCGAGGTAGACGCGATTTGCGACGGTGAGCAGGTATTTATTCCCGGAATCATGGAGCTGGTCGAGAGAACCGGAGTCCACTCGGGAGACAGCATGAGCGTATACCCGCCGTTCAGCATCTCGCAGAAGGTCAGGGATACTATCGCCGACTACACCACAAGGCTTGGTCTCGGCATAGGTATCGTCGGACTGTTCAACATCCAGTTCATAGTTGACCACCAGGACAATGTTTCTGTCATAGAGGTCAACCCCAGAGCCTCAAGAAGCGTTCCCTTCCTTTCAAAATCTACCGGCTTCAACCTTGTGAGAACTGCAACAAGGGTAATGCTCGGCGAGAGCCTTAAGGCTCAGGGAATTACCGAGATGATACCTAAGGACAAGACCCGCTGGTATGTCAAGGCTCCTGCATTCTCCTTTGAGAAGCTTTCAGGTATGGACGCATATCTTTCACCTGAAATGAAGTCCACCGGCGAGGCTATAGGCTATGACGACAAGCTCAACCGTGCCCTTTACAAGGCGCTTCAGGCGTCAGGAATCAAGATGAAGGAGTACGGAACGGTAGTAGTAACTATAGCGGATGAGGACAAGGAGGAAGCTCTCCCTCTGATAAGAAGGTTCTACAACCTTGGCTTCAACATTGAAGCCACTATAGGAACTGCCAACTTCCTCAAGAAGCACGGCATACGCACAAGAGTAAAGGGCAAGCTGAGCGAGGGCAGCGACGAGATACTCCAGTCTGTCCGCGCCGGCTATGTAAGCTACATCATAAACACCCGTGCAATACTTTCAGGCGTTCACTATGAGGACGGCGTGGCGATAAGACGCTGCGCGGTTCAGAACGGCGTCACCATGTTCACCTCACTTGACACCGCGAAGATAGTTCTTGACGTGCTTGAGGAGATCATCCCGAGCATTTCTACCATAGATGCTTAAATAGCCGCTTTGGTATCTTTGCTTAAGCAAATTATTGGCACAACAAAACCTCCCGTTGAAGCATGCGCTTCAGCGGGAGGTTTTTCATGCAGACAGGTAAACAAACAGCCCGAAACCTCTTACTTGTGAAAATGTGAGAATTTTCGAGCCGTGTTATACTCTTATCAATTATTTTTTCCAGATGCCGCAGCGACCTTAAGTCTTACTGCTGCCCTCGCGAGCTTTTGGGTAGCTATGCGCTTGTCAGCCTCGGAGGGATTGCCGGATAAAGCCGCCTCCGCCCTCTCCTTAGCTGACTGAGCTCGCGCTGAGTCGATGTCATCTGCCCACTCAAATGTTGTGGGAGCCAAAAGTACGCCTTCCTTTGACACCTTGAGCATTCCGCCGCAGCATGCGGCGCGCATAGGAGCTCCTCCTGGTGAGGTATACACCCTGCACTCCCCCATCCCGACAGCAGTCAGATAGGGTATATGCCCGGCAAGTATCGAAATCTCACCGTCGATCGACTTGAGCGAGAGCTGGTAAGCGTCTGAGTCGTAAAAGCTGCCGTCAGGCGTGATGATTTTAAGCTTGAAAGTGTTCACCGGGTCTATCCCCCTTACTTGTGGCTCTTGGCTCTCTCGACCGCCTCGTCTATAGTTCCGACAAACAAGAAAGCGGACTCCGGAAGGTCGTCATGCTTGCCCTCAATGATCTCCTTGAAGCCCCTTACCGTCTCAGCGACAGGCACATACTTTCCTGTGTAGCCGGTAAACTGCTCCGCTACCGTAAACGGCTGGGAGAGAAATCTTTGAACCTTTCTCGCTCTCGCTACAGTGAGCTTATCATCCTCAGAAAGCTCATCCATACCCATGATGGCGATTATATCCTGAAGCTCCTTGTACCTTTGCAGTATCTTTTGGACTGCCCTCGCCACCTCGTAGTGCTCCTGACCTACTATATCGGCGGACAGTATTCTCGAGGTAGAGTCAAGAGGATCTACCGCCGGGTATATTCCGAGAGAAGCTATCGAACGTGACAAAACTGTAGTGGCGTCAAGGTGGGCAAATGTGGTGGCAGGAGCTGGGTCGGTAAGGTCGTCAGCAGGAACATATACAGCCTGAACGGAGGTGATTGACCCGTTCTTGGTAGATGTTATTCTCTCCTGCAACGCTCCCATCTCTGTAGCAAGAGTGGGCTGATATCCGACCTCAGACGGCATTCTGCCCAAAAGCGCGGAAACCTCGGAGCCTGCCTGAGTGAATCTGAATATGTTGTCTATGAACAAAAGCACATCCTGATGCTCTTTGTCTCTAAAGTACTCCGCCATGGTCAGACCCGTAAGACCAACTCTCATTCTCGCTCCCGGCGGCTCGTTCATCTGACCGTAAACCAGCGCGGTCTTTGAAAGAACCCCGGACTCCTTCATCTCATTGTAAAGATCATTTCCCTCACGGGTGCGCTCTCCTACTCCGGTAAAGACGGATATTCCGCCATGCTGCTTGGCGACATTGTTTATCAGCTCCTGAATAAGAACCGTCTTTCCTACTCCCGCGCCACCGAACAGACCGATTTTTCCTCCCTTGGCATATGGGCATATGAGATCTACTACCTTTATTCCCGTCTCGAGGATCTCGGTTCTTGTCTGCTGCTCCTCAAAGCTCGGAGCAGGGCGGTGTATAGGCCAGCGCTCGGCAGTCTCGGGGGTGGGCATATTGTCTATGCACTCTCCCAAAAGATTGAATATTCTGCCCAGAGTCTCCTTGCCTACCGGGACGCTTATCGGTCCTCCGGTATCCACAGCCTCTATTCCTCTGGGAAGACCGTCCGTTGAGTTCATTGCTATACATCTTACTACATTGTCGCCCAGGTGCTGGGCGACCTCAAGCACTATATGCCTGCCGTCATAGTCTATAGTCACGGCGTTATTCAGATCCGGAAGCTTGTTCTCCTCAAACCGGATATCCAAAACCGGTCCGATTATCTGGGTTACAATTCCGACGTTTTTGAGTGTATTCTCCATACCGCACTTCCTTTCGGATAAATTTTCCGGTTCAAGACACAGTCCATATTATTCCGCCTGCGCGCCGGAAACGATTTCGGTAATCTGCTGAGTAATAGAGCTCTTTCGAGCCTTATTATACTTGAGCCGCAGGTCTGAGATTATCTCCTCTGCGTTTGAGGTGGCGTTTTCCATCGCTATCCGCCTTGCGGCAAGCTCGCTCGCTCTCGATTCACACACCGCGCCCCATATCAGTCCTGCCAGTCCGCTCGGCACAATGCTGTCAAAGACCGCCGCAGGCGAAGGCTCGATCAGGGTGTATCCGATGTCGCTTGGCTCTCCCTTGGGAGAGGTCACGTCAAGCGGCAAAAGCTTTAGCGAAGCCGGAGTCTGTGAAAGCATGGACACAAAGGTGGTGTAAACCACATACAGCTCGTCAAACGCGCCGTCAGAGTAAAGCTGTGTGAGCATCCTGCTCAGCTCAAAGCAGTCCCCGACGTCTACATCCTCAACGCTCTGATAGCTCTCTGAGAGGATCTCATAGCCGCGGCGGGAAAAATGCTCTATCGCCTTCTTGCCCATCGGCAAAACGCAAATCTGTTTTCCCTCCGCCTCAGACTCAAAATACTTGAAAAGATTGCTGTTATAACCGCCTGCCAAGCCTCTGTCTCCTGCAATAGCGATGATACAGCTCTTTTTGACCTCACGATCCTGACAGTAGACCGACTCCTCCGGCAGACCTAATTCAGATATTCCGCTTATCTGAGAATAAAGCTCAGTATAATATGGACGGCACTTGGTTATTCTGTCCATCGCCTTTGTCAGCTTGGATATGGCGACAAGCTCCATAGCCTTGGTTATCTGCTTAGTTCCTGTTATGCTCTTTATGCGGAGATTTATCTCCTTCATCGACGCCGTAGTCAAGCCCCCCTTTCGTCAGGATTATCAATCAGTGAAGCTTCAAAAACTTCTCGGTAAAATCGCGTACAGCGTTCTCAAGCTTAGCCTTAGCCTCGCCGGTAAGGCTCGCCCCTGACGCGATCTCGTCCAGAAGCTCGCGCTGATATGCGTTCATATCAAAGTAGAGCTCCTTTTCGTACTGCTTTACAAGCTCTATTGGAACGTCCTTTAGATAGTTGTTTACAACCGCAAATATTATGCAGACCTGAAGCTCTGCCGGAACAGGTGAGTTTCTGTCCTGCTTCAATACCTCTACTATTCTCTCGCCCTGAGCAAGTCTCTCCTTGGTGTCCTTGTCGAGGTCGGAGCCGAACTGGGCAAACGTCTGTAGCTCTCTGTACTGCGAGTAGAGAAGCTTCAGCGTTCCCGACACCTGCTTCATGGCCTTGAGCTGAGCTGAGCCTCCGACTCGGCTTACCGAGATTCCGGGGTTTACCGCAGGCATGATACCTGAGTTAAAAAGCTCTGTCTCAAGGAATATCTGCCCGTCTGTTATAGAAATCACATTTGTAGGTATATACGCGGAAACGTCCCCCTCCTGAGTCTCAATAATCGGGAGAGCGGTCAAAGAGCCTCCTGAAGCCTCCGGCGAAAGCCTTGCGGCACGCTCAAGAAGTCTTGAGTGAAGGTAGAATACGTCTCCGGGGTACGCTTCTCTTCCCGGAGGACGGCGTATAAGCAGCGAAAGCGTTCTGTACGCCACCGCGTGCTTTGATAGGTCGTCGTAGATTATCAGAGCGTCCTTGCCCTGATGCATGAAGTACTCGCCCATTGTGCAGCCTGCGTACGGAGCGATATACTGGAGGGTGGCAAGCTCGCTCGCTGTCGAGCTGACAACTATCGTATAATCCATCGCGCCGGCACGGGACAGCGTCTCAACGAGCTGAACTACCGTTGAGTTCTTCTGACCTATCGCAACATATATGCAAATGCAGTTTTTGCCCTTCTGATTGATTATGGTATCCGTGGCTATTGCCGTCTTTCCGGTCTGACGATCACCTATAATCAGCTCACGCTGGCCTCTTCCTATCGGTATCATACTGTCTATAGCCTTTATACCGGTCTGCAAGGGAACGCTTACCGACTTTCTCTCGATGATACCGGGAGCGCGCTGCTCGATAGGCATCAGCTTTTCATACGCTATATGACCCTTGCCGTCTATCGGCTGACCGAGGGCGTTTACCACCCTGCCGATAAGCGCGTCGCCTACCGGGACGGAAACTACCTTTCCGGTGCGCTTGACGGTGTCCCCCTCTCTTATTCCCTCGTCGGAACCAAGCATAACGACTGAGACAAAGTCCTCCTCAAGGTTAAGAGCCATTCCGTAGGTGCCGTTTGAGAACTGCACCAGCTCATTGGAGAGACAGTTGTCAAGTCCGTATACCTGAGATATTCCGTCTCCTACCGTGACAACGCTTCCGGTCTCGGACAGCTCTGCCTTAGCGTCATAATTTTTTATTTGAGCCTTGATAAGGCTGCTTATTTCATCAATGTTCATACTTTCATCTCCATTGTCCCGGCTTAATACCCGCTTGTAAGAGATCTTTTGAGCGATTCGAGCTTCTGCCTTACGCTTGCGTCGTACCGCTTTCCGCCGTACTCAAGGCGTATTCCGCCTATACAGGATTTGTCCACCTTGCAGCTCAGGAGTATGCTGCTCCCAGTATTTTTAGCGAGAGTATCGATAAGACGCTTTTTCTGAGACTGGCTCATCTCGACGGCAGACACGGCAGAAACAGCCAGGATATTGTTTGCCTCGCAGTAGCGATTCCGGTACTCAAGCCAGCACTTATCAACCATGCCGCAATGGCGCTTCTCGGCAAGAATCTTCAGGGCGTTCAGTAAATACCTGTTTATCCTGCCGCCGAATATATTTTCAACCACCTCAGCCCGCTCAGCCCTGGAAAGCCTCGGATTTGAAAGAAGCCTCATCAGCTCCCCGTTCCCGCAAAGAACATCCCTCACGGCGGCAAAGTCGTCAAAAATCTCCTTCTGCGCGCCGGTCTCGGCAGCGAGCTTAAATATGGCGAGCCCGTACTCGGATGCGTAGCTACTTCTCATACATATCACCCAAGCTGTCTATCGCCTCGTCGATAAGAGCGGAGTGCGCATCGGCGTCTATCTCCTTCTCGACAACCTGCTCGGCAATGCCTATGACCATCTCGGAGATAGAGTTCTTCATCTCGTCAGCCGCCTTTCTCTTTGCAAGCTCGATGTCCTCATCGGCATTTTTAAGCCTTCTCTCAGCCTCAGACCTTGCGGCAGCCACGATTTCACTCGACTCCTGCTTTGCCCGCTCGGTGGCGGTCTTTATGAGATTGTCCGCCTCCTGCTTCGCGCTCATCATCTTCTGCTCGTAGGTATTTTTGTCCTCGTTTGCCTTAGCGAGGGCGTCATCAGCGTCCGAATAAATCTTTGCTACCTCCTCCTCGCGCTGCTTCAGTATCTTCTGAACCGGCTTGAAGAGGAACTTCTTGAGTATAAGCATGAGAATCAGCAGGTTGCCTATGGCCATGACTATATGCCATACGTTCAGCGAAATAAATTCAAGAGTTCCTGCCAACAGCATTTCAATACAACTCCTTAATTACAGCCTGTTAAGGAACATTCCGGGCGCAAGGAAGATAAGAAGCATTCCGACAACAAGTCCGTAAATACCGGTGGTCTCCGCAATAGCACAGCCCATAAGCATAGTAGTGGTGACCGAGCCCTTCTGCTCCGGCTGGCGGGCAATAGCCTCGCATGCCTTACCTACCGCGTAGCCCTCGCCTATACCGGGACCTATACCTGCTATCATCGACAAACCGGCGCCGATCGCGCAGCCCATCAAAACTAACGCTCTTTCCATAAACAATACCGTCCTTTCAATTATTAACCTGTGGATTTGGATTTATTGATTTTATGTCTCTACTTCCGCCGCCGACGCAATGTAAAGCATTGTCAGCATGCAGAAAATAAATGCCTGTAAAACGCCGCTGAACACATCGAAGTATATCGAGAGTATGGCGGGTATGCCAAGCTGAAGAATCGGGAGCTCAGCCGCCATGTCTCCCAAAACTCCTGGCAGCCAGCCGAATACCGCCTGATTAAGCCACGCCAGCCCCGCATAGACAAGCGTCGAAATGATAGAACCGGACGCCACGTTTCCAAACATACGGAACGCCATGGAAACAGGCGTAGCCATCTCTCCTATTATGTTCATCGGGGTCATGAGGAATACAGGCTCGGTAAAGCCCTTGAGGTACTTACCTATGCCGCTTGTTCTTATCTTGTAGTAGGTTATAAGCACGAAAGTCACCAGCGCCCAGCCGAGCGTGGTGTTAAGGTCGCTCGTCGGCGGGTACATCCCAAGCAAAGATAAAAGGCTTGAGCAGAGCGCAAGAGAAAACAGTGCCGCTACATATGGTGTAAATCCAGAGAACCTCTTTCCCATATTCGATTCCACGAAATTAGTAACCGTTTTAACCAAAAACTCCGCCACTATCTGACGCTTTGAATCAGGCTTGACCTTCATGCCATGGGTAAGCCATATGCAGATTGCAGCGATCACAGCCATGACAATCCACATATTGACCTGCGTCTCGGATATGGTAAGACCAAACGGCAGCTCGAATAATATTTTCGCGCCGCTGACGCTGATGTCACTCACCTTTTCCGCCCTCCTCCGTAAACATCTTTTTTACATCCGAGATCCCCTGCCTCAAGCCTATCGCGATCCTCGGGAAGAACACGGCGAGAAGCATCGGAATCCAGTTGAGTATTCCGTACCTTGTAGACAAAAACAGCCCAAGTCCCATAAGCACCAGCAAAACAAGCATCCTTCTCGAATACGCTCCAATGCTCCTCTTTTTCGCGGACTCGGGGTCGCCGGAAGCAGCCTTGGTTATCGCAAGTGCGAACATGAGGTAGTATATCACCATTACAGCGGTTCCCCACAGGGCTCCCCATATCACGCCAAGCTCAAATCTTCCTATGACCGCAAATACCAGCACGGTTACAAGCTCGCAGATGAGCGTTCCGACAACAACTGTCGCCATAAAGCTCCTGACCGCTTTAGCGCTCGAATTTTCCATCAGTAACCTCCGGTGTAAGAAGCAAAGTCGTTTTCATGCTTTGCAGTAATAATATACATATAGTATAGAACAACAATCCTGATTTGTAAAGAGATATTTTGCATTAAATTGCCTGAAAATAAAATCTCGGTTTTACCATTGCCTGAAAATTGTGTAAAACTGCATAAAGCACTACTTATTTATTGTTTGTTTTACCGATTCAAAGCGATCGAAATATATGCTATAATGTGTGTGAAAATTTTTCACCGAAAGGATATTGAAACTTATGAAAAGATTTTTGGCGTTCCTGCTTGCCGGAGTAATGCTTATAAGCTTTTGCTCCTGCGAAAATGGTCAGACCGACCCAGATTCAAACGGAGATGACGATGCCCTGCAGCAGGTAGACCCCGAATTTGTCGAAGGCCTTACCGACCCCAATCTTACATACTCCAAGGATGAGCTCACCGCCCTCGAGGAGTCCGGAGAGCACTATGTAGCCGACTACGACGTTCCCTCTCTGTGCAAGTACTTTGAGGGAAGAATATCAGTCGGAGCTTCCTTCACCTCCAACCAGATAACCAACCTTGAGGACCCGACTGCAAAGGGACTTCTCAAGCACTACAACATGTACACCCTCGGCAACGAGCTCAAACCCGACTGCGTCAACCCGTCCGAAGGCGTTTACAACTTCGAGTACGCCGATGATTTCGTAGCCTTCGGCAAGCTCAACGGAGCCACCCTCAGAGGACATACTCTGCTGTGGCACTCTCAGGTTCCGCAGTGGTGGTTCAAGGCTGACCCCAACGACACCAGATCCTTGGCTGAGTGCAACGAGGCAGGCGCTTTGGCTACCAGCGAACAGCTTCAGGAAAGAATCACTACATATATTACCGATGTAGTAACAAGATATAAGGACGATATCAAGGTATGGGACGTCTGCAACGAGGTTCTTAACGCAGATTCCATAAGACGCATTGCCGACGATTCCTACTGGGCTGATATCATCGGAGATCTGGATGGCAACGGTTACTATGACGACTATGTTGAGATAGCCTTCAACGCCGCAAGAGCAGCCGGCGGAGACGACTTGGTACTCATCATCAACGACTTCAACATGGAGTGGCAGGATTCCAAGACCCAGGCTATGTATGACATGGTCGAGAGAATGCTTCGCAAGGGCGTAAGAATCGACGGCGTCGGCTTCCAGTCACACATCAGCGTTGACTGCAACATCGACACCTACAGAAGGAACCTCGAAAAGATCGCAGGTCTTGCCGAGATTTACGATGAATGCTTCCCTGATTACGCCGGTAACTTCAGAATCCAGATCACCGAGCTCGACATGAATATGTTCGTAGGCGCTGAAGCTGACGGCAGCTTCAAGACCTGGTCTGAAGAAGAGTTTGAGACTCAGGCAGTCAAGTACGCCGAGCTGTTTGACCTCTTCCTCGAGTTTGCTGACCGCGGAGTTCTTGACTCTGTAGTATTCTGGGGAACAGACGATGAGAACTCATGGCTCAACTCTACCCCCAAGCTCAGAAGAAACGCGGCGCTCATCATTGACAGAGACCTCTCTCTCAAGCCGAGCTTCTACTCGATAGCGATGACCTCCTTCGACTGATTATTGAAACTTAAAGCAAGCAAAACCCGACCGGGACACATTCCGGTCGGGTTTTTCCGTAAGCAAAAGCCGCCGGAATACATTTAGGTTTTTCGGTGCGGGCGTACAATATCTCATTACGCCGAATATAATATCATATCTATATATCATTATATATTGACAACCGGTATGACCGGTATTATAATGGCAGTAACTGATAGAGGCGCAGTCTATCAAAAGTAAGCACCGTTTATAACGCCAGCCAAGGCGGGCGCTGCCGAAAGGGATAACTGCCGAGGACGCTCAAAGGCAAAGGAGTGATCCGGCATAGCGGTCAATATCCGCCTTGCTGTCGCACAAAGCTGCGGAGAGCTATCGGACGATTCAGTACTATGCGCAGCCCCTGCTGCGTTCTGTGAGCTCGTGCGGTAGTTGCCTTTTGAGGTGACTGCTTTTTTTATTTTTGTGAAGGAGATGCCTTAAGAATGAAACACACTATTTTCACGGGAGCCGCAACCGCACTCATCACCCCGTTCAAAAACGGTGTAATAGACTATGACGCCTACGGAAAGATCCTCGAGGCACAGATTGAAGGCGGCATAAGCGCGCTCGTGGTTGCCGGCACTACCGGCGAGAGCTCCACATTGACCGATGAGGAGCACAGGGAGATAATCCGCTACGCTGTGGAGAAGGTCGCAGGAAGAGTTCCAATAATAGCAGGAACAGGCTCCAACGATACCTCGTATGCCATTGAGCTTTCGAAGTTTGCCTGCTCAGTCGGCGCGGACGCTCTGCTTCTGGTCACACCTTACTACAATAAAGCTACCCAGAACGGTCTGTACGAGCACTTCAAGGCGATCGCAGAATCCTGTGACAAGCCCTGCATTTTATACAATGTTCCCTCGAGAACGGGATGCAATATCCTTCCCGATACGGCTGCAAGGCTCGCTGACATAGATAACATAGTCGCAATCAAGGAAGCAAGCAGCGATATCTCCCAGATAGCCGAGCTTGCTGCAAAATGCGGCGACACTTTGGACATATACTCGGGGAACGACAATCAGATTTTACCCATAATGTCACTCGGAGGCAAGGGCGTGATATCTGTTTTATCAAATGTACTTCCTGCCGAGACAAGCGAGATCTGCTCCAAATTCCTCAGCGGCGACATTGCCGGAGCCCTCGAGCTTCAGCTCAAGTATCTGCCGTTTATAAACGCACTCTTCTCAGAGGTAAATCCTATTCCAGCTAAGGCGGCAATGGCAAGGCTCGGTCGGTGCGAAAATACGCTCAGACTTCCCCTTACTCCAATGAGCGAGGCAAAGGCGGAGCATATGTATAAGATCATGGAGGAGCTTGGACTGACAAAGTAACGGATGTCCCCCTACTAAAGAAAAGGAAGAAAAAATACAATGAGCAACAGTTATATACTCACAGACAATCTCTCCGTCAAGGATGGAGTGCTCTTCTTCGGCGGACGAAGCACAAAGGAGTTAGCCGAGAAGTACGGCACGCCTCTCTACCTGATGGATGAAAAAAGAATAAGGCAGAACTGCTGTGAGTACCGCGACGCCCTTAAGGAGTTCTTCGGCGATGATTCCTGCGCGCTTTACGCCAGCAAGGCTGCGAGCTTTGTCGGAATATACAGGATAATCTCGCAGGAGGGTCTTGGTGCGGACGTGGTCTCCTCCGGAGAGATCCACACCGCGCTCAAGGCGGGCTTCCCGATGGAAAACGCCTATTTCCAGGGAAATAACAAGACGGATTGGGATATCGCGTACGCCATGGACAACGGCGTCGGCTACTTTGTGTGCGACAATGTCGAAGAGGTGGACGCGATAGACAAAATTGCCGCTGAAAAGGGACTCAAGCAGAAGATACTTCTTCGCCTTACCCCGGGAATAGACCCTCATACCTATGACGAGGTCTGTACCGGCAAGGTAGACTCGAAATTCGGCACAGCCATTGAGACAGGTCAGGCTATGGAAATAACCGCGCATGCCCTCTCAAAGCCAAACATAATCCTCTGCGGCTTCCATTGCCATGTCGGCTCTATGGTGTTTGACTCTGATGTGTTCCTCAGAAGCGCGGAAATCATGCTTCAATTTATCTCCGACGTTAAAAATAAGCTCGGCTTTGAGGCGGGGATACTTGACCTCGGCGGAGGCTACGGCGTGAGATATGTCTCAAGCCAGCCGGTGATAAGCATCCGTGAGAACATAAAGGAAGTAGCTAAGTTTATAAAAGCCAAATGCTCCGAACTTGGAATAAGCCGTCCGTCGATAAGGCTTGAGCCGGGAAGAAGCATCGTCGCAGACGCCGGTATCACCCTTTACACCGTAGGAACGGTGAAGAAAATAACCGACTACAAAAACTATGTCTCGATAGACGGCGGAATGACAGATAACCCCAGATACGCACTCTACGAGTCAAAATACACAGTAGTTCCCGCAGACAAGACAGACGAGCCCGCAACTATGGAGTGCGACCTTGTCGGAAGATGCTGCGAGTCGGGAGACATTATCCAGCCGAAGGTGATGTTCCCCGGCAGCGTTTGCCGCGGAGATCTTGTAGCTGTTCTCACTACCGGAGCGTATAACTATTCAATGGCGTCCAACTACAACCGTATCCCCCGCCCTCCTGTTGTAATGGTGAACGGCGATGAGGACTATATAGCGGTAAAGAGGGAGTCGTTAGAAGACCTCACCCTTAACGATATCTGATTTAAGGCGGCTGTACCTATGAGTATTAGAAAACTTAAATTTACAAAAATGAACGGCATCGGCAACGACTACATCTACATAAACGGCTTCAAAGAGGAGATAGATGATCCGTCTGAGCTCTCAATAAGGCTTTCAGACAGGCACTTCTCTGTAGGCAGCGACGGCGTCATCATCATAGCTCCATCAAAAATAGCTGATTTTAAGATGAGGATGTTCAACGCCGACGGCAGCGAGGGCAAGATGTGCGGAAACGGAACAAGATGTATAGGAAAATATGTATACGAAAAGGGACTGACCGACAAAAAGGTAGTCACCCTCGAAACGCTTGCCGGAGTCAAGACTCTTACTCTCGACGTAAAGGACGGAAAAGTAACAAGCGTGTCGGTGGACATGGGCAAGGCTGTATTTGACTCGAAAAGCATACCCGTTATCTCGGACAAGAGCGAGGTTATCAATCAGCCTCTCGTGCTTCCGTGCGGAAGCTGGAATATCACCTGCGTCTCCATGGGAAACCCCCACTGCGTTACCTTTGTAAGTGATACAAAGAGCCTTGGGCTTGAAAAGATAGGCGTTCAGTTTGAGCACAACCCGATTTTTCCGGAAAGAGTAAACACCGAATTCATAAGGATAATAGACCAAAATACGCTTGAGATGAGAGTCTGGGAGCGCGGCAGTGGAGAAACGCTTGCCTGCGGAACAGGAGCCTGCGCGTCTGTGGCGGCAGCCGTCAGAAACGGCATATGCAAGCCTAACGAGGAGGTCACCGTGAAGCTTTTAGGCGGAGACCTTCACATCACCTGCAGCGACAGCTATGATATAACAATGAGAGGACCTGCCGAGTTCTCATATGAGGGAGAAGTAGAGATATGAAAACAAATCATAACTATTCAAAAATCAAGGAAAGCTATCTCTTTGCCGAGGTCGCTCAGCGCACATCCAAATATGCGGCGGAGCATCCTGACGCAAAGATTATCAAAATGGGCATAGGAGACGTCACGCTCCCGCTCTGCAAGGCAGTCGTCGACGCCATGCACGCTGCGGTTTCCGAGATGGGCGTAAAGGAAACCTTCAAGGGCTACGGAGAATACCGCGGCTACGATTTTCTGTGCGAGAGCATAGTCGGATACTACAAAAAGTTCGGCGTCGAGCTTGATACCGAGGAGGTATTCGTATCAGACGGAGCAAAGAGCGATCTTGGAAACATACTTGACCTGTTTGACGAGGACAATACCGTTCTTGTAACCGACCCTGTCTATCCGGTATATGTTGACACCAACATACTTGCCGGCAGGAAGATAATATACGCAGACGCCACCGAGGAAAACAGCTTCCTTCCCCTGCCAGACAACAGCGTTCACGCGGACATAATCTACCTCTGCTCACCTAACAACCCTACAGGCGCCGCCTACACCCGCGATCAGCTCAAGCTTTGGGTGGACTACGCAAAAAAAGAGGGCGCCGTAATACTTCTTGACGCGGCCTACGAGGCGTTCATCACCGACCCCGACGTTCCCCACTCGGCATACGAGGTAGCAGGAGCAAAAGAGTGCGTGATTGAGATATGCTCGCTCTCCAAGACCGCGGGCTTCACCGGAACCCGCTGCGGCTACACCATAGTGCCAAAGTCGCTTAAATTCGACCAGGATCTCAACAAGCTCTGGCTCAGGCGTCAGTCCACCAAGTTCAACGGTGTTTCCTACATAGTTCAGTGCGGCGCGAACGCCGTCTTTACCGAAGAGGGACTCAAGGGCATCAGGGAAAACATCGCGTACTATCAGGAGAACGCCAAAATCCTGATGAAGGCTCTCGACGAGTGCGGAATAAAATACTTCGGCGGAAAGAACTCGCCCTATATCTGGCTCAAGTGCCCGGGCGGCATGGGCTCATGGGAGTTCTTTGACAAGCTTTTAAGCGAGGCGAACGTAGTGGGAACCCCCGGAGAGGGCTTCGGAGAAAATGGAAAGGGCTACCTCAGGCTCACCTCTTTCTCCACTCATGAAAACACCGCCGAGGCTATGGCGAGGCTTAAAAAGATGCTTGGAAAGTAAGTCTTAGTAAACAGGCCTGCGTAGTAATCATTAAAACCTGCGGATCCACTCCGCAGGTTTTTTAATTGCCGCGTTATCCTTTTACGGTTTAAAAAATATACCTTTCTATAATGAAAATTTGTATTGATTTTTTTCTGTATTATGATATTATGTACATAGATGTCTTTGCGGCAATTCCGTGAAAGCTATAAGTATATTTCATTTACGGAGGAATATTATGGAACTTTACAACACAAGCGAGCGCTGCCTCATAGCGGCGTATATCAGAAACGCCGCCCCGGATTACTCGGTGTACCTCGCGGAAAGCGTACACTTTGCAGTTTCCTCGGACAACGCTAAAAACTTTAAGCCTCTTTTCATGGGCTATGGCATGCTCTTCCCAAAGTGCCACTTCAACGAAAACAACGGCATAGTTTCGGCCGGGGTCACCGACCTCAGGATTTGCCGCTCAGGCAGCGAATACTCGATAATCGGCAGAGAGCTTATAAGAAACAACAAGAAGGACGGAATATGGGCGGTAGGCTGCGAGACCTTATACACCGGCAAGTTTATCAAGTGGACTACTTCCGACTTTGTCAATTTCTCTGAGCCTCAGATATGCGATTCAGACAAGGTAGAGGCTGCTGACGCCGAGGGCGAAAGCTGCGCTTGCCCCCAGCTTGATATCCGCAACGGCGACGCTGTTATGATTGAAATCCCCAAGGCTATGGCGGATGAGCTTGCCGTAAGATCAAACAAAATCACTTTCAAGGATGTCCTCCTGCCGAGCGACATTTGCGTGAGCGACCCCAAGGAGCTTGACAAAATCTCAGCCAAGGTTCTCTACTCTGACGGCTCGGTACATATTAAGAGAATAAAGTGGGACACCTCCGGAGTGGACTTCAGCACACCCGGAAAATACACTGTTTCCGGAAAAATCTGCCGCCGCAGATTTCCCTTCCCTATCGAGAGCCGTCCCTGGGGCGATCCGATTATCACATACTATAACGGCAAGTACTATTTCATAGGCACAGACGACGCCGAGGGTCAGAAGAAGTTCGAGGCAAGAGAAGCTGATACTCCAGAGACCCTGTTCAGCGATGGAGTAAAGCGCTCCACCATTCTCAGCTATACCGAGGGCAAGTGGGAATCCACCTTCTGGGCGCCTGAGTTCCACATAGCAAACGGCAGGATGTGCCTTTTCTGCACGCTCGGCAAGGGCGGCTTTGACCCGCAGTCTCATGTAATGATGCTTCGCGAGGGCGGAGACATAATGAATCCAGCCGACTGGAGCGAGCCTCACAGATGCGTAATGCCGGATGGCAGGTACCTTAACAACAGCCCGCTGGGCGACGGCAAGCATGGTATAACCCTTGACATGACCTACTTTGAAGTCAAGGACAGAGGCTTTGTTGTATGGTCATACCGTACATGGTCGGGAACTGACAGCGGCTCGATGCTTATGATTGCCGAGGCTGACGTCAACCAGCCGTGGAAGCTTATTACCTTCCCTCAGCTCTTCTCACGTCCATGCTATAGCTGGGAGAACATAAACGGCACAGATAACAACGAGGGTCCTCACCCTATTGTCACCGAGGATAAGGTTTATGTCGCGTATTCCGGCGGAGACGCAGCCGGCGACACATATGTTGTCGGAGCAATGGTCGCGGATACCTGCGCAGAGCTCACCGATGTCTCAGTATGGAAAAAGTCTATGGTTCCGACGCTCGCGTCTAATTTTGTCGAGGGCGAGTACGGTTGCGGTCACAATGGCTTCTTCACAGACGAATTCGGAGATACCTATATCACCTACCACGGTCACAAGACCCTTGGAGTCAGCGACAGAATAGACGGCATCAGAAGAGTTCACTTCGGCTGCGACGGAATGCCGTATCTATACATGTCAGAAAATGAGGATCTTCCTGCTGACCGCGAGAATGTCAGCATTACCCTCACGGTTAAATAAACAAACATTACACCGACGGCTCGTGGAAAAAAATCACGAGCCGTTTTTTCAATTCAAAAATTTCCACTAATATAGTTCTGTCAGCCGCAAATAATATTCCTGCAAACCCTTTTAAGGCGCGTGGTTAAAACCTCGCACGCTTATTAAGTTTGATTAATTTAAGTTATGATAAGGAGATTTTTATAATGAAAGGTATTACCACCGATCAGGGCAGACAGACTCTTGAAAAGTTCAAGGTTGAGGCTGCCAACGAAGTAGGAGTCAACCTCAAGAACGGATACAACGGAGACCTCACCTCGAGAGAGGCAGGCTCTGTAGGCGGACAGATGGTCAAGAAGATGAATACCATACGAACATCAAATTATACTCGTGCAAACTGCACTGCAATTGGGCATGAAAGAAAAATCAAGTACATAGCTTCGATTGTTACGCTGTAATGTCTATTGGAAAGCAGCTATTTCATAGTAAAGAAAACACCGGAAATCTGTGCATAAGATTCTTAGTATATTACCTCACGCCAGTAGACCCAAAGCCGCCCCTATCGGTATCATCAAGGTGACTTTCAATAGAAAACTCTATATCCCCCATTGTCTTCTCAATTCTAAATTGGCAGATCCTATCGTTTTCGTTTATTACTGTGTCTCGCGTGGC
>DVLL01000001.1 GCA_018715525.1 Candidatus Faeciplasma pullistercoris | reverse complement strand
TCTTACCGCCGAGCCTACCTCGGAGAGAATGAACTCGGTGCCGTCAAACCTGCTCGAAAGCTTTTCCCAAAGGTACCCGGCCGCTATCACCTCGGTCTCAAAATGACCTGCGTCGATAAGCGTTATGCCGGTGCGCTCCGCCTCGATAAACTGGTGGTGCTTCACCTCGGCGGTTATAAGGGCGTCAAGCCCGAGAGCCTCGGCGGCGGATATGAACTCCCCGCCCGCCCCGGACACCATTCCGACTTTGCGGATATTTTTTCTGCCGGGCACATACCTTATCCCGACGCAGCCGAAGCGCTCCTTGCACAGCGCGGCGAGCCGCTCCGGCGACATGCTCTCGCACTCAGCCGTCGTTCCGTAGCCGAGCCTCCTGCCGGTCTCGGGGTCGGTGCGGTTTATTTCGAGCGGAATGTGCAGGTTTTTCATACCGAGGGCGTCAGCCATCATGTCGCTTATTCCGTACTCCGCGCTGTCGAGGTTGGTGTGGGCGCAGATACAGGCTATAGAGTATTTTACCAGCCTGCCCGCCTCGACATCCTCGTTTATACACCTGAGCGGGTTAAAAATGACAGGGTGATGGGTCACTATCAGCTCGCAGCCGAGTTTTTTAGCCTCTTCAATGACAGGCATCTTCGCGTCAAGGGCTACAAGCGCCTTGGTCACGCTCCCGCCCATGCTTCCTGTCAGCAGTCCCGCGTTGTCCCAGCTGTCCTGAGTGCGAAAAGGGGCGAGGCTGTCAATATAATCGTATATTTCGGATATTTTTGTCATTTTCACTTCCGACACCTCCGGTCAGGTTCATATTAAGGGTATCTGTACTGTAAATATTCCTAAAAGCTGCCCGCTCCACAGGACTAAGATAGCTTTGCTGCCGGCTGTCCCGAGAGCCGCAATATGCAAAGGTCTCACGCTTTGATAAGGGCTCGGAGCTTTTTCGCAAGCTCCTGCGCCGCCAGCCCCTCCTCACGCTTTTCGGGGCTCCTTGAGCCGAGCATACCAGCGGCCGCTTTACTCAGCCTGTCCGCCTGGATTTCTATATACCGGGCTGCCTCGGGGTCGCTTACATCCAGCTTCCCCAAAATCCGCTCAAGCTCCGAAAGAGCTCTCATTTCGCCCTTATACACCGCGTTTATCACTATGTATATAAGCCCGGCATCCGTGACGGCGCGCTGGGCAAGTATCTCAAACCCATTTTCATACAGCCAGCCGACAAGCTCAGCCTCCCGGGTATTGGGCTGCAATATGAGATTTATGCCGCCGAGCTCGCTTATTTTTCTGCCGAGTATCCGAAAAATGAGCTCCCCGCCCATTCCCGCTATCACAATGTCAGACACTCCCTGAAGCGGCACATCGTCCAGCCCATCCGACCTAATGAGCGTTATTTTATCCTCAAGACCCTGGGCGCTCACATTCGCCCTCGCGCTCTGAAGCGGACCGTCGGCGATATCGCAGGCGTATGCAGAGCCGCATTTGCCGGATTGAAGAAGGTGTATTGGCAGATAGGCGTGGTCTGTCCCTATGTCGCAGACTATGCCCGACCCGGCTACATACTCGCAGCACGCCGCCAGCCGTTTGTTAAGTGTAGACACGCGCCCTTCCTCCCCGCTTCAAAAAACTCGTCAAAAATCTCGGGCAGCCGCTGCAGGCTGCCCTGATCGTCAGCATATTTTTTGCTTAGGCTTTATTTTGCCTCAAAGTAGTCCTTGAGCCTCCTGACAAGCTTGTCCGCGTCCTCTCCGTGAACCTCGCACGCCTGAGCTATAGTCTCTCCCCTTGCGGAAGGGCAGCCGAGGCAATGCATTCCTATCTCGAGAAACAGCGGCGCGCAGCCCGGATCAATGTCAAGGATATCGCCTATGATGCTGTCTTTTGTGATGTTTATACTCATTTTTGCTCCTCCTGTCTGCTACTATGCCTTTTAATGAATTATATAATACTTTTCCCGCTATTTCAAGTCCTTATCCATACATAAAAAACGGGCTGACCCCGTTTGTAAATGAGGTCAGCCTGATTTTCGCAAAGTGGTCTGAAAGTATCAGTCGTTTGCTTCCTTCTGCTTAGCAAAGCACTCGCTGCAGTATACCGGACGGTCGTCGTGGGGCTTGAAAGGAACCTTAGCCTCTTTACCGCATGCTGCGCATGTAGCGGTATAGAACTGTCTTCCTGCTTCCTTCTTGCTTCTGCGGCAATCCTTGCACATCTTAGGCTCGTTCTCAAAGCCTTTCTCAGCGTAGAACTCCTGCTCACCGGCTGTGAAAACGAATTCCTTTCCGCAGTTACGGCATACCAATGTTTTGTCTTCGTACATAAATTTCCCTCGCTTAAAGTTTTTGCCAAGCGGACTAAATACCTTCAACTTTGATTACTTACAAACGCACGGAATTAAGCTGCATGGCTCACATTATTTATAAAAGCCCTCCGCCGTCTCGCCTTTTACCGCGTCCCGGCACGGGTTTTTACCTATAGTCTGCTGCGAAGCTTCCTTCTGACCCTCAAAAGCGCGTTGTCCACAGATTTAAGCGGAATGCCAAGGCTTTTTGATATCTCGGAATACGGCTTTCCCGCCATATACGCCTCGAAAACGCTCTTTTCGATCTTGCTCAGACCCTTCTCCATCCACTCGAGCACCTCGCCTATCTCCTCACGGCTCATAACGATGCTCTCCGGCGAGCAATCTCTTCCCGAGCTGCCGCCATTTGAGTCAAGAGTGTCCATATTTTCTTCGCAGCTGTTTATCCGGCTCGACTTTTTCAGCGCCGAGATTATGCGGTTGTGAATGCAGGCGTACGCATATGTCGAAAATGACGCCTTGCCCGACGAGCCGTCATAGCTCTTCACCGCATTCATCAGCCCGATTATCCCCTCGGAAACCAGGTCGTCGCAGTCGGAATGGTTGTATGAATAAACGTGCGCGAGGCGCCGAACCTTTCCAAGATACCTTGAAATAAGCTCGGAATAGGCACTTTCGTCACTTCTGACAAGCCCAAGAAGCTCGCCGTCGGACATGGCTTTGTAATCTGTCTGCGGCAAGTCGCTCACCTCATGAAACAATTCATAGGATAAATATATCATCCTGACATATTTTTGTCAAGTGCAGAAGTGTTTTTCTGAATTTTTCAGTCATTTTTTACAAATACGCCTTGTAATATATGGCTATATAGCAATAAGACCACGCCTTAAATCTGCCCGTTTTCCCGGATAATGCGCGAAACGGCGCAGGCTTTCGCGCCTGCGCCGTCCCAGAAGCATCCGCTTTTAATTATTTTCCACGAAATTCCGCCTCTTAACGCTTGAAAAGGTCGTTCCACAGACCGTCGTAGAAGCTTGTCGAGCCTGTGTCCTTCGAGCCCGTGTCAGAGCTTTCCTCCTCGGCCTCGGCGTCCTCCTCAGGAGCGTTGGGGTTATTGTAATCGTCAAAGTCTGACGCAATGACTATAACATCGATAGCGTCTGAGAGATCCTCGCTGAAGTCCGCACCGAAGATAAGCTCGACATCCTCTGCTGCAGCCTTGGTAATGGTATCGGTGAGGTTCGCCATCTCCTCGGTTCCGAAATCCTCGGACATGGTGACGTTGATGAGCAGTCTTCTTGCGCCCTTGATGGAGGTCTCAAGCAGCGGGCTGGAAATGACCTGCTGAACAGCGTCCGCGACCTTGTCCTTGCCCTCGCCGTGACCGATCGCCATGTGGGCATAGCCCGCGTTGCTCATTATGGTCTTGACGTCCGCGAAATCGACGTTTATCTCGCCGTGACGAAGTATCAGCTCGGTAACGCTCAGAACCGCAGTCTTGAGTATATCATCGGCAAGAGCAAACGACTGCCTCATGGTGAGGTTCTCCCTGCCTGTAAGAAGCTTCTGGTTGGGTATGACTACAAGCGAGTCAACATTCCTGATAAGCGCGTCTATGCCGCGCTCAGCCTGCTCAAGCTTTCTCTTGCCCTCGAACGCAAAGGGCTTGGTGACTACCGCAACAGTCAGTATTCCCATATCCCTTGCTATCTCGGCAACCACGGGAGCGGCTCCTGTTCCGGTTCCTCCGCCCATACCGGCGGTGATGAATATCATGTCGGCGCCCTTGAGAGTGTCCTGTATCTCATCCTTGGACTCCTGGGCTGCGCCCTCTCCGATCTCGGGCTTTCCGCCTGCGCCGAGACCATGGGTGAGCTTCTGTCCTATCTGAATTTTCGTTGTAGCCTTGGAGTTCTTGAGCGCCTGAGCATCGGTATTAACGGATATGTATTCGACATTCTGAATGCCTGTCGCTACTATGCAGTTGAGCGCGTTTCCGCCGCCTCCGCCTACGCCCACAACTTTAATTTTGGCAAGATCTATTCCCTCGTTTTCCATTACAAAGCCCATTGCTTTTCTCCTCCAATATATACTATATCATGCGAATATCTGCATCTAAACTTAGTATTATAGTAGCATAAAACATTCTGCTTGGCAATAGCCCAGCAAGACATTTTTAAGATAATTTATGCCAATTAACTAATACTTTATTGGTTATTCTTCCTGATTCTCCCCATTTTCCTGTGTTTGCTGTTGCTGCTGAGTTTGCTGAGCCTGCTCCTTTCTTTCCCCGAGCTCCTCCTGCATCTGCTCGAGGTCGTCGTTGGTAATGAACGATGCTCCCGCCGACGCGCTGTGATATATTATCCTGCCCTGCGCATCAGGCTCAAGGTTGTCCTGTATTATGGCTGTGATATAGCGGAGCTTGTACTCGTAGTCGAGCGAGCTTCCGAATTCTATGTCTATCCTTCCGCCGTAGCCCATGACTATGTCCGCGCGGTTTGTTATGTCTATATAGGATATCTTGCCGGGACAGATCTCGTCTATGGCGTCAAGAAGCTGGTTGAGCACCTCAAGCTTGTCCTCGTCGGTGCATTTCAGGCTCTTGCCGCGCTCCACCTCGACAAGCTCCAAGCCGTATATCTGCATGAGCTCCGCCCTCGGCGAGGACTGCTCAGTCTCAAGATATCTGCCGCTGCGCGTTATCGTGGCGTATCTTGAGCCCTCGTACTGACAGCAGGCGAACGCTGAAGCCTCCTCAACGGTTATAACCATTTTGTCGGGCAGCTTTCGCCTGACGCTTACGCTGTCGATGTAGATTAACTCATCCATTATATCCTCTTCAGCTTCTTTAAGGTCGACATTGTACATATTCCTGCCGACCCGAAGCCCTGCGGCGTCTATCAGCTCCTGCGCAGTATAGCGTGAGTTGCCGACAACCTCGATAGTCTTTATCCTGAACAGCACCGTTCTTGAAAGCACAAAAAGAATAATTCCGCATATGAGGAATATCATTAGATAGTAGAGCGACAGATTTTTTCTTCTGCGCCTGCGCCGCCTTACCGGCTGAGCAGGCTGTGATTTTACGACGTCCCTCATTCGGTTTACCTCTCTTCCCTGAATTTTCAGATCCTTTTGATTCTGGCTCCCACTGCGGACAGCTCATCCTCTATATTCTCGTATCCGCGGTCTATGTACCTCACGTTTGAAATGACGCTTGTGCCCTCGGCGCCGAGCGCGGCGACTATCAGAGCCGCTCCCGCCCTGAGGTCGGCGGCACGCAGCTTCGCGCCCAAAAGCTTATTGACTCCCTCGATTACCGCGACCCTGCCCTCCGTCTTTATGTCCGCGCCCATTCGCCTGAGCTCATCAGCCGCCATAAATCGGTTTTCAAAAATGTTCTCCACTATCATGCTTGAGCCGTTCGCACGGCACAAAACAGCCATAACTATCGGCTGGCAGTCGGTGGGAAAGCCCGGATAGGGCATGGTTCGTATCGTCCTCACTGCCGACAGGCTCTTTTTCGCGTTGATGAAAATCTTGTCTGTATACGGGTAGACCCCGCAGCCCATCTCGGAAAAGATGGACATACACGAATACATATCCTGCGGGCACACGCCAGAAAGAACAAGCTCGCCGCCTGTAGCGGCGGCAGCCCCCATATATGTGGCAGCCACTATTCTGTCCGGCATTACGGTATATTCGCAGCCGTGAAGCTCGGGCACTCCGTTTATCACCACCGTCGAGCTGCCCAGCCCCCGTATATCTCCGCCGCATTTGTTGATATACCCGCCGAGGTCGGTTATTTCCGGCTCTCTCGCGGCGTTGTATATGACCGTCTCTCCGCTTCCGAGCGCCGAATAAAGCATGATGTTCTCGGTTGCCCCTACAGACGGGAGCGAAAGCGTTATGTCGCACCTCGCCGGCCTTTGACCGCAGGTGCAGTCAAGCACGCCGTGATCCTCTATTATTCTCACGCCCAGCTTTTTAAGAGCCTCGAGGTGGAGGTCAATAGGTCTGGGGCCAAGCTCGCAGCCTCCCGGAAACGAAAGCCTGCACCTTTTCGTCCTGCCGAGTATCGCTCCGAGAAAGACTATCGACGAGCGCATCTCGCGCATAAGCCCGTCGCTGACAGCGAAGCCGTCGGCGTCCGAGGAATCAACGATGACGCTATGCTGCTCCCTCTTGCACTTACAGCCGAGCGAGCTGAGTATCCTGCATGCCGCATAGGCGTCAGACAGGGCGGGGCAGTTATGTATCACGCTTGTTCCGCCCGACAAAAACGAGGCGGCAAGCAGCGGAAGCGAGCTGTTTTTTGCTCCCTGAACCCTTATTTCTCCCTCAATTTTTCTGCCGCCCTCGACGATAAGCCTGCTTTCGAGCATCTTTATTCCCCTTTATCACATATTTTTTCAGATATATCTACAGGTATAATATGTGATAAGGCCGGATTTGGCTACTTTCCCTCAAGAACCTCTTTTATTACCGCCGCGACTCTGTCAGGAGTGTCGGTGATGTAGAGCTTCTCGGCGTTGCGGGACAGCCCTCTTAGCCTTTCGGGGTCGCTTATCAGGCTGTCAACAGTCTTTATCAGCCATTCGCTGGTCAGATCCTTCTGCTCTATAAGTATGGCTGCTCCGGCGTTTTCAAGCACCTTGCCGTTGTGATACTGGTGGTTCTCCGCCACTATGGGAGACGGCACGAGTATCGAGCCGCAGCCCACCGCCTCTATCTCGGTCAGCGCGCCCGCGCCGCAGCGGCTTATAATAAGGTCGGCAGCCTCCATGCAGGTTGGCATATTGTCAATATACTCTTTTACTATGAACTCGGGGTGCTCCTCAAGCTCCACTCCCTTTGTGCGAAGCGACGCCACAAAGGTTCCCCTGCCGTTTTTTCCGTAGGAGTGGATGTGGTTTACCTTTATTCCCTCCCGGCAGTACCACGCCATCAGGTCGGCGACCGTCTCGTTTATCCTTCCCGCGCCGAGGCTTCCGCCGGTAGACAGTATGCACAGCTCACGGCTCAGCCCGAGCCTTGCCTTGGCCTCAGCCTTGGTGAGCCTGCCCTTGACAAACCCCATGCGCACGGGAAGCCCGGTAACTACGCATTTGTCCTTGTCCCTCATATACTCCTCCGCCTTTTTGACGGTGAGCATCACCCTGTCCACCTCGTTCGCTAAAAGCTTTGTAGTCACGCCGGGAAAAGCGTTCTGCTCGTGGATTATCGTCTTTACGCCCATCTTGGCAGCCATGCGGACTATCGGTCCGCATACATATCCGCCAGTGCCTATTACAAGATCCGGCTTGAACGAGCTGATTATCTGCCTTGAACGGCTGCCCGAGGTCATCAGATACCATGCAGCCGTCATGTTGCGCTTGATGTTACGAAGGGACAGCCTGCGCTGGAAGCCCGCCACGTTCATCGGGGCAAAATCAAGACCCGCCTTGGCTACAAGATCCTTTTCGATGCCGTTCGGCGTCCCGACGTACAAGAACTCCGCGTCGGGGTATATTTCCTTTATTATCTCGGATATGGCGAGCGCAGGATTGACGTGCCCAGCCGTTCCTCCGCCCGAAAGTATTACCTTAAGCATTTAATATCACTCTTTCTGACATATGTTCCTACAGATCCTCGCACTGCCTCGACACTCCGAGCACTACTCCCATCTGCGCGAGCTGCACCACAAGGGCGGTTCCTCCGGCGCTGAAAAACGGAAGCGACACTCCGGTATTCGGGAATGCGTTGCAGGCTACTCCTATATTCAAAAGCGCCTGGAATCCCATCTGGAAGACAAGTCCGGTGGTTATCAGCATTCCGAACTTATCCGGCGCCTTTCTCGCTATCCTGAAGCCGCGGTATACTAAAAGCCCGAACAGGATAAGCACCGTCAGTCCTCCGAGATACCCCAGCTCCTCGACTATTATCGAGATTATAAAGTCGTTCTGCGACTCTGGAAGCCAGAAATACTTCTGCCTCGACTCTCCGAAGCCGAGCCCGAACCAGCCGCCCGAGCCGATAGCTATCAGGGACTGAGCGGTCTGCCATGTGTCGTCGTTTATCTCTCCGTCCTCGACGCTGCTCATGCTGGCGATTCTGTCAAAGATGTACGAGAGTCCTCCGCCTCTTGACACAGAGAATATAACGGCAGCCACAAGGGCGAACACAGCCAAAATCGCTCCGAGCCTGAATATGTCCTTCCAGGGCATTCCGCTTACTACCACTACGCAGGCAAACAGCGCGCACATGATAAGCAGTCCGGATATATGGCGCTGCAAAACCATCGCCGCGCACACCGGCGCCATAACCACAAGAAGCGGGATAAACTTCTTAGTCGGAGATATATCCTTTGGAAGATACTTTATCAAAAGAAACGCCACAACTACCACCAGCACCGGCTTCATCGCCTCAGATGGCTGGAAGCTTGTCGAGCCTATGTTTATCCAGCGCTTTGCACCGTGCACATCATTGCCGAAAAACGCCGTATAGTACATCAGACCCAGCATTCCGAAGTAGCCTATCATTACCACCCTTGAGTTCATCAATATGTGATAGTCAAAGAAGGAAATGAATATCATCAAAAGCACGCCTATTATCGCGGCTACTCCCTGAGTTCTTACAAACGCGTAGCCGTCATGGCTCTCGCTCATAAGTCCCTCGATATAGCTTGCCGAGAACACCATTATCAGACCGTAGACAAGCATGACTACTATTATGACAAAGAAGAGCATATCCATATTGCCGTCGGCTATCCTGAGACCGGGCTGGCGGCGCTTCTTCTTTTTTGAGGCTGCCGCGTCGCCGGAGTGAACCGTCTTATCAGGAGCGGCAGGCGCTCTGCCGGCAACATCAGTGCTGCCGCTGGTATTATGTTTTCTCCCGCGACTCAGGCGGGAATCGGCGGCAGTTGCCACTTTTACCCCTCCAAACCGAAACTACCAATTATAATAGCTTACAATACATCACAGCGACTGCCGGTACAACCACACAGCCACTATTCCCAGTATGCCGCATATAAGCGTAACTCCCGAAAAGACCCAGAGAATCTTGTATTCGCTCCAGCCGCAAAGCTCGAAGTGATGATGAATGGGCGCCATCCTGAATACCTTTTTGTGAAGCACCCTTATGCTGAAAATCTGTATTATATCGCTGAAAAACTCAACTACATAAATCAGTCCTGCCAGCGGCAGCAAAAGCTCAAGCCCTGAGGCTATTCCCATCGCGACCACGCAGCCGCCCAGAAACATCGAGCCGGTGTCTCCCATAAACACCTTCGCGGGGTGAAGGTTCCAAACCAAAAAGCCCATGCAGCCTCCCGCTACAGCCATCGACAGAGCCGACATCTCCCAGTCGTTTAGCAGCACGAATATCAGAGTAAACGCCACGGAATATACCACCGTCACCGAGCCCAAGAGCCCGTCTACTCCGTCGGTGAAGTTAACCGCGTTGACAAGCACATATATCGCAAGACCCATCACGGGATAATAGAGCCATCCGAAATCGACGTCACCTATCAGCGGAAACTCGACGACGGTGTCATATCCCAAAGCCCAGAGCGCGGCGAGATAGGCGACTATTATGATGATCTGACATGCCGTTTTTCCCACTATGCTAAAGCCCTTGTTTCGCTTCTTTACGACCTTTATGTAATCGTCGCAGAATCCGACGAGCATGAAGAGCATCGCCACGCCTATGGCGGCGATCAGCTTCCAGCCCGAATTCTCGGGGGCTTCAATCATGTGAGCCGAGCGATAAGCCTTGATTATGAGGTACCCCACCCAAAGCGATACCGGAACGGAGAGTATAAACATGAACCCTCCCATAAGCGGCGTGCCCTCCTTGGACTTGTGCCACGCGGGACCTATATCAAGTATATGCGAGCCCGCCTTGAGCTTTTTGAGGTATGGGATGAGTATTACCCCGAAAAGCGCCGCCACAATGAGCGACAGAAATCCGACAATCAAATTTATCCAAAACGGCATTATTTAATCCTCCGAAGCTTTATTTGTCAAGCCCGTCAAGAGCTTCCTTTACTATTTCCCTCTCGTCAAAGTGTATCTTGACGCCGTTGCCGAGTATCTGATAATCCTCGTGTCCCTTTCCGGCAAGGACTATCACATCGTCAGGCCTTGCGTTTCTTACAGCCCAGAAAATGGCGTCCCGACGGTTGTCTATTTCAGTATATTCGCACTTGAGCCCGTCAAGACCTTTGATTATTTGCCGTATAATCTCGTGCGGGTCCTCGTCCCTTGGGTTATCCGAGGTTATAATGAGAAAGTCGGCGTTTCGGGCGGCTGCTTCCGCCATGAGCGGACGCTTTTTCGCGTCGCGGTTTCCTCCGCAGCCGAACAGGCATACTACCCTTCCCTTCGCGAACTCCCTTACGCTGCGAAGAATATTCACAAGCGCGTCCGGAGTATGAGCATAGTCGAGTATAACGGTGAAGTCTCGCCCCGTGTTGACAACCTCGCATCTGCCTCTCACTCCCGGAAGACCGGACAATATAGGAATGGTCTTTTCAGCCCCGAAGCCGCAAAGCTCGAGCGCGGCTATGACCGCGACCGTATTTGATACATTATAGCCTCCGGGGAGCATTATATCGACATGGTACGCCTTTTTCGGGTCTGAGTACCAATAGCTCGAGCCGCCCGCATGGAGCTTTATAAAGTCGGCCGAAAACTCGGCGTGCGGGTCTGACACGGAAAAGCCGTGTTTCTCGCAGGTTATCTCGCCGTACAGCCTCATGCCGTACTCGTCGTCGAGGTTGATAAGAGCCTTGTCGCAGCGGTCAAAAAGAAGCTTTTTGGCCTGATAATAGTTTTCCATGCTGCCGTGGACGTCAAGATGATCCTGAGTGAGATTTGTAAACACCGCGGTCTCGAACCTCACATCCCCCAGCCGCCTTTGCTCCAGTCCCTGAGAGGACACCTCCATAACCACATACTCGCAGCCGGCGTCCGCCATCTGTCGCAGCAGCGCGAAAAACTCGTCCGGCTCGGGAGTGGTTCTCTCGGCGTGAAGCTTCATGTCGCCTATCTCGTTGCCGCAGGTGCCTATAAGCCCGGACTTGTGTCCGAGCGCCATAAGCGTCTCCTTAATGAGAGTGGTAGTCGTGGTCTTGCCGTTAGTGCCGGTCACGCCTATAAACTTCATCTCCCGCTCCGGGCTGCAGTAGCTGTTTGCCCATATCTGAGAGAGCGCGAGCCTTGTGTCCCTCACTATTATCTGGTTGTCTACCCCGCAGTCCCGTTCGGTCACAAAGACGCTTACTCCCTGTTCCCGAAGCTGCGCGACCGAGTCGTGAGAATCGAACCTCGCGCCCTTGAGACAGATAAAAAGTGTCCTGCCGGTTATTTTTATTCTCGTGTCCGAGATTATTAGGTCTATTTCGGTATCCTGTGGCATTTCGCCTTTGACATCTACACCCTTTAGCAGCTCGTAAAGCTTCATATACATGCCTTCCTTGCGGTATTTATGATGTGTTTATGCTGATATCATCCGGTCTCGTCGTTTATCAGGAAGTACGCCTCTATTATCGTTCCCTTCTTGACATAGACCTCCTTATAGTTCATGACTCCCGAGCACTCCGCGCCCGCCTTTTGAGCCGCGCCTCCAAGAGGTCTTAGGTTGAGCCCCAGCTCGGCAAGAGTCTCGTTTGCCTCCTCGAGAGTGTAGCCGGTGAGATCGGGCACATATACCTCTTTCTCCTCGTAGTCCTCCTCGGTGTAGAGTATCACCGTGCAGCCCTTTGGCATCTCGCTGCCGTGAGACGGCATCTGATTTATAACCGTTCCGCCGTTGCCTATTACCTCGGCGTTAAGACCGAGGCTCTCCAGCGTCGCCTTAGCGCTTGAAACATCGGCGTCCTCGACGTCCGGAACCGTCACCTCGAGCTCGGCAAGCTCCTCCTCGGTGTATTCCGCGTAGTAGCCAAGGTACGGCAATATCTCCGTAAACACCTCCGAAACCACCGGAGCAGCCACCGCGGAGCCGTAGTACAGTCCGTTAGTCGGCTCGTCTACCATGACAAGCATGATTATCTCCGGGTCGTCCGCCGGATAGAACGCGCAGTAGGAGGAAACGTAGGTGTTTCCCTCCGGATTTTCATCGAGCTTCTGTGATGTACCCGACTTTCCGCCTATGTTATAGCCCTTTATGTAGACGTTGCTTCCCGAGTTGGTGGAAACGACCGTCGCGAGCGTCTGGCGCATTATCTGGGAGGTCTCCTCCGAGATTACCTGACGCTTTATGGTGGGGGTGTACTGCTTGATTATGTTTCCGTCGTTGTCCACTATCCTGTCGACAACATACGGGGTCACAAGATTTCCGCCGTTTACCACCGCGGCATATGCGCATATCATCTGGATCGGGGTTATCTTATTTGTCTGACCGAATGAGCTGGAAGCCAAAGAGACCGGCGTCATGTTCTCATATGGGACATAAAGACTGTTCGCCTCGGCAGGAAGATCTATTCCGGTCTTTTCGGTAAGCCCGAACGCCTCGAAATAGCGGCAGAAAAGCTTTGCCCCGAGGTGCTGACCTATCGATACAAACGCCGGGTTGCAGGAGTTTGTCATCGCCTGAACAAAATTCTGGGTTCCGTGTCCGCCGTGGGTAGTCCAGCAATGGAATATTACTCCCTGAACATCCGTCGAGACGTTGCAGTAGAAGGTGTCCGAAAGGCTTATGGCGTTTTCCTCCAGAGCCGCCGAGCCGGTGACTACCTTGAATACCGAACCGGGGTAGTAAAGAGAGGATATCGCCTTGTTTGTCCATTGCAGGTTCCACGCGAGCGAGCGCTGAGTAGCGTACTCCTCCTGAGTGGCAGGCGTATCAAGAGCGGCGAGCATCTGAGTCGTCTTCTCGTCGTAAATCTCGGACGGGTAGTTGAGATCGTAGTCTGGCTCCGTCGCCATGGCGTATATCGCGCCGGTGTTGCAGTTCATGACTATCGCGCAGGACTTGTCGTTCGGGTTATTTGCCAAAACCGCGTTTTCAAGCGCCTTTTCGGTGTAATACTGGATAGTCGAATCTATATTGGTGTAAAGCGACGCGCCGTCGACGGCGTCATAGCTCTGCTTGTACTTATACTGAAATTCCGCGCCGTGGGCGTCTATAGCTCTGATTATCTTGCCGTCAGTTCCGGTGAGATACTCGTCGTAGTATGCCTCAAGCCCGTAAATTCCGTAGCCGTCATAGTGAAGATGACCTATTACGTTTGCCGCAAGGTCGTTCTGAGGATAATTTCTCTTCGCGGTGGGAGTCGCTCCGACAGATGTGACTCCAAGCTCGGACATTTTTGTCATAATCGAGGTCGCTATAGTCTTATCTACATCATCCGCTATTACCTGATATGCGTTGTCCTTATAAAGCCTTTCGCGGACAAAGCTTGACTCAACTCCCAAGCTTGACACAAGGGCGTCGACTATCTCCGCCTCATATTCGGTGTCCCGCTCCGAAAATGTTCTCGGGTCTACAAATACGGTGTACACCGTGACGCTCTGGGCGAGCACCTGACCGTTTCTGTCATATATGGCGCCTCTGTTCGCCTTTACAGTCGTGGTGCGAAACTGCTGACTGTTAGCAAGAGCCTGAAACTTGTCGCTCTCGAGCACCGCCACATTGTACATCTGCACTGACACATATACAAGAACCAAAATCATAACGACGAAGATTATCAAAGTCAGTCGTCTTTTCATGGTTGCTGTGGATTTTTCTGCTACCGACATTCCTGTTCCTTTCCGAAAAATACACTTTATTACGCAAGAAAGCTAAGTTTGAGCCCTACTCCGGTGAGGCAAAACTTAACTTTCCATGGTTAATATTATCTTTATTTCCCTACGCTCCGAGATATTCGCATAAATTTGCAAACCAGTTCTTTATTATTACGAAGATGTTTTCCTTTTCCGCCTCGACAACCTCGCATACGGTATCTCCCTCAAATTCTACATACTGAATCTGCGACTTGTCAAGCTTCTGAAGCCCCAGCACGTTCTGGGCATAGTCCTCGACATTTCTGAGCGAGGTCTTTGACTCATACTCCGCAGCCAGGGAAATGTTTTCCGACTCGAGAGCCTTAAGCTCCGCCTCAAGCCGGGTCGCCTCATTGAACAGCCTGTTGGTCTCGACCTTGCCGTAGAGCATCGCGAACATCATCGCGAATACCACCGCTGCTCCGACCAAAATTCCGAAGGCGCTCTGGGTTCTCACAGCCGGCGCTTTTTTTACGTTTACCTCAATCTTGGGCTTTTCCCTGTGTGCAGGCTGATTGACCTTCGGCTCGTATACCGAAATGTCGTAAGCCAGATTGCCGTTCTGATAAGCCATGTGACCATTCCCCCCTGTTTATATTCCAGCAAAGGATTAGAATACTAATCCTTGATTTTTTCTATTATCCTGAGCTTTGCCGAGTGAGCCCGGTTGTTGGCGGCTATCTCCGCCTCTGACGGCTCTATCGGCTTTCTTGTTATAAGCTTTGCTCGAGGCGTCTTTTTGCACACGCATACCGGAAACTCGGGCGGGCAGGTGCAGCCCTGCGCGAAGCTCGCAAACCTCTGCTTTACCAGCCTGTCCTCCAACGAGTGGAAGGTGATCACAGCCAGCCTTCCGCCGGGATTGAGCAGATCGAACGCCTTGTCAAGAGCCTCCGAAAGCTCGCCAAGCTCGTTGTTTACCTCCATGCGTATCGCCTGAAACGTCTTTTTGCAGGGGTTTTTCTCCCTGCGGACCTTTTGCGGAACGGAATCCTTCACTATCTGGGCAAGCTCGGACGTCGTCTCGATAGGCTCTCGCTCTCTCGCCTTGACTATATTCGAGGCTATGCTCTTAGCGAATTTTTCCTCGCCGTACTCAAAAAGTATCCGGCACAGGCGCTCGTAGGAATAGCTGTTGACTATATCCTTGGCGCTTATCCCCTCGCGGCTCATCCTCATGTCGAGCTCCGCGTCCGAATGGTAGGAAAAGCCTCTTTCGGCGTTGTCAAGCTGGTAGGAGGATACTCCCAGATCCAAAAGCATTCCGTCAATGCGCGATATTCCAAGCTCATGAAGAATCTTATCTACATTAGAGAAATTTCCCTGAACGACCGTCGCGCTGTAGCCGTAAAGCCGCTCTGTCGCGGCTTTTATGGCGTCCGGGTCACGGTCAATGGCAATCAGCCTGCCGGTGGTGAGCCGCTGGGCTATCTGGAAAGAGTGCCCCGCTCCGCCGGCTGTGCCGTCAACATATATTCCCTCAGGGTTTATCTTAAGACCGTCTATTGTCTCATCAAGCAAAACAGATATGTGCTTATATTCCATCATCATTTAAGTTTAAGTCCCGACATTGCCGCATAGAAGTCGGAAGGTGTAATAGACTGGTTGAAGGCGTCGTAGTTGGCTCTGTCCCAGATCTCTACCTCATCGATAGCTCCGACTACATACACGTCCTTCACAAGCCCCGCGAACTGCCTCAGCGCCTGAGGAACAAGTATCCTGCCGAGCTTGTCCGCCTCGACGGGGGACGCCGCCTTGACGCACATCTGGGTGAGTATGTCCTTTTCCCTGCCGAGATCCATTTCTGCTATCTGCTCGACGAGCCTCTCCCAGTTTTCCTCGGAGTACGCGACCAGCTTGTTGTTCGGACCCTTTGTGAGAATAAACCGTTCGCCGAGTATCTCCCGGAACTTCGGGGGGAAGCTCATCCTGCCCTTGGGGTCGATAGTATACAGAAGCTCGCCGCTCATTCGCTCCGTTTTCGGCATCCGATTCACCCTCTTTACACCAGATTCCACAATTTCCGTACTATATGCCACGATATACACCAATTATATCATCGTGCTTCCCGAAAAGTCAATACCAAAGTCAATGGGCATTTTAGACTTTAAGAGAATTTTGGCTCTCGATTTTGTGTAATTTTAACATATCTGAGCCAAAAATTCTCTTTTTTAGACAGCTTTATGCGTATTATTTGCGGTGGGTAACAGCGGTGCGGCAAGCCGCTGACGCCGCCCGGGCGGTGGTATAAGGCGGTGTGCCCAGGTGGTATCAGGCGGTGCACTTGGGTGGCATAAAGAGGCATCCCCGATTTGTATGAGAATACTTCCTCTTACGGCTCTTCCGGCGCCAAGCGATGGGCTATATCCACGCGCGTCATACTTAGGACAGTTATCTTCCCGGCATGAAGCGACCATGTTCCCGGCAAAAAGAAAAAGCAGGAACGGCAACTGCCGCTCCTGCCAAAGTTCTATTATATCCGCCGGATCCAGACTCAATCCGGCTTATCGGATCTATCCCTGTCCCGGTCTTTGTCCTTGCTTTTATCCTTGTCTTTATCCTTATCCCGGTCTCTGTCTTTTTCTTTATCGCTGTCTTTATCCCTGTCCCGCTCACGCTCATCAGAGTCGGAATCCTCCGGTTTCTCCATCACGCTTATGTGGACCCTGTCGATTTTCTGCTCATCGGCAGATATGACCTTCATCAAAAATCTGGATACCTGAACCTGCTCGCCCGACTGCGGAACATGGTCGAGGCTCTCCATGGTAAGACCGCCTATCGAGGTGCAGTCTGTCTGTATCTCGTCGTCCGGAAGCCCTATCTTATCGAGGAAGTCCCTGATGCTCAGGTCTCCCGAGACCTCATATTCGCCGTTGCCGAGATCCACAAACGAGGTGTCCTCCTCGTCCGTCTCGTCATAAATTTCGCCTACAAGCTCCTCTATGATATCCTCCATGGTGACTATGCCCTGAGTACCGCCGTACTGATCGACTACTATCGCCATGTGGCTCTTTGAGCGCTGCATCTCCTTCATGATGTCGGAGATGGCAGTCAGCCCGAATATGTAAAGAGGCTTCTGCATTATCTCCGAGATATTCTTGCCGCCGTGAAGATACATATCGAAGAAATACTTTTCGTGGATTATTCCCACGATGCTGTCGATAGTCTTCTCATAAACAGGCAGTCTGGAAAAATGTGATGATATGAACTTTTCCTTGATTGATTCTATGTCGTCGTCTATCTCGACAGCCGCAATATTTACTCGCGGAATGAGTATCTCGCTGACCGAGATGTCCGAAAATTCTATCGCGCTCTTTACAAGATCGCTCTCAGACTCATCGAAGACGCCCTCGTCCTCGATCTCGTCTATCATCAGCTTGAGCTCCTCTTCTGTCATCGACGGCTGGTCGTTCTTTCCGCCGAATATGAGGATCACAAGATTCTTGAGCTTTACAAGCAGCCATACCAGCGGGGTGAACAAGACCATCAGTCCCCAAAGCGGGTAGGAGATGAAAAGGCAAAATCTTTCGGGATACTCCTTTGCAACATTCTTCGGCATGATCTCGCCGAAGATAAGTACCAGTACTGTTATCACAGCCGTTCCGAGAGCGACATATGCGTCGCCTTTGAACACCCGGATAACAAATGCCGTTGTGATTGATGAAGCCGTGAGGTTGACAATGTTGTTGCCTATAAGTACTGTGGTCAACGCCTTGTCATAGTTTTCGGAAATTTTAATAGCTACCTTTGCACGCTTATTGCCGTCCTGGGCATATGTGCGTATCCTTGCCTCTTTCGCTGTCGAGAACGCTGTTTCCGAAGCAGAAAAGAGTGCAGACATCAGCAATAGTAAAGCTATTATGAAAATGTCCATAAAAAATAAATCAAACCTTTCCGTGTATATATAAATACACAAAGATACTATATCACATGTTGCCATATAAAGTCAACAGCCAAAAATTAAAAACTCTGCGCCTATTTTCTGCAAACGGCGCAGAGTTTAGTTAAAAAAGCGAGCTTATTATTATTTTTTCGCAGCGGCGGTATTGCCTGTCATACCCAACTCCTGCTTTCTCTTTTTGGTGTAGATATACCACTTAACAAAGCCGTAGCAGGTGTTGACAAGCATAGCGGCAACAGTTATCAGCATGATATAGCTTTCGGAAATGGTGTACATTATGGTGTAAAGAACAAGAGTTGTCAGCCATGCGTACCACTGCTCGGTGTATCTGAGAAGCAGCAGTATGCCGTTAGCCATTCCGCAGGCGGCGGCAAGCGCGTCAAGGTAGGAGTCCGACGCCCCGGGAATAAGCTGGATGAGAGAGCCTACAACCACGGTAAACGCGGCGATGGCAAGGACAACAAGAATATCCTGCTTAAGACTGAGGCGCTTTACTACGGTGAGCTCGTCCTCCTTTTCGTCTATGTTGTTTCTCCACTTAAGGTAGCTCGCGATATCTATCGGTATCCAGAACGCGAGCGTAACAATAGCTATCGCGTACCAGCCGAGCCAGATACAAAGGATAAACTCTGGTATCTCGATAAAGAATATGTCAACTAAAAAGTTGAGTCTTGACTGCTTTGATATGAGCAGCTCGCATACAGGGTTGGCAAGAACCGCGATGACCGAGCACACGGTCACCAACGGGCTGGACATGTCGTCGAGCATCATATCCGGAAGAAAAACAGTAAAACCTATGGTGAGGGCAAAAACCACCACAAGGTAGATTATCTGATAGGGCGTAAAGGATTTAAAAAAGCTTTTCGCCTTGAATGAAAATTCCGCTTTTGTCATTTTATTTTCTCCTATGTACATTTTTGCAGCTGTTATTTCAGGTAATCACCGAGCCTCGGGAAGGCGCGCAGGGCGTTGCCCCAGCATATATCCTCCCATGTCTCGGAGGGAAACATCCGATAAAGGCTGTAGTCGTACTCGTCAAGCTGACCCAGAGATATCGGCGGACAGAAATCCGTGCCGTAAAGCATCTGTCTGAAGCACTCGGGGTGCTTGTCGGTGGCGCTCTTGAACAGGTCTATCGCAGCGTCAACATTCGCGCCGTAGCTTGTGCCTGTCTCATAGGCTCCCGAAATGTCGGTGTAGATATTTTTGTGCGACGCGACTACATCCATGCACCTGTCAAATTCGGGGTCGTCCATATGTGCGGCGATAAAGTTGACCTCGGGATAAAGCTCCGCAGCTCGTCCTATATGAACGGCAGACGAGCCCTCAAGGTCGTTGTCTGAGGGAAGCACCAGCGAGCACAGACCTGTATGGAAGGTAACCGACAGACGGTGCTTGGCGGCAAACTCATAGGCGGGGAAAAGCTTTTCCTCGTCCGCTCTTCCCTTCTGATAGCTAAGGTACACCTTAAGTCCAACTATCTTGTCAGACTCCAGCCTCGGCTCGAGCTCGGAAAGCCGCGCGCCGATGTCGCTTCTCAGGTCGATGTACGGGCAGATAAACAGCCTGTCGTCCCCTCTTACGGTTTGCGAGCACTCATGCTCAAGGCCGGATTTCATCAAAAAGTCGGGGAACTCCATTACAAGAGCATAGCGGTTTTTGACCCTGCCGAAATATTCGCTGCGTATTTTTTCGTTTATGATATGCGTATGACAATCTATTTTTCTCAGAGATTCGATTTTTCTGAGAGCTTCTTCTTTTTCCATATAATTACCTCCTATCGTTCCGTACTGAGCAGGCAGAATACTACGGACCGTCGGAGTAAAATATTGCGGCAAAAATTGCGTGATAAAGCCACATAAAGCCAAAATTTCCTTCCGTGATAAAGCTAAAGTTTAACACAGTTTTTTATAATACCATTAAATTATTTCTCTGTCAACCAAAGCAAGAGCATGTCCGAAAAGCGAAAAAGCCGCCCCGGAAAGCCGAGAATCCCATCTCGGCGCGGGTCAGCTTTTCGGTCAGCATACTTTTAGCGGCGCCTGCGAGTAAGTGCAAATAAGTGCAAATAATTGAATAATTGCAAATAATTGCAAATAATTGCGAGTAAGATCGTATCAGGCTGTGCGCAAACGCGGGAAAAAGGGCAGTTATACCCCTATCTCCCCACGCCTAACGTCCTCAGCCATCTTCATGCTCGGGTGAAGCAAAAGATTCCTGCAGCCGCACTCGGTATATCCGCACAAGGATTTATTCAGGCAGTCAGACCTGCAATCCCCCGACTCACTGTAGCAGTTTTGAAGCACGACGTTTCTTCCCAGCTGCGAGCAGTACCTTACGCTGGCAAATTCCACATTTCCTGTTTTGATCATCTTGTACCACTACCCCCAAAAAATTATTTTAAGCCAAGTATAATATGCCTCAGCTCCGTCATAAATTCCGGCTTGGCTAAAATTTGTCATCTGCATATCAATTATATGCAGATTTGTAATTTATAAGCATGGACGCGCATATTTTATTTTGACAAAATCTCATTGGAGGCAGCTATGGGAAAACTATTTTCTGCTATCACAAAACGTCAGGATAAAAGCGCTTGTATAAAAATACGGGAGCTGGACGAGGAGCTGCGGGCTGTCATAGAGGCTATGGCCGCATCGGACAGCCGCTTCAACGAGTCGGACGACCCTAAGCTGACCGAGGCGTTTATCTACGAAAAGGCCTCCTTGTCCGCAAGGTATGGATATCTGATGGAAAAAAGGCGGGAGTACTTCGGCGGCGGATTTGACAAAAAAAAATAAGCGCGCCGTGATACCGGCGCGCCGGGGCGTATCAGCCCTAATTGTTGCTTATAAAATTAAAGCTCATCCGACGGCTTGTCGCAAAGCGTGGCTGCCATGACCGCCTTGATGGTGTGCATGCGGTTTTCCGCCTCGTCAAAGACTATCGAACGGCTGCTCTCGAACACCTCGTCGGTGACCTCCATGCAGTCGATGCCGTACTTATCAAATATCTCCTTGCCGGTTTTCGTCTTTACGTCATGGAAGGAGGGCAGGCAGTGCATGAACACGGCGTCTTGGGAAGCCATCCCCATAATGCGGGAATCGACGCGATAGGGAGTAAGTTCGTCTATTCTTTCGCGCCACACCTCGTCAGGCTCGCCCATCGATACCCAAACATCGGTATAGATGACGTCGGCGTTCTTTACCGCCTCGTCAGGGCTTTCGCAAAGCCTTACGGAGCCGCCGCTCTTTGCGGCAAGCTTCTCGCATTCCCTGACAAGCGGCTCATTAGGAAAGTACTTTTTCGGGGCGCATGCCGTGAAATTAAGACCCATTTTAGCGCAGCCAACCATCAGCGAGTTGCCCATATTATATCTTGCGTCGCCCATGTAGACAAAGTTTATTCCCCCAAGTCTCCCGAAATGCTCCTGTATTGTGAGAAAGTCCGCAAGTATCTGAGTCGGGTGAAACTCGTTTGTAAGGCCGTTCCACACCGGCACGGACGAATACTTTGCAAGCTCCTCCACAATATCCTGACCGTAGCCGCGGTACTCTATGCCGTCGTATATCCTTGAAAGAACCCTTGCGGTATCGGCTATACTTTCCTTTTTGCCTATCTGTGAGCCGGAGGGGTCTAAGTATGTGGCGTTCATTCCCAGATCATGCGCCGCGACCTCAAACGAACAGCGGGTGCGTGTGCTGGTCTTTTCAAATATAAGCGCAATGTTTTTGCCCTCGCAAATCCTGTGCGGTATGCCCGCTCTCTTCTCATCCTTGAGTTTCTTTGCAAGCTCCAAAAGGTAGCTTATCTCCTCAGGTGTAAAATCAAGAAGCTTTAAAAAGTCTCTTCCCTTTAAGTTCATATCTTTGTCCTCCGTTATCTGCACCAAGTTATTTGAGAATATCAGGCGTATTGAGCGCGCTTCTGACTGAGGCTATCTGAGCCTCGACAGAAGCTACAGACGTTCCGCCGTAGCTTATTCTTTTCTCCACGCACTTAGCAAGGCTTATATCGTCATACAAATCCTTATCAAACAGCTCGCATGCGCTCTTGTACCGCTCAAGCGGCAGATTTTCAAGCACGCATCCCCGCTCTATGCACTCAGCTACAATCTGACCGCAGATTTTGTACGCCGTTCTGAACGGAAGTCCCTTTCTCACAAGGTAGTCCGCAAGGTCTGTGGCGTTTATAAAGCCTTTTTGTGCGGCTTTTATCATGTTTTCCGGCAGAGCCTTAAAGGTTCTTATCATTCCTATAAACACCTTAAGGCACATCTTGACCGTGTCGCAGGAGTCAAACACGCCTTCCTTGTCCTCCTGCATATCCTTGTTATATGCCAAAGGCAAGCCCTTGAGAACGGTGAGCAGCGACATAAGGTCACCGTACACTCGTCCCGTCTTTCCCCTGACAAGCTCTGCCATGTCGGGGTTTTTCTTTTGCGGCATGATTGAAGAGCCGGTTGTGAAGCTGTCCGAAAGCTCTATGAACTTAAACTCCCAGCTCGACCACAGCACTATCTCCTCCGAAAATCTCGAAAGGTGCATCATGATTATCGCTATATCGCCAAGAAGCTCCGCGCAGAAGTCCCTGTCCGACACGCCGTCTATGCTGTTCATGCACACGCCGTCAAAGCCGAGCTTTTCAGCCTCAAACGCGCGGTTTGTCATGTATGTTGTTCCTGCAAGTGCGCAGGAGCCTATAGGCGAGACGTTCAGCCTTCTTCTTGAGTCCGTAAGTCTGTCTATATCGCGCAAAAGCATCATGGAATACGCCATGAGGTGATGCCCGAAGGTTATCGGCTGTGCTCTTTGAAGGTGAGTGTATCCCGGCATGACGCAGCTCTTGTACTCCTCGGCGCGGTCGGTCACGACGCCGACAAGCTCCTTTAAAAGCTTGATTATTTCGTCCGTTTCGTCCCGCAGATACATTCTCGTGTCGAGTGCAACCTGGTCGTTGCGGCTTCTTGCTGTGTGAAGCTTCTTGCCGAGATCGCCTGTTCTTTGGGTCAATACCTGCTCGACAAACATGTGTATATCCTCGCAGCCGTAGTCTATTTTGAGCTTGCCGCTCTCGAGGTCGTCAAGTATTCCCGCAAGTCCGGCGGTAAGCCCGTCAGCCTCCTCGGGGGTTATTATGCCGCATGCGCCGAGCATCTGCGCATGAGCGATGCTTCCCGTTATGTCCTGGCGGTACATCCTCGAATCAAAGCGTATGGATGAGTTAAAATCATCCGCTACGGCGTCTGTCTCGCCGCTTGTTCTTCCTGCCCACATCTTTTCCATAGCTAAACCACCTTTAACCGATAAAAATCAAGTGTCCCCCACTTATAAGCCTTATAAATGAGGGACTTTTTCTCGCTGAAAATGTTGTGAATTACTTTAAGCCGTTCTTTTCCTTCATCTTAGCGTACACCTTTATCGGCAAGCCGTAAAGGTTTATGAATCCGGCGGAGTCGGCCTGGTTGTATACCTCGTCCTCGTCAAATGTGGCAATCTCGGAATCGTAAAGCGAGTACGGGGATGTAACGCCTGCGTTTATCATGTTGCCCTTATAAAGCTTTAGGGTGACGTCGCCGGTGACGGTCTTTTGAGTAGTCTTTACAAAGCTGAGTATAGCCTCTGTGAGAGGTGTGAACCACTGAGCGTTGTAGACAAGCTCCGCAAGCTTCTGCGCAACATGCGACTTGAAGTGTGCGGTCTCCTTGTCAAGGCATATGGTCTCCAAAACCTTGTGCGCCTTGTAGAGGATAGCTCCGCCGGGGGTCTCGTAAACGCCGCGGCACTTCATGCCGACAAGGCGGTTTTCAACAATGTCCAAAAGTCCTATGCCGTTTTCGCCGCCGAGCTTATTAAGAGTTGACACAAGCTCTACCGAGTCCATCTGCCTGCCGTCTATTGCGGTGGGTATTCCCTGCTCAAAGTGAATCTTGACGTATGTCGGCTTGTCGGGAGCCATCTCGGGGGACACGCCCATCTCGAGGAATCCGGGCTTGTTGTACTGAGGCTCGTTTGCGGGGTCCTCAAGGTCAAGTCCCTCGTGCGAAAGGTGCCAAATGTTCTTGTCCTTTGAGTAGTTGGTCTCGCGGCTGATTTTGAGGGGAACGTTGTGCGCCTCGGCGTAGTCTATCTCCTCGTCGCGGGATCTGATGTTCCACTCTCTCCAAGGTGCGATTATCGGCATGTCGGGCGCAAACGCCTTTATGGCAAGCTCGAACCTAACTTGGTCGTTGCCCTTTCCGGTGCAGCCGTGGCAAATGGCGTCCGCCCCTTCGGCAATGGCGATCTCCGCTATTCTCTTTGCTATCGGAGGACGTGCAAACGCCGTTCCGAGCATATAGTCCTCATAAAGCGCTCCCGCCTGAACGCAGGGGAACACGTAGTCCTCCAAAAACTCCTTAGTGAGATCCTCGATGTATATCTTGGACGCACCGGTCTTTAACGCCTTCTCTTCAAGTCCCTCAAGCTCGCCTGCCTGTCCTACGTTTCCCGAAACGGCTATTATCTCGGGATTGTTGTAGTTTTCCTTCAGCCACGGGATGATTATTGATGTATCAAGTCCGCCGGAATATGCCAAAACGATCTTTTTGATGTTTTCTTTCTTCATGCTTAATTCCTCGCCTTTCGATTCCCGCTCATCGCCCTGCATGACTGCCGCGGGATTTATAAATATACATTTTTATCGAGAAAAATATATCACACGGTGAATAAATATTCAATAGCTTTGCATGAAATCTTCTCAATTCGTACGCCTGAACAAAAACCCGCAAAAACGCGCGCAGCTATTGGCGATTTTGCCTACAGCCGTACACCGCGGTGCGCCCTATGAGCCCTATGCATACATATGCACATTATATTCATCCGCAGCGGGCGGCATGCAAAGTGTGCCCTGCTGCGGACGAAAAATTATCACTTAAAGTACTTTACTGCCGCCTCAAACATTCTGATATTGTAGTTGCCGGGGACGTTCTTATAAAGACCGGAGCCGACTCTTTCGCTGTGTCCCATCTTTCCGAACACTCTGCCGTCGGGGGAGGTTATGCCCTCAATGGCGTATGCGGAGTCGTTGGGGTTGAAGTGAATGTCGCCGGTGGCGTTGCCGTCAAAGTCTACGTACTGGGTGGCTATCTGACCGTTTTGGGCAAGCTTTGCTATCAGCTCATCGCTTGCTAAGAACCTGCCCTCGCCGTGAGAAATCGGCACGCTTACTATGTCGCCCACGTTCATCAGGCTGAGCCACGGGGACTTGTTGGAGGCTATTCTCGTTCTCACTATTCTCGACTGGTGTCTGCCTATGGTGTTGAAGGTGAGTGTGGGGCAGTTTTCGTCGGTGTCGATTATCTTTCCGTAGGGAACGAGTCCGAGTTTGATAAGAGCCTGGAATCCGTTGCATATGCCGCACATAAGTCCGTCTCTTTGCTCAAGCAGCTCCGTCACGCCTTCTTTTATTGCGGCGTTGCGGAAGAATGCGGTTATGAACTTGCCGCTTCCGTCAGGCTCGTCTCCGCCGGAGAATCCGCCGGGGATGAACACCATCTGAGCGTCCTTCAAAAGCTTTGCAAAGCGGTCGACGCTTGCGCTTATGCCGTCTGCGCTTAAGTTGTTTATGACAAGTATTTCAGGCTCCGCTCCTGCGTCCGAAACGGCTTTTGCGCTGTCGTACTCGCAGTTTGTTCCCGGGAATGCGGGTATTAAGACCTTAGGACGCGCGCACTTTACTGCGGCTGTCTTGTGGCTTTGGACGCTGTAAGAGAAGTTTTCAAACTTTGTGCCGCTGTTTTTGATGTTGCAGCTGTAGACGCTTTCGAGCTTGTCCTCATACAGCGACAGCAGCTTGCCGATTGCAAGCGTCTCATCCTTGTAGCTTATCTGTCCGTCGTCGGTTGTGGTTCCCACAAGCTCGGCGTCGATGTTTTCGCCGTCCGCCATCTCAAGCAGGAAGCAGCCGTAGCTGTAGCCGAATATCTTTTCGACGGTCATCTTGTCGTCGTACTTAAAGCCCAAGCCGTTTCCTAAGCAAGCCTTCATGACCGCCTCTGCTATTCCGCCCATGCCGGGTGTATAGCATGAAACCGCCTTCTTTTCCCTGAGCAGTCCGCTGACCCTGTTCATAAGCTCCACAAGCGAGCTTGTGGCGGGAAGTCCGTTTCCATCAAACTCGGGGCGAAGTATCGCTACCTTATGTCCTGCGCCCTTGAAGTCGTTAGACACTATCCTGTCGGTGGTGGAGGTTGTCACGGCAAATGACACGAGCGTAGGAGGAACGTCAAGGTCCTCAAACGTTCCGCTCATTGAGTCCTTTCCGCCTATAGCGCCTATGCCAAGCTCGAGCTGAGCCTTAAATGCGCCCAAAAGCGCAGCCAAAGGCTTTCCCCAGCGCTTGGGGTCGCGGTTGGGGTGCTCAAAGTACTCCTGGAAGGTCAGGTATACATCCTTAAAGTCTGCGCCGGAAGCTATGAGCTTGCAGACCGACTCGACAACTGCAAGGTATGAGCCGTGGTAAGGGCTTATTTCGGTTATAAAGGGGTTATATCCGAAGGACATGAGCGAGCAGTCGTCGGTGTGTTTTTTCTCGACGGATATCTTTTGAACCATCGCCTGAATGGGGGTGAGCTGATTCTTTCCGCCGAACGGCATCAAAACAGTTCCCGCGCCTATGGTAGAGTCAAAGCGCTCCGAAAGTCCTCTCTTTGAGCACATGTTCAGATCCTGAGCGCAGGCTGTGTAGTTATCCGTAAAGCTGCCCGAAACCGTCTTTGATATGTCGTCGGGGGCAGCGGGTGCGATGTCTATATGCTTAGGCGCGCCGTTTGAATTTAAGAACTCGCGGCTTATATTAACTATGGTTTTGCCGTTCCAGTTCATTTTAAGTCTCGGCTCCTGCTTGACCACAGCTACAGGGCACGCCTGAAGGTTTTCGGTTTTTGCAAGCTCCAAAAACTTTGACACGTTCTGCGGCTCCACAACAACAGCCATTCTCTCCTGAGATTCGCTTATTGCAAGCTCCGTGCCGTCAAGTCCCTCATACTTTTTGGGAACGGCGTTGAGGTCTATTTCCAAGCCGTCCGCAAGCTCGCCTATTGCCACCGATACGCCTCCCGCGCCGAAGTCGTTGCAGCGCTTGATCATCAGGCACGCCTGCTTATTTCTGAACAGCCTTTGAAGCTTTCTCTCCTCGGGGGCATTTCCCTTTTGAACCTCTGCGCCGCATGTCTCAAGCGACTTTGCGGTGTGAGACTTTGAGGAACCGGTTGCTCCGCCGCAGCCGTCGCGTCCCGTACTTCCGCCAAGGAGTATCACGACATCTCCCGGAGCGGGCACCTCGCGCCTTACGTTTTCGGCGGGGGTGGCAGCTATTACAGCGCCTATCTCCATTCTCTTTGCGGCGTATCCGGGATGGTATATTTCATCGACTATGCCGGTGGCAAGTCCTATCTGGTTGCCGTACGAAGAGTATCCCGCCGCAGCGGTTGTCACAATCTTTCTTTGAGGGAGCTTGCCCTTTATGGTCTCGCTTATCGGCTTTAAGGGGTCGGCGGCTCCGGTGACTCTCATCGCGCCGTACACGTAAGACCTTCCCGAAAGCGGGTCTCTTATAGCTCCGCCTATACATGTGGCAGCGCCTCCGAACGGCTCTATTTCCGTCGGATGGTTATGCGTCTCGTTCTTGAACAGTAGCAGCCACGGCTCTTTTACGCCGTCCACGTTCACGTCTATCTTTACGGTGCAGGCGTTTATCTCCTCCGACTCGTCGAGCTTATCGAGCTTGCCCTGCTTTTTAAGATACTTTGCCGCAAGGGTGGCTATGTCCATAAGGCATACGGGCTTTGTGCGTCCAAGCTCCTTTCTCACGGAGATATACTCGTCATACGCCTGCTGCAAAAGCTCATCCTCAAAGCTCACGCTGTCTATCTGCGTTAAGAAGGTGGTGTGTCGGCAGTGGTCGGACCAATATGTGTCTATCATTCTTATTTCGGTGATAGTAGGGTCGCGATTCTCCGACTTGAAGTAATCCTGGCAGAACGCTATGTCGTCGGCGTCCATTGCAAGGCTGTACTCGTTTACAAACGCCTCAAGTCCCTCTCTGTCGAGCTTTGTAAAGCCGTCGAGGGTTTTTACCTCGGTGGGGATGTCGTACTTGATGTGCAGGGTCTGCGGCTTATCAAGCGACGCCTCTCTCGCCTCAACCGGATTTATGACGTACTTTTTAATCTCTGCGATGTCGCTGTCGCTGAGGTCGCCGTAAAGTGCGTACACCTTTGCGGTGCGTATGAGAGGCCTTTCGCCCTGCGATATTATCTGTATGCACTGTGCGGCGGAGTCTGCACGCTGGTCAAACTGTCCGGGCAGATACTCTACCGCAAACACGTATGCTCCCTCAAGCTCCGGCTCGTCACATACAATGTCGAGCTGCGGCTCTGAGAACACCGTCTTTTTTGCGTAGTTAAAAAGCTCCGATGAGATGTTTTCCGCGTCGTAGCGGTTTATAACCCTCACGTCGCTGAGGGAAGAAATGCCTAAGAATGCATGAGCGTCGGACAGAAGCGTCTTTGCCTCCTGCGCAAGCTCTTTCTTCTTTTCAACATAAACTCTATATACCATTTACATCAATACCTTTCCTGGCAAAGCTTATTTCAGCTGCGGGGGACGCCGTTATCTTCGCTGACCGCAAGCGCCCTCTTGCCTATGTCGTGACGGTAGTATGCGTTTTCAAAGCTTATCTTTGACACCATGTCGTATGCCGCATCTATGGCGCCCTTGAGCGTCTTTTCAACGGCGGTGACACCTAAGACTCTGCCGCCGCTCGTCACGAGTCTGCCGTCCTTATCCGCGGCGCCGGCAACATACACGTTGTCCGCAAGCTCGTCGGGTATATTTATTTCAAATCCCTTTTTATACGATACCGGGTAGCCGTCTGACGCCATCACGACGCAGCACGCCGATTCGTCCGAAAACTCGACTTTTACCTCCGAAAGCGTTCCCGCCGTAACAGCCTGCATGACCGTTAGAAGGTCGGTCTTTAAGAGCGGGAGCACAACCTGCGTCTCGGGGTCGCCGAAGCGGCAGTTGTACTCGATTACCTTAGGTCCGTCCTTGGTTATCATAAGTCCGAAGTACAAGCAGCCCTTGAATGTTCTGCCCTCGCTGTTCATGGCGTTAATTGTGGGCAGGAATATCTCCTGCATACATCTTTTTGCCACGTCGGGGGTGTAGTACGGGTTGGGGGCTATCGTTCCCATTCCGCCGGTGTTGAGTCCCTTGTCGCCGTCCAAAGCGCGCTTATGATCCATGGAGGATATCATGGGCACTACGGTCTTGCCGTCTGTGAAGGAAAGCACGGACACCTCCGGTCCCTCCAAAAACTCCTCTATGACTATGTGCTCGCCGCTTGCGCCGAATTTTTTGTCCTGCATTATCTGCTTGACGGCGTCGGCTGCCTCCTCGCGGCTCATCGCAATTATAACGCCCTTGCCCAAAGCAAGTCCGTCGGCTTTGATTACGGTCGGTATCGGCGCAGTCTTTACGTACTCGAGCGCCTTTTCGGCGGAGTCGAACACCTCATACTTTGCCGTTGGTATGCCGTACTTTTTCATGAGGTTCTTTGAAAACACCTTGCTGCCCTCGATTATCGCCGCTTTCTTTTGCGGGCCGAAGCAGGATATGCCCTTTGCCTCAAGCGCGTCCACGCATCCCAAAACCAGCGGGTCATCGGGAGCGACGACTGCGTAATCTATCTTGTTGTCGCACGCAAACGCCGTTATTGCGTCTATGTCCTTAGCGTCAATATTTACGCAGACAGCGTCGCGGGCTATGCCGCCGTTGCCGGGAAGAGCGTAAATAACTTCAGCTGCGGGGTTTTCCTTGAGTTTTTTTATTATGGCGTGCTCTCTTCCGCCGCCGCCCACTACGAGTATCTTCATGGCGGTTTAGTGGTGGAACAGACGCATGCCGGTGAACGCCATTACCATGCCGTACTTGTTGCAGCGTTCTATGCAAACATCGTCTCTTATCGAGCCGCCCGGCTCCGCAACGTACATCACGCCGCTGCGGTGCGCTCTTTCTATATTGTCGTCAAACGGGAAGAACGCATCGGAACCTAAGGACACGCCGGTGATTGTGTCAAGGTACGCCCTTGCCTCCTCTGCGGTGAGCGGCTCAGGCTGTGTGGTGAAGTACTTCTGCCAGATTCCGCCCGCGCACACGTCCTCCTCGTTCTTGTTTATGTAGCCGTCTATGACGTTGTCGCGGTCGGGTCTGCCTATTCCGTCCTTGAAGGGAAGGTTTAAAACCTTGTCGCACTGGCGCAAGAACCATGTGTCGGCTTTTGAGCCTGCCAAACGTGTGCAGTGGATTCTCGACTGCTGTCCCGCGCCTACGCCTATAGCCTGTCCGTCGTATGCAAAGCACACCGAGTTGGACTGGGTGTATTTAAGGGTTATTAAGGATATGATGAGGTCTCTTACCGCCTCCTCAGGGAGGTTTTTGTTCTCGGTAACTATGTTTGTGAGCAGGGAGCGGTCGATTTTAAAGTTGTTTCTGCCCTGCTCAAAGGTCACGCCGAACACCTGCTTATGCTCTATCGGGTCGGGGACGTAGTCGGGATCGATTTTTACTATATTGTAGCTGCCCTTGCGCTTTGTCTTGAGGATTTCAAGAGCCTCCGGCTCGTATCCGGGAGCTATTACGCCGTCCGAAACCTCTCTTTTCATGAGCTTTGCGGTTGTCACGTCGCACACGTCGGACAAAGCCACCCAGTCGCCGAAGGAGCACATTCTGTCCGTTCCTCTGGCTCTTGCGTATGCGCATGCGAGCGGAGAATCGTCAAGCTGCGGCACGTCGTCTACAAAGCACGCCTTCTTGAGCTTTTCGGAGAGCTTTATGCCGACTGCGGCAGACGTGGGGCTGACGTGCTTGAATGATGTGGCGCAGGGAAGTCCCGTCGCCTCCTTAAGCTCCTTTACAAGCTGCCAGCTGTTGAACGCATCAAGGAAGTTGATGTATCCGGGCTTGCCGCAAAGGATCTCTATCGGCAGGTCGCTGCCGTTTGCCATAAATATCTTGGCGGGCTTTTGGTTGGGGTTACAGCCGTACTTCAGTTCAAACTCTTTCATTTTTTTCACCGTGCCTATGCTTAACGCAGGGCTTCCTTTCTATAACATAAAATTTTGTTCGCCAAATAAACGGTTTGTCTTATTTGTTCTTATTGATTATCCTTGTCTTTTGCTCTCCGGTCTTCAGGCAGGTGTAGTTTACATACAGGGATATCTTGTTGTCCTCGTTGAGCGCGTCCCAAAGCTTGTTTGTGAACTCGTCTATGTCGTTTGGTATCCCGACTCTTTCCGGCTCGCCCTGGAAGGTGGGTATGGGGTTTCCGTCGCAGACATAGGTGTGTATGAAGTGTCCAAGACCGCTTAGAGGAGCGTATGAGAAGGTATAGCGGTTGCAAGCCGTTCCCTCGGAGTCCGCGCTTTTAAGTATGCTCATATCATAGCTGAAATCGCCGTTTTCAAACGTGAGCATTCCGCTTATTCTGGGGGTAAAATTGGGCTTGTCCGGCTCAAACTCTCGGGACATGAGCGCCTCGCTAAAGCTCTTTCCCGCTTTAAGACCATCATAAATCGTGTCGGTCTGGTCGCCGTTTGTGACTATGAGCTTGTTTTCATACTTTCTCACCGCGGCATAAATTATAAGGCTGGGGTCCTCAACCTTAGATGCGTCGAACGGCTCGGTGTATATCACTCCGTCCTTCTCGGCAAATATTCTGTTGCGGCTGTTTGCGCTTCTGCCCATTATGAAGTATGCGCTGACAGCGCTCCTGCCGTCAAGGGACTTGCCTATTACTATTCCTCTTCCGACATAGGTGTTGTCCTTTATAAGCTCGGCTATGTCGTTTATCTTGTAGATATCCATGCTGCTCCCGCCTTTCTTTATTTATGTGTTTGCTTATTTACAACCATGTCTGCGCAGACTTTTTCGGCTGACATGGGAAGTATCTTCCACTCGGCAAGCCTCATCACCCTCTTTTGAAGGGTTTCGGGCGTGTCGTCCGGACGCACATTCACCGCTTTTTGCATTATTATTTCTCCGCCGTCCGGTACTTCGTTTACATAATGCACCGTGGCTCCGGTGACCTTGACTCCCCTTGCAAGAGCCGCCTCGTGCACCCTAAGTCCGTAAAAGCCCTGCCCGCAAAAGGACGGTATGAGCGAAGGGTGTACGTTTATTATCCTTTTTTCATAATGCCTTGTGAACCGTTCGGACAAAATGCTCATAAATCCCGCCAGAACGATAAGGTCTATACCCTCGCCGTCAAGCAGCTGCATTATCCTGTCCTCAAAAGCCTCCTGCGAGCCAAGCTCGCTCTTTGTAACAGTCTCGGTGCGTATGCCGGCATTCTCAGCCCTCGTAAGCGCGTACGCATCCCTGTGGTTGGATATGACAAGAGCTATTTTTCCGCTTTTCAGCACTCCCTGAGACTGAGCGTCTATAAGCGCCTGAAGGTTTGTCCCTCCGCCCGAGACGAGCACCGCTATCTTTGCCGTTTGTTCCATTACGCGCCTCCGTCAGATAAGGTCTATCTTCGTGTCGGACTTTACGGTCTTGCCGATGATATACGCATCCTCGCCGTTTGCGCGCAAAATCTCCAAAGCCCTGTCCGCATCCTCCGGCGAAACGACTATGCACATGCCTACGCCCATGTTGAAGGTGTTAAACATGTCGCGCTCGCTTATTCCGCCCTTCTTGGCTATAAGATCGAATATCGGCAGCACTCTTACATCGCTCATCTTTATCTGCGCGCCGAGACCGTCCGGAATGCTTCGCGGAATGTTTTCGTAGAAGCCGCCGCCTGTTATATGGGATATTCCCTTTACCTTTACGCTCTCGAGCAGTGCAAGCACGGGCTTGACGTATATCTTTGTCGGCGTGAGCAAAACCTCGCCTATGGACTTTCCGCCCAAAGCGTCAACCGGCGTCTTTATGTCCTCGTTTTCGACGTCGAACACCTTTCTGACGAGCGAGAAGCCGTTTGAGTGAACGCCGCTCGACGGAAGAGCTATCATCACGTCGCCCTCGCACATACTTGCGTTGTCTATGATCTTCGACTTATCCACAACTCCCACCGAGAAGCCCGCAAGGTCATACTCGTCCTCGGGATAAAAGCCGGGCATCTCCGCCGTCTCTCCGCCTATAAGCGCCGCGCCCGACTGCACGCAGCCGTCGCAAACGCCCTTTACGATGTCGGCTATTTTTTCGGGATAGTTCTTGCCGCAGGCGATATAGTCAAGGAAGAACAGCGGTTTTGCGCCGCAGCAGATTATGTCGTTTACGCACATTGCCACGCAGTCTATTCCGACTGTGTCATGCTTGTTCATAAGAAAAGCTATCTTAAGCTTTGTTCCCACTCCGTCGGTGCCGCTGACCAGAACGGGCTTTTTAATGCCCTCAAGGTCAAGCTCAAAAAGTCCGCCGAAGCCTCCGACATCGGAGCAGACGCCCTTTGTCATGGTCTTGGCGATGTGCTTTTTCATAAGCTCCACCGCTTTATATCCCGCTGTGATGTCTACGCCGGCAGCAGCATAGCTGTCAGATCTTGAGTTTTCGTTTATGCTCATAGTCACACTTTCCTTTACTTTTATTTTGGCGCCGTACAATCGCTCTTATTCTTTTCCGTTCCAGCAGTATGTGCAAATCTTGCACTCCGGTATTCCTATAGCCTTGCAAAGTCCCTCGAGTGTCTGGAACTCAAGTGAGGCAAAGTGAAGCTTATCGCAGATAGCCTGCCTCATCTTCTTTCCTCTTTCCGTTGTGGGGTCGCTGTACTCCTCAAGGTGATTAAGCCCCTTTTCGCCCTCAAGCTCTATTATTGTCGATATGGTGATAAGATCCCGGTCGCTTGTGGAGCGGGAGAAGCCCAGATACTTGCAGCCGTACATTATCGGAGGACACGCAGAGCGCATGTGCACGCTCTTTGCGCCGTTCTCGGAAAGAAATTCTACCGTTTCCCTAAGCTGCGTTCCTCTTACTATCGAGTCGTCTATAAACAAAAGATCCTTGTCGGTTATCAGATCGTGAACAGGTATCTGCTTCATCTTGGCGACCTTGTTTCTTTGCTGCTGGTTCTGAGGCATGAAGCTGCGGGGCCATGTCGGAGTATACTTGATAAACGGACGGGCGAACGGTATCCCGCTCTCGTTGGCGTAGCCTATGGCGTGCGGAGTGCCTGAGTCGGGCACTCCTCCGACATAATCGATGTCGGGCAGGTTATTGTTCTCCTTGTCGTTTTTAGCCATTATGCTGCCGTTGCGGTAGCGCATTACCTCCACGTTCACGCCCTCGTAGCTTGAGGTCGGGTAGCCGTAGTATGACCACAGGAAGGCGCAGATGCACATCTTCTCCTTAGGCGGCTGCAAAACAGTTACCTCGTCGGCGGTTATTTCCACTATTTCTGCGGGACCCAGCTCCTTGTAAGGGGCGTAGCCGAGCTTTGAGCTCGCGAACGACTCGAACGAAACGCAGAAGCCGTTTTCGTTCCTGCCGACAAGAACGGGCAGCCTGCCGAGATTGTCCCTTGCGGCGATAAGGTGACCGTCCTCCTTGAGGATAAGTATCGATGCTGTTCCCTCAACGGTGTCCTGTACAAACCTTATGCCATCGGCAAAGCTTGACTTCTGGTTTATGAGCGCGGCTACCAGCTCGGTGGAATTTATCTTTCCTCCGGTCATGGCGTTGAAGTGCCCGCCGGTCACCGAGAAGTAGGTGTCGAGTATCTTTTCGGTGTTGTTTATTATTCCTACTATGCAAATAGCATAGGTTCCGAGAGCCGAGCGGATAAGAAGCGGCTGAGGGTCGGTATCATTTATACCGCCGATTGCCGCCGTGCCCTTCATCTCCTCAAAAATATGCTCGAACTTCGTCCTAAACGGCGAGTTTTCAATGTTATGTATATTTCTTTGCAGCCCGATTACCGGATCATAGGCGGCAATACCTCCGCTCTTTGTTCCAAGATGCGAATGATAATCCGTGCCGAAAAAGACATCTGATATTACGTCCGTCTTTCCGACCGCTCCGAAAAATCCTCCCATATGCTTATCTGCCTTTCCAAAGCATTATATAAACGCAATTATGATTATTTATTGAACTGAGCGCTTATCGCCAAGTCCTTTTCAAGAACCTTCTTGCCGTCGGCAGCCCTCTTTGCGGCAAGCTTGGCGTAAAGCTCGGCGTCGGACACGGCAAGTATCTGAGCCGCAAGCAGCGCGGCGTTCGCTCCGCCGTTTATCGCCACGGTTGCCACCGGTATACCGGAGGGCATCATGACAGTCGACAAAAGAGCGTCCATGCCGTCAAGAACGGACGACTTGCAGGGAATACCTATGACCGGAAGCACCGTGTTCGCAGCGATCGCTCCCGCGAGGTGCGCAGCCATTCCGGCAGCTGCTATCATCACTCCGAAGCCGTTGTCCGCAGCCGCTCTGGCGAAATCTCTCGCCTCGTCAGGGGTGCGGTGAGCGGAATAGACATGAACCTCATACGGAATGCCGAGCGAATCGAGCATATCTGTCGCCTTCTGAATTACCGGCAGGTCGCTGTCGCTTCCCATTACCAGTCCTACTTTTTTCATAATGAATCCTCCTTAAAAACGCAAAAGGGCGCACTTGCAGCCAAAAACCCAAGTGTGCCCAGACGGTCGGCTCAGGGTCAATCCTTCAGCCCTGAAAATCACGCCCTTTGTTCCTCTGCGGTGCTCCGCATCTATCCGTCAGTCGCAAAAAGCGTTGTTTTATTTTCCTTCTGTACCAAAACGGCAACGAAAAGAAGCGGCAATCACTATACTGCCGCCTGTAACGGTTCAAGTATACCAAATAAACCGTTTTTCGTCAAGACACACAGATAATTTTACCGATTTTGTCGAGTTTCACAATAAACGCAGCGGTAAATGCTGTTCTCTTTGTCAGCAAGCTTGAATGCCTGAGGAAGCTCGTGCTCGATAGACGTGATGCACCTCGGATTGCGGCAGGTATATACCCCGTACACAATCGGCTTTTTATCCTCCGCCGGAGTATACGGAACGTCGTTCTCTATCAGCCCCAGAAGCTTCATTATGAGCGCCATTCTCACATATCTGCCGTAGTGAGCCTGCTTGAAATAGCATGCTCTCTGATCTGAGTCAACCGCCACCTCTATCTCGTTCACTCTCGGCAGCGGGTGCATGACTATCATATCCGGCTTGGCAGACTTCATCTTCTCGGCGGTGAGTATGCAGCTGTCCTTGAGGGCGAGATACTCGTCCTCGCTCACAAACCTCTCCCGCTGTATCCTTGTCATGTACAAAATGTCAAGCTTGCCTATTACCTCCTCGAGCGACTCGCTTTCCTCGTAGGATATTCCCTTGCTGGTGATGTACTCGTGCTTGACAAATCCGGGAAGTCTTAAAGCCTCCGGAGAAATGAGCACGAACCTCACTCCCTCGTATCTCGCCATCGCTCCTATAAGGGAATGTACCGTTCTTCCGAACTTGAGGTCTCCGCAAAGACCTATTGTCAGATTGTCGAACCTGCCCTTCTCATGGCGGATTGTCATGAGGTCGGTGAGCGTCTGGGTAGGGTGATAGTGCCCGCCGTCCCCCGCGTTTATCACAGACACGGTGGAGTGCATGGCGGCTACTATCGGAGCGCCCTCCTTGGGGTGGCGCATAGCTATTATGTCCGCGTAACCGCTGACCATTTCTATCGTATCAGCCACGGTCTCTCCCTTTGAGGCGGAGCTCGACGTCGCCTCGGAGAAGCCAAGGACGTTTCCGCCGAGGCTCATCATCGCCGACTCAAAGCTCAGCCTTGTCCTTGTCGACGGCTCATAAAACAGCGTGGCAAGTATCTTATGGCGGCAAACCTCGTTGTACTTGTCGGGGTTGGCCATGATGTCGTCAGCTACATCTATCAGCTTGTCTATCTCATCTACCGAGAGGTCAAGTATGTTAATTAAGTGTCTCATATTATGTTGCTCCCGCTAAAACCGCATCAGCCCTTTATCCAGCTCTCGTCGGAGGGGTTGTTTCTGAATGCTATAAGCCTCTTGATATCCTCCTTGCTGATATAGCCCTCGTCCGCCGCCACCTCGGCAATATGGTCAAAATCGGTAAGGCTTACATTCTTAACATTGGCCGCCGCGAGCCTCTCAAGACCCTTTTTCATGCCGTATGTAAATATGCTCGCTATTCCGAGTACCTCCGCGCCCGCTTCTCTCAGGACCTCTACCACCTCGAGCACGCTTCCGCCGGTGGAGATAAGATCCTCTACGACAACTACCTTCTGACCCTTTTCGAGCCTTCCCTCTATCTGGTTCTGCCTGCCGTGATCCTTTGCGCCGGAGCGGACATAGCCCATGGGAAGCCCCATGATGTGTCCTGTTATGGCGGCGTGAGCTATTCCGGCGGTAGAAGTGCCCATAAGCACCTCGACGTCGGGATAATTCTCCTTTATTATCTGAGTGAGACCGTTTTCGACATCATTTCTTACGTCGGGAGCGGTAAGCGTCAGCCTGTTGTCGCAGTACACCGGGCTCTTTATTCCGCTTGCCCATGTAAATGGCTCCTCAGGTCTGAAAAATACAGCCTTTATCTTCAGCAGATCCTTTGCTATAAGGGTCTTTATCTCATTTGAGTTCATATTACAACTTCCTTTCCTTGCTCAAAGCTCATCCGACAAATTCTCTTACGCATCTTTCGTACGCAGCCACCGGGTCGGCTGCCGCGGTTATAGGTCTGCCCACCACAATGTAGTCAGAGCCTATTTTCTTAGCCTCCTCGGGGGTCATTACCCTCTTCTGGTCTCCCTTGTCCGAGTCAGCGAACCTGACTCCGGGAGTCACCGTAAGGAACTCATTGCCGCAGGCGGCGTGTACCTTCTGCGCCTCAAGCGGCGAGCAGACCACTCCGTCAAGTCCGCACTCCTTAGCGTTGCGGGCGTAGTGCATCACAACATCGGCGATATCCTCCTTTATGAGAAGATCCTCCTCCATCGCACGCTGGTCGGTAGAGGTGAGCATCGTCACCGCTATGAGAATAGGTCTTGTGCCGTCCGGGCGGGTAAGTCCCTCCAGAGCGGCGGTCATCATCGCCTTTGTTCCCGCGGCGTGAAGGTTGCACATATCGACATCGAGCCCAGACAAAACGCTCATCGCCTTCTTGACCGTATTCGGGATATCGTGAAGCTTCAAATCGAGAAAGATCTTATGCCCTCTCGACTTTATGTCCCTGACTATCCCGGGTCCCTCCGCATAGAAAAGCTCCATGCCTATTTTTACAAACGGCTTCCTGACGCAGCCGTCAAACCTGTCAAGAAAGCTCATCACCTGCTCCTTAGACGAAAAATCGCAGGCGACTATTACGTCCTTACCCATTGTGCGCTCCTCCTATTATATCCTTAAGATTTTTTATTCCGTACTTATCCATAGCTGCGGGCAGCTCGCTTATTATCCTGGGGCATACCGTAGGCTCGACAAGGTTCGCCGCTCCTACCTCCACAGCCGACGCTCCCGCGAGCATCATCTCTATTACGTCCTCAGCGCTCGAAACGCCGCCCATGCCTACTACCGGTATCTTCACCGCCTCGTAGACCTGATAAACCATTCTCAGCGCTACCGGGAACACCGCCGGTCCCGAAAAGCCTCCCATTTTGTTGGCTATTATCGGCTTTTTGGTCTTTAGGCTTATCCTCATGCCCAAAAGCGTGTTTATAAGGCTTATGCCGTCAGCTCCCGCGTCCTCGCACGCCTTGGCTATCGGGACTATGTCGGTAACATTCGGAGAAAGCTTGATTATGACCGGCTTTTTTGTGACCGCCTTTACGGCGCGCGTCACCTCCGCCGCCGAGCCGGGATCTGTTCCGAAGCTCATGCCGCCGCCGTGGACATTCGGGCAGCTCACATTTACCTCCAGCCAGCCGACCTCCGGACACTCGTCAAGCCTTTGGCAGGTGTAAGCGTAATCCGCCACCGAAAAGCCGCTTACGTTCGCCATAACCTTCTTTGAAAATACCTTTTTCATCTTCGGAAGCTCCTCCGAGATGACCTTGTCCACTCCGGGGTTCTGTAATCCCACCGCGTTTATCATGCCCGCAGTGCACTCCGCGATTCGGGGAGTCGGATTCCCGAAGCGTGGGTCGCGGGTAGTTCCCTTGAAGGAAAACGTGCCGAGTATGTTTATATCGTAAATTTCGGCGAACTCGTAGCCGTAGCCGAACGTGCCGCTCGCGGGAATGACCGGATTGTCTATCTCCAAGCCGCAAAGGTTAACCCTGAGTCTGTCCATGTCCTGCCTCCTTTTGTCATTTCCTGTCCCATATTATCTCTTCGCTGTTCATGACCGGTCCCTCGCGGCATATACGCTTGTTGCCGGCGAGGGTTTTGCAGGAGCAGCCCATGCACGCCCCGAAGCCGCAGCCCATCCTCTCCTCAAAGCTGTACTGCCCGCCTGTCTTCATCACCCTGCTCATAGCCCTGAACATCGGCTCGGGACCGCAGGCGTAGAAGAAGCTGTAATCCAGTCCGCCGATGACGTCGGTTACAAACCCCTTGGCTCCGCAGCTTCCGTCGGCGGTCGCTACGCGCACATCCGCTCCCAGCTCCTTGAACTCCTGCTCGTAAAAGACGTCGCCATAGCTGTTGAAGCCTAAGACAACGGTAGGCTTTTTTCCCTCCGCGGCAAGCCTGCGGCACAAGCCGTACATCGGAGGCACTCCTACTCCTCCTCCGACAAGCAAAGGCTTGTCCCCGCTTTTAGAACTGTCAAAGCCGTTTCCAAGACCGCTCAGCGTATCAAGCTGCGCTCCGGGCGCAAGCCTGCTCATCACCTCGGTGCCGCCTCCTACGACCTTGTATATGATCACCATTCCGTCCGAGTCATAATCGCATACCGATATAGGTCTTCTTAAATAAAAGCCCGAAAGGCGTATGTTGATAAACTGCCCCGGCGTGCTGAGCGCGGACGTGTCTCCCGCAAGGCTCATCCTGTAAACGTCAGCAGCTATTTTATCGTTTGATTTTACGGTGTAAATTACCTGTTTCATCTTTCCTCCGAATTTATCCGCGCTTGTCTATGTACACGGCTCTGCCGCCGCACACCGTCATCACGCATCTTCCCATGACCGTATCGCCCGCAAACGGCGTTGCTCTTCCCATCGACAAAAACTCCCGGGGCTCCACCCGGTAGGGCTTTGTGGCCTCAAACACGGCGAAATCGCTGCCTGAGGGTATCCCGAACCTCTTCCTCGGGTTGAGGCTCATAAGCTCAACCAGTCTTTCAAGCGTTATCACTCCGCCGCAGACCAGCCTCGTATAAAGCTCGGCGAACGCCGTCTCAAGCCCTACTACCCCCATGAGACTCTTTTCAAGCCCGCGTGACTTTTCCTCCGCGCTGTGCGGAGCATGGTCGGTCGCTATCATGTCTATGGTTCCGTCGATTATCCCCTCGATGAGCGCCGCTCTGTCCTCAGCCGAGCGCAGAGGCGGGTTCATCTTGAAGCGCCCGTCCTCCATAAGGTCGTCCTCGCAGAGTGTGAGATAGTGCGGACCCGTCTCGCAGGTGACGTCAACCCCGTCACGCTTCGCCCGCCTTATCAGCTCAACGCTCTCCTTTGCCGATATATGGCAGACATGATACCGGCAGCCGGTCTCCTTGGCGAGCCTCAGATCCCTTTCTATCTGCCTGTACTCGCTTTCAGAGGATATTCCCCTGTGACCGTGCACCCTCGCGTAGGCTCCGTCATGTATGTATCCGCCGTTAAGAAGAGAATTTACCTCGCAGTGCGCGGCTATTATTTTCCCGAGGCTCTTAGCCTTTATCATCGCGCGGCGCATCATATCCTCGCTCTGCACTCCCCTGCCGTCGTCCGAAAATCCGCAGACGTATTCGGCAACGCCGTCCATGTCGGAAAGCTCCTCGCCCTTTTCGCCCACAGTTATCGCGCCGTAGGGCAGCACCCGCACCATAGCGTCCCGCCTGATTATCTCAAGCTCAGTCTCGAGGTGCTCTCGGCTGTCCGGCACGGGATTCAGATTAGGCATTGTGCACACGGCGGTATATCCGCCCCTCGCCGCTGCCGCCGAGCCTGTTTTTATCGTCTCTTTATATGAAAAACCCGGCTCTCTGAAATGCACATGAACATCACAAAGTCCGGGAACTATAATATAGCCGTCTGATTCCGAGGGCAATAAGCCCTCGCAAGACAGCATTTCAAGCGCGGTATCCTTTATCGATTCGGTGTATATCGCCTTAACATTTGAAAACTGCATCGGAGAACCTCCTCACTGTCAGCCGCCGTTAAGCCTGACGCCGCCTGTAAATATACAGCCTGCGCAGGCGGCTTGAAGCGGCGGAAAAGCCCCTATAAATCTTAATTTCAGACGATTAAATTATATCAGATAAGGCTGTCCATGTCAACATTCACTCGCTCAAATAAGAGCGAAAACCCGCGAAAAGAGCGCCCCGGAAAACCCCGGAGCGCTCCGATTTCATACGCTGCTCAAAAGACCGAAGCGAATATTTTCAGTCTCGCCTGACAGCAGATTACTCGTAGTCTACTACGTCTACCCAGGAGCGGAGGAATTCGATTTCCTTCTCGTTGCCCTTTACCGACTGAGAAGCGGCTACGATAGGCATCCACTTCTGAACATACTGCTTTGCGGTATCGCTCTTCTTGCAGAACAGGTCAAGGTACTTCTTGGCAGTTTCGATATCGCCGTTGAGCCAGAACAGAAGATATGTCCTCGCGGCGTCCGCGGAGGCGTTGCCCTGGGTCGCGTGAGCCCAGTCGAGGATATAAGGAGCTCCGTCTGCGGTGATTATGATGTTCGAAGGGTTGAAGTCGCCGTGGCAGAGCTTGTCGTGCTTTGGCATACCGTCAAGTCTTGTGTGAAGCTCATAGCGAGTGGTGGCGTCAAAATCGGTGAGGTTGATCTTGCGGTTCATCTTGTCCCTGAGCTTGGTCAGCAGCGGGCATTTCTTCGAGCATACGTCAAGCTGAAGGTTAACAAAGTAGTCAAGATACTTATCCTTATTGTCAGGATCCTCCTCCATAAGCTGGGCAAGCGTCTTACCCTCGATGAAGTCGGTGACGATAGCCCACTTGCCGCCGTCTACGGTGGTGATGCTCTTGATCTTGGGGATGTTGAGACCCGTCTCCTCTACTCTTGCCTGGTTGAGGGCTTCGTTGAGGATATCAGCCTTGGAATAATCGGAATCGAACACCTTGTAGCAAAGGTCGCCGTCACGGTATATAACTTTATTCTTGCGTTCAGCAATCACATTTGTAAGATTCATATTACTAATTACCCTCCCTCATATTTTGATGTCGTTTGATTACTTTCTCTTGCTCTTTGACTTTGCGTATGCCTGCTTGCTGGCATCAGCGTCGGCGCTGGCAAACTCGTCGTCTACATAAGGCATCTTCTTCTCGGTGAAGTGCTTTCCGTAGTAAGCGTTGAGATACATCTGCTTGATCTCGCTCATGAGCGGGTATCTCGGGTTAGCGCCTGTGCACTGGTCGTCGAACGCCTGCTCGGTCATCGCGTCGAGCCTGTCGAGGAAGTCCTGCTCGTCTATGCCGTAATCCTTGATGGTCTTCTTGATGCCGACTCTCTCCTTGAGAGCGTTGACGGCGCCGATAAGAGCCTCTACCTTCTCCTCATCGGTGTTTCCGCCGAGTCCGAGAGCGTCAGCAATCTCGGCATATCTTGCCATTGCGTGCGGGTGATCATACTGCGGGAAGGTTCCCATCTTTGCGGGAGTCTCGCAGGAGTTGAACCTGATGACCTCTTCAATCATAAGAGCGTTGGCTACGCCGTGAGGCAGGTGGTGGAACGCGCCGAGCTTATGAGCCATGGAGTGGCATACGCCGAGGAACGCGTTTGCAAACGCCATACCGGCCATGGTAGCCGCGTTCGCCATCTTCTCTCTCGCTATGGCGTCGGTCTGACCGTTGTCATACGCGTCGGGGAGATACTTGAAGATGTTCTTGAGAGCCTGGATAGCAAGACCGTCGGTGTAGTCGGTAGCCATGATGGAAGCGTATGCCTCGAGAGCGTGGGTAACGGCGTCGATACCTGATGCAGCGGTAAGTCCCCTCGGAGCAGACATATGGAAGTCTGTGTCGATTATCGCCATGTTGGGAAGAAGCTCATAATCAGCCAGAGGATACTTGACTCCGCTCTTCTCATCGGTGATGACCGCGAAAGGAGTTACCTCTGAACCGGTACCGGCAGATGTGGGAACAGCTATGAAGTAAGCCTTTTCGCCCATCTTCGGGAAGGTGTAAACTCTCTTGCGGATATCCATGAATCTCATCGCCATATCCATGAAGTCAGCCTCGGGATGCTCGTAAAGGACCCACATGATCTTGCCGGCGTCCATAGCGCTTCCGCCGCCGAGAGCTATGATGCAGTCGGGCTTAAAGGACTTCATCTGCTCAGCTCCAGCCTTAGCGCTGGCGAGCGTCGGATCGGGGGCTACATCGAAGAAGGTTGTGTGTACTATTCCCATCTCGTCAAGCTTGTCTGTTATCGGCTTGGTGTAGCCGTTCTGATACAGGAAGCTGTCAGTTACTATGAAGGCTCTCTTCTTGCCCATTACAGTCTTGAGCTCGTCAAGCGCTACAGGCAGGCAGCCCTTCTTGATATATACCTTCTCAGGTGCTCTGAACCAAAGCATATTCTCTCTCCTCTCGGCTACCGTCTTGATGTTCAAAAGGTGCTTTACTCCTACGTTCTCGCTGACCGAGTTGCCGCCCCATGAGCCGCAGCCGAGTGTGAGCGAGGGAGTAAGCTTGAAGTTGTACAGGTCGCCTATACCGCCCTGAGACGAGGGTGTGTTGATGAGGACTCTGCAGGTCTTCATTCTCTCATAGAACTCGTGGATCTTGTCCTGGCAGGTGGTTACGTTGAGGTAAACCGACGAGGTGTGTCCATAGCCGCCGTCAGCAATAAGGTGCTCTGCCTTGGAAAGAGCGTCCTCAAAGTCGGCAGCATGGTACATAGCAAGTACAGGAGAAAGCTTCTCGTGAGCGAACTCCTCGCTTATGTCAACGCTCTCAACCTCGCCGATGAGGATCTTTGTTCCCTCGGGAACTGTAATTCCGCATATCTCGGCTATCTTGGCTGCGGGCTGACCGACTATCTTTGCATTAACAGAGCCGTTGATGATTATTGTCTTTCTTACCTTATCCAGCTCATCGCCCTTGAGGAAATAGCAGCCTCTGTAGGCAAACTCTCTCTTGACGGCGTCGTATATGCTGTCAACCGCGATTACCGACTGCTCTGATGCGCATATCATTCCGTTGTCGAAGGTCTTGGAGTGAATGATGGAGTTTACGGCAAGGATTACGTCTGCGGTGTCGTCGATTATTGCGGGAGTGTTTCCTGCGCCGACGCCGAGGGCGGGCTTGCCTGAGGAATAAGCAGCCTTTACCATTCCGGGTCCTCCGGTAGCAAGGATGATATCCGCCTCCTTCATGAGGGTGTTGGTCATGTCAAGGGAAGGAACATCTATCCACTCGATAAGTCCCTCGGGAGCGCCTGCCTCGATAGCTGCCTCGAGAACTATCTTCGCTGCCTCTATGGTGCACTTCTTTGCTCTGGGGTGAGGGCTGATGATGATGGCGTTTCTTGTCTTGAGTGCGATAAGGCACTTAAATATGGCGGTTGAGGTCGGGTTGGTGGTGGGGATTACTGCAGCTATTACGCCGATAGGCTCCGCTACCTTCTTGATTCCGTACTCCTTGTTCTCCTCGATTACGCCGCAGGTCTTGGTGTTCTTGTAAGCATTGTAGATGTACTCGGATGCGTAGTTGTTCTTGATGACCTTATCCTCTACTACGCCCATTCCGGTTTCCTCTACCGCGAGCTTCGCAAGAGGTATTCTCTGCTTGTTTGCTGCTGTTGCGGCGGCAAGGAAAATCTTGTCTACCTGCTCCTGCGTATAGGTCGCGTACTTGCGCTGAGCCTCCCTTACGCTCGCAATCACTTCTTCGAGTCTCTCGACACTTTCTACACTCTTTCTTTCACCAGTCATGTTAACCTCCATAAATGAAAAATTAAAGACTAAAATTCAATCTGACCTTTATAGATAAAACATTTATCTATTAACAATCGTTCCTGAATCCGCATGTTCTGCCCCATGAACAGAGCCAAGAGCGACTCTCTGACGTTATTATAGCACAATCAAAATATAAAAAGCTACCCTAATAACAAAAAAATCTTCCGCCCGATGTACATTTTTCACCATATATGCAGTCGTCATTAGTGTATATTGCCCAAATATTTAATTTTATCCGCTGCATGCCGATTTTTTCAGCTAATAACGCTAAGACCTTTCTTGATTTCACATTACAAATGCGCCCCCGAAAATATTCCGAGAGCGCTATGGCATAAGCGTAAATATTCTCCTTCACTATGAGCTCAAACAGCAACCGTCTTTTTGTATCTGAGCTTTATCTTATCGACAATCAGAGCTATAAACTCGGAATTTGTAGGCTTGCCCTTGCCCGTGTTTACAGTATATCCGAAGAAGGAATTAAGTATGTCAATGTCTCCTCTGTCCCACGCAATCTCTATCGCGTGGCGAATCGCACGCTCAACTCTTGATGGAGTGGTGGAAAACTGCTTGGCGACAGTCGGATACATCAGCTTTGTAACACTCTCAAGCATCTCAGGATCCTGAACCGAATACATGATAGCCATTCTGAGATAATGGTAGCCCTTGATATGCGCGGGAACGCCAAGCTGATGGATCATTTCAGTAACTATGACCTCGAGGTCGGGAGCAGTATTGTGAACCGACGACGGAAGCGCAGGCTCCTCAAATAAATCATATCCCATGATCTGATTTATTCTGTCGCCCAGCATCCGAAAATCAAACGGCTTTACCATACAGTACGCCGCGCCCTCGCGAAGCACCTGACGGAGTGAAAACTCATTGTCGAAGGAAGCAGCCACTATAAATACTGGCTTGCTTGACGCCGACTTATTTGTCCTGCGTATAAGCTCAATGGCGTCATATCTGGGCATCCAAAGGTCAGTGACTACTACGTCGGGCACCTCATCCTTGATCGCCTCAAGTATAACCTCTCCGTCTTTAGGTCTTATGATGCAGAAAAATCCCATACTGCGCAATTCCTGCGCGCATCTCTGACCGTACTCCTCGCTATCGTCACCTATGAGTATCTTCAGCTTTTTTGTCATGTACATTCTCCTTATCCTATTATATTAACATAATCTAAGGCGTTTGACTCAATAATCTATCAGCCTTTTTCCATATTTTAACATAATTGGATTCATTAATCAAGTGCCTTGCGCATTTTCGGATAGATACACAAAAACACCGGTTGAATTTATCAACCGGCGTGTCGAAAATTGCATAAATATGGAAAAAGCGATCAAAAAAGTGCTTCAGAGCTGTTTTTATACAACTAATCCGCCGCTTCGAAATTCAAGAGGTAAAAACCCGGTTGTAATTTGAGACTGCGCTCCGGCAAACCAAAGCATACTGACAAACCTTATAAGAATATGCAGACCAAGCCGCAAATTTGCAAAATATTGCAGCAACAACCTGCCGGTGCACAGCCTATGTACATTATTTAATATTATGCCGAATAATCACGGCGTATATTTTATCACGGTAATTTGAAACAGTCAAGTGCTTAGCACATCTTTTCGGGTATATTTTTAAGCGTGCCTAAAGCGAGAATCCCCCCTTCCGACATAGCGGAAGGGGGGAATCCGTCAATTTTTAAGGAGTGTCCTTATTTTACTGTTACCTGCATATACTCGCAGTTAGAAAGAGCGGAAGCCTTAGAGCCCTCGTAAGGGTTAACAAGGATTCTTACCTTGTACTTCTGTCCGGAAGTCAGACCGCTGATTACGGCAGTTGTACCGGTGTACTCGCCCTTCTTCTTGTAGGTGGAGCTTGAGCCCTCAGCTACATATACCTCATAGGAGGTAGCGCCGGATACAGCAGTCCAGGAAGCGGTGATCGTTCCCCTGGATGTGCTGGTTACGGAGGTGAGCCTGATCTCATCGCTGATAACTACATCATCGCCCTCCGGATCAGGAGCTGTAACGGTAGTGGAGCTGGATGCGGAAGGAGCTATCTTAACAACTCCGGAATCCTTTCCGTTTACAGATACCTTGAACTCGTAGCGTATACCGTTTTCAAGACCGGTGATGTTAACTGCAACTCTGGAGGTCGTACCAGCCCTGAGCCATGTGTTAGAGGTAGCTCTTCTGTAGTAAATGGTGTACTTGCCTGCATCCTCAACAGCGTCCCAAGAAAGTGTTACCTTCTCGTTGCCTGATGTCGCCTTGAAGCTGGTGGGATAATCCTTGGCGGAATCACCGGAAGTGCTGCCGCCTTCAGCTGTTGTGCCGGGAACGTTGATGACGTATCCTACCAAAGAGGTTCTGCCGTCAGAGGTAAGAGCGTAAACATATGCCTGATATGCCTTTGAAGAACCGTAGGGGAGATCAAAGCTGTTGGTGTAGGACAGACCCTGCTCGCCCGCCGAGCCCTCAAGAGGACCATAGGTTATGAGGTAAGAAAGAGCGCTGCTCTTCTTCTCCCACGAAAGGGTGGTTGTCCAGCCGTTCTTAGGAGTCAAGGTAAGGTTGACTATCTGAGTCTTGTCGTAGTCGGTGCTGCCTGTTCCTGTTCCGGCGGACTGAGCTCTGACGGAAACAGTCGCGATAGGAGAGTTGCTGCCGGTAGCGAAGACATAAGCGGTGTAGCTGTAAGAATTAGCTATCGGAAGCTGAACAGACGTGGTGTAGATGCCGCTTCGAACCTGTCCCTGAGAGGAGTCGTTATTGAGGTAGTAGATTACGGTGTAGGGAGCTGCGCCGGTTGCGTTCCAGTTGAGGACAGCGTAGTTAGCATAGCTGGTAGCTGTGCAGTTGTTGCCCTGAGTTACGTTTCCGCCGGTTGTAGTTCCGCCCTGAACGACTCCGCTCGGAGTCACGGTGGCAGTGCCTACTGTGACAAGGCTGGAGCCGACAATCGCCTGGATGCTTACAGTCCAGCTTTCGTTTGCGTTGTAATCGTTAGTGACAAACTGAGTAGTCGTTACGAACGACTGAGTAGAGTTTACGCTGGTGATACGCCTGTGGTTGACAAAGTAGCCTGACGCTCCGGAAACAGCGGGCCATGTTACCACAGAGGTGTTGCCGCTTCTGGTAACGCTGATACCGCCGGTGCCGGTGCCTATGCCTGTACCTGTGCCGGTGCTGGAGACAGCGCCCGCGGCAAGCGTAGCTGAGCCTATCTGCTGATTAGTCTGCGCATTAACAACTACAAAGGTGTAGGTTGTATAAGGATTGAGATTAGTTACAGTAGCATAGGGATAGCTCGTGGGCACCGTGCCGATCAAAGAGTTGTTGGAATAGCACTGAACGAAGTACGAACCTACGTTGCCGTTCCATCTTACGGTGACGTTGGTATCCCACATGCTGTTTCTGGTTGCTACTACGGTGTTGCCGATCGTTCCGGAGGACGAGCCGTTAATAATAGCGGAGCCGAACTCCTTCCACGATCCGTTGACAAATGCAGCCACACGGATCTCATAATAGAGACCGGGGGTGTATCCGAACTGATATGAGGTGCCGGTTATTTTCTGTGAGGAAACATAGTTGGATGATGTGCTGTTCCTGTAGATTACCTGATAGTAACTCGCGTTGGGAACAGCGTTCCAGCTGACAACCACATAGCTGCCGTAGATTGTAGCACTTATGCCGTTGCCGGTAACAGTGCCGGTCTGTCCGCCGGTAGAAGAACCGGTATTGGTCCATGTGCCGAGAACCTGATTGACATAATCAGTAGTTGACGAACCGTGATAAATATTGATCTTTGTTACGTCGCTCGAAGAACCGGTATAAATGTAGCTAAGTTCTTGTCCGGATCCCTGCTTTGGAACATATGCGACAGACTTGGAATTATCCTTCTTTAAGACTTCGACAACATAGCCGGTGTAATAGCCGTTATCCTTCCATTTTACCACGATATTGGATCCAACGGAAACGCTCATGTTTATGCTGCCCGAGCCGCTCGTTGTTACGCTCCAGACAGCACTTCCGCCGGTTGCACTTGCTACCATTATGCTATCCTTATAAGCAGCTATCTGAACAGAGTAAGTTCCTGCTCCGTTCGGTGTAATTGTGTAGGACGCGGATGTAACCCTGGCAACACTTCCGAACGCACTTCCGTCCTTCAGTACCTGAACGGTGTAATAGTCTGCGCCATCGACTTTATCCCAAGACGCAGAAATATTATTTTCGTTCTTGTTAAGCGCAATGCTGTTAATTGCAGGCAAGCCGCCGTTGTCCGCCGCAAACGTCGGAATTGCAAGCGACGTGACTACAAGAACAACTGCCAAAACAATTGCCAAAATTCTTTTAGTCATTTTTGACACTCCTTTTCATTTTGTTAGTCTCATTATAACACCAATATTTTCTTTTGTAAATACAAAAATCAGTTTTTAATAAATAAATGTCCTTAATTTTTGTTGAAATTTTATCGCAGTGGTGTTACACTTGTAATACAATTATCATTGCTCAAATATTGCAGCTATATAATAATTTGTTTTCGAGGGAGATTTTATTCATGACAAACATCACCAAACAGCAGTTCGGCAGCCTTTCCTGCGGCAAACCGGTCTACTCCTACAAGCTGACCAACTCAAAAGGCGCGTATCTTGAGGTAATCGAGTTCGGCGGAGCCATTCGCTCTATAGTCGTCCCGGACAGCGAGGGAGCGCTTGTGGACGTGGCGCTGGGGTATGACGACCTCGGCAGCTATGTGAGCCAGGACAAGTACATCGGCGCTCTTATCGGCCGCCACGGCAACAGAGTGGAGGACGCAAAATTCAAGCTCGGCAGAAAGGTATACACGCTTGCCAAGAACGACGGAAGAAACAACCTCCACAGCGGCCCGAAGGGCTTTGACAAGCGGCTTTGGCATGGCGAAACAGACGGCGAGACGCTTGTTTTGAGCTATCGCTCCGAGGACGGCGAGGAGGGCTTCCCGGGGAACCTCGACGTCACCGTCAGATACTCGTTTACGGAGGACAACGCCCTTATTATCGACTACAAGGCGGAAAGCGACGCCGACACCCTGTGCAACCTCACCAACCACTGCTACTTTAACCTTGACGGTCAGGCTTCGGGAAGCATACTTGAGCATTCCCTCAAGATAAACGCCACCCATTTCACCGTCGGAAACTCGGAATGCCTGCCCACGGGATATGTCGCCAAGGTCGAGGGAACTCCGCTTGACTTTACCGACTTCCACACCATCGGTGAGAGGATAGGAGAAAAGTACGAGCAGCTCATATTCGCTGGCGGATATGACCACAACTTCTGTCCTGACGGCAAGGGCATGCGACAGGTCGCGACCCTTAAGGCGGCAAAGAGCGGAATAGTAATGGACGTCTACTCAGACCTCCCCGGAATACAGTTCTACAGCGGAAACTTCCTTGACGGAACCGCGCCCTACGGCAAGGGAGGAAAGCCGATCGAGAAGAGGACGGGTCTTTGCCTTGAGACACAGTTCTATCCCAACGCCATGAAGCACCGGAACTTTGAGCAGCCGGTGCTCAGAGCAGGGGAAAAATACCACCATGTCACCGTGTACAGCTTTTCCGTACAGGGCTGACGGCTGTCGGTAATCACGCATACGTCCGCCGGGCGGGCTTTCGAGGATTTTAGCCTGTCCGGCGGGCTTTTTATGCCCAAAAACGCGGCGTATAAAGCTGTTATTCCCTTTTCAGGACAAAAAATAGTGAAATTTTAAGCATTTTCACGGCGCTGAAATTATTGTAATTTTTAACCAAGCCGACGTCCGCACCGCACCTTATTATATAGTATGCCTGCGGCAGCGCAGGCTCATGCGCGGGCAGCGCGGCTCCGGCTTGGCAAAAGCATGAAAAACAGGACTTTTCGCCGGGCGCATCCCGAGGCGAGTCCCTTGCGGAAAAGTCCTGCCCGCCGCTTAAAAGCCGCTTTCGCCGTGGAGCTTGTAGCCCTCGCCGAATACCTCGTTTGCGGTGGTGATTATGGCAAACGAACTGCTGTCAACATTTTTTATAAGCCTGAGTGCCTTTGAGACCAGCGATTTCTTTATGACGCAGAGCACGACACGCTTATCCTGTCCGGAATACGCTCCTGTTCCGTTTAACAGCGTGACTCCGGCGTCCAGCTCGGTCATCAGCCGTCCGGTTATCTCCTCATGCTTGTCGCTGACAAGAATAATCATCTTTGCCTCGTTGCTTCCGTTCATGATCCTGTCTATTACCGTGGCGGAGACTATTATGCAGAGCGCCGCATAGAGTCCGTCGTCAATATTTCCGGAAACTACCGCCGCGCAGAGCACCACGATCCCGTCAACGGCAAAAAACATGGTTCCGGTGGACAGACCCCTGAATTTCAGCCTGAGCAGCTTTACTATTATGTCCGTGCCGCCGGTCGTCGCTCCGTGCAGGAGCACGAGCTCCAGTCCCACCGCCATAAGGCAGCCTCCCGCAACGCAGGACAAAAGCGGGTCTGTAGTCAATGGGTCGAACCTTGCCTCCAGAAAATTCATAAGAAGCGAGGACAAAACTATCGAATATATGGTCGAAAACAGAAATTTGAAGCCGAACTTCCAGATGCCGAGCGCGATTATCGGGACATTGAGTATGAGCACGACAGTGCCTGTCTTAAGCCCCGGAAAAAAGTGACCGATTATCATCGCTATTCCGGTAAAGCCTCCGGGAACTATGCCGTTAGGGTCTAGAAAAAGCCCTATCGCTATCGCGAAAATAATCGAGCCGATAGATATTAGCGCGTAGTCCCAGAGTATCCGCTTTATGTCGTTTTTCATCTTGGTGCTACTCCTTGCAAAATTATGATGAGCAATATATAATAGTATAATACTCCGTAGGCGCTTTTATGTCAACTTTTGCATACTTTTGCTTCGCGCGAAGCCCTAAATACTCACAAGGCGGGTGAAATTTTGATTACGCTCAAATTCGGCAAAAGGCTTGCCGCACCAATATTATGTCTGGCTGCCCTGCTTGCTTTGGGAGCAGCCAATCTCGGCGCGTTCCTCAGCGACGGGGCGATAGATATCAATGGCGTCATTAAATACCTGTCAGCGACGGCGCTCGCCGCCCTTGTGATGCTCACCGACGTCAGTCTCGGCGAAAAGACCGAAAAGGCGCTCTCGTGGTTATTTTTTGCGGCGGCTCCGGTTTTATGCTTCGAGGTGGTGCGGGCTCTTGTCGGCGCACCGCTCTATCCGGCGAAAATATATTTTGACAATCTTGTGTTTTACGCCGTTTTTCAGTCCTTTATCTTCGGCGTGACCCAGTCCGCGAAGCTTGCCCTGATAGCCGAGTTCACGGTCAGCTTTGTTCTTCACGCCGCAAACCAGATAATCCTGCTTGTAAGAAGCACGCCGCTTGTGCCCACCGACCTGCTCGTTATCAACACCGCCATGAGCGTCACCTCTCCCGACCAGTGGCATTTTGACCTGCCGCTGCTTGTAGGCACCTCGGGGTTCGCCCTTCTTTGCGCCGCGGCGCTCAAGCTTAAGCTGAGGCTGCCAAAGCTTAGCCTGAAAGCCGCGTGGAAAAGGATAGTCCCTGTGCTCTGCTCGCTGGCTATAGCGTTTGGAGGAGCGGTGTACATACTCGATATAGATTACGACGGCTATGTAACCTCCGCCTTTGATCCGCAGGGTGCGAACCAGCTTAACGGAGTGGTTCTAAGCTTTTACATAAACCTGAGAAAATCTGAGTTCAACCCGCCTGCCGGCTACTCCGAGGAAGTCCTTGAGAGCTACCTTGAAAGGTACGAGGACGATAAGCTGTCCGTACCGGAAAGCGAGCTGCCAAACATAATAGTCATAATGAACGAAAGCTTTTCCGACCTTGATTTTGTCGGAAAAATAAAGACGGACAAGGACTACCTCGAAAATTATGACCGCCTCGCCCGGGAGTTTCCTCACGGAAGGCTCTTGGTATCCTCCCTCGGAGGAGGCACCTGCAACACCGAGTTCGAGTACCTTACATGGCTCTCGATGATGAATATGCCCTCAGGCAGCTACGCCTATATGCAGCATGTCACCCGGGAGCTTCCCTCGATGGCGTCATACCTCAAGGAGTTCGGCTATGAGACGGTAGCCATGCACCCCTTTTTCGAGATATGCTGGAAGCGCAACTCGGTCTACAGCCTCATGGGATTTGACGACTTTGTCAGCGGCGAGGACATGAGCGCCGACGAGGGAAGATTCACCTCGGAAAGCCTCTTCGAGAAAGGCTTCGGCAGCGATGTAGAGTATGTGAGAAACTTTATAAGCGACAGCTATTTCTACGACAGGGTAATAGAAGAGTTCGAGAACAGATCTTCTGACAGAATATTCATCTTCGGCGTCACGATACAAAACCACTCAGGCTACGAGTATGACGGCGGCGACTTTGTCAACGACGTCAGGATAACCGATCCGGAGGGAAATTATCCGCGGGCAGAGCAGTTTTTGAGCCTGATGAAGCTCTCCGACGAGGCCTTGGGCGAGCTGATAGAGTACTTTGAGGGAGTGGACGAAAAGACGCTCATAGTCTTTTTCGGAGATCACCAGCCGAGTCTTGAGGAGGAGCTGTTCGACAAAATAGCTCCCAACAGGGATACCTTTGTAAACAGCTATCTTACAAGGTACCAGACTCCGTTCCTGATCTGGTCTAATTATGACACCGGCGAAACCAAAAACGATCTCGGGATAGTCAGCCCGAACTTCCTTGGCATCAAGACCCTTGAATACGCCGGCATACCCCTCTCAAGAGAGCAGCAGCTTATAAAAGACGTCTCCGAGATCACCCCTGCGATGAACACATGGGGATATTACGACCCGTTTATAATATGGAACAACAGGGCGAAGCGTTACGACTGCCCGGAGCTTAACATCTACAATTTCTATACCTACTACATAATTACGAATGGGGAGAATCAGAGCTAAAAGCAAAAATGAATTTGCAGCCTCGGTTCTCCTGCAATATTCCGCCGTTATTTGCGGCACTTGGGGGCTGTATTCTGAAATATTTGAATAGTAAAGGTAAATGTGATTCATTTTATTATCGCTATTGGTTGACATATCTGCGGCAAGGTGTTAAAATGAAAGGAAATACCACCAAAAAAGCGAGGACTGCGCCGTGAAACTTAACATCGACGACAATATTCGAAACGAAATCAGAGAGGAATTTTTGCAGAGCAACACCATCGACCCGAAATTTTATCAAAGATATGATGTAAAGCGCGGACTCAGGAACGCCGACGGAACGGGAGTCCTTGCCGGACTTACAAATATATGCAACGTACACGGCTACATCATGAACGAGGGAGAAAAGCAGAATATCGACGGAGAGCTCTACTTCAGGGGCTACAGCATCTACGACCTCGTAAACGGTGTGGAAAGCTCGGATAGGTTCGGCTATGAAGAGGTGGCGTACCTTCTTCTCATGGGCAAGCTTCCCTCTCTGCACGAGCTTGCCGGCTTCAACCGCATTTTAGCCCAGAACCGCGAGCTCCCCGCAGGCTTCTTTGAGGACATGATACTCAAGGCGCCCTCGAAAAACATAATGAACAAGCTGGCAAGATCTATCCTCGCGCTCTACTCCTACGCGGAAAACCCGGAGGCGAGAACCCCCGAGCAGGAGCTGTACACCGCCGTATCCATTCTCGCAAAATTACCTGTAATCATGGCTGACGCCTATCAGGTAAAGCGCAGATTCTATGACAACATGAGCATGTATATGCATCAGCTCCGTCCCGAGGAATCGACAGCCGAGACCATACTCTCGCTTCTCAGACCTGACAGAGCGTATACCTATGAAGAGGCGAAGCTTCTCGACCTCATACTCATGCTCCACGCCGAGCACGGAGGCGGAAACAACTCCACCTTCACCTGCCGAGTTCTCACATCCTCCGGAACGGACCCATATTCCGCATATTCCGCCGCGGTAGGCTCGCTAAAGGGTCCCAGACACGGCGGCGCGAACCTCAAGGTGCTCGAGCAGCTCGATTACATCAAGGCGAACGTGCGCAACTGGTCGGACGACGGAGAGATATGCGACATGCTTAAAAAAATACTCGCCAAGGAAGCCTCGGACCGCGCCGGCCTGATCTACGGCATGGGTCACGCGGTATACACCCTCTCCGATCCGAGAGCGGTCATACTCAAGAAGACCGCGTTTGAAATGGCAAAGGGTACCGAGTACGAGGCGCAGTTTGAGCTCCTTAACAGCATAGAAAGGCTTTCACCCATAGTCTTCAAGGAGGTCACAGGAAACGAAAAGGCGCTTTGCGCCAATGTAGACATGTACTCCGGTCTTTGCTACAGAATGCTCAGCATCCCGGAGGAGCTTGCCACCGCGCTCTTCGCTGTTTCCAGAATGGCAGGCTGGTGCGCGCACAGATTTGAGGAGAAGATGACCTGCTCAAGGATCATCCGTCCCGCATACAAGGCTATAAGAAGCCAGCGCGAGTATGTGGATCTGGCTGACAGATCCTGATTTCACCCCAAATACGCTAAATTTACTTGCAAGAATATTGAATGCGTAGTATAATAGAGCCCATAGAGGCAGATTTTCCATGCCTCTATGGGAGTCTGTTATACTTTTTTATTTTCAGACTCAGCCTACGCAGCCCGCGAGGCTGTTCAGCTCTTTTTGTTCTAAACAGAACCGTGTGCGTGGTATTATCAGCCACGCCGATCTCAATATGGAGGAAGCCTTGAAAAAACTGATAATAGCTATGCTCACCTGCATCTGCACAGCGCTGACGATGTCGGGCTGCGATGCGCTGAGCTTTTCTGTCGGCAATCTGCTATCTGCGCCGAGCATCGCGGACGAGCAGGCGGCAATACATCAGGCGCTTATCGACAGCGTGGGACAGTCTGTCACGCCGGCTTACCCTCGCTCCGGAGATTACCGCTCCGCGTTCATTATAACAGATCTTGATGCCGACGGAGAAGACGAGGCTTTGGCGTTTTACACCATTTCCTCACAGACATCGGATCAGGTCGTGCGCGTGTCCGTGCTTGATATGGATGAGAGCGGCAGATGGTACGCCATGTATGAGCTTGCCGGAAGCGGGAACTATATCGACTCCGTTTTTCTTGCCGACTACGACGAGGCGGTGGACATCATTATAGGCTTCGGCGCGCAGGCGTATGAGGACAAGAAGGTCTGCATCTATCGCTACACCGGCGGCACCCTCTCCGCGATATACAAGGGCACCTACTCCGAGCTGCTCAGACTCGACCTTGACGGCTGCGGAGCCGATGAAACGGTGATAGTCAAAAAAACCGGGACATCGGCGTCAGTCAACGTGATAAAGACTCTTGACGGTCTTGACTATGCGACAAAGGAAAGAACGCTCAGCGTATCCGCCTCCCAAATAGCCGGCTGCCGCTTCGGCAGGCTCTGGGGAGATGTGAACGCCCTGTTTATTGACGCAGTCAACGAAAATTCGATAGCCTTCACCGAGGTTGTATGGCTTGACGACGAGGGTATAGTCTGCCCCACCTCCGATAACCAGAACCTGATGTTCTCAACAGGCAGACCGTCAGACTACCTGTCGGCAGACTACGACGGCGACGGGGTGATTGAAATACCTGTTATAAGTCCGTTTTTAGGCTATTCCGCCCTGACCATGCAAAACTTGGAGTATGTCACAAGGTGGCTGAGCTATGACGGCGAGGCACGTGATTTCGTCGTAGAGGCGGAAAGCTACTTCAGCCTTTCGGGCGGCTTCGTATTCAAGCTGCCGAGCAGATGGCAGAACTTTGTCACGGTAAAGACCAACCCGGACACTAACGAGGTCACCTTCCTCAAGTATGATTACACCGCTTCCGGGCTTGACAGCATGGAAATGCTTTTGAGCATCGCCGCGATAGATCCGCAAAACAAAAGGCTCTACGAAAATAATGGCTACGAAGCGGTAATGGAAAACGACTTCGTCATATACATGATCAAGAGCATCGCAGACGAAAGCGAGCCCTTGCTCCTGACTCAGGATGAGATAACCAGCAATCTTTACTATATTTCACCGTAAGGGGGAAAAAGGATGAAGCGTATACTTGTTTGCGAGGACGAGGACTCCATAAGGGAGTTCGTTGTTCTCAACCTCAAAAGAAGCGGCTATGATGTTGTCGACGTAAGCTGCGGCGAGGACGCAATAAAGGCGTTTGACGACGCCGACGGAGCCTTTGACGCCGTTCTTCTGGACATAATGATGCCGGGTATCGACGGGTTCGCGGTCTGCCGCCAGCTTAGGGAAAGAAGCGATAATATAGGCATAATAATGCTGAGCGCCAAGTCTCAGGAAATGGACAAGGTATCCTCCCTGATGATTGGCGCGGACGACTATATCACCAAGCCGTTTTCGATATCCGAGCTTATAGCAAGGGTGGACGCCATCTGCCGCAGGGTGAGCCTTGTGGACTCAAAAGCCGACAAACAGAATGTCGCCAGCTCGGGACCGTTCACCATCAACTTCAAGAGCAGAGTGGTGACAAAAAACGGCGTTCCTATAGACCTGACGCAGGTGGAATACCAGATAATGGAGTATTTTCTTAAGAACCAGAACACCGCGCTCGACAGGGTGAGTATCCTCAGGCATATCTGGGGCGAAAGCTACTACGGCGAGGAAAAGATAGTCGATGTAAACATAAGAAGGATCAGAATGAAGATAGAGGACGAGCCGTCCAACCCCAAGTATATAATCACTATCTGGGGCTACGGCTACAAATGGAACTCCGGAGACTGACCGGGAGAGTTATAGATGCTTGATCTATTCAAAAAGCAGAGCATAACCAGGCGGTGGCTTATAAACTCGATGGGCATAGTAGTAGCGGTGCTGATTGTGGTGGAGATATTAGCTCTTATCCTCGCGGACAACTACTACAGCTCGGCAATCCGTCAGAGCCTTGTATCCACTCTCGAAGGCATATCCGCCGAGCTGAAAAACTATCAGTCCTCAGCCGGCTACAGCGCAGAGGTCAGGAGCCTTGTCGAAAGCTTTCCCGAAAAGGAGAAATTCGAGCTGATGACTATCGGCTCGTCCGGGAGCACTACTCTCACCAGCTCCGGCTTTCAGCCCTCAGAATGGATGGACCTCGGCGACTACGAGGCGGCAAAAAGCTCCGAGACGGGTACAAGCCTCAGCGAGACAACGCTTAAAAGCGGAGAGCACGTCATGGTATACACGGTGATGCTCCCGGGGCCTGTCGAGGAATACAGCGCTATGAGGATTATGACCTCGCTCGACGGAGTCAGAGGACAGCTGCTCAGGCTTGGCATCATGCTGTCTGCGGTGCTTTTAGGCATAGTGCTTTTGATGCTCTTCTCCGGAATGTACTTTGTCCGCTCTATCGTGATACCGGTGCGTCAGATGTGCTCGATAGCACACAACTATGCCTCCGGTGATTTCAGGGAGAGGATAGAAAAAACCAAGGAGGACGAGATAGGCGAGCTTGCCGACGCGATAAACTACATGGCTACCGAGCTTGAAAACTCGGACAAGGTGAAAAACGAGTTCATTTCCTCGGTATCGCACGAGCTCAGAACCCCGCTCACGGCGATAAAGGGCTGGAGCGAGACCGCTCTTGAGATGCCGGACGACCCGGAAACCGTCCAGAAGGCGATGAGAGTCATAACCGGCGAGACTCAGAGGCTTTCCGAAATGGTAGAGGAGCTTCTTGACTTCTCGAGGATTCAGGACGGACGGTTTACCCTCAGAAAGGAAACCTGCGACATACTTGCCGAGCTGGGAGAGGCGGTGCTTATCTATACCGAGAGGGCAAAATCATTGGAGCTTGAGCTCAAGTACTACGAGCCTCAGATGCTCCCCTTCGTATACGGCGACAGGGCAAGGCTCAGACAGGTGTTTATAAACATTATAGACAACGCCGTAAAGTACTCCAACCCGGGCGGAACGGTATCGGTGGAGGCGTATGAGCAAAAGGGAGACATCGTGGTTTTGGTCTCGGACACCGGAGTGGGCATATCCCCAGACGATCTTCCAAAGGTAAAAACTAAGTTCTATAAGGCTAATCACACGCGGCGCGGCTCCGGAATCGGACTCGCTGTCGCCAACGAGATAGTAGAAATGCACGGTGGAAGCCTTATTATAAACAGCGTTCTGGGCAAGGGCACGACGGTAATGATCACCCTCCCCGGAATGACGGAAAGCTGAGCGCTTTAGCGTTAGAAAGAAGGATTGATGCAAATGTCAGATAAAAATAGCTGCAAGGGCGGCTGCAAATTCAAGTCAAAAATAGGCGGTCAGGCTCTTATCGAGGGAATAATGATGAGGGGCATTGACACCGAGGCGATGGCTGTAAGGCTGCCCGACGGAAGCATAGACCTTGAGCAGTGGAAGCTCCCGAAGGCGAAATGGTACCAGAAGACGCCGTTTGTCAGAGGTCCCGTAAATTTCGTCACCACCCTGATAGACGGCTACAAGTGCCTCTCCAAGTCGGCAGACAAGTCGCTCCAGGAGGAAAACGAGAACCCCTCGAAGCTTGAGAAATGGCTCGAGGAAAAGCTCGGCGACAAGCTTATGAGCGCGGTCATGTTCATATCCGGAGTGCTGGGCGTAGCTTTGGCGCTGGCTCTGTTCATATACCTGCCCGCTCTGGCGACAAGAGGTCTTGCGATGCTCTTCCCCGGGCTTGACGACATCTATATACTTAAAAATGTCATCGAGGGAGTCATCAAGATAGGCATATTCATACTCTACATCTGGCTCACCAGCCTCCTGAAGGACATAAGAAGAACCTATGAATACCACGGAGCGGAGCATAAGACCATAGCCTGCTATGAGGCGGGAGACGAGCTCACCGTCGAGAACGTAAAAAAGCACACCCGCTTCCACCCCCGCTGCGGCACCTCCTTCATTTTCCTCGTGCTTTTCATCTCTATAATAGTGAATACTCTCTTCATGCTCCCTTGGGAGCAGGTCTGGCTCAGAGCGCTTCTCAAGCTCTGCGTGCTGCCGATAATAGTCTCGATAGCCTATGAGGTAATCAAGCTCAACGGCAAGTATGACAACATTATCACAAAGATAATCTCTGCTCCCGGTCTCTGGATACAAAGGCTTACTACCCGCGAGCCGGACGACAGTCAGATAGAGGTCGCGCTCGCCGCGTTCATTCCCTGCATCCCGGAGGACAAGGAACAGGACAGATGGTAAAATCCGAGCTTGACGCCGCGGCGGCGACGCTCAAAAGCGCCGGCGTCGAGGATTATCTTTTTGAAGCACGGGTCATTTTCGAGACTGTATTTTCCCGAAGCTTTTACCTTGACCTGCTTGCCGGCAGACTGGACAGGGATTTGTCTGATGAGGAGAAAGCTAAGCTCAGCCAAATGCTTTCGCGCAGGCTCGGGGGAGAGCCTCTTCAGTATATAATCGGCGAGTGGGAGTTTTACGGCGAGGATTTTCTTGTCGGAAAAGGCGTTTTGATTCCCAGACAGGACACCGAAACGCTTATCGACGAGGCGGTAAGGCTCTGCTCGGGCTTGGACAGTCCCAAAATACTCGATCTGTGCAGCGGCACCGGCTGCATACCGATAACCCTCTCGAGGCTTATCCCCTTTGCCGAGGTACACGCGGCAGAGCTTTACCCCGAGGCTTATTCCTACCTTGAAAAAAACATCTTGAAGCATCGCAGCCGGGTTATCCCGCACATGATAGACGCTTTGGCCGAGAGCTCTGCGGCAGAGTTTCGCGGTCTTGATATCATAACCTGCAACCCGCCCTACCTGTCAGGCGACGACATGGCGTGTATGCAGAGGGAGGTAAGCTTCGAGCCCCGGTCCGCGCTTTACGGCGGTCAGGACGGGTTAGACTACTACAGGGCAATATCAGTACTGTGGCATGACTCTCTCAAGCCGGGAGGATATATAATTTACGAAATCGGAGCGTCGCAGGCGGATGATCTAAAAAAAATTCTCGCCGGCGCGGGCTTTGACGAAATAAAGGTGCTCAAAGACGCAGCCGGCAAGGACAGAGTGGCTGTGGGAAGAGCGAAAATAGCCGGAAAATAGCCGTATTCGCCGCAAGCCGTACAAATATTTGTACACTAAAGGCTGTACATCCGCGTCACCGCGAGGTATAATTGCAGTATGAAAATATCTCATATGAATATGCATATGCATATTCGCACGCTTAGTATACAAGCTTGAATCAGGAGGTCTGTCAATATGGCAATCAAGAAAAATGTCGACAAGAAGAGCGTTCCCGACAACTCGCAGTCAAAGGAAGAAAAGAGGAAGGCGCTTGAAACCGCTATTGCCCAGATAGAAAAGGCGTACGGTGCGGGCGCTGTAATGCGTCTGGGTCAGAACTCTACAATGAATGTCGAAGCCATACCAACCGGCTCGCTCAACCTCGACATGGCCTTGGGAATAGGCGGAGTGCCGAGGGGAAGAATCGTAGAGATATACGGTCCCGAGAGCTCCGGAAAAACAACCGTCGCGCTCCACATCCTCGCAGAGGCTCAGAAAATGGGCGGAGATGTGGCGTTTATAGACGTGGAGCACGCCCTCGACCCGGTATACGCCTCACAGCTCGGCGTGGATATAGACTCGATGCTCGTTTCCCAGCCCGACTCCGGCGAGCAGGCTCTTGAAATAGCCGAGGCGCTGGTGCGCTCAGGAGCGATAGACGTGATAGTCCTCGACTCGGTCGCAGCAATGGTCACCAAGGCGGAAATCGACGGAGAGATGGGAGACAACCACGTCGGACAGCTCGCAAGGCTGATGTCTCAGGCAATGAGAAAGCTCACCGCCGTCATATCCAAGTCAAACTGCGTCGCAATATTCATAAACCAGATAAGAGAGAAGATCGGCGTGGTATACGGCAACCCCGAGACCACTCCCGGCGGCAGAGCGCTTAAATTCTACGCCTCTGTCAGGATAGAGGTAAGGCGCGGAGAGGCGATAAAGAACGGCGCCGAGGTGATAGGCAACCGCACAAGGTGCAAGGTGGTCAAGAACAAGGTGGCTCCACCCTTCAAGGAAGCCGAGTTCGATATTATGTACGGCAAGGGAATATCCCGCGTCGGCGAGATACTTGATATCGCCGCCGAGCTGGATATCATCCACAAGGCGGGCGCGTGGTTCAGCTATGAGGGCAACAAGATAGGTCAGGGAAGAGACAACACAAAGGATTATCTTTCCTCCAATCCTGAGCTGCTGGCTGAAATAGAGGCTAAGGTCAAGGAGCAGAAGGACAGCCTCGTCATGGCGTCAAGAAAGAACAAGAAGGCAGCCGCGCTCGGAGAAGCCGCGTCTGCGGCAGCCTCTTCCGGAGCCGCATCCTCGGGGACATCCGGACAGTCCGGCGCTCCCAAGCCGTCGGTGACGGTAGAGCCGGACGACGAGGACTTTGACGAGTTTGCCCCGGCAGAGGGATAACGGATGGTTACCGTCTTGAGTGTCGAGCCGTACAAGGGCAAAACCGTCAGAATAACCCTCTCCGAGGGCGAGCCGGTGTTTATTGACTCCGGCGTTGCGGCGGAATACGGGCTGCTCGAGGGAACGGAGCTTTCCTATGAAAGAGTTTCCGAGGCGATAACGGCAAACACCCTCAGAAAAGCCAAGGAGAGAGCTCTTTATCTTCTTGACTCGCGGGACTACTCCTATGTCGAGCTGTATAAAAAGCTTGAGGCGAGCTACCCGGAGGACATATGCTACGAGGTCGTAAACCGGCTTTGTGAGCTCGGCTGCATCGACGACAGAAGATACGCCAAGCACCTTGCCGAGCAGCTCTGCCTTGCCAAGAAATACGGCTTGTACCGCGCGCAGGAGGAGCTCAAAAGGCGGGGAATACCCCGGGAGCTGATAGACGAGGCGCTTGCGGAGTATGAGGAGGGCTCAGACTGCCGTATCCTCGAGGTTATCGAAAAAAAGTACCCCGGCTGTATCGGCGACGAAAAGGGAGAGCGAAGGCTCAGAGCCGGTCTTTTGCGGCTCGGCTACTCCTATGACGAGATCAACTCCGCTATAAAGCGGCTGACTACGGAATAAATTGCAATAAGGAGTGACTTATGTATGGCCATTCGCGTTGGAATGGTGTCTCTGGGCTGCCCCAAGAACCAGGTGGACGCCGAGCACATGCTTTACAACCTCCGCGAGGAGGGTTATGAGATAGAGCCTGACGCCGCTCTTGCCGAGGTAGTTATCATAAACACCTGCGGATTTATAGAATCAGCCAAGCAGGAAGCGATAGACACGATTTTGGAGTTTGTCACGCTGAAAAACGAGGGCAGGATAAAAAGCATCATCGTGACAGGCTGCCTCAGCGAAAGATATCGCGACGAGATATCAAAGGAAATTCCCGAGGTGGACGCGGTTTTGGGGCTCGGAGCAAACGAGCTCCTCGGCGAGATAATAAAAAGGGTGTATTCAGGCGAGAAGGTGAACTTCTACGGGGACAAGTACTCGCTGGTGATAGACTCGAGGAGGATAATATCCACCGAGACCTACGCCTACATAAAAATAGCCGAGGGCTGCTCAAACCACTGCACCTACTGCGCTATACCCTACATCAGGGGAAAGTACCGCTCGAGAAAAATGGAAAGCGTCATTGACGAGGCGAAATGGCTCGCCAAGGTCGGCTTCAAGGAAATAATCCTTGTGGCGCAGGATACCACTCGCTACGGCGAGGATATATACGGCAAGGGAATGCTGCCCGAGCTTTTAAGAGAGCTTTGCAAAATCGACGGACTCAAGTGGATAAGGACGCTGTACTCCTACCCGGAGAGGATAACCGACGAGCTGATAGAAGTAATCGCCTCCGAGCCAAAGTGCGTCAAGTATCTCGACATACCTATCCAGCATTGCTGCGACGAGGTACTCAAAAGAATGAACCGCCTCTCCTCCGAGGCTGAGATAAGGGCTCTGATAGCCAAGCTGAGGAAAAAAATACCCGGCATAATCATAAGGACAACGCTTATAGCGGGTTTCCCGGGCGAGACCGAGGAGCAGTTTGAGAAGCTTTGCGAGTTTGTCAAGGAAATGAAGTTTGACCGGCTCGGCTGCTTCGCCTACTCCTGCGAGGAGGGCACCCCGGCGGCTCGGCTTTCCGATCAGCTCGACGAGGATGAAAAAGCCCGCCGCGCGGACATAGTCATGCAGGAGCAGATGCTCATTAACGATGAGCTCATCGCCAAGCAGATAGGCAGGACGCTTGAGGTTGTCGTGGAGGGCTTTGACAGGTACGCAGAGTGCTGGTACGGCAGGAGCGAAGGAGAGGTTCCCGAGATAGACGGGAAGATATTCTTCACCGCGGCGGTTAAGCCGACTGTCGGCGAATACCTCATGGTAAAAATCACAGACATAATGGACTATGACCTCTTGGGAGAGGTAGAATATTCGGCGAAGCAGCCGTAATCAGGGAGGAGAAACCGTGAATCTGCCCAACAAACTCACCCTTTTAAGGGTATTTATGATACCGGCATTCGTTCTTTTCGCGCTTTGGCATTTTTGGGAATACAACCTGCTTATAGCGCTCCTCATCTTCGCGCTCGCGTCTCTGACAGACATGTTAGACGGAAAAATAGCGAGAAGCCGCCACCTCATCACCAACTTCGGCAAATTTTTAGACCCTCTGGCCGACAAGGCGCTGGTTATGGCTGCTCTGCTGGTCTTTGTTGAGCTCGGATGGGTAGGCTCGGTGCCGGTGATGATAATACTTTTCAGAGAGTTCATGGTCTCCGCGCTCAGGCTTGTGGTCAAGTCTGGAGACGGCATAGTTGTCGCTGCGGGATGGTTCGGCAAGCTTAAGACCGCGTTTTCAATGATAGCCATATGTCTGATACTTTTCACACACGGCATAGATATGGCAGGGCTGGAGATTTCGGGCGATGTACTCGCGATATCAGACGCTGTTCTCATATGGATAAGCGCTGCTCTTACCGCCGGCTCGGGTATTCAGTACCTCTGGGCGTACAGAAAGGCGATAGACCCGAACGAGTGATCCTGAAAATAAATATATATAAACGGGCAAAGCCTCCTGTCAGACCGAATAAAGCGGTCAGGCAGGAGGCTTAATGTTCTGCTTGCTTTTAGCTTGCTATATATTCTAACGCTCTTGCGCTCTCCACGCCAAAGGCAATGCCAATGGCAATGCTTATAATCCAGCTATTCCTCAAGCTGCCTTGCGAGGAACATTGCCGCCGTCTGAGCGAGCGTAAGCTGAAGCTGGGTACCTTTTGAGGGAGTGTCTCCGGCCATAAAGCATACAGCGCCGGCAATGTCTCCGGAAGCAATTATCGGAGCTATCGCAAGCGCGTTTTTTTGCACTCCCTCCACCGGCAGTATCGGCTTTCCGTCGCCGTCATAAAGCCAGCTTTTTCGCCTTTCGAGCAGCTCCTCGAGCGCGGGCGATATCCTTCTTTCAGCGTACTCCCTGCGCTGCATTCCGGACACCGCAACCACATGATCCCTGTCGAATATCACGACCGGCGTGCCGCCGAGCTTGTGTATCACGTCTGCCGCCGAGCCTGCGCTTCGGGACATCTCGTTTATCGGCGAATATTTCTTGAATATTACCTCGCCGTCGCTGTTTGTATATATCTCAAGAGGGTCGCCCTCCCTTATACGCATGGTGCGGCGTATTTCCTTCGGGATGACGACCCTGCCTAAATCATCTCGACGTGTCAAGAGAGAAGCAAAAAAATTTACATTTGGTCAAAACCTTTGATTTCGCAAGGGTTTTGACCGTTTTCGACTTCTCTCGACAGGTGCGGTCTTGGTGGGGTGCTCGTGTTATAATAGGGGCAAAACCTTCATTTTGCTCAAAATCAGCAGTATTCTTCCTTCTGAGTGAAGATGTCTGCAAATACCCATTCAATCTCGATTTGCTCGTTTGAGGTTACGATTACTCGCTCGATTGCTTCGTACAGATGCTCACGCAAACCTGCATCGAAGTCGGCAAGAACCTGTTCAGCCTGGGCAACCTCTGACTCCGTTTCAGCCTCTTGCTGTTTGGCTTTGAGCAGAGCTTGGTATTCCTTTTCAAGCTGTTCCTTCTTTGCCGTGAGTTCGTCGGCTTTTACAGAAAGTGCATCCTTTGATTTGATGAAATCCTCACGGCTGATTTCACCGGAGCGATAGGCTTCATAGCGTTCCAGTTTCTTATTGGGAAGCTGTGCAATCTCTTTTTCGATTTGCGTGATTGCCTTGTAGCACTCCACGCTTGCAGAACGCTTTTCCTTCTTTTCGGTAGGTGTGTTCTGCTTAATAAAGTTTATCTGTGCCCGAAGTGCTTCAACGAGAATATCTTCCATTTCGCTTCTTTTGAGGCGAATGTCGGAACACACGCTGTCTTGTTGATACTTGGAAGAAACACAGGAATAATACTGGTCTGAACCGTAGGTCTTGCGGAGCTTTCTGCCACAATGAGCACAATAATAAACTCTGTCGGGCTGTTCAAGGACAGCCTTTTTTACTTTCTTGGGGTTGCGGAGCATTTCGTTCGCAAGCTCCCATTTGTCACGAGGGATAATAGCTTCGTGTGCATCGGGGTGGATAATCCATTCCTCTACGGGAACTCGTCTTTGGTTCTTATCTCGGATATGACGGCTCTCTCGTGTATGGTTGGTCATTACGCCCGTGTACTTAATATTGCGTATCATATAGACGATACGAGGGTGAGTCCATTGAGGGATGGTCTCGAATCTACGCTTCACGCCCTTGTGAGCCTGTGGCGTAGGAACGCCTCTTGTGTTGAGGTCTGCGGCAATCTCACTCGTGGTCTTGCCTGCAATAACCGCATCGAAAATCTCACGGACAATCTCTGCTGCAGGCTCGTCAATAATCATCTTATGCTTATTCTCCGGTGAGGGTTTATAGCCGTAAGTAAAGCAAGTGATAAACTCGCCCTTTTCCTGTTTGGAGCGCATCGCTGTCTTGACTTTAGAGGAGAGGTCTTTGCTGTAATAGTCATAGACGAGGTTACGGAACGCCACGTCCATACCGATAGTCTTGCCGTCGTGGTTCTTGCTGTCGTAATGGTCGTTGATGGACTTGAAGCGGATACCGAGGAACGGAAAGATGTGCTCCAGGTAGTCGCCAACCTCCAGATAGTCACGACCAAAACGGGAGAGGTCTTTTACGACGATACAGCAGATTTCACCTTGCTTGGCAAGCTCAATCATACGCTGAAATTCGGGTCTCTCAAAATTCGTACCGGAGAAGCCGTCGTCGCAGAACTCCAAGCGAGGAAGCTCTGCAAGTTCGGGGTTTTGGTCGAGGTGTCTCGTTATCAGATTACGCTGTGCCGAGATACTGTTGCTCTCGTCCTTGGCGGCATTACGCCGAACATCGACATCCTCTTGGGAAAGTCTCAAATAGATTGCTACTGCTTTCGGCATTATGCCACCTCCTTTCTAAGCCGTTCTGTCGTTTGAAGCAGCTCTTTGAACTCCTCCATATAGTTAAACGTGATTTCAAGTGAACCGTCTGCGTGAACCCTTATCAGCTCCACACAAGCGTTCAGCATACCTTCGGTTAGCTCTGTCGCTTCGGAATATTCCTCAACGATAGCCGCCCAGCGTTTTGTACCGATGAGCTGTTCCTCCGTGTCGCTATCGTCACGGTTCAGCTCGCCTAAAGTATGTTCAAGCTCGGCTATCTCGGCTTGGTACTTTTCTTTCTGCATCAGATATTCTTCGTCGGTCAAAAGCCCGTCTTTCATATCAACGTAGAGCGTGGATATTGCAGAGCGAAGATTTTTGATTTTGACATTCAAGGAGGTCTTTTGTCTCTTACGAGAAGCCCCCTTGTTGATAGCCTGTTTTTGTGCAAGCAGACTTTTGATGATATGAGCAGAGTCCATAAACATATCCATTTGAGTTCGGATTGAATGGACAACCGCCTCGTCCAGTTCCGCCTTGCGCTTCACTCTACTTGTGCATCCGGTTTTGCCGTGCTCTCCGTAGGTCGGACAATTAAAGGTAAAATACACCTTATCTTTCTTTGTGCTGAAAGAACGATGGAGCTTAATTCTCGCACCGCAATCGGCACAGACGAGCTTTGCACCGTAGATGTTCTTTGCCTTGGGAAGATGGTCGTACTTGCCGCTGTTGGCTTTCGTTCTCTCCAAGGTGGCACGATTGATTTCCTGTACCTTGTCAAACAAGTCCTGGTCGATAATCGGTTCGTGGGTGTTGTATGCAATCACCCAATCATTTTCATCCACACGGCTGTATTGAACGCCTGCATAAAGGCATTGAGTGGTCTTACGCTGTGCCAGATGCCCGATATAGGTAATGTCTTTCAAAATGTCCGTAACGACGTGCTTGTTCCAAAGGATAACACGAGATTTCTTATTATTGTTGGTAACAATACCACGCTCCGCTTTGTACTGCCCAGGTGAGAGTACGCCCATTTCGTTGAGTTTCTTATTGATACCCATATAGCTCATACCTTCACTTCTCCAAAGGAAAATCTGCTTGACGATAGGAGCAGTTTCGGGGTTCACGATGAGCTTGTTTTTATTATCGGGGTCTTTAAGATAGCCATACTTTTCCCAAGCACCGATATACTCGCCGTTCTCCATCTTCGTTTTCAAGGCAGAAAAGACTTTACGGGAAATGTCTCTTGCGTAGAAATCGTTGATGATATTGGAGAGAGATGCTGCCAGATGGGAGTTGTTTGTTACACCCTCGGAGTCGTAGTTGTCGTTTACGGCGATAAATCGCAGACCGATGAACGGACAGACCTTTTCCAAGAACTCTCCTGTCTCAACATAGTTTCTGCCAAGACGAGAAAGGTCTTTTACCACAACACAGTTGATGTCACCGAGACGAGCCGCATCTATCATACGCTGAAATTCGGGTCTCATAAAGTTTGTGCCGGTGAAGCCGTTGTCGATGAACACGGCAGCCTTACGCATTGTGGGGTCGTTTGCGATATAGTCCTCCAAATACTCAATCTGACTTTCGATAGAGTCGGAGTCCTTTCCGTTATCCTCTACGGACAGACGAGCGTAAATTGCTACATTATAGAGTTTTGTTTGCTCAGTACGAGACTGACTGAGCGACGGAATTTGCTGTTTGCGGGATGTTCTTGCCATACCAGCCAGCCTCCTTTATCGTGATTATTTTGCTTTGCCTTTGCTTCTGCAGTTCCAGATATTCAAGAGCTGCGGCAAATTGGTCAGCGTGTCGGAACTTTACGTTAATGTCTTTGTTGTCGTCAACCTCAACACGCTCTATCAAGCTGACAATGGTGTTGCGGGTCAGCTTTTCTATGTTTTCATACTGTCGGAACTGTGCGAACCACCCCTGGGCACTCGTCAAGCCGCCCTCAATGGCGTTGCGCTGACTTACAAGGTGGGAAACCTGCTGCTTGATGGATTGGATACGGAGGTAATAATCTTCTTTGAAAGAATGATACTCCTCTTTGGAAATCAAACCGCCTTTCAAGTCCTCGTAAAGTTCTAACTTGATACGGCTATATTTCTCCACGTCAAGCTCCATAGCGGAAATCTGAGCATTGATTTTACGAACCTCTCTCTGCTCCCAATCGAGAGCTTCCATTTGGCTCATAGCATCGTCAATGTCGATTGCCAGATTGATGTGAGCTTGAACGGTTGCGAGGACTACGGATTCAACCAAGTCGCATCTAATATTATGGGTCGTACAGCTATTCTTGTCACGCTTGTTACCGGAACACACATAATAGTGATACTTTTTGCCGCTTGTGGTCGCTGTGCGGTGGAGCATAGGGTTTTGACAATCGGCACAGTAAATCAAACCGGAGAACGGATAGATTTCATCGTTGCTCTCAGCTCTGCAGGTGTCCATTCCGAGCACCTGCTGAACAAGTTCAAACTGTGCAGGGGTGATGATAGCCTCGTGAGCGTTTTCAACTCGTGCCCATTTGGACTCATCCTTGTAAACCCTCATTTTTACTTTATAGTTTGGGGTCGTGGTCTTGCCTTGCTCCAACACACCAGTATAGACCGCATTTTTGAGAATACGGAGAACCGCAACGGCACTCCATTGTGCGGTGGTTTTGGTCTTGAAGCCCGTGCGATAATTCTGACCGCACTTTCTCTTATATTCCATCGGAGACGGAACGTGGAGCTTGTTAAGGTGGTTGGCTATCTGCAGAGCGTTCCATCCGTCCTGTTTCCAGTTAAAGATGTTACGAACGACAACGGCAGCTTCTTCATCGACAATCAGCTTGTGCTTATCGTCGGGAGAACGCATATAGCCATAAACAGCAAAGTTGTTTACGAACTCTCCGTTCCTTCGCTTCACTTCCAGATTGGTACGAGACTTGATAGAAATGTCTCGGCAGTAGGAATCGTTGATTAGGTTCTTGAAAGGAAGAACGAAATCGTTAGTCTGATTTCCGGTGTCAGCAGAGTCATAGCCGTCATTGATTGCTATGAAGCGAATACCGAGCATCGGGAAAATCTTTTGAATGTATTTGCCTGCTTCGATGTAGTCACGACCGAAACGGGAGAGGTCTTTTACAACAATGCAATCGACCTTTTTCTCACGAACGGCGGTCATCATCTTTTCAAAGTCCGGTCTGTCAAAATTGGTTCCGGTGTAACCATCGTCACAGAACTCTGTAACGTACATAATGTCGGGCTGTTTCTGCAGGTAGGCGTGAATGAGGTCACGCTGAGTTGAGATACTATTACTCTCGTTTTTGCCAGAAACAGAAATGTCGCCATCTTCCTGCGATAATCTTAGGTAGATGGCGGCACGATATAGTTTATCATTCAGTTTTTGCATAACTGCGCCACTCCTTTTATTTTTGAGGTCAAGCCTCTCCAGCAAACGGAGCTTCGCTGATTTTTTGTCCGTCATTATTATACTATATCTTTCTGCGAAAATCCAGTTTGTCGGAAAAGAAGCAGCCGTGTAATTTTTTCCATCACATAGCTGCTATCATATTCACGAAGTTGTCGTTCATCGTTCGGTTGGTGTCTGCGTATGATACACGGACAACGGTGTTGCCGACTTTGAACATATAAGGGTTCTTTACTTGCTCTACATAGGACTTCACTCTTTCCTCAATGGGGAGCGAACGGTCTATCTTGACATCACGGATGTCAACGAGAGAAGCGAGCAAATCTTTGTGAGTCTGGGTTTTATCAATCATACTTGCACCGCCTTTCGATACTTATTATTAGCCAGAACTTTCCTTTTTATGCTGTGGGAAAAGAAAACGAGCATCAAACGTCAAGTCCAAGGCTGACCTTAATCGCCTTGTCAACAGAACGCATCTGCTCGTCGGAAATCTTTCCTACATATTTAATTACCCTTGATTTATCAATGGTAAGAATCTGTTCTGTAAGTACGACAGACGGGCTGACGAGATTATCAACCCCTACAAGGGCAAAATGGGTAGGCTGTTTCGCCTTTTTGAGATACCGAGATGTAATGGGGGCTACGATTAGCGTGGGACCGTAGTAGTTTCCTACATTATTCTGTATAAGAAGAACAGGTCTGCAGCCCCCTTGCTCGGAGCCGAAGTGCTTACCAAGGTCAACGAGGTAAATGTCACCACGGCGATATAACCAAGTGTCTTTCATAAAGCTGTTCCTTTCTACACTCCTGTTCGGATATGTAAAAGGCGGCTCTAACAAAAGCCAAAGCCGCCTCGTTAGGTTTTATCGTTAATGCCTCATTCAGACTGCCTTACGCTCTTGGCACTCGCTTCCACGCTCGTGATTAACTTACACGACCTCTCACCGGATTGCCTGCGACGGTTGTTAGCACGCTCGGACTGTCCCTGGTGGGGAGTAGCACCTCTCCGTCCTCGTCGCCAATCGGGAGCTACCCGACTTTCCCAGAGCTGATATTTCTCGCTCGCACCTTGCGGTGGTCTTGGCGTATCCTCTGGCTCGGCTCTTACAAGAGAGTTCGTTATCTGATTAAAGCTATGAAGTTGTCAAGGAGCCTTCATATCGGCAGGGATTAAACTGTTACCGTCCGATATGGAGAAAGGAGCTTTATGATTTGTCCCTTCACCTAACATAAATTTGGGGGCGTTTTTACAAGGTGTTTTGGCTCAAATCAGAAAAATTTTTTTATTTTTTTCTCTGCGGCAAGCAAGGAGAGCGAAATTGCCTGTTGGCTTGAACCCTCAACGCTTGCAATCTCTTCCTCAGACATTTCATCAACGTAATACATCCAAAGTCTGCGGAACTGTGTTTCTGTCAGCTTGTCCTTGAGCTTTACGACCATATCGGATGCTTTACGGTGCTGGTCGGCTCTCTGCTGTTGCCGATCCATCACAACGTCGATGGCAGGCACAGCGATAGCAGCTTCGGAAAGGTCGTCAATGGAAACTTGGCGAATGCCCGCCAGCACGTCACGCTTGTCCTCGGTGTGGAGGTCCTCGTCCGACCACGCCTTAAAAGCGAGAAATTCTTCCTCGCTTGGAAAGTCTGCACGAGTGACCTCGTGCTGCTCGCCGGTAGCGAACTTGTAAACGATGGCATCGGGATTCTTCTTGTTAATGGAATAAAGGCTGTCTTTCTTGTACATATTGGTTCCTCCGTGATTTTGAATTTTTGATTTTGGGTTAAAGTCAAAAATCCAAGCGGAGGAGCACGGGAACGCTGTACCCTACGGCAGAGGGTAAAAAAATAAGGAGTGCTTCTGCGTTTTGCAAAAGCACCCCTCATAAGGATGTTTTTCTTCAAAATGTAAACCCCCGTAATTTAGTTTTAAGAGCTTCTGCCCTTAAAGGCTACCTTACGGGTGTCGCACGAAAGTCGTATGGGAGTCGCACGAGAGTCAAATGACCCCCGTTTGCGTCGCACGAGAGTCAAATGAGAAAAAGAGGTGTCGCACGAGAGTCGTTTATAGTGTCGCACGAGAGTCAAATGGGCGTTTTTCGACAAAAAAATAGAGGGTACGAACCTTTTTAGGGGTTCGTACCCTCTATCGAGAAAACAGCTTGTTTTTTACTCAAAAAGCTGTCCGTATGGAAGTGAGTTATCCTTGCAAATGAACTTCTGGAGAGTATCAAATTCCTCCGAAGTCAGACGGCATTTTGCCTTTTCAATCTCCCTCTTGGCGAGAGCTACCACACCGGAATGGTAAATGGAATAGACAAGCCAATACTGAGCTTTGACGTTTTCGGGAATAAGGCTCACCGCCTTTGATGCAAAATGATGAATACCGTCGTAGTCCTCAAACTCGGAGAAAATGGTCAATAGCTCGTCCACCATAGCGATGTACTTCATCTTGTATTCTGTCGCCGTTCCTACAATCCAATGGTCATCACAGGCAGCTCCCAGGACGTGCCCCTTATACAGCTTGATAGCGTGTTTCAAGGCGTGTACTTTTTGCGGAATGGGAATGTCCTTCCGTGTCTGATTCCAGAGCTTTTCAAACTTCTGCAGGTCGCTCATCACGTTCGCTGATGGGCTTAATCTATAGCCGTTTGTGGTATATTCAATCAGTTTGCTTTTGCAAATTGGCTCAAACGACTTTCTAAAGCGGTATATATAACCACGAATGTTCTTATTGATAGTGTCGATGTCTGAGCCATCTTCGGGGTATAAGGCATCGGCAATCGCCAACGGCGAGTGTGCTTTCTTTCTGTGCATCATAATGTAAGCAACTGCACGGCTGCTTTTGGGAGAGTTAAAATCCTGTTCTTTCCATACACCTGCAGATGTGGTGATTTCCATACCACCGAAGAAGTTAATTATCACGTCATTGTCGGTCTTGATTTCATCCGGCGTAAGAGCCATTCTGACCCTTTCCATAGTATTCTTCTGTGCAATCGCACGATGAATAACGTAAGCAAGCGTATTGAGAGTGCTTGTCCGGTTGTGATACTTTTTGAGATTTCGGACAACAAGGAAGCCCATAGGCTTGGGTCCGAAAGGCACAGCCATAACGGAATGAACTTCAAGCCGCTTATAGACTTGGTATTCTTTAGGTGAGGTTTTCGCAATATCCTCAACATCAGAAAAGATGATGGGCTTCTGCTTTTTGATTGCTTCGATGATGCTGGGCATAACCATAAGGTTTTCAAACTCCTGCATCTTTTCCAGTTCCTTAACGGCAGGGTCGATGTTATGCCACCAACTTGAAGCCCAAATGTTGAGTTCCAGGTCAAGCTCGATAACACCTGCCCAATCTGCATCGTAAAACGCACACGCTGTTACGAGTGCTTTCTTTGCGATTTCCGCAGGGTCGTCGTTGGTGTGTAACCCTGCCTCCAATTCGCTGATGCTTTGCTCCTGCTCGATGCAGTATGTAATATACTCCTCATCGTACTGAGACAAGTCCACCGGAATCGACGGGGGATGAACGGATTGCGGCTTTTCAATTTGCTTGAAAGAGCCACTAATGAATTGCTGCATAGGCGTAATATCCTCCATTTTTTGTTTTTTACCTATATTATAAATGAAAACGACCGCAAAACTTCGGGAATTATGCCGAACGCTTTGCGGTCTTTCAAATATTTTTGAAATGTCGGCAAATAAGATGGGTTATTTGTCTCTATTGAGCCGACGTACATTGCTTATCACAAGCATCAAATCATCGTCGTCAAGTTTTTGAATTTCCTCAACTGCAGATTGAACCAAAATAGGGTTCTCAAATTTGTCGTTGAAAAACTCGCTTGGCGTTACGCCAAGGTACTCACAAATTTCAAGGAACTCTGCCATCGGAGGCAAAGATTTACCGGAAGAAATATTGTATATGTAACTGCGGCTATGTCCCAGGTCATAGCTCATTTTGTATTCGGATACACCTTTCTGCATCCGTAGTTGTGTAATCCTATCTCGGATAAACTTAGTGTCCATTTTGCCTCACCACCTTGCCACTATATATCGTAGGCGAAAAGGCGGTTTCAATAACCCAAGGGCTTACGCTTAATCCGACAGGATATTACAGGATTTTACGCTTTATGCAATAATTCTATGTTTTTAGCGTAAATGAGAAGTTATTAAGGGTCATATTTTGTGTTGCAAACGTTTTTTTCTTGCATACTGCGAGACGATTATGGATAAGCCCATCCACCGCAAACGCCTCAAATAATATTATAGCACGATTTTAGTTCAACTTCTCGAAATTATAGATATAATTACACGAATTATTTCGCAATTCCATTGTTGCATCGGGCTTTTTTGTGTTATAATGTATGGACAAGCAAAATAAAACCTACTGTCTGTGAGGTGTTGATAATGAAAGTCAGTTACAAAAAACTATGGGTAATGCTTGCTGAACGAGAAATGAGCAAGGTGGAGTTGCGTAAGCTCGCCGGTATCGCTCCTGCCACTTTTACAAAGCTCCGCAAAAATCAAGAAGTCGCCCTTTCAATCCTTATGAAGATTGCTGATGTACTGGATTGTGATGCGGGAGATATTGTAAGTTTCATCCGAGAGAGTGATGCAGACGAAAACGCCTCCCAATGAATAAGCTGACGAGGTTCAAAGCAAAAAAGACCGTAATGGTTGTTGGCTATCTGCCATACCACTACGGTCTTTTACTGTCTTGATTGTCATTTGCTCTTGTACTTGTCCATCTCAATGAGCATACGATAAAGATGCTCCTGTTCCGTCTTGGTCTTTGCTGATAAGAACTCATAACATTTGAGAGGAATACTGTCAGCCGTTTCTCCATCGCCAAGTTTTTCAAAGAGTTGAGAAAGCGGGATATTCAATGCCGATGCAATCTTTTCGATGCTTTCAAGCGTTGCGTTTTTCTCACCACGTTCTACTTGCCCGATGTAAGTCGGGTGACAGCCTGCGGCTTCTGCCAATTTTTCCTGGCTTAAATTCTTTTGGGTTCTATAATTACGGATACGTTGTCCGATAAATTTAGATATTTCGCTCATATTACATCCTCCTATATATAGTCTATAAATATTGTTGCTGTTTTCCCACAGACTATTGATATTTATTCTTGACTATGCTACACTATAAGTATTATAATTAGAATTTCGATACTTTTAGTGTTGATATAGGGAGCTGTAGAAACTGAAAAATCGGACTGTATGCTTCACCGGACATAGAAAAATACCGCAGGAACGAATGACTGCACTCGCCCGGCGGCTCAAAGAAATCCTTATTGAGTTGATTGATAACGAATATATATATTTCGGTACAGGTGGCGCATTGGGGTTCGATACACTCGTAGCACAGACTGTACTTGATTTGAAGTCAGATTACCCTCAGATAAAGCTCATCTTGGTTCTCCCGTGCTTGTCGCAGACAAACGGATGGAATTCTCGTGATATTGAAATCTACGAGGTCATAAAGCGGCAAGCAGATAAAGTGGTTTACACTTCCCAAGAATACTCCAGGGGATGTATGCACAAGCGCAACCGCCATTTGGTCGATAACAGCAGTGTTTGCGTTTGCTACCTAACCCAAAACATAGGTGGAACCGCATACACAGTTGAGTATGCAAAAAGAAAAAAATTGCTTGTAATTAACGCTGCAGAAAAATAAAAAAGCGGGCATTTTCAGCCCACTAAATCGTCGTTTATTTCGTAAAGTATATAACTTGAAGTATGACACTTTGCGAAAAGTATCGTGTAAAATTATACACGATGTTGCCGAATTTGTCAATATATACGAGAAAAAGGTCGAAAAATATTTACGAAATCGACTTTATGATAGCGAATTTTACACGGAAACCCCTTGATTTGCGATATTTCGATTCTTATTCGCCGTCAAAATCTCCGTCAACATCATTCAGAGAGGAGGTAATAACTATGCCAAGAAAAGGCGAAAACATTTACAAGAGAAAGGACGGCAGATGGGAAGGAAGATATATTTGCAGCTATGATGCACAAAACAAAGCTAAGTATGCTTATGTTTACGGAAAGACATACAGTGAGGTCAAACAAAAACTCACCGATGACCGTAGCAGCCCCAAAAAAGAAAGAACAACACCCAAAAGTTCATTAACATACAATGAGCTTCTGGATTCATGGCTTCATTCATCTCAACTAAACACAAAAGAGTCAACTTACGCTCGATATGCTCATTTAATCAATACTCACATCAAACCACAATTAGGAAAGTATCAGCTTTCGATGCTTTCGACCGATATCATTGAGAGCTTCGTTGAATTTCAACTTACTGAAGGACGTTTAGATAATACCGGTGGCTTAGCACCAAAAACTGTCACCGACATTTTAACCATCGTAAAAAGCACAATGGAATACGCTCGTTATAAAGGCTTGCCTGTTATATGCAATCTTGGAAAGCTCACTATCAAGAAAAAGGAAAAAGAAATGCGTGTTTTAACACAGGCAGAGCAAGATGCTTTAATCGGTGTTCTTATAGATGATATGGATTTGTATAAGTTTGGAGTGTTCTTGTCCCTATATACCGGAATCCGTGTTGGTGAACTGTGTGCTTTGCAGTGGGAAGATTTTAACCTCGCTCAGACTACTCTAAAAATCAGAAAGACAATGCAACGCATACAAGATACTGGGAATGGAGCATTTTCAAAAACAAAAATAGTTATAACGGAGCCTAAAAGCCAATGCTCAGTGCGTGAAATACCGTTACCGACATTTGTTGTAGATATAGCACAGAAATTTATTGCAAACCCAAAAGCCTATATTTTAACGGGAAATGACCGTTATATTGAGCCTCGCACAATGCAAAACCGTTTCAAATCTTATGTAAAAGATAGTGGCATCTCCGATGCTAATTTCCATGCTCTCCGCCACACTTTTGCTACTCGCTGCGTAGAGGTGGGGTTTGAGATTAAAAGCTTGAGTGAAGTGCTTGGACACGCTAATGTGAATATCACGCTAAATCGTTATGTTCATTCTTCCTTTGAGCTAAAATGCTCCAATATGAACAAATTGAATTTCTCTGTATAAGCCGTCAAAATTATCGTCGAAAAAGACCGAAGACCTTAGTAATTACAAAGACTTCGGTCTTTTTTTCGTTGAGTTATATACTTTACGAAAATTTATTTTGATAATTTTACAGAGAGGAGCTATTGGATGGAATTTGAATCAAAATGGTTGCTGACTGATGAAGAAAAAGACAGCTTTATAGCCACGCTAACCCCAAACCTAACCGTGCTAAGAACCAAAGCTGAAATATCACAGGAAGAACTCGCCAATTTGATTGGTGTTTCCAGGCAAACGTACAGTGCTATCGAAAGAAAAGTAAGAAGGATGGCGTGGAGTACGTATTTGTCGTTAGTTCTTTTCTATGACCACAATCAAAAAACTCATAAAATGATTCGCCAGTTGTCCATTTTCCCGAAAGAGCTGATTATTCGCTTTAACGATGGGGTCGATTATTCTGACTATGAAATCAGCTCCTTTCTCGGCAAGAAGTCTTCGGAAATCATCGAAGATTTAGACGAACAAGCTAAGGGAGCCATTCGTGCGGTTGTAATGATGGAATATACAAGATGCAAGTCCATCTCAAATGATGAGGTAATCAAAACACTTAGTGGGATAGCAAAATAATTAGAACAGCTTTGAAACGGTGTCCCGTGAGGCATTGAACCGTTTCAAATTAACATATACAGCACGGCTTTGTGCGACAGGAGGACACTAATGGAGAACGAAAAATTTGAACTTATATTAGATGAAGCACAAGCTAATGCTGCCTTGGAAAAGGGGATGCTGTATGCAGATGCTTTCGTTAATAAGAATTATTTAATCAATCTGGACTGTTATCCGTTGGTCGAGCTTGATGAAGCTGAAAAGTCCGATGAATATATTCGTCTGTATCAAATCGAACGCATTGTTTACGACGTTGATGAAAACGCTAACGATAAGCTCATTAGTGTGTATAGTGCCTTCTTCAATATTCAAGCTGCAGGTCTCCTTGTAATCAAGAGTACAAGAAATGCACTTGGATTTTACATTGGTGTGCGTTCTGTTGATAACACCTCTACTGCAGAAGCTATTTTGGAAAAAAGCTTCAAAGGCAATTTCGCTGGAAGTCAGATTCAAGCAATCCCCCAAGAAGAAGTTCAAAAGGTCTTGGGTTCTATAAATAAGAGTGGACGTTTTGGCACTCGTCAAAATGTTTCTTCGGTATCCATCGTGCCCTCTACAAGAGACGAAGACAAAGAACGCTTTGTCCAGGGCATCGAAAAATTTATTGATACTATGAAGGGTTCGGAATACACCGCAGTATTTATTGCTGAACCTTTAGATAAAGAAATCCTTGAACAACGCAAGCGAGGTTTGCAAAAGATTTATTCCGGTCTCTCTCCTTTTGCTTCCACTCAGCTCTCCTATGGTGAGAACTACAGCAAGGCTGTTTCTAAAGGTATGAGTGAGAATTTTTCTAAAACACTTAATGACAGCCTTACTGATACAACGAGCCATTTTAATAGCCGTTCCACCTCTCGTAGTCATGGCACTTCGTTTGGCTTTTTGGGAATCGGTTTTAATAGCAGCACCTCTACTGGTTATAGTTCCGGTAGCTCCTGGGCAAGTGCAGTAACTCGTGGAACATCTGAAACCAAAGGCGAAACCATAACTGAGACTGATACAGATACGACCGGCGATAGCCGTACCATCACCGTAACGAGCGAAAATAAGTCCGTAAAATACATCCTTGAAAAAATTGACCAACATCTTGCTCGCATTAAGAACTGCGAAGCTTTTGGATTATGGGACATTGCTTGTTATTTCGTTTCTGAAAACGTGCAAACTTCCGTTGTTGCGGCAAGTACATACAAGGCTTTGATGGCAGGCTTTGATTCCGGCGTTGAAAACTCTTATGTCAATGTGTGGAAGCAGGATAACACAGAGAATACTCCTGCACTCTTGGAATACCTGCGTTACTGTATTCATCCTCGTTTTTCTATCCCTGGTGATGACCAGTTTTTTGAGGTTGAAAGCCAGACTGTTAATCCTTGCAGCTTAATAAGCGGCAATGAAATGCCCTTTATTATGGGACTTCCACGCCACTCTGTCCCCGGTGTAACAGTTCTAAATATGGCAGAGTTTGGACGTAATGTTAGATTTTCAAGTGGTGCTCCTCGTGGTAAAAAAGTTGAACTTGGACAGGTTTACCACATGGGCGAAAAAGAAACTGCAAGAGTCAAACTTGACCTTGAAAGTTTTCGTTCGCACTGCTTTATCACCGGCTCAACGGGTTCCGGTAAATCCAATACGACATATCGTATTTTGGATGAAATGATTGAACACAAGATTCCTTTTTTGGTGGTTGAACCTGCCAAGGGCGAGTATAAGCGTTACTATGGCAAGCTGCCTGGAATCCATGTTTATTGCACCAACCCCCGATATTACTCGATGCTTCACATCAATCCGTTCCGTTTTAACCAAGGAATACACGTCCTTGAACATCTCGACAGATTGATTGAAATATTTAACGCTTGTTGGCCGCTATACGCAGCAATGCCCGCTATTCTCAAAGAGTCGTTTGAGAGAGCGTATATAAAATGCGGTTGGGATTTGGAAAACTCCATATACATTCCTAACGGTCATAGCAAGTTCCCGACATTTAATGATGTTTTGGAAGCATTGCCCGAAATCATCAATTCTTCCTCGTACTCGTCAGATTCCAAAGGCGACTATACCGGAGCGCTTGTAACGAGAGTTAAGTCTCTGACCAACGGCATTTCCGGTCAAGTTCTGTGTAGTGTTAATGATATTGATGAAGAATATCTGTTTGACCAAAACACTATAGTTGACCTTAGCCGAGTGTCTTCCTTGGAAACTAAGAGCTTACTGATGGGTGTGCTGATACTCAAATTGAATGAGTACCGTATGTGTACAAGCGAAGAAAATCAACCGCTTCGTCATGTAACCGTAATGGAAGAAGCACACAACATTTTGAAGCGCAGTCCTACTGGCGGTAGCGAAGGTTCAAATGTGCAGGCGAAATCCGTAGAAATGATTAGCTCTGCCATTGCAGAAATGCGTACATACGGAGAAGGTTTTATTATCGTTGACCAGTCTCCCACAGCAGTTGATGTGTCTGCTGTAAAGAACACAAATACAAAAATCATTATGAGGCTTCCCGATTACGAGGACTGCAAAATTGCAGGTCTTTCTATGGGACTTAATGATAGTCAAATAAGAGAAATATCCAGATTCCCTATGGGTGTTGCAGTTGTATATCAAAACAACTGGGTCGAAGCTGTTTTAACTCAAATCGACAAGAGCGAAGAACAATATCATCAGACCGACCTTATCACAGACGACTACGCTCTTGCTGTGATAAAAGGACAGTTGGCAGTTGAACTTGTTTTTCAGTATGAAACAGGACTTGCTGCGGAAGAAGGTTTTCAGTTGGATGATTTGTTAGAAATCATAAACAGTTCCGATATAAACGCTTCCAAAAAGCAAGACATTGTTCAGTCAATGGTTGATTGGTGCTCGTGTTTTGAACGTGAGGCTCCTGTTAATGGTAGCTTTGCCACAAAACTGGCAGAATTTATCAGTTGTAATGGTCTCTTTGAGGCTCTCCCGATTCGCTTTGCAAAAGACTATAAGAACGAGACTAAAATCACTCGTGATTGCATTGACAAAAAGGACATGGCTTCAATCAAAAATTGGCACAGCCGTGTTTATGACCATCTTGATAGTTACGTTCTTTTAACTGACGAAAACATCAAGAACAGAGTGCTTCGATACCTGCTTCTCAATAAACGTGTTGAGGAAATCAACTACAACAAATACCAGTTGATTTACGAGGGAATCTATGGAAAAGCGAGAGGCAATAAATGAATCAAGTAGTTGTATTTTATAACCCGTTTTTGCCCGAACTTAAAATATCGGTAAACGGCAAAAAATTATCTCCATATAGTTCCTTGATGAGTTTTCAGCATCAAAGGCTCGAAAAATGGTCTGATTGTTTGTTTGCAGAACTCTACCGTGAGGTAAATTCTGACTACGAAATGCTTTGTGTTTCAAACGAGTTTACCTGTGACTGGTTAGAGGAGTTGGCACACAGAAACTCTCATTGTATTTCCTTTGTGAGCCAAGCCTTACCAATGGATGCAAACGTATATGAAAGGCTCGATAAATTGGAAACGTTGGGCGGCGAAGAAGCTGATGAAAGCATAATCATTCCAGTCGTTAATGTAAGCAATAACGATGAAATGACTACAGCCGTTTATGAGGTTTTGGAGGAGCAAGGCATATTTGAAGATGTTTCAGACGATGGTATCACATGGACAGATTGCCCCTTGGCAACTGTTGAAATAAAGACTTTTGATGCCAATGACGAGCTTCCTTATGATGCTCCTGTTGTTATTGCTTTATGCGAAAGTGAGGATGACTACATCAGATTAGATACTGATGCTCCTATATACGCTTTAGTGATGGGAACCGAAACACGTTTTATTAAGCGGCAAGGGACCAAACTATATTTCAGCGTTGACCCCGATGACATCGGAAAACTTCTTTTAGGTATCATCGAAGAAGAAGCTTTGTGTCCGTTCCTTTCTCAGTTAAGCTACGACTTTCCTGCTCATGAAAAAGAGTTCTTAACAGAAAGTGAAAAAGAAGATTTAGAGCTTGTATGTCAAGCATCGCCTATGTGTACTGTTACACTTCCGCAAGTTTGTGATGTTGGACGTACCGTAGAACTGGATGTACATATTTTCCCCGCCGATAGTGATGTTGCTTTGCGAGTTGTAACAGATTCAAGTGACATCGTGGATGTTGATGGTTGCACCTTATATCCTCGTGCTGCAGGCACGGCTGAAATAGCCGTGTATATCGGGGATGACCCATATCCGGTTGCAACAGAAGTCATAAAAGTTCGGCAACGTAATTTAATAACCGACATTACGCTGTTCCCCTCTGCTCTTTATATGCCGGTAGGTGGAACAAGCGAATTAACATTAACAATCATTCCCGAAAACGCCGAAAATAAAGACGAAATTCGCTGGAGCTGCGATGACCACTCTGTAGCAAACGTGGATTTTTCTTCCGGTGTTATTACTGCAATAGATTGTGGGCGTTGTTGCATAACTGCTTATACCCAAGAAGTTTCAAAAACAATCTCTCTTGAAGTACAACCGGAAATCGAAGATATAATTTGTCCTTGCAGTTTTCTTGAACTTGGTGTCGGTGAGCAGAAAGAATGGAAATATCAACTTGTTCCAGAAAATGCTTACGGCAAAGATTTTTTGAGAGCTGTAAGTAGCGACAAAAATGTAGCCGAGTACCGAGGCGGTTATGTGTTAGGTAGAGGTTTAGGTGAGTGCAAGATTTATATTAAGAACCAAAGTGGTTCTGTAAGCCGAGAATTAAAGGTCTCGGTAAAGAAAAGCAAAAAGTTTTGGTAATTACAGATTGGAGGTGAGCTGAGTGCAGAGCGTGTATTACAACAACTTGGGGGCTAATAAACGGATATATGATGCTGCCCTCCAATGCTTTCAAAATAGAGGAAAGAGTTTTCCTGTTACCGGTTCAATTCCGGCGGCTGAATTGGCTATCGAAGTTTTGAATGACCATCCAGAAATTTTCTATGTAGGTCAAGAATTTCGTGTTATGTCGAGTTTGATGCGGAGAGATATAATGCCTGTTTATCTATACTCTCCTGCTGAGTCTGTGAAGATTCGCAATCAATTAGATGCTGCTGCTCAGACTATTATTAGTGAGCATATCAACGACCATCAATCTGATTATGATAAGGTTCGTTCTCTACATGACTACCTAAAAAGCAACCTGGAGTACGATACTGTTGCTGCAGCCAGTCATAGACCTAATGAGCGTAATATCGCAGAAGCCCATAACATAATTGGTGCACTTTTGAAAAACAAGTGTGTATGTGAGGGCTTTGCAAAAGCATTTAAGTTCTTGTGTGACAAAATCGGTTTAGAGTGTTGGGTTGTTTCCGGTAAAGGTAGCAGTTCAATCGGTGCCGGTCCTCACGCATGGAACATTGTAAGAATAAACGGATATTACCACCACGTTGATGTTACTTGGGATAACCAATATTCAGATTCGTCAGCCGTACCAAACTATGGCTATATGAATTTGAGCGACGATGAAATTGCAAAAGACCACACCTGGAATAGAAAGCACTATCCCGAATGTCCATCTTCTCCATATAACTATTTCAGAGTGAACAATGCTTTGATTGATAGTAAGGCTCAGTTGGAAAATATGCTGTACAACAGTCTCCAGATGGAAGAAGAATTTATTATGTTCCGTGTTGTGCGTGGAAGCGTCCTGGAACGAGAAATAAACGGTTGTTTAACAGACAGCATCCAGAGAGCTGCCAACCGTTGCAAACACATTTCTGTTCCCACGTTCCGTTACGGTGGAGTACCCGAACAGCTCACGTTTTTCGTTCAGCCCGATTACTGCTATAGATAAGGAGGACGAACATGAAACGACTGGAACAGCAAACACCTGTTGAACAACTCGGTCAAACAGGGGGAGAAACTGCCATAGATACTCAAATCGAAGTTGACCTTATATGTGGTGGTGTGGGATTCGATGATGGTCCAACGGATAACGGTCAGTGGCTAAAAGAAGCTCGTGATAAGCAAAAGAGCAAAGTAAAAGACAAGGAGGTGTAAGTAATGTCAGAAATTGAAGGTGGCGGCGGTGGCTCCGTTGAAAGCGGTGGCGGTAGTGGCGAAGTTAGTAGCAGTTCCGAAGTGAGTGAAACTTCTGCAGCCGAAACTGGAGGAGAATCTTCCGAAGCTACGCAAGAGGCTACAACCGAAGAAGCTGGTGAATCTGGCGGTTTTGACGAAGATACTGACACTACTGAATCTCCCGAAGATAGTGCCGAGGAATATGACGAGTCTGATTCCGAGGGAGAACCGGATGATAGCCAAGAGGTTGGCTTTTCCGAGGGTGACGATGTAGAAAATGCCGATTCACAATATGACGGCTCTGATTACGAAAATGATGATACATCTTCTGGTGATGAAGATGGCGTTGGGTTTGACGATTCCGACGATGATATAAGCGACGGAACCGATGAAGATGCTGATGCTGATAGCGATACAGATTCTTCTGATTCACCTATGGACGAGGATAATGATGAATCGTTTGACGAACCCAATGATTATGAGGATGAATCCTCCGAGTCCGATTGGGATGACCAAGAAGACGAAGACATAGGTGAAACCGAGGATTATTCTGACGAAGAATCCCTCGATGATAGTACCGAAAACAATGATAACATCGACGATGTACAGGATGATGGCGAGGCTCAGACCGAGGACACCGACTCCACCGCTGACGGCGACGAAGCCGATGGCGATATGGATAATAACGGTGAACCCGATGGTACTGAGGCTGATACCGAAGCCGACACCGAAGATGGTGACGACATCGACGATGATTGGGAGAACCAAGAGGATGAAGATGTAGGAGAACCCGAAGATTACTCTGACGAAGACTCCCTTGATGATAGCACCGATGATGCACAGGATGACGGCGAGGCTCAGACCGAGGACACCGACTCCACCGCTGACGGCGATGAAGCCGATGGCGATATGGATAACGACGGTGAACCCGATGGTACTGAGGTTGATACCGAATCTGACACCGAAGACGGTGACGACATCGACGATGCACAGGATGACGGCGAGGCTCAGACCGAGGACACCGACTCCACCGCTGACGGCGACGAAGCCGATGGCGATATGGATAATGACGGTGAACCCGACGATGTTGAGAATGATACCGAAGCCGACACCGAAGACGGTGACGACATCGACGATGCACAGGATGACGGCGAGGCTCAGACCGAGGACACCGACTCCACCGCTGACGGCGACGAAGCAGATGGCGATATGGATAATGACGGTG
>DVLL01000015.1 GCA_018715525.1 Candidatus Faeciplasma pullistercoris | reverse complement strand
TTCAGTCGCTGATTAAAGCCAAGCAGGACGAAATTTACGTGATATGTGAAAAAGGGCATTCTCTGCTGTAACAGGTGATTGTTCTCAGCCGGTATCCGCAATTCGGATACCGGCTTTTTATGTTCTTCGCCTGAAAAAGATGAAAAGTCTCAGATGATTTTAAAAAAGATCTCATTAATTTTTTTCAAACAATTCTGAACAATATCACAAACAATTACCCAGTACAATAAGGACGTCGGATGGGGAATCTGATATCAAATCTAGAAATGGAGGGTCTTACCCATGAAAATGCGCAATCTTCTTTTTCTGGCCGTGCTTGCCGGAGTGCTACTGATCTCCTTTGCCGGCTGCTCTGCTGTTCCGGAAGGAAATCCGGACACGAACACATCGAGCCAGGCGGCAGACGTATCTGCAAGCGGGGTGCCGGAAAGTGCTCTTAACGTTGTCACGATACCGGAACAGTACAGCATCACCTATGAGGTCGAATCGGCGGAAGGTGTTGTTTACACCGTTCAAAAAATAAAGGATGCAGATGGAAACATCTATTTTCGTTCCAGCGAGGAAGAACTGCTTTTCCTTGCCAATGGAAACAACTACATCCTCTACCAGCCGGATGGGAGCGGAAACTTTTCAGCCGATGACCAGAACGTTCTCTACAATTCTACCTATGTGGAAACTGCGACGGGAAAATTTATGGAATATGCAGAAAAATCTCAAAAGCAATTTATCCCCGGTATGGAAAGTACAGGGGATCAGATTGTCTCAGGCCGAGAATGTGCTGTTTATACGGTAGAGACTGGCGTTGCAAACTTTTCGGTCGTTTATCAATTATATGTGGATCAAGAAACCGGGATCTGTCTCGGTTGGGAGGAAGAAAAAGCAATCAGCGGCCATGAGCTGGAAGCAGATGGAGAGGTGTTTCGCTGTACAGAATTCCTGACTGGAAATATCCCCTCTCTCACCGCACTTCTATAAAAGCTGAAAAATTCTTTTCAATTAATATTTCACGAACACTTTTGAATCAATCCGCAAATAATCAGGCGGTACAATGTAAACATCAAACGAACCGGGCGGTTCAAAAACAAATTAAAGGAGAATCCACTATGAGTAACTATCAGGCAAATGCAAGAGATCAAAAAAGAGCGGAAAGCATCCGCCGTCAATATGTTTCCCGTGAGGAAAACAAAATGGAGCAGCTGCAGAAGCTGGACAGTAAGGTGAAAAGTCCCGGAAAGATCATTGCCAGTATCATCGGCGTGATCGGAGCTCTGGTTATGGGCTATGGGATGGCCCTTGTGATGGTCAGTGGCGTTATGACTACTGGCATTGCTGTTGGCGTGGCTGGTATGGTGGTAGCTTTGATAGCCTATCCAATTTATGCCGGAATCACCAACAGCCGAAAGAAAAAATACGCCGCTGAAGTCATGCGGCTGAGTGACGATGTGATAAAGAAAACGGAGGAAGCTTAAAATGGGCGGAAAAGCCTTTATCGGATATGAATATCAGGAGGTCGCTGTAAAAAGCGCGATTTCCCCTATTTATGCCGATGGGTATGAAAATTTTGGATGGAAGCTTGAGGATTCCTATTTGTCTTTAGGAAAGCCGGATTCCGTTACCATGAAATTTAAGCGCGACCGAAAAATCCGCAATAAACCCGAATTGACCCGGCTGCAGCACCAGTTTGACGCAGTTGCCTCCGATATCGTTTCACTGGAAGCATCAAAGCGTGTGAGGGCCTCCATCGCAGCCTATGTCGTTGGGATCATCGGGACCGCGTTTATGGCAGGTTCGGTCTTTTCAATTACATCCGCACTGCTCATTCCGTGTATTATCCTTGCAATACCTGCATTTATCGGTTGGCTGTTGCCCTATTTCTTGTACCGTTCCATTGAGAGGAAAAAGACGGCATCTGTGACCCCGCTGATCGATTCCAAATACGATGAGCTCTACACCATCTGTGAAAAGGCCAACGGCCTGCTCGATCAGGCGGTATACGGCAAACGATAAAAATATTATTATACGAGGTGAATCAAATGAAAATCGATAATCCCAAAGTTACATTGGCTGATGAAGCCAGAGCCGGTGTACAAGAAGAGGTCCGAAGTGGTTTCCTTGACTGGCTGTTTGAATTCAATGTGGAGGGTGATGATGGCGAATTGTACGCACTCGGCGGGTCCATCTTATCTATGAACCTGGAAAAAATGGATCTTGTCACCCTCAGTTATTCTAAAGGCAAAGGCTCTGTGCGACAGCTGAAAAGCTCAATCTACAAGCTTGCGGAGTATCCCGGCCTCATCATGCAGAAGTTTTACAGAAATCCGCAAGGCACGCTGCAGTTCGAGCAGCGTGAACACAGCATTCTCATAACCTGTGGGCCGCAGTACAGCGTAGAGTGCTTCGATAATGGGGAGTGGCACATTATCGCCGATACACTCGATGGTGAATACAAAGCGGATCTTTGGCACAGAGCGCACGGATATCCCCTGTGGTATGGCCGTGAAAAGCCTTCTCTGCTCACACAGCATTCTATCACCTATGGATATAACTGGGCGGGTGACGTGGACGGCGAGTTTACCTATCAAGGGAAAACCGTTAAAGTAAAAGGCACCGGCCAGCGCGAACGCTATGTTGCGGTAGATTCGTCCGCTGCCGAACTTGGCGGATGGGAAGATTGGGGCTTCATCACCTTTAACGAGGTACACTCGTCTATGTATGATATGCGCCTTGGGATGAAGGATTTTGCCATCTACGATCTGGAAAACGGAAAATACTATCCCGAAGGCAAAATGACCATTGAGCATGAGGACTGGGCCTTTATGCGGGAACTGGACGGTTTCATTCCCACCTGGTACAACATCAAAATCAAGGTGGAGGACGGCGTTTACGAGGTACACGCTCATGTCTGCAAAGCCCGTACCTGGGGCGTTACCTTCCAAGTGCCGGATTATCCCGTTGCAACCCTTATTTATGATACTGTTGAAGGCAGGTTCATTTATAAGGACGGTACAGTCAGAACACTGACCGGTGGGCGCGGTTCCATGTCGATCCGGCAGTGGCACGCTTATCCCAACATTCTTCCCAGGGAGCTTTACAGCGATGAAGAAAAGACCGGGGAAAAGTTTGATACGCTTTAATCCGTCTTAGCTTTATGGAAGAAACAATAAATTCCTTTTCCCAAGGTGGCAGCACTTTTTACAGTGCCGCCGCCTTTTGTCAATCAATTTTCACCTCACGACAATATTCGCATCGTGAAATACCGCAGTTGCAGATTACAAGAAAGCGGCGTGGAAAATGAAAGAAACGGTAAAGAAAATCATTCGGTTTATAGCAAACCCTCATCTGATTATATGTTTTGGAATAGCGTGGATCATAACAAACGGATGGTTGTATGTTATGTTGGGACTCGGAACGCTCTTTAACATAAAGTGGATGATAGCCATAGCAAGCGGATATTTGGCGTTTCTGTGATTGCCAATATCACTGGAAAAGATTTTAACAGTTGCTCTTCAATGGCATTGCTCGTTACTGCATTCAAACGACCCCAAAATACTTGCCGTTTTAACAGTAATGTGCGGCAAGATAAGAGTAAAAAATCCTCTCTCAAAAGTGATTAACAATTTTCAAACAAAATTCAAGCACTATACAAACAAAATAGTTCTATTATATTCCCATAAAATACGCAGCTGCGGAAAATGCAGCAAAGCCATGAATTTTAAAACAAGGTGATCGAAAAAATGGGGAGTATTTTTCACGATATTTACGATTTTTTAAAAAACAATGAAAAAGAAATGCTGATTCAAAAGTCCGGATCCACAATGGAGAGCAGTAATGAAAAGATCCGATCAGGTCAGAGCTATCTTTACAAAAAGTACGGTATGGAAAGCGAAGTGATTGAGGTCCGCTTCAAGCAAAAGGTATCTGGTTCATTCTTAAACCAGGCGCTCCTGCAAACCTGCAGACGATATCCCTACATCAACACAAAACTGATTGAGAAAAACGGGGATTTCTATATTGTCCAGAACGAACAGTCTATGATTGCCAGAAGGACGAAACAACTTGTCCGCCTCGGCCATATCAGCTGCGGATATCATTTGGTCGATATCACATATTACGACGATTCAATTTTTGTTTCGTTCCATCACGCTCTCTGTGATGGGCGGGGAATCATGCCGTTTATCGAAACGCTGATTTATTACTACTGCAATTTGAAATATGGATCTAAGAAGCCTCCCGAAGGAGTCCGTCTTGCGGAAGATCCCCTGCTTCCCGGTGAGACGGTTGATCCGTTCCTGCAGGAATATGATTTTGATCAGAATAAAAAGTTTATTGAGCTTTCAAGGGACGCGTATGCTATCCCTGAAAATGTTCCGTCAGAGGAAATAACGAATTACCGGTATGAGGTGAAAATCCCGGCGGAGCAGTATATGAAGCTGTGCAAGAAAAACAACGCAACGCCAGTAATTCTGTTATCCCTGCTTATGAGCCGCGCCATCACCGAACTGTATCCTGACTATGACAAGCCGGTCAATGCCAATATCGCAACCGATATGCGTGAAGCGCTGGACTGCCCCAACACCTTCAAGAACTGTGTGAAGAGCATGATTCTGCCGTACAGCAGAGAATTTTCTAAAAAGACGCTTACCGAGCAGGCGACCGAATACCGGGAGATTCTAAAGGCACAGCGTGACCGAGATTTTTGCCGCAAAGAGGCCAACGCCATGCTGGGACTGTTTGATAAGCTGGACAGCTTTAATTCCTATGAAGAAAAGCAAAAGATGATGGCTTTCTTTGAGGGGATGACGCTGAATACCTATATCATCAGTTATCTGGGCCAGTTCAAGCTCGGCGAAAATGCTCAGTATATTGACGAGATCCATCTCTACAATTCCGGAACGACCGGGCTGGGAATCAATATGATTTCCTGCGGAGAATATTTTGTACTCGACTTTAAGCAGAATTTTGCGTCGGACAAATATGTGAAAGCATTCACCGCCCAGATTGATAAATTGGGTGTTGTATATCACATAAGCGCAGTCATTCCCTTCATCACGCCCGGAGATTCCGTTATTAAAAGAAGTTAAATAAAGAAAGGAGAACAAAATAAAAATGAACGCGATTGAAATCCGAGATCTGTCAAAGAGCTTTCGTGGGCTGTATGCGCTGGACCATCTGAATATGACGGTTCCTGTCGGCGCCATCTATGGCTTTATCGGCGAAAACGGAAGCGGAAAATCCACAACGGAGAAGCTCATCTGCGGCCATCTTGTACCGGACGGAGGAAGCATTAAACTGTTCGGCAAGGACTACAAGGATGCCGGCGTAAGGGTAAGAGTCGGTGCTCTGATTGAGAACGCAGGCTGCTTCCCAAATTCCAGCGTATGGAACAATCTGATGATGCAGGCCATCAATTTGAACCTTCAAAATCCTCAGAAGGAAATCGACCGAGTGCTTCAGATCGTCCGCATGGAGGATTCCGCCCGCATTAAATTCAAGAGCTGTTCACTGGGTATGAAACAGCGGATTGGCATCGCTATGGCGCTGCTAGGAGACCCGGCCCTGCTGATTCTGGACGAACCCATCAACGGTCTCGATACCGACGGCATGCGCATCATGCGGGAAATCCTCGTGGACATTACAAAGAATTACGGATGCACCGTCGTGATCTCTTCCCATATCCTCGGCGAGCTGGAAAAAATCGCAACCCATTACGGCATTATTCGTCAGGGAAAAATGATTCAGGAGCTCTCCGCAGCAGAAATGGAAAGCAGGGCCCGCGTTTTTGTCTCCCTCAAAACAGAGGATATGCAGGGAGCGAAAAACGTCCTGCGGGGTAAATTTGACAAGGTAAAAGAAGAGGATGGGTACCTTCGGGTGTACGATGTGGACGATACGGAATCAATCGTCGGGTATCTGCTCCAAAACGGGCATGTTGTCAGCGAGATTCAGAAAAACAAGATAGGCCTGGAAGAATACTATGTCGAACTGATGGCAAAGAAAGGGAATGCGTAAAGATGGAGATGACACGTGCACTAAAATTTGAAACTCCAAGTTTCACCAAACGATTGCGGGGAATGCTGGGCGTTGATTTTTACCGTCTGTTCCATACCCCGATGTTTTACATCTTCCTTGTGATTGCCGCCATCATCCCAGCCATGATATTGGGTACATCCGGTTCGGATACGGCCGAAGGGGTGGCACCACTGTATACAAACACCTGGCAGATCATCGCGGCAGATACACCTATTTATGCCGTTTCCGATATGGGCCAATACGCCAACATGAATATGGTGTTCATCTTCGGCGGCATTATGGTATCTATCTTCATCGGGCACGACTATAAAAGCGGATATGTCAAGCAGTTGTTCACCACCCACGCCAAAAAACAGGATTATATGATGTCCAAGACCATCACCTGTGCGTTTGCCATGGCCTGTATGTGCATCACCTATTTAATGGGCGGAGTAGTGGCCGGCTTCCTCGCGGGCACCTCCTTTGAGGTCAATGTGGGTTCGTTAATTATAGCCATCGTAAGCAAGATGATTATGAGCCTGGGCTGGGCAAGCCTTTACACCTTCCTCAATATCATTTTCCGGAGATATTTTGGCATTTCCATCGCATCCTCTTTCTTCTTTGGCACCGGCATTCTGATTATCGGTGCGGGTGCGATCGTCGGTAATTCCTCTATTTTGAATATTTTCCTGTATGGCTCTTCGGTCTACGCGTGCCTGTCCAGCAACATTATGACCTTGCTGGTATGTCTGGTGGTTTCAGTGGCATGGGCGATTATCTACAATCTGCTGGGCACGCTCATTCTCTCAAAAAGCGATGTGTATTAAAGGAGGTGCCCCCAATGAATGCTATTGAAATTAAAGGCTTGACCAAAAACTTTGGAAATAAGCAAGCTCTCAAAGGGCTTGATATGACCGTCCCGATGGGAGCGATTTACGGCTTCATCGGCGAAAACGGGAGCGGCAAATCAACAACGGAGAAGCTCATCTGCGGGCTTCTCGTTCCCAGCGGGGGAAGCATCAAGCTGTTCGGCAGAGATTACACCGACGCGGATGTACGGGCAAAAGTCGGTGTCTTGATCGAAGCGCCGGGGTGTTTTCCGAATTGTACCGTGTGGAATAACATGATGCTTCAGGCCGCAAACCTGAGCATTCCTAATGCGAAGGAAGAGGTCAGAAAGGCTCTGAAGGTAGTAAGAATGGAGGGGTCCGCCTCCAACAAATATAAAAACTGTTCGCTCGGTATGAAGCAAAGAATTGGTATTGCTATGGCTCTGCTGGGCCATCCGAGCCTACTCGTCCTCGATGAGCCGATTAACGGTCTGGACGCGGACGGCATGCGGATTATGCGTGAGGTGCTTGTGGATATTACCAGGAGCTATCAGTGTACCGTCGTGATATCCTCCCACATCCTGGGTGAGCTTGAAAAAATCGCGACCCACTATGGAATCGTTCGCGGCGGAAAAATGATCAAAGAAATGACCGCTGCGGAACTGGATGCGGATTGCCGTACTTACGTCGCACTTCGAACCAGGGATATGAGCAGGACGAAAGCACTGCTTACCTTTAAATATTCCCGTGTAGAAGAGGATGAAAGCGGCTATCTGCGTGTGTATGACGCGAAAGCGCCTGAAGATATCGTTACCTATCTGTACGAAAACGGAATTTTAGTCAATGAAATCAAAACCGCCAAGGTCGGCTTGGAGGAATACTACATCGACCTGATGAACGAGAAGGAGGTTCGATAACATGGAAAAGATGGGTGAAATCAAAATTGAGCATATCAGTTTTGGTAAAAAGCTGAAAAGTATGTTATCTGTGGACTTCCGGAGAATGTTCACAACCCCACTGTTTTATATTCTGGTAGGTATCGCCGTCGTGATTCCCATATTGGTACTGGTGATGACTACCACTGTGGGCGGTTCTACGTCTGTCGATCCAACAACCGGTGTAGAAACCGTGGCGGAAATCGAGCCCATTACAAACACCTGGCAAGTTGTGGAATCCATCAGCGGTGAAAGCGCCGGAATGAGTTCGGGTATTATGAGTATGTGCAACATCAACCTGCTTTTCTTTATGGCTGCAGTGTTTGTCTGTATCTTTGTTTCCGACGACTTTAGAAGCGGATACGCCAAAAATCTGTTTGCGGTTCGTTCCAAGAAAGCGGATTATGTGATATCAAAATCCCTGGTCGGGTGTGTCAGCGGAGCATTTATGATTTTGGCTTATTTTATCGGTGCTGTCATCGGCGGAGCGATTGCGGGCCTGTCCTTTGATGCGGGGGCCGCAGGCATCGGTGGGATTATTATGTGCCTGCTGTCAAAGATATTCTTAATGGCAGTATTTGTCTCCATTTTTGTCCTCATGAGCGTTGTGGGGAAACAGAAACTGTGGCTTTCGATGATAGGCTCTTTTGCTGTTGGCTTGCTGCTGTTTATGATGGTGCCGTCCCTGACGCCGTTGAATTCCACCATCATGAATGTGATCCTGTGCTTGGCAGGCGGCGCCTTGTTCAGCGTGGGACTCGGTGCAGTCAGCAACATCGTATTGAGAAAAACGAGTTTGGTCTAAAGTGAAAATAACGTTAATTTGGGAGTGACGTCATGAGAGCGGCAATTTATAACGGGCAGAAAAATATTCTGCTGACAGAATTGGAAACGCCAAAAGCTAGGGATAACGATATTGTGGTACGTAATCTCTATGCCAGCATCTGCGGGACGGATGTAGCAGTTTATCAGGACGGACCGAACACCGGCCACAGGATAACCATCGGCGGAGAATTCGGACATGAAATGGTTTCCGAAGTCGTTCAAGTCGGCAAAAACGTGAAGGATATCCGGGTGGGGGACCGCGTGTACCCCTACCCGCGCCTTGCGAAAGGGGATCCCAAGCGTGCAGGAACCGTAGGCGGATTTTCCGAATATGTGCTAATTCCAAATGTGGAGTTGGGGAAACAGGTCTATGCGGTCCCTGAGGCCATCTCTTCCAAAGCCGCCTGTCTGATCGAGCCGTTTACAGTGGGATGCCGGGCGGCACGGCGTTCTTTCCCCCGCGACGGGGAAAACGCTATCGTGTTTGGTGCAGGTACCATCGGGATTGCCGCGGCCATCGCCTTACGCTATTTCGGCTGCAAAAAAGTGATGATCTGTGATCATTCGGACTTCCGGCTGGAAAAGGCGAAGGGTTTGGGCTTTGCGGTGTGCAATAACAGTACTGACGATCTGCGGCAGGCTGCGGTGCGAGAGTTTGGAGAGGCATTCTCCGCCCTCGGCACAACGGCGGACGTGGATATTTACATCGATGCAGCGGGTGCTGACGGCCTCATAGAGCTGTACCAGAGCATGGGAAAGGTGGATTCCCGTATGGTGGTGGTCGCAGTCAAAGCCGGGCCGCGGCTCATTGACGTGCTGGCGATGACCTATGGGCAGCACGCTTTGATCGGTTCCGGAGGTTATTTTCCGGAAGATGTTCGGGATGTGATGAATATCATGGAGAGCAAAAAGTGGGATATTGAGTCCATTATCACCCATGAATATCCCTGGGAGCAGCTGCCGCAGGCCATTGAAACGGCTTCGCGAGTGGATGAGGCACTGAATGTAATAGTCAAATACTAAGCTAATAGATACCTGTTTGGACGCGGGAAAAAAACTTTAGAATTAAAAAACCTGCGGTCGCGAATTGCCGACCGCAGGTTTTTTAAGGATTATGAAAAAGATTTTTTCGGATTTTACGGAGGTAGGATTTGAACTCTCATAACTCGCAAAAAGTTGGTAGCAACCGTGGCCGTCGTGAGGGTATTTACAACCGAACAGGTGAGCCGAGCGTGACTTTTTGCGAAAAGGAGCAGCAGCGTGAGTGTGCTCTGGTTTTTATAAAAAATCGGAGCAAGCGATGCATAGCTTGCTCCGACGTGGCGGAGAAGGAATGGGTGCGGGTCAGGGTGTAGAATCCACACAAAGGAAGCCATGGGCGGACGAGTACGATCCCGATTGTCCTACCGAGCTGCTGGTGGACGTGGAAGAGGTCGCAGAGTATGAGTTTAACTACACGGCAATTCAAAAGTGGCTACCCTGGGTGGAAGTCAACGTTTGAAAGCAGGCGGCGCTTACTCCAAAGCCTGAAGAATCCGCTCCCGTTCTCTGCTGCCATTGGTGGCAAGCCGCAAAAAAGAAATTCCATATTTTTTCAGAATGGAGTCTTTGAGCGCATCGCGCCGAAGCTGCTCCGGCCTGTTTTCATGGAAAGCAAAGCCATCCACTTCCATCACCAGTTTGCAAGACTTATCTTGCTTATAATATACGACAAAATCCAAAGAAGCACGGTTGTTGACGTAAGCCAATTCTTCGTCACTGAGGTTTTCCACGGTATTTAAGAGGTTACGTAGCAGCATCCCCTGCACGTAGCTAAAACGATCATACTGCGGCTGTGCGAGGATTTCCTCCAACAGCACGCGGAGCGCCTCTTCTGATTGATACCGTGCCGCCGAGTCCATCTTGGCTTTCAGAGGGAGCAGCTTTTTGGAATACTGCTTGTACAACAAGTCGAAAACCGATACAACCTGACTTTCGATGACATTTTCATCGAGCGTACTGTACTGCATATAGCGAATCAGATCGCCGATGTTCTTTCCCTTTTTATAAAACAAATCATGATCCGTAACCAAAACGAATTGCTTGATAGCGCGGGATACGGCTACGTTTACCATATGGGGATCGTCCACAAATTCCAGCCCTCGCTGGCCCTGCCATGAACCATCCAATACGGTGGACAATATCATCAAGTCTTTTTCACGTCCCTGATACTTGTGGACGGTATCACTTTCAATCCCGTCCGGCATCAGGCTGCCGGCAAGATTCGCCTGCTTACGGTACGGCGTTACAAAGCCGATTTGGCTATTCTCGGCTGCGAGATCAGGATTTTGCAAAATCTCTTCAACCGTTACATCCAGTTCCCGCTGATTATAGGTTCCTTGTTTTTCTCCATGCGTAACTTTGCGCATATGGTTTCCTTCCGCCGTTTTATACAGTACAAGCGGGGCATGTGACAAATCCGGGTTGGTATAAGGAATCAGCTTGCCGTCATAGTATTTTTGATTGCAAAATTCGATGATTTGAGGGTGACAGCGGTAATGCTCCCGGAGAACCACGCGGGGCAGATGATCGCCATATAACTCGATGATAGAGGACAGGATGCTATGGTTAAAGTAGTTGTATACAGGTTCCGGCGGAATATTTTTCAACTGAGGTTGAATTTTTTGATCGGTTATCTGGGGGAGCTGTTTTGTGTCGCCCACCACAATGACATTGCGGCAGCAGGAAAAAGCCAGTACGCCGGTAATCAAGTCCACCTGTGACGCTTCATCGATAATGACATAATCAAGCAAATAGTTCTGTGGAATGGAGCGGCGCAAAGCATGCGTCGTGCTGAGAATAATGGGATAGGCCTCAATAAACTGCTGGAATTTTACCTTAAAGTTCTTTTTCGTAAAGCCGCCATCGGTTTGTTCGCCGTGGCTTTGATACAGACACTTGCGAAACAGCTTTTCGGAAACCTGTTGATGCTGTTCCAGCAGAGCGTCAAACGATGCGCCGTTCAACTGACCTTCCAAAGATGCAACATCATTCTCCAGTTTTTGAATTTGCTTTTGGTAAAATGCTCGTTCAAGCAACAGCAATACAGAAGCCTCCTGCTGCTGTAGCTTTCGGAAAGCGCCTCTGTATTTTATGAACATTCTCAGCTTATACATCAGTTTTTCCGTGTACTCGCGTTCTTTCGCCAGAGAGGTTTCCGCAAGAAAGGAAATAATCCGGTCCGAATTTGCCCTTAACAGGGGAAGCTTTTCAATTTCAACCACATCCTGACGGCTGTAATACTCGTTGAAATGCTCCTGCTCCAATTGCCATGCCTGCAATTCCTGTTTCAGCTGCGCCCTTTTTCTATCGATCTTCAACAGGGTATTCAACCGCACATTCAGGCTCTCAATCATTTGGACAAGTTCTTCCTTCTCTTCTGGACAGTTCCAATCATCCACATGGGCTACCGGCGGATCGGCGAAGAAAGCATCTTGATTCTTCTGTCTCCCAAGCAATGCCGTGAGAAAACCATACCCCCTCTTTGTCATTTTCTCAATAACATTCTTGACCGCCTCGTTGTTATTGGAAACCACTGCTACACTTTTCTCCTGAATAGCCACAAGGTTCGCTAGGATATTTAAAATCGTTTGTGTTTTTCCTGTACCTGGCGGTCCCTCGATCACAGACATGGAATGGGTAAGGGCATTTTCAAGCGCAGCTTTCTGGCTAAGATTAAACCGGAACGGAAAAATAATGCCATCCATGGACGGCGTTCTGTTTTCAACGGGCTGACGATGCAAATACCGTCCTAACACGCTTTCCGGATGAACGAATGTTAGCTGATCCATCTCCTGCTTCAAAAATGCTTCTTCCGCCGGATCGTTTGCTGTGTACCTTGCAATCTCACGCAAATACGCCAAGATTCGCTGAACATTTTTATCGGAGGAGCCGTTTTCCACAAGCGATAGCTCTTCAGGCTTTACCGTTTGCGCAGTGCCGTTTTTTTGAATAATCCGTATGCGGATTTTAAAATCGAGTATGAGCCGAGGTTCATAAACGGGCATCCCATTTACATAAGCCACCCTTCCATTCAGGTCAAAGCTTTTGGGATTTTCCAGAACCAGCACGTTCGCCGAATTATAAGAATAGGACCGTCCGCCAGTATATGTTACCTGTGTTTTTCGGCTGGCGGTGTCAAAGGAAACAGCGGCAACCGTCTCTGTTTTGTCCTCGCCTTTAACAAGAATCATTGTTTTTACTATGTCCATATTGTCATGCCCTTTACGAGTCTTACACTTTTGGTGCAAACATTTCCCTTAAGCCTATGCTTTAAATCTTATCATCACTTCCAATATTTTTCAATTGTATTTATTGCTACCACTTACCCAACGGATTGAATGGTCACTGTAAATTATTTTGTGGTGTATGCGTTGTCAAATACAACAGCGAAACAAGATACCTAAAATTTTATTTTGGGAATGAAATTCGCATATATTGGCCGGATGGAAATTGATATTATTCCGATTACGTGGTAAAATATGGACAGAATTGTAGAATTTGCGCGGAGGTACGACGTGGAAAGTATCGCAGGCGGCGGAAAAATGGGGACTCAGCACCCGCCGTATCCGCGTTTTATGTGCACAGGGGAAGATCGACGGCGTAATCCGCAAAGGCAAGCTGTATATGATTCCGGCGAATGCCCAGAAACCGGCTGACGGCAGGCTGTCCCGCGTCAGCCTTCTGGCTGAAATTGAAACTAAGCGCGAGCGGTTGGCTGAAATGCGTCCGCTGACGCAGGGCGAGGTGGAGCGGCTTCGGGAGGAATTCCTGATCGAATTTACCTACAACTCCAACGCCATCGAGGGAAACACGTTAACCCTCAAGGAAACCGCACTGGTGCTGGAGGGCATGGCCATCGACCAGAAGCCCCTAAAGGATCATTTGGAGGCTGTTGGCCACCGGGATGCGTTCCTCTATGTGCAGGACATTGCCACCAAGGGTATCCCGCTGGATGAAAGTGTTATCAAAAATATACACGCCCTCGTGCTGATGGATCGGCCGGAGGACAAGGGCGTCTATCGCCGGATTCCTGTTCGTATCATGGGGGGGCTACACCGAGCCGGTGCAGCCCTATCTGATCGATCCGAAGATAACGGAGCTATTGGCGGAAGATAAATTTCACAGGGAAACGATGAACCCCATTGAGCGGATCGCCCGATTCCATCTGGAATTCGAGGGCATTCATCCCTTCATCGATGGCAATGGGCGGACAGGCCGTCTGCTTCTGAACCTCGACCTGATTCGGAACGGCTACCCGCCCATCAACGTGAAGTTCACTGACCGAAAGCATTACTACGATGCCTTTGACGCCTACTATCGGGATGGAAATGCCGACGAAATGATTAACCTGATTGCAAGATATGTGGACGAGCAGCTGGACGAGTATTTCAGAGTGCTGAATGAGTAAGATGACTACGGCAGAGAAAGGAGAAAGCCGAATTGAAAATAATCAATCAGGCCGCATTAATTCGCTATCTGTCTGTACTGAATAATGGAGAAATTGATTTCTTCTTAGGTTCAGGTGCTTCCGCTCAGGCTGGTATTCCTACTGGTGGAACAATGATCTGGGATTTCAAACGTGAATTATATTGTACGGAAAATGGTATATCTAAGGATTTGTTTAGGGATTTGAATGCTAATTCGACACGGAAAATATTGCAGGATTATTTTGATGCCCAAGGTGGACATCCAACGCTTGGGGCCTCTAATGAATATGCACATTATTTCGAGTTATGTCATCCTACGGCTATCGCAAGAGAGCGTTACATACAGAGTAAAGTTAATAATATCGCCCCATCAATAGGTCACTTATGCTTAGGAGAATTATTCATAAAAAAAAGAGTAGTCAATATTTGGACGACCAACTTTGATGAACTTGTCGAAGCGGGCATTAAAACTTTATCTCCACATCATAGTTTTAACGTATATAGCAGTGCCAACAAAAGCGTTTCTCCATGTAATGCATTTTCATCGGTTATCAAATTGCATGGTGATTATCGCTATGACCACATCAAAAACACTCCTGTAGAACTTCAAAATCTTGAAGATAGCATGCAGAAAAGTTTTTCAAAATCCCTGATTAACAAGGGACTTATAGTAATAGGGTATTCTGGTTCAGATGAATCTATAATGAGTGTTTTTGAGACTGGGATAAAAAATCCAGACTTTTTAAAATACGGTTTGATTTGGGCAATACCAGAAGGGACAAAGATATCTTCCCGTTTAAATAGTCTAATGGAAATAGCATGTCAATTAAACGAAAACTCGGGCATCGTCGAAATTCAAGGCTTTGACGAATTTTTACATAGCATTTATGCGGCTCAAAGCGTTAAGAACGATATTATAGAGAATCGTTGGAAAGATTATAGTCACCGAAAACTTCCAATAAGTTTTAAAATGGCGCCAGTTACTAATTTCACTAAACTGAATGCATTTGAATCCATATCAATCCCTCCGTGTATGGTTTTTGAAACGGATATATCGTCTTGGAAACAATTAAGAGAGGTAATTGGTAATAGTGGTATCATTGCTGCGCTTTATGCTCACCGCATCTATTGCTTTGACGAACCAGACAATATAAAGAGAGTCTTTAATGTGCATGTCAAATCCTCAATTGAGCAAGAAAGAGTTTCAAATCGCATTTTGTATCAAACGGATTCTATATATCTTGGTATGTTATATTCACTTATCAAGAAAGTATTGATAGGTGAACTAGGTCTGTCCGAATATCGGCGGAACAAATATTATAATTCAACAGTTAGTCGTCAAGATAATGATCTACATTGTCTGGTTTACGAAGCTGTTGAAATATCACTTTCCGTTTATAAAGGCAAAGTATATTTAAACACTGTTCCTACTGTATTTGTGACTGACTATGATGGAAATATGTTTGAGCATTTTGATAACCAGAAAAAAATCAATTCAGTACTTTCAAAACTATATAATGGGCAATATAACGAAAAATTAAAAATTTGGAATAAATTATTTTCTAAAAACGGATTTATTTCTTTTTCATATAAAGATTTTTTATTATCGTTTAACAGAGTCCCTTTAAGCGGTGGCGGGGTCTCACGAGTTCAAAGTTGGCCAACTAAAACATTTTATCACTATCCTGAACCGGAAATGCAGTTTAGCGTTACTGATATAACTCAAAAGTCAGTAAATCAGTTAAAAGGCATTTCAAGATACGCACCACTAGATTATTCCTATTATACTCAATGCGTACATAGACCCTCAATTGAACTAGCTATCATTTCACCTCAAAATCAAATAGATAAACTGCTGAGCCATTTGGTAAAACTCACTCAGCCGATTTTACCTTATAACAGCCGTGATGGTTTTTTAACACAATATCTTGGCTTTGATGCTATATATAAAAGAGGATTAACAATTCCTGCTCGCAATGATTCTTCCAGAGTGTTTCTCTACTCTCAAGATCAAACTCGCGATATGACGGAGATTGATTATCTGAATTTTCTAAAGAGAAATGTTGACAGACTTGCTAGTCAAAATAACTTTGATATAGCAGTTATTTATATCCCCACAGCTTTTTCTCGGTTTAGAGAAAATCATGCGACCGATTTTAATCTCCATGATGCAATAAAGCTATATGCAACAGATAAATCTGTGAAAGTGCAGTTTATCGAGGAAAGATCAATTGATTATTATGATCAATGCAAGGTTATGTGGGGGCTATCCACCAGCATTTATGCAAAAGCATCGGGCGTACTGTGGCAACCAGTTATTATGAGTAAAGAAACCGCCTTTGTAGGAATAAGTTATGCCATATCCAAAAGAAAAGGAATATGTATTGGCTGCAGTCAGTTGTTTGATTCAACTGGGACTGGAATTCGATTGTTATTGAGAAAAATTGACGATCCGGGTTACTGGGGACAGAATCCTTACATGAAGAGTGATGAAGCGAGGTCTATGATGTCTGCGCTTCGAGATCAATATTACAAGTGTGATCCAACAAATAAATTAAAACGAATTGTAGTACATAAAACCACGCCGTTTACAGCAGAAGAAATCAAAGGTTTTACCCAAGCACTTGAAGGAATTGATGACATTGAGCTTCTACAGATTCAAGAATATGCTCCATGGCGTGCTATCCGATATGATAGTACGGATTTTAAAAGTGTTCCGGCTCGGTTTGCTATCCGCCGAGGAACAGCAATGCCATTAGATGACAATTGTTTTTTGCTATGGACCCATGGATGTATTCAACACGATGAATTATCTGGTCGTGGATATAACTATTATAAAGGCGGACGTGGTATTCCTTCGCCATTACTTATAAAACGGTTTTATGGAAAAGCCTCTGGAGATGTACTGGTAAATGAAATATTAATGCTTTCAAAAATGAACTGGAATAGTGGCGATAGTCTTTATAAGCAATTACCAGTTACCTTAGATTTTGCCAAAGTGCTCTCACGGATGTCTAAACAGGATGAAGCCATTTATAATAAACCATATGATTTCAGATATTTTATGTAGATACTTACGAACAATATAAAATAAAATTATAATAGAATCCAGTAACACAGACGGCCATCATTATAAATAGCCGTCTGTGTTACTGGATTCTATTATATTCGTTTGCTTAAGCGAGTACGCTACCAAATAAGCTCTCCTTTGAGCATTACCGATTCATTCGGCTCGAGATCGACCGGCTCGGTTAGTCCCCTTATGTAAAGGATAAGTACGCTTTTTCAGCTTTGCCGACGATACCTTCATCATCATAAAATATATTCATGTTATCCCGACCTTTCTTTTGCGCTTTTAAGCGCATATAGTCAGGAAAGTCCCCAAAGCGTTTCCGGGTAGAAACGCTCGCAAAAAACGCATGCAAGGACGCAAATCGATCCTCCTTTCCTGCCCCTTGCACACGCTGAAATACAAAACTTGTTTTCCTACGACAAATACGCTATACTGTTTTTGCCGCGGTGCCGAGAACTCGGTTGTGCAGGGGTGCCCTATTCATCTTTGCGCAGGGCGGGGATGGTTGCAACATCCTCGCCTGCTGCGGCGTTATTTTTATGCCGGGGAAATCCCGCCGTGTGTAGTACAACTCCGAAACGGCAAAAAGTCAAGTCGTTTCCAAAAAAATTTTTCCGTGCAACCTCCTTACTTTTTACCATGAAAAGTAAGGAGGTTTTTTCACGTGGGAATAGCGCGAATTTCTAAACATGTAAATACTTTATGAATTTTTGGGCTTTCAGGTTGTAACCCCTTTGCTTTTTCGCCATGGAAAGCAAAGGCCCTTTTATTTTCAGAAAAGTGAGGTGAGAACATGCCAAAACGAAACGGATTTTTCATGGTGAGCAACCGGATTTTCGACTTCGGGCTGACGCCAAGAACCTTTGCGGTCTATAGCCGTTCCCGATAGAGCCATCCTCTTTTGCATACTCCTGGTCTGCAAGGAAGGTGTATCCCTTCTCGCCGGAACGGATGGAGCGCCCGGCTTCTTTCCATTTATCGAAGGTGCGGGGATGGGTGATCTCTTTATTCTGCTCATAGAGAATGAGAAGATTGCGGGTACTCTGCGGGGTGCACTGGGCCATAAAGCTGAGAAAGCCTTTCATGGATTCGCCATCCTTGAAAACCTCCTGTGCCTGAGCGTCCACTTTTGCCCAAGCGTCCTCACGTTCAGCCTGCTTCATGGCAGCGTATTCTTCCTTGGTATACTGCTGTTCCGGCTGAGGCTGGGCTTCCTGCTTTTTGCCGATCAAACTGGATAAATCGATATTGCATCATCTGCCTTTCTGTTTTTTCTTTTTCTTCTGCTTGGAATGGCCGGGAACAGGATGCTGACGATCCTGCTGTTTGGATTTCTCCGCTTGCTTTTTCGCCTGCTCCTGCTTGATCTCCTGCAGCTGTTTTTTCACCGAAGGCTTTTGCTCCGGTTCCTCACGGCTTGTTAAGTCTGGCGAAGAGCTTTTGAAGCACACCGGCTGGGAAGAACGCAGAAGGTATTCCCGGAAAGGTTTCTTTTCCCTACCAAAGCCAGCCAGAGGCAGCCCGGCTGCGAGTTTGACGGAACATTCTGTGGTTCCGCTGCGCTGTTTGATCTCCTTGGCGATGGCGGCAAGGGTAAGCAGGAAGTAATTGTCGTTTTCCATCTTGTTGCGCAGGATCGGCTGTCTGCCCGTCCCGCACACGAAAAACTTCCCGCCGTACTCCAGTGTGTTCTGCAGGGTGTAGGGTTCGTGGGAATATTCCGAGATACCGGCTGGGAAAGAAAAATGCCGGGTTTTGATGGCGTAATAGCCATGGTCGATGCCAATGTTCATGGTTTTGCTCATCCTTTCTGGTTGGTTGTTGAAAACTTAAGATTCCTGCTGGTTAAGAGCTTAGAGAGTATTGTTCGAGAACAAGTATTGTTCTTTCCCAGCTGGTAAAGTATTAGGGGGGAGAGTGTGAGAGGGGGGAAGCGAAGAATCGCTTGTCCAGTCAAGACATGGGTAAGTGATTAGTTTCAAAACAAGGGTAAGTCAATTTTAGGAAGAGGTAAGTCATCTTGAATTTAGCGGCTTCGTTTCCAAACAAGAAAAACTAAAAGTTTCAGTGCTGACAATACCTAACGGGTAATCTCCTAACCAAAGAACAAATTCACGCTCACCCTGTGCCTGTAGTCCAACGGTAAGTCCTCGCAGGGCAGTGCTGACCTGAATTAGAGTTTTATTAACCTTCACATACCCATGCTTATTGATCTTTCTTGTTTCAAATCCAATAGGATATTCAATGGTATCCGGGGTGCCTTCATATAGCATGTCTGACTTTGTATAAACTTCTGATGGGGTCATCATCCCAATAGATTCATGCGGGCGCACAAAATTGTATTCCTCCACCCATGCGTCAATCGCTCGTTGATTTGCTGCTACGCCGCCTGCAAATTTTCCCTGAATCTCCCGGCTGAGGTCTGCGTGCATTCGCTCATGAGAGCCGTTTTGCGTGGGGGATCCGGGATCTGTACGGTCGGGGCGTATCCCAAGATAGACCCACCATGCACTGAGCCTGGTGAGTCCCAGAGGACTGCAGTTTACAGCAAAAGGAACCCCGTTGTCGCTTCGGATTACTCTGGGCATACCATAGCGCTGGAATAGTTTTTCGAATACAGCTTTTACTGCTTCAGCTGTGCCGCTTTGCATAAGACGGATTTCCAAAATATATTCCTTACTGTCAACGGAAGGCACTTTTCCCCCTGTGAATACCACCATCCCTTAAAATCTACCGTCCATACATCGTTGGGATTGGTAGCCTTGATATATTTTCTCATCCGGGACGGATCAGGCTGCACGGTACGAACCTGTCTGCGCTGAATCAGTCCGGCTTTCCCTAACACGCGGTAAATACTGCTTTCAGATGGCACCTGTTCTTCCGGATATGCCTTTTGATACAATACCGCTATCTTCTTAGGTCCCCAAGTCGGATGTGCCGTCCGCAGTTTAATTAACCGTATCACCGTATCCTCATCCAGCTTAGACGGGCTGTTCTCCGGCGCTCTGCTTCGGTCACAAAGTCCTGCATATCCATATTCAAAAAATCGGTTTTTCCACTTGTGTCCTGTTTTCTCTGATATTCCGTGTTTATGGCAGAGGGCCTTAAAACTGTCTGCTTTCCCTGCCAGATATTCCTGTATGAATTCTTTTCTCTGTTCCACTGCTGTGCTCTCCTTCCAACTCAAACAGAAGACCTCCTTTTCAGTTGTTCTCCTGTTCATTTTATTCCTTTAACTTACCTATGTCCTGAATCTTTTTACTTACCTTTCTCATGATACTATACAAAGCCCCGGCCAGCCAGCCGAGGCGCTTCTAAAAAAGGGCGCACTACCCCCTTGTATTTTGAGGGCTTGAAATTGACCCATTTGGGGCTTTCGTTAATCTATCTATATAACTGTCGGAAACTTTTACACTTCCGACAACGGAAAAAAGAGTGGTAAACGCAAAAAAGCGGAGTTCCCAGCCTGAAAAATCAGGTGAAAACTCCGCTTAGCTTTGCAGATATCTCTAAAAACGGGGATGACAGTAATGGGACACCAATCCTTTTTTGAAACGGAAAAAAGCCCGCAAACCCGCATGAATACTAAGAAAAATGTGCCTGACAGTAAAATCAGGCACATAATCTGGTGGGAGAGGATGGATTCGGACCATCGAAGCTAAATAGCAACAGATTTACAGTCTGCCCCCTTTGGCCACTCGGGAACTCTCCCATATTCAGTTTGCTTGCAGCCCTTATCGAAGGCGTACTTGGAGCTGGTGGACGGACTCGAACCCCCGACCTGCTGATTACAAATCAGCTGCTCTACCAACTGAGCTACACCAGCAGCGCTGCAACGATAGGTATTTTAGCACAGGCGAGTAAAAATGTCAAGTGCTTTTTTCGAGTTTTCAAGTTTTTATTGAAATTCTTTTTCACCTCGTAAGCCCTATGCCCACATTTTTGCAAAGCGCTCTTACAAGCCTAACCGCCAGGGATAAAAAGCGGCACAGTGCCTAAAGCCCCATGCCGCATATTCACTTATCCTGAACGATTACAGCCTTACCAGCTTGAGTGACCGCTGTAGCTCGACTCGATAAGCTCCGCTGAGCTTATTACGGAGAGCGAGCCTCCTGCTGTCGCCGAGTATATTCTTCCCTCAGAGAAGATATAGAGTATTCCGCCGCTGAGCTCAGAGCGTCCCATTTCAAACGCCTCGTCTACCTCGTGGGACTCGATCTGACCTACCAGCTCAAAGCCTGCCCCGGTAAGTCTGTACAGCGCGTACCTGTAGCAATAATCGTAACCGTCAAAGAAGCCGTACGGAACTCCAACGTATCCGCTGTACGGATCAAGGTACATAACGCTGTTGTCCCCGAGCGCCATCGACGTGGGATCTCCCGTCGGGGAGGCTACGGTCGTGAACGCCTCGGTGATGTACCCGCCGTCTGCGGAAACTATCTTTGAAAGCACTATGCTGCCGTCTTCACCACGGGTCAGCGTGACATATCCGTTGCCAAACTCCATGAGATCAGATGTAAGATCTATTTCAGCCTGATCCTTATAGTCTATGAGCTGCGGGTTTGCAGGCTGGCTGAAGTCCGCGCCGTAACTCTTCGCTCCGCTTGTGAGATATACCTTCTTGCCGTTAAAGCTTACCTTGCTCAAAGCGGCCGGGAACTCTACCCTTGAAAGCATGTTCATCTCCGAGTCAAACGCATATACCACCGTGGTATAGTCGGTATCACTCTTTTTAAGTGTGGTGACAAAGATCGTGCCGTCGCACTCGTATATTCCGCCTGCAAGAGCCACGCCCTCTACGGCGTAGGAATTCTCGTAACGAGCTGTTCCGTAGCTTAGCCTGAGCTTCTCGCAGACAGTCTCATCAACCCCGTCGCCTCCTGAGTAGCCGTATATATACACCGCGCTGTCAGTGACGATCACCTTGCCCTCGGAGCCCAGAACCGCCTGAACATCGGTGGTAACGCCAAACGCGCCTATCGACATTCCGCTGACGATCGTATAGTCGGTTGTCGAGACATATCCGGGAATTAGAATATTCTCGGGCTGAATGTAATACTTGACGCCGTCCTGCTCGTAGCTGGGGACATAGCTGTCAAGATCATCGACTCCGGTAAGAGGAGAGTTTCTGTAGTCGTCATAGTCGGTTACAAGGTAGATGTACTCCCCGTCAGACCTTACATCGACCAGCGTGCCGTTCTGAGAAAGAACAGACAGCTGTGAAATCACACCGTTCTGATAAACATCGTATATAGCCACCTCGACAGAGCGAACCTGACTTGAAGCCTGCTCCTCGGTGTAGAAGATGTCGAATATCTCATCGACCAGCGTGCCGCTGTCCTCAAATACCGGTATTGTCTCCGGCTCCTCATTTACAGAGGAGTAAATCATCGCGACCCTGTCCCCCATCGGGATTACCCTCTCAAGGGTCTTTGTCTCAAACACATCGCACGAGGGCGTTATGTCGCCGATATAGCTCATCTGACCGTTATCCGTCAATATGACCTTTACGGTGTTGCCGTCGATCACATAAATCCTGTTGCCCGAGATGATGGCATTATCCAAAGCCTCTCCGGTAAATTCAGGAAGAGGAGTATCCGCCGGGTCTACTTCCTCTATGCTTACATTTTCGTCAGGCGTCTGAGGCTGTGTCTCCGTCTCGTCAGGAACTGTCGGAGCAGTGTTCTCCCCGGTAGTGTCCTCCTGCGGCTCGGTTACCTCGCCGGTGACCGCGTCCTCAGGCGTGGTCTGGGAGGGTTCGGTGACGTTGTCGCTCACCCCGCTGCCCTGAGATTCATCGTAGGAATGCTCTATCTGCGCCATCGCGGAGTCAAGAGTCTGCTTTTCCTCGTCGTCCACATAATACTTCCTGAAGGTCTTGTGCAGCTCGTCATAGTCGCTGGCATAGGTGCTGCCCTTTATCTCGGTGTCTATCTGAGCGACCTCTCCGTTGTCAAAGTACCTCGTCATTCCGAAAACAAGCGCCGCGCACGCCGCTATCGACAAAACAGCTCTGTAGTAAGCTGTGCGTCTGCCCGACCTGCCGGCCGCAGTCTTCTCTTCGCGAGTGCTCACGGCCTTCTCGCCGGATACCGAAATCTCCTTTATCTTCGTTCCGGCGGTGCTTTCCTCCGGCTCCGCCGAAGTCTCCTTCCCGGCGTCCTGAGTGTATATCTCGGAGGGTCGTGTCACTGTTACCGTCTTTTTCGACTTAGGCAGCTCTCGCCTGCTCTCCGCCCCTAAATCCGACGAGATCATGGCGCGTTTTTTCTTCGCCGCCGAATTCTCTTCAAGCATTAAGGCAATATTCTCCGGGCTGAGTCGTTCCGGTACTGGAAGACTGCTTAGCATCTCGGAGTAAATATTGTTCATCTTAACACGGCCTCCTTTCGTCATTTAAATAGTTAGTGTAAAGCCTGATTAGGCTACATGCTCTCCGCAAGAAGCTTTCTTAATTTTGCCTTGCCTCTTGAGAGATATGTTCTGACTGTCGCTGAATTTATTCCGGTTATCTTGGCTATCTCGTCGCCGGTATAGCCGTAAATCGCGTTGAGTGAGAAGCACATTTTTTCGTTATGGGTCAGGCTCTCGATATGATCCAAAAGCTCAATTCCCTCATACTTCGACTCGTGCTCCGGTATATCCATAAGCTTGTCGTCGTCGTCATCAGAATCGGCGGTCATAGACGTCACATACTCGCGCCGGCTGATATACTCCGCCTGCTTCCTCTTTATCTTCGCCGTCAGTATCCTGACCATCCAGCCCTTGAAGGCATCCTCATTGCGGAGACTCTTTATGCTCGAAAACGCGTCAAGAACAGCGTCGCTCACCGCGTCCGCGGCGTCGTCACTGTTGTTAAGGTTGCACAGGGCATAATAATAAAGCTCTTTATAAACAGCGGAATACAGCTCGGCAAACGCCTGACTGTCGCCCTTCTTTGCTTTGGCTACAAGCTCTGAAAAGCCGGATTTCATTCTCTCACCTCAAGTTGCCGCAGAATGAATACAGCGCCGTCTCAAGGCTCTGTATATTAAGTGTCAAAAACAAGCGGAATTGTTGCACTCGGCTCAAAAAAATCAGGGGGAAAATTTGCGCAAACAGCCTCTGTATTTTTTACAGATTGTATAAAATCTCCCCATCGAGCCACAATATAAAAATGCTGCTTTGATTTTACCGACGGGTGTCATAGCCGCGGCAAAATTTTCAGCACAAAAATCTCAATGGCTAAAGATAGAGTTTATTATATACTATTTTGCGCCGGAATACAAGAGAAAAACGCAAAAATCTGCCCTGTGCCCCATATAATCAAATCGGGGCCGGGCAGATTCGGAATATTATTTTTACTTTTGCGCCTCGCGGAGCTGACTCAGGCTCACGCTCCTGCGGTGGACAATCGGCTTCCACTCCACCCTGACAAACAGTGCCGCAACGGATATCGGTACATATGTCGCCATGAAAAGCGGGAAGCTGAAAGCATACATAAGCTTTTTTAAAGCGCCGCACCCTAACTTATTCCACTCGCAAAGGGTGGTCACCAGCCCTACGGCAAAAAATGATAAATAGCTTCCGACTGCGCAGGAAATAAGTCCTGATACCGTAAATAACAGCGCTGAGGACTCGGTCAGGCTGACTAAAAGCCCCGCAAGGTTTACAACTACCGCAGCGACAGTCAGTACATAGGCGGGAGTAATGCTTAATAGCATGTCAAGACAGGAAAGCCTTTTTCGTGCGCTCCCGGGCATCAGCGTTCCCCTTGCCAGCCCGCCGCCGCAGCTCGACATCACCTGTATATGACCCTTTGCCCAGCGAAGCCGCTGCCTTATAGACTGCCCAAGAGACGTCGGCTGCTCATCATAGAGCACCGCTGACTCGCAGTAGCCTACTCTCTCGCCCGCAATTATCATTTTTGCTGTAAACTCGGTGTCCTCCGAAAGCGAGAAATACTTCCAGCCCCCGTTTTCCCTGAGTATTTCGTCAGAGAACATAAACCCGGTGCCGGATATGTGACAGCATAAGCCCAAAAGATGTCTCGCCTTGTTCAGAAGCTGGGTGTCCCGCAGAAAATACAGCCCATAGCCTGAGGATATCCAGTTGTCGCCGTAGTTCTTTGAGCAGCGGCAGCCTGTTATCACCCTGTATCCCTGAGAAAACAGCTTGTTCATCTCATATATGTATTCCTCCTCAAGGAGGTTATCCGCGTCAAAGACGAAATACCCGTCGAAGCTGCCTGCCGGATAATCCGCTTCAATACACCCAAGAAGATAGTCGAGCGCATACCCCTTTCCAACATGGATAGTGTCTCGCCTTTGGTAGACGACGGCGCCCGCCTTTTCGGCGACAACGGCCGTGTCATCGGTGCAGTTGTCCGCGACCACAAAGATTTTTATCCTTTCTGAGGGATAGCGCTGAGCTTTAAGGCTCTTGATCAGCTCGGCTATGACCTCCCGCTCGTTTCTCGCAGCTATCAGAACGGCGTAGCTGTGCAGCCTGAAGCTGCTTACCCTGCTTTTCTTTCTCAAGACCGCTATCAGCGTGTACACAACCTGGTAAAAATAGCAGACGACAAACAGGACGGATATCGCCTTGTTTATAAGACCGACGGTAATCACGGCATATTTTCTCCTTTCACATTTCACACCGGGCGTAAGACCGCCCCTTATGCGTGAAGTGTACCCGGAAAAAGATTAAGCGTCAACGAGCCTTTGATTAAAAATTCATTAAGTTAAAAATAAGCAAAAAGCCGCGCCATCCCGGTTATCAGGGAAAGCACGGCTTGGTTTTTAAATTTGCAGGATACAAGCGTATTTATTTTCCGAGGAGAACCTCGCACGCAGCCACCTTCGCTGCGGTGCAGAAGATATTTATAGCCGCCTCAAGCTCCTCAAGAGATGGGTAAGAAGGAGCTATCCTGATATTTGAGTCGCGTGGGTCTACGCCGTAGGGGAACGCCGCTCCCGCCTCGGTAAGCTTTACTCCCACATCCTTGCAAAGCGCGACTATCCTCTTGGCGGTTCCGTTAAGGCCGTCAAAGGAAACGAAGTAGCCGCCCTTGGGATTGCTCCAGCTTCCTATGCCCAGGTCGGAAAGCTCCCTGTCGAGGGTGGAGACAACGAGATCGAATTTTGGCTTGAGTATAGCGCGATGCTTTTTCATGTGCTCGAGTATGCCGTTGAAGTCCTTGAAGAACCTCGCGTGCCTGAGCTGGTTGAGCTTGTCGTAGCCGATGATCTGGAAGGACATCTGCTGCTTCATGAACTCGATGTTCTCCTCGCTCGCGCCGATAGCGGCGATTCCTCCGCCCGGGAAGGATATCTTCGAGGTTGAGGCGAAGATGACGGGCATATCCTGCTTGCCGGTCTTCTTGCACTCCTCAAGTATGTTGAGTATTTCCGCTCTTTCATCGGTCAGGTCGTGTACGCAGTATGCGTCGTCCCAATATATCCTGAAATCCGGCGCCTTAGGCGAGAGGTTGGCAAAGCGCCTTACCACCTCGTCGGAATACACCACGCCGGTCGGGTTGGCATACCTCGGAACACACCAGATTCCCTTTATGTCCCCGTCCTCGGACACAAGTCTCTCCACCATATCCATATCGGGACCGTCAGAGAGCATCGGAACGGTTATCATCTCGATGCCGAACGCCTGGCAGATCGCGAAATGCCTGTCGTAGCCGGGAGCGGGGCAGAGCCACTTGACCCTCTCGCACTTGCTCCAGGGCTTCGGGCTTCCCTTTACGCCGAGGAGCATCGCCCTCGCGATGGTATCGTACATAAGCTGAAGGCTGGAGTTTCCGCCGATGATTATCTCGTATCTTCCTACGCCCATCATAGGCATAAAGAGCCTTTTCGCCTCGTAGATGCCGTCGAGAACGCCGTAGTTGCGGCAGTCGACTCCCGTCTCCGAGATATGGTCTCCGTCAAGGCAATGGGTGAGCATGTCGTTCGACAGATCGAGCTGCTCGGGGCTCGGCTTTCCTCTGGACATATCGAGCTTGAGTCCCTTTTTCTTGTACTCCTCAAGTATAGCCGACTCCTTTGAGTAGAGCTCCTCAAGCTGGGTTTTTGATAGCTGTTTGATATTCACGGTACCTGCCTCCATGTATAAGTTGTAAGTGATAAGACGATATGCGCGTCGTCACAGTCTGCCCTACATTATATTACTTTGCTTTTAAAAATGCAAGCGTTTTTATTAAATCCTGCAAAATTACCGCTATATGCACTACATAGCGCCGATCATCAGCTAAAAAATAACCATGTTGCACCACTGAAAATGCAAATTTCGGCGTATCATGCTTCTACATTCAAACAAGCCCTGAACACGTCCTCAAATTCCCGTCTTTACTTTGGGCTCAGTATATGCTAAATTAGTTTTAGCAGTATGTATGTCGAATTATGTCGAAGGAGGCAGCAAGAAAGATGGACAACTATACGCAGGAAACCACCGAAGCCGCCCGTACCCCGGATATCCGGGACGAGATGGCTCATGTCGCGGAAATATACCGCCGCGCAGAGGAAAAAAGAACCTCAGAGCTTATAAGAAGCTACCGCTCGATGATGCGGCTGATGTTCGGGATAATAGCGGTGCTCGCGCTGGCGATAATCGCCGTCGCGGTAGGCTGGACTCACGAGCAGGGCACGATAGTCCCTCAGATAGAAACGGTCGAGGTGATAAAGGAAGTGGAGGTTCCGGAGTACATAGCGATAGACCCCTCCAACGAGTACTCTCACGAGCTCTCGGACGACAGCTTCCTGCTCACCGACTCCAACTACGGTCCGATATGGATGCCCGCTCTTAAGGACGTCCCCAAAAACGAGTACATACCCGAGCTGTTTGTCAAGGACGATGAGACCGGCTACATAAGCTACACCGACCCGGACGAGCCGGGCTACATGGGAATAGACGTTTCCGTATATCAGGGCGACATAGACTGGGAGGCGGTCAAGGCGGCGGGAGTAGACTTCGCGATTATCCGCTGCGGCTACCGAGGATATGTCACCGGCTTAGTCGCCGAGGACGCCAACTTCCGCAAGAACATAGCCGGCGCCAAGGAGGCGGGCATAAAGGTCGGGATATACTTCTTCTCACAGGCGCTTACCGTCGATGAGGCTCTTGAGGAGGCCGAGATGTGTATAGACGCGCTTGGGGACTATGAGCTTGAGCTTCCTGTGTTTTACGACTGGGAGGTAGTTATAGACAAGGACGGCGACACGCCGAGAACCGCCTACATAGAGCCGGATACGCTGACCAACAACGCGCTTGTTTTCGCCGAGAGGATACGCCTTGCCGGCTTTGAGCCCGGCATATACGCCAACCGAAAGACCGCCGTCTGGAAGTATGACCTTTCAAGGCTGGACGGCATAGACATATGGATGGCCGAATACTCAGACGCTCCCACCTACTTTTACGATTTTGACATCTGGCAGTACTCCTCGGACGGAAGAGTGCCCGGCATAGACGCCGACGTAGACCTTAACATATCCTTCAAGGACTACTCCGTGGAAGAATAACCGCACGCGCCTGCTGCTGAAAAAAATGCACATACAGTCAAAAACGAGCGATCACCGCGACCGCTCGTTTTTATTTTGTCTCCATGATATCAAGATATCAGATATCAAAAATCCTTATGCCTGCCCCGCCGTTTCACCTTATCTCAAGCTCGCCGTCCGAAAGCCTCGCTATCTCGGTGCAGTAAAACTCCGCTGCCGCTCTTTCAAGATACAGCGTATCCTTAGCTCCCGCCGTTTCATAGCTTGAGTGCATCGCGAGCTGTGCCAAGCCAATGTCCACCGTGTTTACCGAGAGCTGCGAGGTCGAGATGTTTCCCAATGTAGAACCGCCGGGGATGTCGGAGCGGTTGGCATAAACCTGAACAGGCACATCCACCGCCTCGCATATATGCCTGAAAACCGCCTCCGAGACGGCGTCGGTTGCATAGCGCTGGTTGCCGTTATACTTTATCACAATTCCTTTGTTCATCACAGGATAGTTGGACTTGTCGGCGTATTCCGGATGGTTTGGGTGTATCGCATGGGCGTTGTCAGCCGATACAAGGAAGCTCGATGGCAAAAGCTCGCTTATGTCCTTGCCAAGGCTTTTGGCTATCCTTCCCGCTACAGACCTCAGAAAATCAGAGTCCGCTCCCTGCTTTGTGCCGCTCCCTACCTCCTCGTTGTCCAAAACGCAGAGCACCGACACATTATTGTCGCAGCCGCCGGTCAAAAAGCCCCTTAGCGAGGCGTATACGCATTGCAGGTCGTCAAGCTGAGGCGCAGAGACGTACTCCGAATCCGCTCCCCACGAGGTGCCTCTCATCCTGTTGTAAAGATAGAGGTCGCTGCCGGCTATGTCGCCCGGCTTGACTCCCGCCGCCTGAGCCACCAGCCTCTTAAGCTCCCCCTTTGCAGCCATGCTCCCCATAAGAGGTATCATATCGACCTGAGGGTTATAGGACATTCCGTCGTTGGCGTTTCTTTGCATGTGTATAGCCACATTAGGTATCAGAAGAGTGTCGGAATCTATATTCACAAGCACGGTCTTAAGCCTTCCGCCTTTAGAGACTACCACCCTTCCGGCCACAGACAGGGGTCTGTCAAGCCATGTGGAAAGGAGCATCCCGCCGTACTTCTCGGTATTTATCCTGATGTACTCCCCCACCGTCTCCATTTCCGCATCCGGCTTTATCCTGAAGGACGGCGAATCGGAATGAGCGGCGATGATATTGAACCCGCCTATCTCGCCGGAGCCCACCTTAAAGCCTATCACCGAGGAGCGGTTCCTTGTGACAAAGTATTTCCCGCCCTTTTGCAGCTCCCAATGCTCCGACTCGGAAAGCTCGGTAAAGCCCTCGTTTTGCAGGCTGAGGCAGATGTTGTATACCGCATGGAACTTGGAGGGACTTGAGGCTATGAAGCTTATCAGCTTAGAGGCGGAGGTTTTATGATCCGCCATGCCGACCATATTCTCGCTTTCCGCCGCCTCAGCCCCGCCGTCGCCGGAGCTTCCCATGTCCCCGGTCAGCCCGAGAAGGTATTCTCCGGACACATCGTAAAGCCTGCTCAGCTTCTGCAATGCCTCGGGAGAGGGCGAAGAGGCGTTGTTTTCATATCTTGAGAGCGACTTGTTGCCTATCCCGGTCAGCTCATATACCTCTGCCTGAGAAAGACCCTTTCTCTTTCTCGCCTTCTTGAGGCGTTCCCCGAGTGTAGTCATACTTTTACCTCCTGAAGCTTACTTATTATTTCGAGAGTCAGCTCTACGCAAGCCCTTGCCGACTCGCACGCCATTTTGTTAAACTCCTCCGCTCCGCCGCTCACGCTGTCCGACACCGCCTTCACCAGAAGCGCCGGCACATGGCAACGGTTTGCGGTGAGGAGAATTCCCGCCGACTCCATCTCGCATATCCGGGCGCCGTAAAGCGCATTCAGCTCGCGCTTTCTTTTCTCGTCCGCTATAAACTTGTCCCCCGAGGCGCATATCACCTCTGTAAGCTCGGGACGAAGAGCTGTCGCGAGCCGCAAAAGCTTTCTGTCGGCGGGAATAAACACATCCGGGTAATCAATATATCTGCCGACCTCGCAGCCGTCCACCGGCGAGGTGTCAAAATCGTAGTGGACCACGCTTCCCACAACGCATATCCTGCAAAGCGACATCTCGGGCGTAAGCCCTCCGCATATCCCGAAATTCACGATAAGCTCCACGCCGTATCCCGTGATGAGATGCTGCGTTGCCGCCGCGGCGTATATCTCGCCCGCTCCGCTCTGGGTCACATACAGCTCGTCTCCGCCCATATCGTATATCGAAACCTCCAGCCCGCATGAGACCTCGGTTCTCACCGGCTCGCCTATTTTGCCCAAGAGCGCCGCTATCTCATCCGCGATAGCGACTATCATTCCGATTTTCACTGCTTTTCCTCCCGCCGCTCAAAGTATTGCTTCCATGACCGTTTTCTGCACTCCCATGCCCATCGCGTCATAGAACGCCCTCGCCGAGTCGTTTCCCTCCCATACGCAAAGGGTGACGTTGTAGCAGCCGTTGTCCTTGGCGTAGCCCTTGACATATTCAAAAAGAGCTCTGCCGACATGCTCTCTTCTGCACTCCGAATCCACGCACAGGTCGTCTATATACAACGACTTTATCGGTTTTAGACCCTCATGCCCGGAATAGTCCCTCATCTCGCAGAAGGCGTAGCCCTTTATTCCGTCTGAATCATATACGAACACCGGACGCCCGTCGTCGGCGAAAATCTCGAGCAGCTCCTCATTAGAGTACTTTGTCGCTCCCTGCTTATATAAATCCGGGCGAATATTGTAATGAATATCCAAAACCTGCTTCAAAAGCGATATCACTCCCGGCAGGTCTCCCCCGTTTGCTCTTCTTATCCTGTACGCCATCGTGTGCCCTCCTCGGCAAAAATCAGTTTAGCTTAATTTTACCACAAAAAGTGCTCAATAACAAGCGTAAGTTGTGCTTAAAACATAAAATTCTCCGCAAAATTTCATAATTCGGACACAATTTTGCGATATACTATAAAATAAGATAGCTGTATACATAAGCTTTCCTGCACGTTACAGCCGCTATATACCCGAAAGGATGAAAAATTTATGCCAAAGCTTTTAATTGTTGACGACGAGGAAAAGATAAGAGAAGTAGTCAAGGAGTACGCGCTCTTTGAGGGCTATGAGGTCGCCGAGGCTGCCGACGGTATGCAGGCGATCGAAAAGGTCAGGGCGGAGAAGAACGGCTTTGACTGCATAATTATGGACATCATGATGCCTCGCCTTGACGGTTACTCAGCCTGCAAGGAGATAAAAAAGATTTGCTCCACGCCTATTATAATGCTTTCCGCGAGGGGCGAGGAGTATGACAAGCTGTTCGGCTTTGAGGTCGGAATCGACGACTATGTGGTCAAGCCGTTTTCCCCCAAGGAGCTTATGGCGAGGATAAAGGTCGCTATCAAGAGAGTAAAAGACCCCAGGACCGACGACATCCTGCGCTATAAGGGGCTTGAAATAAACTTTGCCGCCCGCGAGGTGCTTATCGACGGCAAAAAGGTGCAGATGACGCCAAAGGAATACGACATTCTTTTCTTCCTTGCAAAAAATATGAACATCGCCATGTCCCGCGAGAAGCTTCTTGAGGAGGTCTGGGGCTTCGACTTCTACGGCGACGACAGAACTGTGGACACGCACATAAAGATGCTCAGAAACAGTCTGGGTCCGTACAGAGACCTTATCGTTACCTTGAGAGGAATGGGGTATAAATTTGACAACATTAAGGCAGAAAATCAGTGAAGCCGGGGCTAAGCGCAGTGAGGACTGCGATTGCCGCTCAGGCTGGCACTCAGCGACCCTAAGAGCTACGATATGGCTCTACTTCTCGGTATTCACCGCGGTAATACTCATACTCATATGGCTGTTTCAGGTAGTTACCATGGACAAATACTACGAGCTTTCCAAGCGCAGGAAGATATCGCAGGTAAGCGATAAAATAGCCGCCGCCTTTGACGAAAGCGACCCGGACGGCATAGACTCTATTGTCGAGGATCTTGCGTACGAGAACAGCATGACTATTGCGGTGACCGACTGGAACGGAAACCCTGTCTCGACCGCCGACTTTATGGGAGGCTACTCGGTTATCACAAGCGACAAAAGCTACATCCTGTTCGGCTACCGCAATGAGCTTCTTTCCAGTCCCGAAAGAAAAAAATACGACATATTCAAAAACGAAAGATTCGGAACCACCGAAATACTTTACGGTCAGGTGCTCAGCTCCCCAAAAATAAACAGCCGGGGCTATCTGATATTTATTAACACCTTCCTCGAGCCTATCGGCTCCACGGTCGAGATAATCAAGGAGCAGTTTGTCTTCATAACGCTTTTGACCTTCTTTATCGCGCTGTTTATCACCATGCTTCTCTCAAAAAGACTCTCAGGACCCTTTGCCCACCTCACCGAGTCGGCGAGAAACCTTGCGCACGGAGACTACTCCACCCGCTTCAAAAAAGGCTCGTATTATGAGATAGACGAGCTTGCGGACACCCTTAACTATGCTGCGTCAGAAATATCAAAGGTGGATAAGCTGAGAAACGAGCTTATAGCCAACGTATCCCACGACCTCAGGACCCCTCTCACCATGATAAAGGCGTACGCCGAAATGATAAGGGATCTCTCAGGAGACAACCCCGCAAAGAGGCAGGAGCACCTTCAGGTCATAATAGACGAGACCAACCGTCTTTCCGAGCTTGTGAACGGGCTTTTGGAGCTTTCAAAGCTCCAGAGCGGCGGAATGGAGCTCAGCCGCACCGAATTTTCATGCCACGATTTTCTTAAAGAGGTCCTCTCTAAATACGATATCCTGTCTCAGCAGAAAGGGTTCAAGTTTGAGCTTGAGCTTGACGAGGATGTCACGCTGTATGCAGACCGCAGCAAATTAGGACAGGTCATGTACAACTTCATAAACAACGCCGTCAACTACTCCGGCGACTCGCGCAGGATAATAGTCAGGCAGTCAAACCGTCCGGGAGTGACAAGAATAGAAGTCCGGGACTTCGGAGTCGGTATAGAAAAGGAAAAGCTTCCGCTGATATTTGACCGCTACTATCGCGATGAGCGCACAAAGCGCGATGTCGTCGGAAGCGGATTGGGACTGTCAATAGTAAAGGAGCTGCTCGACCTCCACAAGTTTAGGTTCGGCGTCCAGAGCGAGCTGGGACACGGCTCCACCTTCTGGTTTGAAATAAAGCGAGAAGAGAACAACGGCAGCGGTAAAGGCAAAGCCAAAGCCAAGAGCAAGGACAATAGCGATGAAAACAAGGGCAAAAATACTAAGAGCCATTCTGTATGACGGCCCCGCGTCAAGGGCAGAGCTCTCAAAAAAGCTCGGAATATCCGCCTCCGGAATAACCGACGCCGCCGCACGGCTCTGCGAGGAGGGTATACTTGTCGAGTCGGGATACCGCCCCAGAGACGGCAGAGGAAGAAAAAACATTCTCCTCGACGTCGATCCGTCCTATAAGTTTGCCTTCGGAGTCGGCGTCTATGGCGGAGTGGTATGCGTAGGACTTACTACCGTCAGGGGCGACACACTCGGCAAAAGGACGGCTGACTTTCCAACCGATGCGCCGAGTGAAAAGCTTATCGGCCTGATAAGGCAAATGATGAGCGATATTATGAGGGATTGCTGCATAGATTCGGGCAGAATCATCGGCATAGGGCTATGTCTCGACGGGGATGCGAGAAAGCTATTAGGAGACGAGCCGCCCGCTTTCATTCCCGGGGTTAGAATGATAGCCGAGCAGGCCGACGGCTATATTGAGTATTCAAAGGCATACCTGCCGGTAAATCCCGAGGAGCTGTATATATACGGCTGTGGCAAGGTGATAAGAGACCTGTTTATCTCTCCATCTGCGGACAAGTAAAATAATCGCATACAAAGCTTAAAGGCGTACCGCACTAAAGCGATACGCCTTTTTATTATGCCTTGAATCAAACTGCCAAAGCCGTAATCAATCCTCACCCAGCTTGAGCGCCTTGTTGATGTTGATAGACTTGATAAGCCTTGATATCACTATGAAGCCTACAAGCAGCATTACAAAGACTATGATATACAGCTTGATGTAGTCGGAGCGCTGCGACGCGACGACGAAGGGAGGAACCTGGTCGGTGACATTGTACAGCACCTGGAACAAAGGCACGAACAGGTCTGACGCGACGCCGCCTATTATGATAGAGAGGAATATCGAGACTCCCGAGACAAGGATCTGCTCGTAGATTATCATCGAGATTATCTCCCTGAAGGACATACCCATCGCTCTGAGAATACCGAATTGCAGCGTCCTACCCTTTATCGAGAGTATCCAGTAGATTATGAAGCCTATGAAGCAGAGCGCCATGATGGTGATAAAGCCGAGCGTCAGCGCTCCGTTCACGCCCTGGAGCGTGGCGTCCGTCTTTGACGAGGTTATCATCTGCGACGCTACGTCCAGCCTTGTCGCGGTTATTCCCGCCTCCTCAATGGAGTTGTAGAACTGCTGGATCGACGCGCCGTCTTCCATTGAGATCCACACCTGATACGGCTCTAAGCTCGTCTGCACGTTCACATAGTCGTAGTTCATTATCACGAAGTCGCGGTACTCTCCGGCGGAGTTCTTCTCATAGGGATTGATGCTCGGCCAGTAATCCACTACCGCTACCACCGTTCCCTCGAACCACTCGTTCTGACCCCACTTGACCTGAATAACATCTCCGAGCTCAAGTCCGGTCTTTTCCTGATAGGACGAGGATACGATCACGCCGTTAATGCACTCGCTTAGTGCGTTGATGTAGTAGTTGATGTGCACCGGAAGCAAATTGTTCCTGAACCAGCATACCTGCGCAAACTGATCCGGCACTATGGTCATGATCTGACAGTCGGTCTGGGTCTTTTCGTTGTACCTCAGCTGCACCGTTTCCCTCTTGAATACAGGAGTTGCGAGCTTTACGCCGTCAAGGGCTTGATATGTGGTGAACTCAGGCTCGAAATACTGAGCCTCGTTGACCTGATTGCCCTCGGCGTCGGTCACGGGAACTCTCGCGTACTTCCAAAGCTCCTCAAGGACTACGTCCGCTCCGAGGTTATACTTTATCCTTTCCTCTGTGTTGCGGTTGATGGCCCTCGCCGTGTTTGCCGAGAATATTCCGAGCGCAACGGTGAGTATCAGGAAGATCATTATGAATCTTTCCCTGCCGGTAGAGGAGCGGCTTATATTATTGAGCGAAATGTACGCCGCAGGCGACCATTTTTTCTTTCCGATGAGGTATATAAGCCTGATGAAGTATGGATAAAGCCTGATGCACACAAGTCCCACACCGAGTATAAACAGTGTAGACGCCGCAAACATCAGCGGATTCTTCATGGTGGCGGAGGTGTCGGTAACTCCCTGCTCGATGAGCATCTGCTCCTGCCTGTTGTGCCACCACAGCCAGACTACCGGCAGAATCGCCATGAGGAAGTCAAGATACGCTCTCTGCCACAGCGGCTTGCGCTGCTTGTGAGCCTTGCTCTGCTTGTGTCCTACTATCGATATCCTCGATGCGGGAACGACAGGCACGATGGTCGCTATAAAGAACACGCCGACGGCTATGATTGCGTATACGAAAGCGGTCAGCGAAAGGCTGGCGTTCAGCGCGGGACGGTTGACAAACTCAAGGAATCCATTTGACACGCCGAGTATTCCGCAGAGCCCAAGCCCTACAAAGGGTCCTATGATCGCCGATACCGCTCCGAGGATCAGCGTCTCGTATGCGTAAATCCTTACAATCTGCCACCTCGACGCTCCTCTTGACTTGAGCATCGCTATCTCATTCTTCTCAGACTCGATGTTGAGCTGAGATACCATGAAGAGATAGAATATCAGCATGATAACTACCGGTATGTCGAGCATGAAGAGTATGTACCTGAGCGAAGCCGCCTTCTCGGCGTAAGCCTTGAGTATTTCAAAGGCCGGAACCTCGAAATCCACTCCCTCGCTGTCATACGTTTCAGACTGTCTTTCAAAGCTGCTTATGACATGCTCGATGACATTCATGCTCATGTTCTGGTAATCGATTATGAAGCGGCACTCGACCTGATTGAGGTTGACTATGCCGGTCATGACCAGCTCGCCTGTCAGAGTGTTGAAGTCGGTGAAGAAGGTGTTGTCATACTCGGAAAGCCCCTCTGACCAGTAGGTGTCCCGCTCGTCGGCAAGCTCAAAGGTTCCTACTACCTTTATCTTGATGGATTCTCCGGGGTTGAAAATGTTTGTTACATCGTAGACCTGGTCGAGCGAGAGCTGCGAATTTACAAGCGCGATCTCGGTTGAAATTACCTCGTAAACGCCTTCCTCGTTCTTGCCGGGAGTATACATTCTTCCGGAAGTAATGACTATATGATCCTCGATGTCGGTCATACCGCCGAGCTTTAGCATGGCGAGCTCGGTAGACTGAATCGCGGGCACGTAAAGATACGGGTCAGAGGTAAAGCACTTGCGGTTGAGCATCGGAACCAGCAGCGAGTTGAAGCGTCCTGTCGCGTTGCGGTAGACGGTGTTTACGGTAGTGCTCTGCTCGAGTGCGTTCGTTCCGCTTATAATAGTCTTTGAAACGGCGTAAACACCCGGATATTCGTTATTTTCGTCCTGATACGCCTGCATATCCTTTATCAGCATTCGCTGCAGCGAGGCGTTCATGTATATCGGGATGGTACTGGTCATGGCGGTAGCCATAACAAAGCCTATGAGTAGGCATATCACCATCCACTTGGTGTTGCGCATCTTGCGCAGCAGTAATGTCAGCATTTATTTTCCCTCCTAATACCCAAGCGGCCGGCTGATTATCTGATTATAATCTCGTCGCCCACTTCGAGGCCGGAGGTGATCTCTATCGACGAGCCGCTTTGCAGCCCTGTGGTTACGGGCGTGCGGACTCTTTCGTTGTTCTTGAACAAATATACGACCTGCTGACCGTTATCTGTCTTTATCAGGTTAGCTGATATTACTATTACATCCTCGCGGCTGTCAAGAACCAGAACCGCGTCGGCAATGTTTCCGACTGCCGAGGACACGGGTATATCGTCCTTGAAGGCTACCCTTATCTTTTCCGAGCCCTCCGCAAGCACAGGCTCTCCGTCCTCGCCGAGAAGCTCTCCCTGAGTTTCCTCATCCCACTGCTTGCCCGACTTGTTGGCTACGACAACTCCGTCATAGTACTCTCCCTCGTATCTTATCGAGAGAGGTCTGCCAATGAGGAACTGCCCCACCTCAGTCGTGGGAGAAATGTCTATGTAAAGGTCGGTTATGTCTATAATAGTGACTATCGTGTCGCCTGCGTTTACCCAGTTTCCGGGCGAAAGCGTTCTGACGTAGGAAACGGTTCCGGCAACATCCGCGTAAATAGCGGCAGCGGCCTTCTGCTCGAGAAGTCCGTCAAGCTCGTTTTGCATAAGCTCAACATCAAGCTTTTCCTTCGCTTTCACAGTCTCAGACTCGCCGTTTTCCACTGCTATCTGATACTCCAGCTCCTCGCGGTATACCTCCATCTCCTTGATGGTTATCTCCTGATCAAGAGCATAGGTCTCAAGCTCGGCAAGAAGCTGTCCCTCTTCAACGGCGTCCCCGGCAGAAACATATACCTGCTTGATCGAGCCGCCGTACTCGGTAAAAGCGACGTTCGACTCTGTTCCGGAGGTGATGGTTCCGGCTGCTACTACCTGCTTCACAAGATCCTTGCGCGTAGCAGTGGTCGTAGTATACGATACCTCGCTCGCCTTTACTACCGGCGGGTCGTATACCTCCTCCTCTTCGGGAAGAAAATAGCATCCGCTGAGCGACATAACCAGCATCGCTGCGGCAGCCGTCAGGAATATAACCCTTGAAATCTTCATATCTACTTTCCTTTCTTCTCGCTTTGCACTATTCGGCGAGTGCGTTCCAAGTATTCTCACCGATATTTTACTATCTTAAATCATACCAAAATTCAAAGAAAATTACAAGAGAAATTTCTGCAAAATGCACAACTATACTGTAATTTTTCTTAATATATTTTATTTCATATTTGTTAATTAGTTCGAGCTGCTTTCGGTAAGCTTTTCTCTCGTGATAACAGCAGAGCAGTTGTAAAATACTATCCATTCCTGCGTAGAGATGTACTCAGTAGAAATGTTTCCCGAGTTGTTGCAGGCGTAATTTCCGGACCACACCGAGGCGTACAGCCAATAGGCGTTATCGCGCAAAATATTCGCGGGGGCCGGAAGGACGTTGCATTCGCTTATTGCGAGCGGCTTTTCTTTTGATATGTCCTCTAACCTAATAAACTGATTGACTCTGCTCTGATTGTCCCACGGCTTATGACTGAAATCATATACGTCAAGTGAGATTATATCGCAGTATCCGTCGCCAACATACCACTCCGGGTCATACGCGCTCCACACCCAAATCAGGTTGCCAAGCCCGTGATAGTCTGTCAGCCGCTCAAATATCAGCTCGTACAGCCATTGATAGCTCTCTTTATCGCAGTTCCACCAGAAGTCGGTATTTCCTGCCTGAGGCAATGGTCTGAAAAGAACAGAGATCCCTAAGTCGTCCAGCCTTGAAAGCTGCTGGGCTATCCTGTCTATTCCTGTGAGCAGCGCCGCGCATTCGGAGGTTATTTCCCCGCTTTCAAGCATTGACTCAATCTCATCGGAGTCAATGCCGCTCACGTTTTCTTCTGTCATGGCAAGACTTAGATCAAACCCCGACTTTTCAAGATAGCAGGAGGAATTTTGCATCCAGTTCCAGACATATCCCACAATCCCGCCGTTCTGATAATACTCAATGGACAGCTCGATGTCTCCTGTGTCTACTCCCGAGGCATAACCCATAAGCTCTCCGAAGCGTATGGCGGGATATTTTCCGGTTACATTTGCCACTGCGTCAAGCTCAAGGTTTGTCCCTACCGAGCATTGCTGACCGCTCAGCACGGAGCTGCCGTATATTTCGCACAGATAGCGATAAAGCCTTGAAGCGCTCTCAGACGGCTGAGGCGTGCAAAGCTCGCCTGTTATGCTGTACTCAAGCTGATATACCTCGTCCGAGTTCTCAAGCAGAACAAAATCCATGTCGCACTCGCCGGTAAGTCCCTCAAAGCTGACTATAGCCTCGCCGGGCGTAAGATATATATTGTCAAACTTTATCGCCTCAAATTCACCGCTGCCGGAAATCTCGAGCATGCCTCTGGCAAGTCCGTCAACAAAAAGCTCGCAGCTTACCGGCGTGTCCGACGCCGCGCAGACTGTCACCGAGTAATGCTGCGGCGAGTCGATCTCCAGCTCTATCCTGAGCGAGCTGTCCGGCAGAGAAAGTCCGCTGACATACCCATCCCCTGAAAAGCCCTCACGGGAGGAGGCAGCCGCCGCATAGCCGGAAAGACTGCCGTTTTCCGCCTCATAAAGCTTATAGCAATCCTCCTGCTCGTAAACCACCTCGCCTATTTCGGTCTCCGGGTAGCTTGGCAGTGTAATCACAACAGGCTCGGTTATCTCCGGCTGGTCAGTATCAGTCGTTGTCATTGCTTCGGCAGTGGTGGTCGCTGGTGCGGAATCGGTATGTATCACAACAGTATCCTGCCCTGTTCCCTGCTCGTTAATGTCAGACTCAAAAGCTGTGCAGGAACAAAGCATAAGCGCGGATAATATTATACACGCGGCTCTTTTCATAACCTTCTCTCCATTGCCGTCCTCAGCCGCCTGCCAAGATATGATGCGACCGCCATCTTCACTATGTCAAAGGGCAAAAACGGAAGGACGCACGCCGAAAGAGCCGGAACCAGCTCTACTCCGCTCAGCAATATATACCACGCCGTGCCCACTGCGTACAAAACAGCCGTGCCCAAAAGCATTCCCGCAAAGCTCCAGTACCATTTCCTTGACAGCGAGGTTATCCCTCCTGTAATCAGAGCGCACGGGATATAGCCTATTATGTATCCGCCGGTTGCGCCGGCTACGACCTGAAGTCCTCCTGCGAAGCCTGAAAAAACTGGCAGTCCTACTCCTCCCAGAAGTATATATATCCCTACCGCCGCAGCTCCCCTCACTCCTCCGAGAACACTCGATATGAGATATATAGCAAAGCTGCACAGCGTGACCGGTATCGGTCCCACCGGAATGCTCCACGGCGAAATTACCGATATAATCGCTGCTGCAAGGGCTGTCATGCTCATTGCCATTACACCGTTTTGCAGCTTAGAAACTCTACCAACAGCAACTCCTTCACATGCCTTTTCTTCTAATGCTCGCTTATTTGTTCTGAGTTTAAAGTTCATTTGCCATTCTCCTAATATTATACGTCAAATCTTAAATATACGGTATTATTCTAACATAATATCAGCTTTTTTTCAAGCTTAAAGATTTTGCCAAAATGTAATACAAAGTATTGCTATTACATTTTGTATATAATACATTTAAAAAACCGACCGCGGCACAAACGCCACGGTCGGGAAAAAAGGAAGGACACAATCTAAAATTTATCCTACAAGACCGGATCTCTCAAGTCCCTCGGTGAAGTACTTTTGCAGGAAAATGTACATTACGAGTATGGGCGCTATCGAGAGAAGGCAGCCTGCCTCAAGCCAAACAATCTTTCTTCGCGTGCTGACCTGTGTTCCGTTGAACAGCTCGTGATCAAGCGTTGTCGACAGACGCCGCAGCGCGATAGCAACCGTATGGTTGTTGTTGAAGAAGGTCGAGCTTATGTAGTAATCATTCCAGTACCAAACTATCGAGAAGAGGAATACTGTCAGGAAGGAAGATGCGGCGTTGGGAACCATTATCTTGATAAAGGTCTTGAACGGACCGCAGCCGTCCAGATACGCGGCGTCCTCCAGCTCCTTCGGAAGTCCCTTGAAGAACTGTCTGAATATCAGTATGAACAATCCGGACTTGATTCCGTTCGCCATCAGCGCCGGTGCGTACATGACAATCGGGTTATTGATAAGAGATACATAGTGCTGCGTTCCGTCGTCCGACATCTTTATGGTCATGCCAAGAAACTCTTTCGCTCCGCCTGCCGCAAACGCGTCCACTATTCCGAGCGGATTGAAGAACGAGTACTGGAGGTAAAGCGGGATAACCGTAATCTGCGGAGGAACTATAATCTGCATGATTACTATTGCGAAGAGTATCATCTTTCCCTTAAACTCAAATCTTGCAAAACCGTAACCGGTGACCGCGCACACACCTACTGAGAGAACTGAGCAGACCATGTTCAGAAGCAGGGTGTTCAAAAGCGTTTCGCCGAAGTTTGTCGCATCCCATACCTCAATAATATTGCTGAATGTAAGCGACTTGGGAAGCCAGATTACCGACGGGTCGTTCATCTGAACAGACGGACGGAAAGCTGTCGAAATCATATAGATAAGAGGGTAAAGTATTACAAAGCAGAGCCCGAAGAGAATAAGAAATCTCGCGATAGGCCAGACCTTCTCAAAAATTCTCTTGCGGCGGAGGTATCTTAGGTGCTCGGGAGCAAGCTGACGCTCATCGAGGGTTCCTGCCTTCTTAGCGGCTTTATAGGCCTTTGCTTTTTCCTTGAGATGCTTTGCGCGCTCACGCGCAAACTCTCTTTCTTCTTTTGCAGTTGCCATTCGAATCCCTCCTTTACACTTCGTAATAAACGAACTTGTTGATAATCGGCAGAACAATGCACAGCGCCAATATTACTATCAAGAAGTACGCCCAAGCCATCGCAGCCGAAAAACCGTGGTACCAGCCCGACGCCTGCTGCAAAACTATCTCCATTACGGCGTTGTTCGGATCGATGAAGGAGTCGACTATAGTGTAGATGAGGTTCGCAACTATCATGGGGCTGATGTAGGGAAGAGTGATCTTCCAGAAGAACTCCCATGATGTGGCTCCCTCGATCTGCGCCGCTTCCTTAGCGGAGAACGGAATGTTCTGCAAGGCTGCGAGGAAGATGATTATCTGGATACCCGAGTTCCATACCAGGTTGAAGATGTCGCTGGTAACAATTGTTATGAGCTCGGTAAGGCTGTCGTTGATGTTGTATACACCAAGGAATCTTAAGAGCGCTCCCGCCATATCAGTCTCAAACATCGTTGAGAAAGCGTCAGATCCCCCGGCGTAACCGGAGGTGTCCATATCACCGTTGATAATGGTGATAACAGGTCCGGTCGCGATGATAACCGGGAGGAAGAATACCGCACGGGCAAATGTTCTTCCTTTGAACTTCTGGTTGAGTATGACCGAGATAAATATCGAGAAGATGATTATTATCGGGGTCTTCCAAAGCGTGTCCTTAAGGACGGTGAGGAGCGCCTCGGTATACTGCGTGTCCTCAGTGAACGCCCTTATATAGTTCTGAATGCCGATGAAGGTAGTCTGCATCTTGCCCATCGTAACCGCCGTCTCGTTGAATGAATACCAGAGCGATACAACAAGCGGGCTGATAAAGAAGTAGAGCGTACCTAAAATCCAAACTGTTAGAAATCCGTAGCCATAAATGGCCTTACGCCTTTCGTATGGGATCCTAAGACCTTTCTGCTTAGGTGGTTTCTGAGCCTTAACCTTCGCGGCTTTTACTGCTGCTTCAGCCATTATCCCAAACCTCCTTCTTGAACGTAGTCAGAATAGTTATAGGTCTTGCCGCCGGCCTTGATTACGCCTGTTTCAACGTCGACAACAGTCTCAAAGCCGTTATCATAGGTGGTTGTGATGACCGAGCCGTCAACCTCATAGCCGGTAATTACTGCGTCTGAGCATTGACTCAGTATTTCGTTTGCGAGTGTGTACTCAGCTACACATTCTTCCTTCCAGCCGCTGTATGTGGCGTAATAAAGATCAACATAGTCGGTGTGAGCAAGAGCTGTAGCCGTGCTGTCAATAAAGTCGTACTGAATGCTTGAACCTGCCGCGATAGCCCTGAGGAAGAGCTCTCTTGACTCTGGAGAACCGTTTATCGCCTCTGTAGAGTACGGTGTATAGCCGTGAAGCACGATCTGGATAAACGGTATGTCAAGATCGACTATCTTGAACTGGCTGGACTGAAGCGGTACGTTCTTGATTGTGTCAACGTACGGCAGCAGGTAAGCGTTCGGCGTGTCGGCGATTATCTTTCCGCTTACCGCTCTGACCGCCTGATAGATCTCCTTGATATACTCGGCAGTAGTGGAACGGTTTACGGCGTTTCTTGTGGAGAAGTCTGACCACAGCGAGGTTGCAAGCGAACCAAGTCCCGCGCCTGCGCCCTCATACTTGGCAAAGCTCTTTTCAAGCTTATTTTTCAGATCAGGCAAAGAGTTGGGAGCCAGAAGTGCCGGGGCTACGCCGGGCTCCGGAGTGCCGTAAGCCAGATTGTAATTGTAAGGACGCGCGTACGACCTCGAAACCCTGTAAGCGGTATCAAAGAGCGTCCAGAAGCCGTTGCCGTTCTTGGTAAAGGTGATGCTGTCAATAGAGCCGTAGAAGTCGATGCCAAGCTCGTTAAAGTACTCGATCATGTCGAGGTACTTGCCCTTTCCTCCGACGCAGGACGCAACGCTCTTGGCTGTGTCTATCTTTCCGGTCATAGAATCGTTTGACCAGCCGTTGTAGTTTATGACCATCTGGTCAACTCCGAGCTCGGTAAGCTCGTCTACTATCGCGATAGCTTCCTCAAATGTTGTAAACGCGGTCTTTATGTCTATCGGAATACCGAGAATAGACTTTGACTTGAGCGTAGCGCCGTAGAAGTCAATGAACAAAGGCGCATAGTCCGCGTCGGTCTTCTTCTCAAGACCCTGCCCGATGAGGTAGTCGCGGTAAACATCGGCGATATCCGTGTAGGGAACTTCCTCTTCCTCGCTGGTTATAGGGTAGAACCTTACTCCTATTCTGTCAACGGGTATCTTGCCGTCTCCTCTTTCAAATATCATGATGTTCGACTCACCCGCCATGTTGTAGGTGTCGTTCGAACGCAGGGTAAAGGAGAACCAGCAGTGATTGTAGGCTGTCTCCTCATCGGAATTGAAGGAGACCTGAGCGTTTACTGTCGCAAAGGTGTCGCCGTCAGAGGCAATCATTACAAGACCGTTGTTTCCTCTGACCATAGCCATCACCGGCAGGTAAGCCTGCTCCATGGCATCCTCCTGAAGCTCTCTTACCTTGGTAATGTCGCTTCCGTAAAGTGTCTGGGAGTAGCCCTTGTAGTTGCCCTTGCCGTTGTTGAGCTTAACTATCGCACCTGAGCCGTCCGGAATGAACATGTAGCCAGACTCGGTATAATCAGCGGCGCTCATGAAAGGCATCATCATGATCTCAGTGAGGATTATTACGTCAGACTCTGCGTCCTCAACGTCCACGCCTTCCTCGTAGCCCTGCTCCTCGATGATCTCATCGGTATCGATATAAACATACACGTTGTCCTCTTCGAGAACTACATACATGGGTACGATGGCGCTGGCTGAATCCATATGATATGTAATCTTTACGCCGTTGTCGATCAGCTCATAGGTCGTCTTGCGCTCCTCAAGCCTTGTCTCTCTTGTAGACTCTGTGTACGAGAAGAGATTGTCGGAGGTGTAAAGGTCGGTTGCGTTGCCGTAGGATACGGCCATGTTTGACATCCTTCTGCGCTTTATAACCGGGCTCGCATCGGTAGGCTCAAGCTCGGCATTGACGCAGTTTGACCAGTGAACAAAACCGGTCTCCTTTACATATATACCTATTCTCTCATATTCCTCGTCGAGATAGAGGATGAAATTGTCGTTCTCGGCAACCTCGTAGCACCTCGCAAGAGACTGCTCGTCGGTAAGATACTCGACTGTTTCCTCCTCTTCCTCCTCTTCCTCCTCAGAATCATCTTCAGAGTCGGTATCGGAGTCGGTATCGGAGTCGGCTGACTCATCGGTTCCCTCGGGGTCGGTCACATCTACCTCGGGATCAGTGGTCTGTGCCTCCGTTTCGGTAACTTCTGCCTCCGGATCTGTCACCTTAGTCTCGGGATCGGTCACCTCCGCCTCTGTGTCGGCGGGGTCTGTTCCGGTTGTCTCCTCAGCCGCAGGGGCGTCCGTAACTGCCGGATCGGCGGCGTTATTGTCCGCCGAAGCAGGGAATACCCATCCGGTAGTAAGCATCGCCGCGACAAGCAGGCAAGCGATTATTTTGAAAATTTTATTCTTCATAGCAACTCACTTTCTGCCCGTCAGCTTCTTATTCTATACATGATCTCAGTATAGATAGTGAAGAAGAAGAGCCAAACCTGCTGGAAAAGTGACATGAGCAGTACGACCAGGAAGAGTATCAGGAGCATACCGATCAGAGTCAGAATTATGCAGACTATCGTTTTGCTGAATGAATACTGGTGGCACGCCTTCATTCCAAAAATCATGAGCACGATTGACCACCATAGTCCTATCTGGGATACCGCAGTTACCCAAATGGATTCGTCAAGCGTTACAAAGTAAGAAATTATCGTAGAAACTATGCTTCCGACGATGAAGGGAACCAGCGCATAAGCGGAATAAATGGCTATTCTGCGCATGTTGCCCTCGCCGTCGAGCAGGGTGCAGAAGCTCCAGTTGGCGACTACCCATGTTATGTAGTAGACTACGCTCTGCACAAGTATCGGAACAACGTTGAATACATCGGAATAGGCTCTCATATTGTAGGCAAAGCCGCCGAATCTTGCGTTAAATACCTGTGCTACAAAGAGGAAGAATACAATCACGATGGAAATCTTTATGGAGCCTGCCTTTTTCCATCTCATATCCTCATAGCCCTCGATAGGGTGGAAAAGTACATGCTTGAGCCACTGAAGCGGCGTCATATCATAAATCATTTCTTCTTTCCTCCCTCCTTGATCTTAGCGACAAGCCCTGTTACCGCCGGTTTCGCCTTATCAACGACCCAACCTACTCCGGTGGCAATCAGCTTCTTTGGTATCTTTCCCTTTTTCTTGAATATTCCGAGAACGATCCATACGATTAAGAGAGCGGCCACAATTATGACTATAAGCGTAAAGTTATTTCTTAGCATCTCCTTACGCCTTGACTCGAAGGCTCTGTCATAGTCGTCATCCTGGAAGGCAAGCTTGAAGTACTCGACAGCCTCATCATACCTGTCCTCGTTCAGGTAAGCTCTTCCGAGCGCAATGTAGGCCATGTTGTAGTTTCCGTCTCTCTTGAGAACCTCTTCCCAAAGATCTACGGAGTCCTCATAAAGACCTCTGTTGAACAGCTCGGCAGCCTCGTGAACATAGGAACCGAAGAGAGTTTCCTCAAATATCGTTATGTCGTCGTTTCTTCCGTCAAGTATGTATATGAGATTGCCAAGGCACTCTATCGCGTTCGGGTTGTCAAATCCGCCGTTCTGAGCCTCCTGGTCGCAGCCGAAGATGAACAAAAGATTGCACTCTCTGTCATACTGGAACACACGTCCTGAGGTGTAGTCGAGTATGTTGATAAGCCCGTTGTCTCCTATCGAAACGTCGGTGAGTCGGGTTACATAGGTAGTGCCCGAATATGTAACTGCTTCCTGATCGCCGAATTCAATGTCAGCGGCGTTGGTTGTCAGCTCAAGTATGTTCGTTCCAGCCGGATTGAGCTTCTTGAGCGCGTCGGTCGAGACGTTAGCTACCTCGGTTACCGTGTAGATAAAGCCCTCATCGTCGATGTCAAAGTTGGCGTACTCAACAGGAGTCGTACCTGCCAGAGAAGCCGCCTGTGACTCGGTCGCGAACTTTCTCCAGATCTTGTTTCTTATGACCTCGGCAGTAACCTGAACCCTGTTCGCTCCGTAGAATCCTATGAACGAGCCGGAGGGAGAGAACATTACAGCTCCCTTATTTACCGCTGGACAGATTACATATACGTTTTTGGCGGCATCGACCAAAACCTTTGTGCAGTAGAAGGATACCGAATTGTAAAGCTCAGTATCGGGTCTTGTGTACTCGGTAATGATCTCGCAGTCAAAGCCTACCTTAATGACTCTCTGGTTGTCTCTGTCGGCGATGTACATTATATCGTCCTCGTCAACAAATATTCCGTAGGGAGACTTCAGATCGGTCACCACTCGCTCCTCGGTGGTTCCATCCTCAAGGGTTACCTCCTCGGTGAGGTTGCTTCCGGTGAAGGTCTTGTAGCAGGCAATAAGATTAAAGTTGATATCCGTTCTGATAATTCTGTTGTTTCCGGTATCAACGATGAAGAACTCATTGTTCGGGGATAGGTAAAAGTCCTTCGCATCGTTGAGGACTGCCGGCTCGGTCTCGCTTATGAACAGCGGACTTTCAGGGTCTGAAAGCTGTTCAAGACCCATGTCGGCACCGGTAATAGTGTCCTTGACTATGTAGCCGTTCTGTGAGGGGACGGCACTGCCCCATGCGTCATAGCTGTACGATTCATACGGGTCCTCCGCAAATATAGCCTGCGCCATAAGCGAGCAGGTCAATATTACCGTGAGAAGCACGCAGAGCAGCTTTTTCGTATTTTTACTCGTCACCGCTTATCACCTTTTTCCTTTTCTTAAATCAAACATTTAGCTTGTGGTTTAATCCTTCATACCAGAGTTCGCCATGGTTTCCATAACATTACTCTGCGCGATAAGGAAGATGACGAGCGGAGGGATCATGAGCACTACCGCCGACGCGTAGATAATACCCTGTCGGGCAATACCTGCGGCCGCGATCTGCGACATGATGGTGGGCAGAGTCTTCAGGTTCTCCTGGTATACAAGAGCGCCGCCCTGTACGTTCCACGCACCCTGGAACACGAAGATGATAAGCGTCGCTATAGCCGGCTTCTGGTTGGGTATTACTACCTGCCAGCAGGTTCTGAATACGCCCGCGCCGTCTACCTTCGCGGCATCTATTATCGAGTCGTTGATAGTCGACATGCTCTGTCGCATGAGGTACAGACCCATCGGGGTCGCAACGCTCGGAAGAATCAGCGCCCAGTAGGTGTTGATCATTCCCATCTTAGCCATTACTACGAACTGCATGATACCGGTCGCGGTAGAGGTGAACAGAAGGGAGGTTACTATGATCTGGTTCGCCACGGTGTAGCCGGGGAAGCGGCACTTTGAAAGCACATAAGCGCAGCAGCAGCATACAAATACGTGCATGATAGTGATAACTACCGTGATGAATACCGAGTTGAATACGTATCTCGAGAAGGGAACCCAGAGGTTTCCGGCAACCTTAAAGAGGTTGGAGAAGTTCTCGGTCGTAGGCGATATTACATAGAGCTTGGGCGGGAATACGAACAGCTCGCTTATCGGCTTGAAGGACTGGATAATCGAGTAGTAGAGCGGGAATATCATGAATATACCCAGCAGCGCCAGCAAAATGAAAATTGAAATATCACCTGCGAGGGAGCCGTTTATATGCTTTCCCTTTGACTTCTTGACATGAACGGTATTTATGTTGACATGGCGGCGTCTGAGCTTGCGCAGCTTCTTTTCCTGAATCGCCGCCTGCTTTTCAGCAGTCAGTCTTTTATCTGATGCCATATATTCTCCCCTCCTTATCAGTCAGTATATCTGCTCAGCGCCTTACGAATCAGGTGGTTGGTAACAAGCATCGCGACAAAGAGTACCATACATATCGCTGAGGCGTAACCCATTTCGTAACGGATCGAACCATAGTCCTGAGCGTGGTTCATAATCGTATGAACCGCGTAGTTTGTTGAAGGCATGCCGCAGAGCGTAGCTCCTACTCCGCCGACGGTGAACGCGCCTGAAATGGCAAGTACCGCGGCGAACAGAAGCGACGGTCCCATCGCGGGAATCGTAATGGTGAAGAGCTCCTGGAATCTGTTCTGGATTCCCTCGATTGCACCCGCCTCATAGAGCGAGTCGTCGATATTCTGGAATCCTGCTCGAAGCGCAAGGAAGCCCGCGCCCATCGACATCCACAGCTGCACTATGATAACTACCGTCATCATGTACGTCGTATCCGTCAGCCACTGCTGAGCCGTATTTATGATTCCGAGATCCATCAGGACTGAGTTGAGGTATCCGTAGGAGTCGCCTGAGAATACCAGCTGCCAGATAACAAAGGCAGAGGGGGTCATTGACGGAGCGTAGAATACAAAGGTGAAGAACACCTTGAAGAATGGGTTCATCTCGTTTATCAGCCAAGCAAGAATAAAGCTGAGCACATACGAGAAAGGACCTGTGAATATCGCAAAGATAAGTGTGTTTCTTATCGCGATGAGGAATACGTCGTCATTTACAAAGAGCGAGTAGAAATTCTGAAGTCCTATAAACCTCGGGAACTGAACAAGATTGAAGTTCGTTAGTCCGAGGGGAAAGCTCAGTACTACAGGCACTATCGTAAAGATCGTAAACAGCACGAAGAACGGGAGCATCATGACATAGCACGCCCAGTTCCTCTTCACGAGGTGCCAGGTATAAGCTGACTTGCTGGTTGTGTTTATCGGCCTCGCTACTGCGGCAGCTTCTTTTTTAGCCATGTTTATTCCTTCCCTCCTTTAATTTCCGGTGGAGGCGGGAATTTCAATTCCCATCTCCTCGTACTTTCTCAAGATCTCGTCGTTGGTGTCACGGTTGAACCACAGGAAGGTATCTCTGGGGTTCTTGTTGAGGTTGACGGTCTCTCTGAATGCGTTTGTTATGTTTCGTGTGACTATGTAGGTAGCCGGGATGATGTCTATCTCGACTGTCGCCTCCATCTGCTCGAGTATCTTATCTACCTCAGAGCGCGACCATGAGAGCTGTGTTAGAGCTTCCATGTTGGCTGTGTCGAATCGTCCCAAAGGACCCAACAGCGCTTCTATCGATCTGCCGTACTCGGACTGGATCTCAGCGGAGGTGAACCACTTGAGAAGCTCCCATGCGTCCTCTCTCTGCTCCTGGTTGAGCTTGCTGAAGATGATACCGCCGGAGGAAGCTGAGGTCGTCGAGTGGTTGACGGTTCCGTCGGCGTTCCTGTAGCCCGGCATTACCTCGAAGTCCCAAAGACCTCTTATCTCGGGTGCGGCCATGTAAAGCTGATTGTAGAAGGTGTAGCCGGTAATGATTATCGGATACTCACCGGTACGGAATCTCGAGAAGGCGTCAAAGGTCTGCTCGAAGCTGTAGGTGGTGTAGAACTTTGTCCAGGTCTCAAACGCGTCTACCGCCAGAGGATCGTCGAATATAGTCGCGGTCTTCATTTCGTTGTAGTAGTTGAGCCCTCGCTGAACCATGAATGTTCCGAATACATCAAAGGACAAGCCTATGCCCATGTAGCTTCTCTGGAGGGTCGGCAGCATCTCAATGAGCTGATCCCAATCCTCCGGGACGTCGGTAAATCCGAATGACTGAAGCACGTCGGAGCGGTAGAACATCATCGAGAATGTCTGAGATATCGGAAGTCCGTATACGCCCTTTTCGTTGCCCTCCTGATATGTGTAGAGGGTCATGATGTTAGGAGCAAATCGCTCTGTTATCTCTTCGTAGTCCTCAAATTCAGACAGGTCTACTATACAATCACGGGCGGCAAGCTGAATCGGAAGGTCGCCGCCGATAAATAGCGCGACGTCAGGTCCCTTGCCGGCAAGCGTCGCCTCGAGGATACCGCCCTGAACAAGGTTGATGGACGTCTTTATTCCGGTCTCGGGTACGAAGTAGGAATCAACGAGCTCCTTTACTATCTGGGCCTGGTCACGTCCTAAGGATACCCAAACGTTGAGAGCTCCGTCCTCGTCGCTTGAAAGGACATTGTAGTCCTGGAAGAACGAGCCGAGGAAGGACTTGAAGCTGAAGGCAAGACTCTTCAAGAAATTCTCCTTGACGCTGGAAAACTCGTTGTCGGCGGAGACAATCTCAATAAGGTCTACCTCAAGGTACTGGCTGCGGTAATCGGTCATCCACTGAGAAAGGGATGTTATATCGTCCTTGAGCTGTCCGAGCATCGAGGGAATGTTATCGGGACGTTCGATACACTTGTCAAGGAGCTGAGCCATAGTTTCAAGAGATACCGCCTCAGTTCCGGCTGTTCCGGCGAGGGTCTCGATATCGTCCTTGACAGCTCTGAGCTCGTCTGCGTAGATCTGGAAGTCAGGGATGATAGAGGGTATCTGCTTGTCGATCATGTAGGTGTTGTACTCGTCGGGAGTAGGTGAGGTGATCTGGAGGATCTGCCTGTAGTAGCTGTTCAGGTAGAATACTAAGTCGTCAAGACGGCGCATGATGTCGCCTATCTCGCCGGGAACCGCCTCGAGAGCAATCTCGTGCTCGCCTGCTTCCAGCCAGAAGTAAATGGTGTTTCCGTCAGCGTCGGTAGGCGTTACGCACTGCCATGATTCGGAGTAATAGAACTTGACAGCCTCCGCCTCCTCGCAGGGAACCTCACCGTCGATATAGAGCCTACGGTTGGAGTAAAGACCTCTCATCTGGTTCTGCTTGCCTCTTATGCCTATCTTTACCCAGCCGTCTTCGGGCATGGTGAATTTCCATGTGACTGTCTGTCCGGAGGACTTCCAGTTCTCAAGACCTATCGTGTTATAACGCATCAAAACAGGGTCGGAGGGGGAAGTCAGATATGTAGAACGGTCATATGTAGCGTAGAGGGTTACGTCTGACTTGTAATCTGCCATTTCGCCCTCGAGGGGAATATAAATTCCGGTTGTCTGGGAGGCAACCGACTCGTCTGTGGTGACATTCTCAGCATCTGCCGCAGCAGGAGTAGGCTCCTCGTTGTAGATCCTTATCTGAGCTATAGCGAGCCTTGCCTTCTGAGACTCGATTCTTAAAACATGCTCGCCCTCGGTGAAATTGAATATGAGCGGATCATTGAAAAGTCCGTCGGTGTCCTTAAGAGGAGATGTCTGCCATGTGAGGTACTCAGTCAGAGAAGGTCTGATCTGGTTGTCGTTTTCATCGACGTTGAATGTCTTTACACCGTTCTCGTCAATGGTGTAGGAATCCTCCTCGTCTACCCAGCACTTGGACAGAACAATACGGTCGGCTGTAGAATACGGGCTCTCGCCGTCGATAAAGAAGGAAAGCTCGATGTCGTTAGACACGCTCGCAAGCGCATAGTAGGTTATCTCTATGTTGTATATACCCTCTTCCTCGATCGTGAAGGGATATTCAACATAGCCTACCTCGCCCGGCCAAACATAAGCCTCGACTCCTTCGATCGTGTCTATGTAGCCTTCGTTTTCATCGCCTTGGGCTATGAAGTCGACGCCGTTGATGATTACCTCTGCATCAGGTCTCGGGTCATCCTTGTGAGTTGTGTAGTAGGTGCTGTATGTATATGCGCGGTTCAACTCATCAATAATCTGAGCAGAAGTTTCCTTGACCTCACCGTCGTCAGATTCGGACTCATCGACTGAATCGGTGTTATCCTGAGCATAGACCGCGGACAAGGTAGGCATTATCATCGCCAGAACGAGCAAAAGCGATATCAAACGCCTGAACAGTTTGTTCTTCACTATTTTTTCCACCTTTCTTATAAACTTAACTGCTTGTATAAAATCCAAATAGGTTAAAAAAGATGCTTATTCGGCTTTTTCGATATAGATCCGTTTTGCCTCCATATCCAAATCCGCCTTCACCCTCGAGCCTCCCTTGATTTCAAGCGCTTCGAGATACTCCTTGGGAAGCTGAAGCCTTCCCGTTCTGTCGAGAACCACAAGCTCTACAGACTCCTCTTCCGCCTCGGCTTCTGTCTCAGGCGAAGTATTTTCCTCGCCGAGACCGCGTGACTCCCGGATTATATCCGCATGAGATTTCTTTATGATTTCGCTTGAGGTTCTGCCGTCTCTTATCGCGATAACTCGATCGATCTTTTTGGCAAGCCTCAAATCGTGGGTGACTATTACAATAGTAATTCCCTTTGTTCTGTTCAGTTCCTTGAAAACGTTAAGGATTTGGTCAGATGTCTTGGTGTCTACCGAGCCGGTGGGCTCGTCAGCCAGCAGAATGCTCGGATTATTGGCAAGCGCTATGGCAATCGCGACTCTTTGCTGCTCGCCTCCCGACATCTGATCGAGCCTTGAATTGACTCTCTTTGAAAGCCCCACTGCGTCTAAAAGCTCAAGAGCTCTCTCGCGCCTGTTCTTCTGGTTCTGCAAAAGCATCGGAAGCTCCACATTTTGAACAGCAGTGAGGTACGGAACAAGGTTTCTCGCGTTGTTCTGCCAAACGAAGCCTACAATATTGCGCTTGTAAATCATGTAGTCCTCCTCATTGAACTTAAGGAGGTTCCTGCCGTATACCACAAGCGAGCCGGCAGAAGGCTTGTCAAGTCCGCCGAGCATGTTAAGAAGCGTAGACTTGCCTGAGCCGGATGAGCCTACTATCGCGACAAGCTCGCCCTTCTTTATCTGCATGTCGAGTCCCTGAAGGGCAACCACTTCGATTTTATCCGTTTTATATATCTTTACAAGATTCTCACACTCGATGGCGTACTCTGAATTTTCCGCTCCCTGGACGAAGATCTCCTGCTGATGCTCTATCCTTCTCTGCTTCTTCTTACCCAATGATCTCACCGTCCTCTAACGTGTAAACCCTGTCGGCGATTTCCAACAAGCTCGGGTCATGAGTAGTCATGACAATAGTTATATGATCTCTTATTACAAGCTGCTTAAAAAGCTCAACAACATGATGGCTGGTCGCAGAGTCAAGCTCAGCCGTAGGCTCGTCGGCAAATATTATCCTCGGGTCGTGAGCCAACGCTCTTGCAATCGCGACGCGCTGCTGCTCACCGCCCGACAGCTCGCCCGGGCGATGGTACATCCTTTTGCCAAGTCCCACCTGCTCAAGGCACATTTTTACCTTCTCATCCCTTTTGTCAAAGGGAAATTTAGAAAGCCTCAAGCCAAAATCAACATTTTCGTATGCAGTCATAGAGCTCATAAGCGCTACCGACTGAAATACAAAAGCCATTTTGTACCTTCTCAGCTCGTCACGCTTTGAGTCAGACAGCTTGGTAATGTCAACTCCGTCAAAGAAAACCTCGCCCTCAGTCGGTCGGTCAAGCGCGCCCAACAGGTTGATAAGCGTAGTCTTTCCGGAGCCCGACCTTCCCTTGAGGATGGTAAGAACTCCCTCGTTCACCGTAATGTTGATGTTCTTCAGCGCGTGAACGACGCTGCCGTCTCCGATTTTAAAGTCACGAGACAGACCGTGTGTTGCAATGATTGTCTCCATAGTTCCTCCAAAAAATGTTCCAAGTAGCAAAAGTGCTGTCATTCCCGACCTGCGGTCAGATCTGAGGCACAAAAACGAAGTTAGTTAATTGTGCATTTTGCACAAAGAAGGTATAACAACCCCTATAAACACGGATAAGCAAACATTTTTTCGAGCAACTTGCACAACACATGCTGCCCCAAAAAATATTTGCTTTTCGCAAAATTTATTATGTCATAGTGTCTATTTGCCTAAATTTGTCCTGTTTTTAGCTACTTCATTATATCAAACCTAAGCCGTTATGTCAATATCCATTACAAAAAAACTATTTTCGGCGAGTCATTTATAAGAAATGACCAACTGAGCGGCGACAGCTTATGCGTGAAGGTCTATAATTTGTGCAACTATATCAATATGTTACGCTACGGCTGATGTGGGTATACTATATATATTTGATATATCTATATATCTTCAATCTTTGTTTAATAAATAACCGCTTGCCGTAAGAATGCCGCAAAAAAAATCACCTACCGGTCTGCATCCGGTAGGTGATGAAGCTGACAAGTAATCAGCAAATCCTTCTTTTCAGGAGGAAATTATCTTCTCTTAGAAGCAACTACTGCAGCAGCAGCGATAGCCATAGGAAGAACTGCGAGTACGATGCCGGTAGGAGGATTGGTATCCTCAGGCTCATCAACGGGGTCAGTAACCTCGATGTTATCCTCTTCGTCCTCTACATCGCCGGCCTGAATAGGATCATCAACCTCGATCTCATCTTCGTCGTCTGTCTCGGGCATTGTAAGCTCGATGTACATCTCAGAGAACTTGTGCTCGTAGTTGATCGGATTGCCCTTGTAGTGGTCTTTCTGCCCCAAAACGGGCTCGTAGTTTTGAAGAGTTATACGCTCAGTGAACCAGATACCGCCGTTGTAGATGCCGTAGGTTGCGTTATAGAGCTTCTCAAGAGGCATATCGAATACCAGCTCGGAAACCTGACCGTCAACCAGTACGGAAGAAACGAACTCAGTGTTAGCATTGCCGTAGTTCCACCAAGGTTGCTCATAACCGTTATCAACACCAACACCGGTGTCATAAGAGCCCTTAGGCTGGTCTGCAGTCTTCATTGAGTAAAGAGCTACACCGTTTGTGGGGTTAGCGAGCTTGATAACAACCTTAGCGGACTCAGCGCCCATTATCATAGCTCTGTTGACAAGGCTGTGATCCCAAACCCAAGCGTTGTTCCATGCCTCAACTCCGGTGCCATTGTCCTTCATCTCGCTGTTTACGAAGGAGTAGCCCTCGGTCTTCTGGTTGCTGGACTTGTTAACAGTCATGAAAGCAACGGGAGTGTAGGAACCGGTAACTTTCACATCGTCCATTGGAGCGTTCTGATCAGTGTTGCCGTAGTTCTTGCCGTTATCTCCGGCAGTCCAGAGCTGAACATACATGTCGTAGTTGTTGTCCTTGAAGCCGTTCTCCCAGCTGGGCTCGCCGGTATCCAGAGAATCATCCCAGTTGCTGGCGTAGGTCATCTTCGCAACGAGTCTGATGGTGGAGATATCGCCAACCATCTGAGACTGAGGAATGGTTGCCCAGTTGTCAACAGGATTTTCAGCCGTACCGGAGTTATAGTAAGAGTGAGTGAAAGCGCCGAAGTTTACATACTGAGTAAAGTAACCAGCATCAGCTGCCACACTCTTGAGGCCGTAGCTTGCTCCATTAACCTCGATAGACCAAGTGATGGGAGTAGCTGTAAGGTTTGCCTTGGTCAGGTTGGAAGGGAGTCTGAGCTCGAGGTAGCTGTCCTGATCGGCGTAGCCGAAGAGGCTGTAGTTGTTGATGTCGAAGGTCCAAGTGACCTCTAATCCATTTTTGTATGTGCTGCTTCTTGCGAGATCTATTCTGTAGGTCTCAGCAAACACATTGACTGCCATTGCAGAGATGGCAATCACGACTGCCAAAACGACAGCCATGAGTTTCTTCATGTTCATGAATTTTTCCTCCTTAAATTTTTATCCCTATACGGGTATAGAGATCTTTGTTTACTCGGAAGTCCCGAGACGACAGCATTATATCACCGATCGTTAATTTTGTCAAGCAATTTTTAACATTGCTGCTGACCGGCTTTATGTCGGCACGGCTTTAACTTTCCGCTGTCTAAATAGTGTCGATATGTGCTCAAATTGTTGCAGGCATTTTCAAAAAATCTTTGGTTTGTGAAATATGCATATTTTATATTTGATATTATTGTGATAATTTGAGCATTTAAACTGTATTTTAAGCGGATTTCCTCAAATAACAGCGGCTTATCCTTGCCAATCAAAAAATCTCGGGGACAAATCGCGTCAAAATTTGTCCCCGAAATTTATTTAAACGAGCTTTTCCAAGAAGAATTTTTTAAAAAATTTTTTGCTCAGTCAAGCTATGCCCCACGCTATTAAAATCCGCTCGGGCATTCACGCCATTATCCGGCTCGTGCCTATTTTCAGCAGTTCTTGCCTTTTGCGGCTATCTCGTTTGTAATAAGCTCAACAAACTCGTCGGCAGGCATAGTGACAGTCTCGGTTGTATCGCGTTTTCTTACCGCTACAGTGCCGTCCTCCTGCTCCTTATCGCCTATTACCAGCATATAAGGAACCTTGGACATCTGAGCCTCTCTTATCTTATAACCGGTCTTCTCGGCGCGCTTATCGGCCTCGCAGCGCACGCCCTTTGCGCGAAGCTTTGCCATCAGCTCGTCGGTATAATCGTTGTTGCGGTCGGTTATCGGCAAAAGTCTGACCTGAACGGGCGCGAGCCATGTCGGGAACTTTCCGGCGTAATGCTCGATGAGTATGCCGATAAATCTCTCGATAGAGCCGAATACAACGCGGTGGATCATTATCGGGCGGTGCTTTGCGCCGTCAGCGCCGGTATACTCCGCCTCAAACCTCATCGGCAGCTGGAAGTCGAGCTGGATGGTGCCGCACTGCCATGTCCTTCCGATAGAGTCCTCAAGGTGGAAGTCTATCTTCGGACCATAGAACGCTCCGTCGCCCTCGTTTATAACATACGGGAGATTCAGCTCCTCAAGAGCCTCCTTGAGGCCGTTTGTGGCGGTCTCCCAGTCCTTTTCATCGCCGATGTGATCCTCCGGCATGGTGGAGAGCTCGACATGATACTTGAAGCCGAAGAGGCTGTACACCTCGTCTATAAGCCTTACTACTCCCTTGATCTCTGAGGTTATCTGATCCTCTGTCATGAAGATGTGGGCATCGTCCTGTGTGAAGCAGCGAACGCGCATAAGGCCGTGGAGCTCGCCGCTCTTCTCGTGGCGGTGGACAAGTCCGAGCTCGCCTATTCTCATCGGCAGATCTCTGTAGGAGCGAGGCTCAGACTTGTATACAAGCATTCCGCCGGGGCAATTCATCGGCTTGATGGCGTAATCGGTATCATCTATAACAGTTGTGTACATGTTCTGCTTGTAGTGATCCCAGTGACCGGAGGTCTCCCAAAGGTGGCGGTTGAGTATCATCGGAGTAGATACCTCGACATAGCCCTCGCGGGTGTGTATCTGACGCCAATAGTCTATAAGAGTGTTCTTTACTATCATTCCGTTGGGAAGGAAGAACGGGAAGCCGGGTCCCTCCTCGCTCATCATGAAGAGTCCCATTTCCTTGCCTATTCTGCGGTGGTCGCGCTTTTTGGCCTCCTCAAGCCTTGTGAGGTACTCGTCAAGGTCGGTCTTGTTCGAGAACGCCGTGCCGTAGATACGGGTGAGCATCTTGTTCTTTTCGGAGCCGCGCCAGTATGCGCCCGCTACCGACGTCAGCTTGAACGCCTTCACCGCAGAGGTGTATGTGACGTGAGGACCCGCGCAGAGGTCCACATACTCGCCCTGCTTGAAGAAGCTGAGTTCCTCGTCCTCGGGAAGATCCTCTATAAGCTCCACCTTATAAGGCTCGTTTTTCTCCTGCATGAGCTTGATAGCCTCGGCTCTCGGGAGGGTGAATCTCTCAAGCTTGAGGTTCTCCTTTACTATCTTTTTCATCTCAGCCTCAAGAGCGGCGATATCCTCGTTTGAAAAGCCGCCGTCGCGGTCAAAGTCGTAATAGAAGCCGTCCTTGATAGAGGGACCTATGGCGAGCTTTGTCTCAGGGAAAAGCCTCTTGACCGCCTGCGCCAGTATGTGGGAGGCGGTGTGGCGCAAAGCGCCTCTGCCTATTTCCTCATCAAAGGAATGCTCCTCGATGCTTCCGTCATGCATAATTACCTTCATAGCTAAATTCCTTTCCTCATTAAAATATAAATCCGTATTTCTTAGGCTGCCGACCGATAAAACAAAAGCGCCCTCAAAACGCCTCGAAAAGAAGCGTTCAAGGGCGCATATCATACATAATATGCACGGTTCCACCTTGTCTTATCACTCTGTGCCGCACGGCACCCTGCCCTTATCGCGGGCATACGGCGCGCTCCTCACGCGCTGCTCGGGGGCGGTGTCCCACTTGCCGCACACGCTGCGCCCTCACACCCACAGGCGCTCTCTTTGAGCCGTACGCGGCGGGCTTCCCCGTCAAAGCGTTTCATCAAGGCTATATATAGCACAGAAAAAACGGTTTGTCAAGAACAAAAGCTGCCCTTGTCCTTAAGTGAGAAGAAATAATGAAAAAAGGATGTATTTTAAGTATTTGCCGCCTCGGAACAGTAATCCACGCACAACGCCGTTAAAACCTTTCGTCCTCCATATAGCGGTAGCCGACTATATAGCCGCCGTCGCGCTCTATCGGCTCTTCAAGTATTATAAGCAGCGAACCGGCGTCCCTGTACGCCTTTGCTCCGGCAATGCCCTCGTCGTTTGTCACCGCTCCGTCCGACTCCTCCTCAAACGGATACTCCCGATGCGATATCTCTCCGATGAGCTGGGCGTTCTCGGTAAGAACAAGCTCCATCTGGCTTGCGGTCAGGTCTACGTCGGGCGCAAGATAAAGCACCCTGTATCCGGTCCTGTCAGAGGTGTAAACGATATCGCCGCATTTTACCGCCGAACGGGGTTCGTCCTGAACAGTTTTACCGCTCATATCCATAACGTATGTATAGCCGACGAGAATATCTCCGTCAAGCTCTGCAGGCTCGTCGAGAATCAAAAGCACCGAGTCAAAATTTTTATAATACACCGCCGCCCCGTCGATATATGTGGCGGCAAAATCCACATCATCAGAGCCTGCCCAGTCCTCGGTGTAAACCGAAGTCCCGAGATACTGTCTGTCCTCTGTCAGTTCAAGAACGTATTCATACGGCGTTATTTCCGAGCCGCTTTCAATAATATGGTACTGCGCGCCCGGCTTGTTTCCGTAATAAACCTCACCGCCTATGCGTATCGCCGGCGGCATGCTGTCTATCAAAACGCCGTCCCATGCGTCTGCATCGTACTCCTGGATGCCGTTTGTTTCGGAAATCTCCTGCTCACCGCCCGCCGAGTCAGTAGTTTCAGTCTGCTCCGTTTGCTGCGCCTGTTCCGTCTGCTCGTTTTCCACCCGCTGCGGGCTTATATCGTCCCCGGCAGCGCAGGAGCTGAGCAGCAGCGCCGACGCAAGAACAGCGGAAAGAATCAATGCGGGAAGCGCTTCGGAAAGCCTGAATTTTTTTGATGACTTAAACTTGTACATATCGACGCCTCCTTGAAAATAATTACTTCTATTGATAAAACAGACAAGCCTCGCTTTTTATTGCATTAAATGGGATTATTTTTTGCGGAGCCAAGGCGAAATTGACATTTTCGACCCTGATAAGCCTGTTTTTTACATTATAAACCATACCGTTATATACATATTATATATATATATATATATATTGTCAATAGGATATCCGGCTTTTTTAGGCGTAATTTTGCACAAAATTCAACTTCATATTTTGTTTATTAGTTTTGTCGGACTACTGCCTCAATGCAAAAATTCCCAAAAAAGCTTATCTTGTAAGCCAATATACTTGACATGCCGCCAATTCTATTGTAAAATACGTTTGTATGTGGCATTGCGCTATACAGAAGTTGTGTTTCTTTATTCAAAGATTAGATTATATACCATATGAGATATGAGAGCCGGATATAAGCCCGGGGCGGACGCGGTATGGTGAAAAGTCGGTAAATTCACCGGTTTTCCCCGTTTTGCGGCTGAGCCTCTTTTTTGCCGAGTTACAGGCAAATTGTACCCATAGTATTATTTTTGAGGTATTATACTCCCTGTCTGAGAAATTTCGGAATAGTGATTTCTGTATACTGCTTATACATCATCATTTGACACGAAATTTTGATGAAAGGAGTTTTTTTATGGAATTGTGGCAAGCCATACTTTTATGTATAGCCACCTTTGCAGTCGGCGCCGGTATAAGCGGCGTGATACTGTTCAGGCTTGGTATTGAGCATAGAAAGAAAATTGCGGAAGCGCAGATAGGCTCCGCCGAGCAGGAAGCGGTAAGAATCGTAGACGAAGCGGCTAAAAAAGCGGAGTCGCTCAAAAAAGAAAAGCTTATCGAGGCTAAGGACGAGATTTACAGGAACAGGACAGAGGCTGAGCGCGAGATAAAGGAGCGCCGCTCCGAGGTGTCCAGACAGGAAAGAAGGGTTCAGCAGAAGGAGGAATCCCTCGACAAAAAGCTCGACTCCCTTGACAAGAAGGAAGAAAACGTCCAGCAGAAGCTCAAGCAGGCGGACGAAAAGCTTAAGGAAGCTGAAAAAATCAGACAGAGCCAGATGGACATGCTTGAAAGGATATCTCAGCTTACCGTTGACCAAGCAAAGGAGTATCTGCTCAAGTCCCTTGAGGACGATCTGGTTCACGAGAAAGCGATGAAGATAGCCGCCTATGAGCAGCAGACAAAGGAGGAGTGCGAAGCAAAGGCGCGCCATCTTATTTCTCTTGCTGTGTCAAGATGCGCGGCAGACCAGGTATCCGAGTCGGCTGTATCGGTGGTTCCGCTGCCTAACGACGAGATGAAGGGCAGGATCATAGGACGAGAGGGCAGAAATATACGCGCCCTCGAGCAGCTCACCGGCGTTGACCTTATCATAGACGACACGCCTGAGGCTATTACCCTCTCCTGCTTCGACCCCGTAAGAAGAGAGGTCGCCAGAATCGCACTTGAAAAGCTCATTCAGGACGGCAGAATACATCCCACAAGAATAGAGGAAATGGTGGACAAGGCAAGGCGCGAGGTCGAGCAGGTGATCAAGTCCGAGGGCGAAAGAGCGGTTCTCGAGGCTAATATCCACGGCCTCAACCACGAGCTCATCAAGCTCATAGGACGGCTCCACTACAGGACCAGCTACCGCCAGAACGTCCTCAACCATTCGATAGAGGTAGCTCACCTCGCCGGAATGATGGCGAGCGAGCTCGGAGTCGATCCTGCGCTTGCAAGAAGAGCGGGACTCCTTCACGACATAGGCAAGGCGCTCAGCCACGAAATAGAGGGCTCTCACGTCCAGATAGGCGTAGACGTCTGCAAGAAGTACCGCGAGTCGGCTGACGTCATTCACGCGATCGAGGCTCACCACGGCGATGTCGAGCCTAAGACAGTTATCGCAGTGCTTGTCCAGGCTGCCGACGCCGTATCTGCTGCCAGACCCGCCGCAAGAAGCGAGAACTTCGAGAACTACATCAAGCGCCTTGAGAAGCTCGAGGAGATATGCCGCAGCTATGACGGCGTAGATAAGTCGTTCGCTATCCAGGCGGGACGTGAGGTAAGAATCATGGTTTCCCCCGAAAAGGTAAACGACGAGAAGATGATTATAGTCGCCAGGGAGATAGCCAAAAAGATAGAGGACGAGATGGACTATCCCGGACAGATAAAGGTAAATATCATAAGAGAGTCAAGAGCGGTGGAATACGCGAAGTAGTCCTTCACTCAGCGACGCATAAGAGAACTAAAGCAACCGGCAGCCTGTTACTAAAGGCCGCCGGTTTTTTCTCATATGTTTTTGCACTATTAACATATAAATATATTTAATAATGTTATCTGTAGGTATATCGTGTGTAAAAAAAATCCTGCCGCACTACAAAATATTGTTGAAATACCGCGAGTTTAGGTGTAAAATATAGCGGTAAACTGTTTCCATTCGGAAAGGAACGACAATAATGAATAAAAGAGAACTCATGCGAATCTTTAAGGACAACGCGTATGTCCGCATGGGCGGAACCGGGGAAGAGCTCAAATGTGCGGAATACATAGCCGGGCTTTGCTCAAAATACGGGGAAACAACCATCGAGCCTTTTCCTGTTGAGATGGGAGAGCTCACTCGCTCGAGCATGTGCGCCGAGGGCGTAAATATCCGCTGCAAGGGATATATGCTCTGTGGCTCAGGAACGGTAAGCGCGCCTTTATACTATCTGACAGGCACAGACAAGTACAGCCTCTCCCTGTGCAAAGATAAGATAGTTATGATAGACGGCTACTTGGGCTACTGGAGATATCAGGACATCATAAATAACGGCGGCTTAGGGATCATAACCTACGACGGAAACATCAACTATCCCGACAGGGATATAGACTACAGGGAGCTTCGCAGCTTTGTCAGCAACGGAGTCAAGATCCCCTGCGTCAATATAAACGTCAAGGACGCACTCAAGCTCATAAAATACAACTTCAGCAAAGTAGAGCTGTGCGTCGCCCAGAACGAATACAGCGGCGAATCAAGAAACGTAGTATTGACCCTCCCCGGAGAAATAGAGGACGAGATAGTCTTTACCGCTCACTACGACTCCACCTCCCTATCGGAGGGAGCTTATGACAATATGTCGGGAAGCGTCGGCCTTATCTCGCTTGCCGACTACTTCTCAAGAAAGCCGCATAGATATACCCTGAAATTTGTATGGTGCGGAAGCGAGGAGCGCGGGCTTTTAGGCTCAAAGGCGTACTGCTCCGCGCATGAGGAGGAGCTTGAAAAAATAGCTCTGTGCATAAACCTTGACATGATAGGCTCAGCTATGGGTCACTTTATAGCCTGCTGCACCTCTGAGGAGAAGCTCGTCAGCTATCTGGGCTACATGGGCAGCGAGCTCGGCTTCGGCGTAAAGCCCTATCAGGACGTTTACTCGAGCGACTCCACACCGTTCTCAGACAAGGGTATCCCCTCTGTAAGCTTCGCCCGGATAGCGCCCAAGGGAACCGGCGACATCCACAACTCCTATGACACGACCTCGGTTCTAAGCGCCGACAAGCTCTCTGACGATATCGCCTTCATCACAGCGTTCGCGGACAGAATGGCAAACTCAAGGCGAGTTCCTGTTGCAAGAGAGATACCAGAAAGCGTTAAAGAAAAGCTGGATATCTACCTTCTTCGCAAAAGAGACGAGCAAAAGATAAAATAAATTTTTCTGTTTACAGCTTATTTGCACATAAAAACAGCCGTCCCTCGCCGGAGCGGCTGTTTTGTTATTCCGCGGTTTATGCCCGCGTTTTTTAGCTTTGTTTTCAGTATGAGCGTCAGTCAACGGTGGTGTAGCCGACCGCGAGTATCTGAAGGTCGCACTTGACGTAGTCCTCGCTTGCGGTAAACTCGATGCGGTACTCGCCCTCCTCGGGAGCATGGTACAGCTCAACGGGGATCGCAGCCATCCAGCCGCCCTCTGAATACTCGAGTATCTCTTTAGTCACAACCAGCTCGTCGTTGAAGTATACGTTGCAGACAAGCGTGCCATAGGTCTGATTTCCCGCCTGAGGATGAATGACATAGGCGTCCTTGCCGGTAAACTCAAATACGATAGGCTCGTTCTCCTCGCTGAACGATTTTGTCCAGCCGTTCGGGAAATGGTCGCCTGTGCTTCCCTTCTTCCACGAGCCCTTGGTCTCGTCGGTTAGCTCATAATTGTTCTTGGTGAGCAGGTGAGCGTTGACATAGTAGCCGTCAAACATGAGCTCGGGTATAACTATATCCGACTCCGATGCGGGAAGTCTGTCCGCCTCGTCATAGAAGTAGTTTATAAACTCCGCTATGACCTCTCCGCCGTGCGCGTTGGGGTGGGTGTAGTCGTCGGAGAATTCCGCCCAGGTCATCGCTCCGTTGTCCATAAGATAGGTTATGCCGTCCGCATAGCTTATCATGGAGACGTCGTAATACTCGCCTATCTCCTTCTTCCAGTCCTGAGAGCTTCCGCCGTTGTCCATTCTGGCAAAGAGAAGAATCACGGCAGGCTGGGTCTCATATTCGAGGCAGGTTCTGATAATGCTCTCGAAGCCGTCCTTGTCGCTGGGGTCGCCTCCGTCGTTTACGGCGTACTCGACAAATACTATATCGGGCTGGTGAGAAAGAACGTCGTCCTCAAGCCTGAGCGCGCCGAGCTTGGAGCCGGTGCCTCTGAAGCCGGCGTTAAAGAACTGGACGTTCTCGCCGTCTCCCTTGCCGAACTTTTCCTTGAAATAGTTGTAGGTGCGGTTTACATACCTCTCCTCGGGCTGCAAAATATCGCCCTCGGTTATCGAACCGCCTATGTACGCGATGTTTACCGTCTCTCCTGCTCTGGCCTTGTCCATCGCCTTCTTGAGACGGTAGGTGTTGCCGAGCTGGGTCAGCGACGTGATTTTTGCGTTGTTGAGATAGTCCTCATAGCTCTGGGGCTCTTCTATCCATTCAAGTGGCATGCTCTTCTCTTTTTCTCCTTCCGAGACGGCTTCTGCGTTGCAGCCGCTCATGATTCCCAATGTCAAAGCTGCGCAAAGCAGTACGGAAATTATTTTTTTCATATCAATATTCCTCGTAAATTTAAAAAATATACAAAATGCGGCAGCTCTGCCAAAAACAAAGCAGCCGCATCCCATGACAAAATCAGTTGAGAATAGTCTTCTCAGTTTCCTTATCAAAGATATGGATTCTGTTTGCGTCGATAGCGCAGGTGATGACATCCTGAGGTCTTGCGGTAGAGCGGTTAGAAACCCTTGCTGTAAGGTTGATGCCTTCGCAGCTGAGGTAGAGATAGGTCTCAGCACCCATCATTTCGGCAACATTTACGGTAGCCTCGATGATACCCGTCTTGGCGGAGGAAATGAACATCTCCTCGTCGTGGATGCACTCGGGACGAACGCCGGTGATGATCTCCTTGTTGAGGTAGGGAAGCAGAAGCTCCTCGTTTACCTTGGACTCGGGGATCTCGATATAGAACTTTCTTCCTCTTCTCTCCTTGGTGTCCTCGGAACCGAACTCGATGTTGTACCTGCCGTCGATCTTCACAAGCTTGGACTCAATGAAGTTCATCTGAGGAGATCCGATAAATCCTGCCACGAAGAGGTTGCAGGGGTAGGAATAAAGAGTCTGAGGAGTATCGACCTGCTGAATGAAGCCGTCCTTCATAACGACGATTCTGTCGGCCATGGTCATAGCCTCGGTCTGGTCGTGGGTTACATAGATAAAGGTGGTTCCGAGTCTCTTGTGGAGAAGAGCGATCTCGGTTCTCATCTGAGCACGCAGCTTGGCGTCGAGGTTGGAAAGAGGCTCGTCGAGCAAGAACACCTGAGGCTCACGAACGAGAGCACGTCCCAAAGCGACACGCTGTCTCTGACCGCCTGACAAAGCCTTCGGCTTTCTGTCGAGAAGGTGCTGGATATCGAGTATTCTGGCGGCTTCCTCAACCTTGCGCGCGATCTGATCCTTGGGAGTCTTTCTGAGCTTGAGACCGAATGCCATGTTCTCGAATACCGTCATATGAGGATACAAAGCATAGTTCTGGAAAACCATGGCGATATCTCTGTCCTTAGGAGCGATATCGTTAACCAGTCTGTTGCCTATGTACAGCTCGCCGTCGGTGATTTCCTCAAGACCTGCGATCATACGAAGAGTAGTGGATTTTCCGCAGCCGGAAGGACCTACGAATATAATAAATTCCTTGTCCTTTACTTCCAGGCAGAAGTCGGATACCGCAACTACGCCGCCGGGATACTTTTTGTAGATGTGCTTAAGTGATAAGCTTGCCATTGGAAGGCCTCCTTGACGATATATTTTCTTTTGCCGCCATACCATAATACTAATACAGCTTTACATGGTTATTATTATAACCGCTTGGTAAATATATCACAAGTGTTTTTTTAACTAAAGTTATCACCTTTACTTTATCTAATTTGACGGTAGCTTCTCACAACGACTTTATTCGGCACTCGTCAAAGCTTTTACCTCATCGGATTTGAGCTCTCTTACGCCGCCGTATGGCAAATTATTATCGAGTTTTACTCCTCCAATGGCGATTCTCTTTAAGAAAATCACATTATTGTCCAAGGCTTCGAACATTCTTTTGATCTGATGGAACATTCCCTCATGCAAGACGACAGTACATTCGTCCGGCTTTTGAGAGCATATCAGCTCCGCCGGAAGGCATTTGGTTCCGTCCAAAAGGGTAAGTCCGGCGGCAAAGGCCTCGCCCGCGCCGGGGCAAATCGGCTTCTCAAGACGAACAAAATAGGTCTTTGGGACATGGCTCCTTGGGGAGAGCATCCTGTGCGCGAGCTCACCGTCGTCGGTTATAAGCACAAACCCGACGGTATCCTTGTCCAGCCTTCCCGCAGGAAAAAGCCCCTGCCGCCGCAGCTCGGGCGGAAGAAGCTCTATCACCGTCTGTGAAAGCCCGTCGCGTGTGGCGCAAACCACGCCCGCCGGCTTGTTGAGCATGATATACAGATGCTCTTTATACGTTATCCTCCTGCCAAGGACGGCTACCTCGGCAGTATAAGGGTCTATTTTTCGTTCCGGAGACCTTTCCGTTTCCCCGTTTACAGATATCTGCCCTTTTTTGCACAGCTCTTTTACTCCCGACCTTGAAACCCCGGGAAGCTGGGAGCAGATAAACCTGTCAAGTCTTATAAGCGGCATTTTGACCTCCCGCGCGGTCATGTCGCCGCGCTATTTAGTGCTGTTCCGTTTTCATGAGTCCCTGCATGAAGCCTCCGAGTTCGGTGCTGCAAACGTCTCCCGCTATCAGCCTGCCGTCGCAGATCATCAGGTGAGCCACGATATTCTGCTTCGGCTCGTCGCCGTCCGGATAGTTGTAGATCTCATATGTATAGATCTCCGCGTACTTTCCCCTGTAGCCGTCGAGATCAAAGCCCTGCTGTAGCTGAAGGCTGTTATACTGAGTATATACCTCGTTCCACTCCTCGGGTATCATCACGGTGCGGCAGTCTATGGGCTCGGGAGAAATCTCCCAGCCGAGACCGGAAAGAAATTCAATCTGCTCTGACTGCGACTCAAGGGTTATTCCCTTAGGAGAAATCAGCCTGTTGAGCGAGTAGAGCGCCAAAAACAGGACTGCAAGCGCTATGAGCAGGATAACAAGGGTTTTTGCGGCTTTTTTGAGCTTAATAGTTTTTACAAACATAAATTTCACCATACCTCGATAAAGTATTTCAGCCTATGCCAAAGCGTCCGTCAAGCGCTTTATTCGGTCTTGGTGAAATATATGCTTGGCTGTGATGAAATAGTACTGCCTGCCACGCCTGTCTTAAAACGGCGGGACATCAGCTAATGTCAGTGGGCAAACTGGCTGTTATACAGCTCGCAGTAGAAGCCACCGGCTGCCATTAGCTGGTCGTGAGTGCCCTTTTCAATGACGTTTCCGTCCTTCATGACGAGTATAAGGTCGGAGCTCATTATGGTTGACAGCCTGTGCGCCACGACAAAGCTGGTTTTGCCCTGCATCAGCTTCTCAAACGCACGCTGCACCCTTATCTCCGTCTTTGTATCTATCGAGGAGGTCGCCTCATCAAGGATAAGCACAGGAGGCTTTGCGAGCATGACCCTCGTGATGCAAAGGAGCTGCTTCTGCCCCGCTGAAATGCTTCCGCCGTCCTCGCCTATAACGGTGTCATAGCCCTGAGGCAGACGCTTTATGAAGCTGTGGGCGTGGGTAGCCTTCGCCGCCTCTATCATCTCCTCGTCGGAGGCGTCCGGGCATCCCATCTTGATATTTTCACGGATAGTCCCCGACTTGAGCCATGTCTCCTGCAATACCATTCCGTAGCCGGAGCGCAGGCTCTTTCTTGTGACCTCGCGTATGTCCTTGCCCTCTACCCTGATGCTTCCCGAATCGACATCGTAAAACCTCATAAGCAGGTTTATAAGAGTAGTCTTTCCGCAGCCGGTGGGTCCCACGATAGCTATGCGCTGACCCGGCTCGACCGTTAGGTTGAAATTCTCGATGAGCTTTCTTCCGGGAACGTATGAGAAGCATACGTTGTCAAGCTGGACATGACCGGTTATGTCGCGCAGCTCCTCGTTGCCGGCGTCAGAGGGCTGCTCCTCAGCCTCGATAAGCTCGAATATTCTCGCCGCGCAGGCAAGCGCGTTCTGAAGCTCGGTCACTACGCCGCTTATCTCGTTGAACGGCTTGGTGTACTGGTTGGCATAGTTGAGTATGCAGGTGAGCCCGCCCACCGTGACCGTCCCCGCGACCACCGAAAAGGCTCCCGAAAGCCCCACAGCAGCGTAGACTATGGCGTTTACAAACCTCGTGGACGGATTTACAAGCGAGGAAAGGAATATCGCCTTGACCGATACCTTTGTCAGCTCGTCGTTAATCTCGCAGAAGCGCTTATGGCTCCTGCCGGTGTAGTTGTACGCCTTGACCACCTTCTGCGAGCCTATCATCTCGTCTATGAGCGCGGTCTGCCTGCCCCTCGTCTGAGACTGCCTCTTGAAGAGGTCGTAGGTGGATTTTGCAAGGAATCTCGCGACAAAAAGCGAAAGCGGCGTGAGCACAACGGTTATAAGGCTTATCTTCCAGCTTATTGAAAGCATGAAGCAAAGCGTGGCGACTATCGTCACGACTCCGGTGAAAAACTGCGAAAAACCGAGCAAAAGTCCGTCGGCGAGCTGGTCGACATCAGCTATTACTCTGCTGACAAGGTCGCCGTGGGCGTGGGAGTCTATATACTTCAGCGGCAGAGCCTCGATTTTTTTGAACGCCCTGTCCCTTATATCCCTCACCGTCTCAAAGGTGATTCGGTTGTTGATAAGGTTCATTATCCATTGGAGCACGGAAGCTGCCGCGACGATTATTCCCGCCTTGACAAGATACTCCACTACCATCCCGAGGTTTACTCCATCGTCGGCGATGTTGTCTATCGCCTTGCCGAAGATTATCGGGGCATAAAGTGTCATAATGACGTACGCCGCCGCGAAAATTATGGACATTACCATCAGCACGCGGTATTTCCTTAGCATATGGACAAGCTTCTTTATCGTCTCCGTCTGTGCTCCTGAGCCCGCTCTTCTCATTACCTGACACCTCCGCTGCTGCTCTTGATCTGAGACTCGTACAGTTCCTTATACTCAGGGCATTCGCTCAAGAGCTCGTCATGCGTGCCTATTCCGACTGTGCGTCCGTCCTCTAAAACTATTATCCTGTCCGCGTGCATGACGGTCGATACCCTTTGGGACACCGTCAGGACGGTCGGATTATACTCAAGGGATGCTATCGACTTCCTGAGCGCCGCATCGGTGGCGTAGTCGAGCGCGGAGGAGCTGTCGTCAAGTATAAGTATTTCCGGCTTCTTTACAAGCGCTCTGGCTATGCACAGCCTCTGCATCTGTCCGCCGGACAGGTTCTTCCCCCCCTGCTCGATGACATAATCGAGTCCCTCAGGCTTCGCGGCGACGACATTCTCCGCCTGCGCCGCCTTTACGGCGTCCATTATCTCGCCGTCGGTGGCGTCCGGCTTGCCCCACCTGATGTTTTCCCTTATCGAGCCGTTAAAGAGCACCGACTTCTGCATGACTGTACCTATCTTGTCCCTGAGAGATTCCGAGCGGTACTGTGAGACGTTTACTCCGTCAACGAGCACCTCTCCCTCGCTGCAATCGTAAAATCTCGGGATCAGGCTGACAAGCGTAGTCTTTCCGCAGCCGGTAGACCCGATTATCCCAACCGTTTCTCCCTTCTTTATCTTCACGCTCACCCGCTCGACAGAATCAGCCGCCGCTCCCGAATATCTGAACGACACATCGTTGAACTCCACGGAGTACTCGCTTTTCCTGTTCGACTCCTCAAGCGTTCCGTCGGTCATAGAGGAGCGTACCGCGAGAACCGCCGAAACCCTTTTGGCGCAGGCAAGACTCTTGGTGACGCTTATTATGAGGTTGGCGAGCTTTACAAGCTCGGTGAGTATCTGCGACATGTAGTTATAGAGCGCTATTACCATTCCCTGTGTCAGCGCTCCGGCCTCTACCCTGAGAGCTCCGGAGTAGATAAGAAAAATTATTCCGAGATTGACTATCACATATGTCATCGGGTTCATTATCGATGATATCCTTCCGACGAACTTCTGGGTGGAGGCGAGCATGTCGTTCTTCTCAACGAAATCGCGGGTCTCGCTCTCCTCCATGCAGAACGCCCTTATCACCCTCGCGCCGGCGAGGTTCTCCTTTGTCTTTAGGAGCACTCCGTCCAGCCTGCGCTGCACCTTGGTGTAAAGAGGTATGCTTATCAGCATTATACCGAATATAACTATCGAAAGCGCGGGTATGACGCCCACGAATATCCAAGCGGAGCCGGGGTCGATAGAAAACGCCATGAACACAGCTCCGAAAACTATGATAGGCGAGCGCATCAAAAGCCTCAAAGTCAGGTTCACGCCGTTCTGAACCTGGTTGAGGTCGTTTGTAAGCCTCGTTATCAGGGTAGACGGTCCCAAATTGTCCAGCTCGGTAAACGACAGCGACTGTATATGGTCAAAAAGTGCCTGCCTGACGGCCGAGGTGAACCTTACAGCGCTCTTTGCGGCAAAATACTGCGCGGTAAGAGTGCTTCCAAGGCCTACCACTCCCAAAAGCACCATCACGCCGCACATCGCCGCGATATAGCCCTTGTCGCCCGAGGGTATGCCGACGTCTATGATCCTTGCCACGACGAGCGGGACCATAAGCTCGAAGACTACCTCTATGATCTTGAAGAAGGGGGCGCATATCGCCTCTATCCGAAATCCCTTAAAATACTTCAAAAGCTCTTTCAACTAACTCTTCCTTTCAGTCATGCCGATATCGTCAAAGTGCCGGCGCCGCCTAACATGCCAAGATAAGCGACGCCGCATCAAAATTTATTCAACGCTGATAATATAGTAATATACCGGCTGACCGCCGCTGAGAAGACTCACATCCAGCCTCTGCCCGAACTTCTCCTCCACCTTGGCTCGAAGCTCCTCCGCCTCGTCCTCGGAAATCCCGCTGCCGTATATTATGGTTATAAACTCGCTGTCCGAGCTTACCAGCTTCTTAATGAGTCTGTAGGCAGCCTTGCCAACATCCTCCTCGACAAAGGCGAGCTTGCCGTTGTCAAGAGCGAGCACCTCGCCCTCCTTTATCTTTTGTCCGTCAAATTCGCTGTCACGGGCCGCAAAGGTGATTTGTCCTGTCTTGACACGCTCAAACGCCCTTGTCATCTCGCTGCTGTTCGAGGCATAGTCGGCGGACGGGTCAAACGCTAAAAGCGCGGCTATTCCCTGCGGTATAGTCCTTGTCTGGAGCACGCACACCCTCCTGTCGGCAAGCTTTACCGCCTGCTCAGCAGCCATGATTATATTCTTGTTGTTCGGAAGAACGAACACCGTGTGCGCAGGGCAGGATTGTATCGCCGCGAGTATATCCTCGGTGGAGGGGTTCATTGTCTGCCCGCCCTTGACTATGCAGTCGGCTCCGGCGTCCTTGAACATCTCCTCTATGCCCTCTCCGCTCGCCACGGCGACAAAGCCGTACTCGTTCTCGGGAACAGCATAGGCGTAGGCCTTATTCGAGCTTGAGACGTTTACGGTGCTCTCCTTTAGCTTTTCCTCATGCTGATAGCGCATGTTCTCTATTTTCGGGAGGTTCATCGAGCCAAACTCGAGTCCCTTTTCTATAGCGAGTCCGGGGTTGTTAGTGTGGACATGAACCTTTATGATCTCGTCGTCCTCGACTACGACCACGCAGTCGCCTATCGTCTCGAGGTAGGCTCTGAGCTTTATGGCGTCGTCGCAGCCGTGAGCCTTCTTCACTATGTACTCGGTACAATAGGTAAAGTGTATCTCCTCGTCAAACTCTCCGACCACCGAGGAGAAGGTCTCCACCGTCACGGGCTCCGCGGATTTTACGCTCGTTTCGCTCTCCACCATCTTTTCGCCCGCGAATACCTTTCCCATCGCCCTGAAAATTATGCAAAGACCCTTTCCGCCGGCGTCCACAACGCCCGCCTTCTTGAGGGTAGGAAGAAGCTCCGGAGTGGTGTCAAGAACTGCCTCCGCCTCACGGCAGACTATCTCCCAGAACTCGGATATATCGGTGACGTCCTGGCACACCTGCTTGGCTTTCGCCGCCGAAAGCCTCGCGACGGTGAGTATCGTTCCCTCGGTGGGCTTCATCACAGCCTTGTACGCCTTGGACACACCTATGTCAAGAGCATCCGCCAAAAGCGCGGTATCCGCCTCCGCTTTTCCGGCAAGCGCCTTGTCAAACCCCTTGAAAAGGAGCGAGGTTATCACTCCGGAGTTGCCCCTCGCGCCGCGAAGAAGCCCGGAAGCCATCACCTTGGCGACATCGGAAACAGTCGTGCTGTCCGGCATAAGCTCGAGCTCCTTCTTGGCGTTGGCAAGCGTCATTGACATATTTGTGCCGGTATCGCCGTCGGGAACGGGAAAGACGTTTAGCTCGTCTACCTTCTTTTTGTTGTTCGAGATGCTGTTGGCTGCGCTGATAAAAGCGTCACGAAGAATTTTTCCGGTTATCATCTTTTTATCCGGTCTCCTTTATTATGATTCCATGCCGTCAACATAGACATTTATTTTTTTTACTTCGATTCCGGTCTCGCTCTCAACTACATACCTGACCTTGTTGACGATGCTGTCAACTATAGCGGAGACATTTACGCCGTATGTGACATAGATATGCAGATCTATGACCATATAGCTCTCCCCCTTGGGGACATATACCCTGACTCCGTTGTCTATCGATACGCCTCCGAGGAGGTTTGTCCTTACCCCCTGAACCGCGCCGACAGGGCTCATTCTCACCACTCCGAAGCAGCTTGCCGCTGTATAGCCTATGAGAGCTGTCAGGTAGGAATTTGCTATATTTATGCTGCCGAGATGGTTGTCGATTTTTATCATACGGTCTCTCCCCTCTTCGTGTCCGGAAATATTCCGGCTAATGTGCCGAACCGCCGGGTAAACTAAGTCTATTTTAGCTATAATAACATACTTCCTGCGCTATTGCAAGTAGATATGCGCACAATTACCACCTGTCGTATATCCGGAACGAAGCATCCACGCTCACCGTGGTGTCCGCTATAATGTCGCTTATGCTTTCTCCCTCGGCGTAATCTCCTCCCAGCCTGCTTCTTACCAGCCTGCCTATCTCGAGGGCGTCGCATGGGCAGCTCACAGCGGTTTTGAGATAGGCCGCCCGACAGCACTCCAAGAGCTCGTTCTGAACCGCCCGGACTATCTCTTCCTCGCTTACCGCAGCGGGGTTATCCGTGACCCTCAAAGTTCCCGCGATAGTAATATCAAGTCTCGGGAGCCCGTTGTCACCCAAGGACACCTTCCGCTTTACTCTGCCTATCTTCACCTCCACCGCGGTCAGCTCGCCATCAACCTCAAGCACCCACTCGAGTCTTTTTGCGCTTTTTGTCATGACGCTTACTCCCACCGACTCCCGGGAGCTAAGGTATTCCTGCGGCTTGCCGTTTACCACCAGCACGCTGTCGAACACGCCTATCGCCTTGTCGTACATACCTTCGCCGGCGTCCTCAATCGGAAGCTCCGCCTTTTCCGCAGTAAACACCGGCATCAGAAATCCGCTTGATTCCTCATTCAGGCGATTGCTGATGCTTATAAGCCTCGCGGGTATGGTGACACCCATATCACCGGCGGACAATATCATCTGATTCAACAGCTCCGAAGTGGCCGTGCCGTGCTCAAACTGCGCGCTTACGACGTCTACCGCCATTCCCCTGCAAAACGCCACGTTTACTCCCATGTACACCTCACGGTTTTCCCAGAAGTAGGACAGCACTCTTGATATATCCCGGTCAGCCATGCTGCTTCCAAGGACTATCAGCTCTATGTTTCCTACGAGCACCTCCTTGCCGGTTTGAAGCTCGAGGCTCTTTTTCACCTCCGCCATGCTCCTGCCGTATACCACCATCGTCAGAATGTTATTGCCGGTGGCGTCCACAGGTCCGCCGCCATCGGGATGCTGTGCGGAAAACACCTGAGCGCTCACTGTGTATATACCGTCCTCATCGACGTCTATGCCCACGGCGTGGACTACCAGCCTGAGGTTTACATCCGCCGTCTTAGTACAGCCGCTCAAAAGGACTACAGCTGCCGCTGCGCACAGTGCGGCAATACATCTTTTCAGCATTCGTATCTGCGGCTGCACTCGCATCTGCTTTCCTCCTTTTTGAGCCTGAACCTTTTTGCCAGCAGACAAACGGCAGGCAGGATAACCCCGAGAACAACTATTCCCAAAAGCTTTATAATATACGCCGTATCGCTCCTGTAGTCGATGTTCAGGTAGTAGGACGTTATGCCTCCCGCAGCCGCGACCGCCGATACAACCACCACCGAGGCTATTCTCCCCGGTTTGGTCTTTGGGCTTATACCCCTTGAAGCGATAAATAGATATACCGCGCCGACAATCACGCAGTTTAAGCTCCAGACAAACATGTTGACCGCGTCAAAGTGTCTTATAAAGTCTGTTCTCGCGTACGCGCCCAGAGCAAGTATCGGGTATCCTATCACCCGCACAAAGTCTCCGAGCGCTCCTATCAGCAAAAACATCAGAAGCTCTATCAGCAACAGCTTTGAAATAAGATAGCTTGCAGCCGTCTTTACGGCGTTTCCGCCCAAATGAGGTGAAAGCGCAGCCAGCATCGGAAGCCACCAGCTTGAGGACAGGTCCTGTACAAACATGTTCAGCATGTTCGGAGCGTCAGAATTTCTCAGCGGCTCAAAATTGAGCGAGTCAAACCCGGCTTCGCTCACAAGCGCCATGGCTATGAACAGCGTAAAAAAGGCAACCGCAACGACGCTTGCCGCCCTCGCAACCGGCTCGATCCCAAGGTAGGCGCAATACCCGGCAGCCGCGCAAAGGATGAGTATGACTACGGCGGGAGCTCCTACCCGCCAGAACTCGCTGTGCATGAACTCGGCAAAATAGGACATGGTTCCGCTCAAGATATAGATAAAGAAGGCGGAGTAGCATATAGCCGCCGCCTTGCCCAGCCTGCTTCCGAGGGCGCTCGTTACGCTTTCACCCGAGTTTGCCAGCTTCACAACGGGTATGGCTATTACAGCCTCTATGGCGGTCACAGCCAGCACCGGAGGCATCATCCACAGCCCTACTCCCTCATCGCCGTGATAGTATATCATAGTGTGCATCACCCTTGCCAAAAGCAAGAGTATAAAGAGCTGCAGGCTGCTTATCTTATGGCTGTTCTGCATTTTCCCCTCCCGAGCCGTTCAGTTTTTCTATACTTGCGGTACGCTCCTGCATCCTTCTGAACCCTACGCGGGTAGCGACGTCTCTCATCGCCCTGAGGGTAAACGGAAAGAGAGGAGCGGTATACGGAACCCCGAAGCCATCCGTGGCTCCGGCATTTACCAGAGTTACGACTATCAGCACCGCTATGCCGAAGTGGCCGGCCATTCCTCCGAGTATCACTCCTAACAGCCTGAGTATCGTCACCTGCGGGTTGAGCCCAGGGACTACAAACGAGCTTGTCGCGGTTATTCCTATGATTATCAGCAGCGGCGCGGAGATAAGCCCGCTCGTTACGGCGGCGTCGCCTATCACAAGGCCTCCAACTATCGAGACAGCTCCTCCTACGGCTCTGGGAAGCCTGAGCCCCGCCTCGCGGAGAATCTCGAACATGATTATCACCATGATCATCTCCGTCACAAGAGGCAGTGGCGTACTCTCCTCAGACGCTATCAGGTTCAAAAGGAGCTGACGGGAAAGCGCCTCGGAGTGGAATGTCGCGCTCGCCACATACACCCCGGGCAAAAAAGCGGCGATAAAGAACGCGAGATATCTTACCCAGCGCTGGAAGGTTGCATAATACGGCTTTTCCTCATAGTCGTCAACCGACTGAAAGTTCTCTGTAAAAAGAGTCGGAAAAACCACCGCGTACGGCACGCCGTCTATCAGCACCGCAAGTCTGCCCTCGTTTATCTTCGCGGCGAGGACATCCGGACGCTGAGTTGTGGACGCTCCGGAAAAGAACGAGCCGTTGTCCTCCGAAACAAAGGGCATGATACTTCCGCTTGTGAGTACAAGCTCAAGCTTGATGGCTTTGAGTCTCTTTTTGACCTCTTCCCTCAGCCGTTCCGGAGTCTTGCCCTCAATATAAACTATTGCGAGCTCTATGTCGGAAAGCGTTCCCGCCTTTATCAGCTCAAACCGCAGAAGCGGGCTTTTTATTCTCCTGCGTATCAGCGACATGCTGATTCTTAAGCTGTCGGTAAGAGCCTCCTTGGTGCCCTTTATGTTTACCTCGCTGTCAGGCTCGGATATAGAGCTTGTCTTGAACGCCTGAGCGGTTATCGCAACGCCCTTTGCCAGCCCGTCAACCAGTATGACCGCAAAGCCTGAGCAGATTTTATCAGATATGTCGTCAAGGGTATAAACCTCTGTCTTTCCCGTGGAAAAAATGCCCTGCCTTGAAAGAAACGCATAGATATCCTCCGGCAAAGTGCACAGCTTTGACAGGCTTCGCCTTCTGTAGCTCATAAGAGGCTCAAAGAGCATTACGGATAGATCCGCCGAGGAGACCATCCCCTCAAGCGTTACTACCGCGCAGCCTATTCCGCAGACATTGAGCTTGGCTATGCTCAGATCGGCGGAGTTGCCGAACATTTTTTTGAGCGAGGAAATAGTGCGCCCGAGAGAGCGGTATATCGGGTTAGCTGAGTTTTCGGCTTGGTTCATGATTTAATCCCACCTTTTGCTATCTCGGATAGTGTTGCCCCGGGTCAAGGTAAATATACGCAGTAAAACTATCCTGTCCGGGGATAATATTTTTCCGATTTTGTGCAACACTATTACAAATCTTACGTAAAGGACTGCCAATAATGCTCATTATCTTTATACGAGGTATAATAGTTTACCTTCTTGTCCTGTTCTCAACGAGAGTAATGGGCAAGCGTCAGCTCGGCGAGCTTTCCCCCTCAGAGCTGGTCATAACCATACTTATCTCAAATATCGCCACCCTCTCGATGGAGGACCGAAACCTCCCGCTTGTCACCGGCGTGCTGCCTATTCTCACGCTTGTGAGCTTAGACGTCCTCGCGTCGTATGTCGCTCTTAAATCACGAAAAATCAGACATTTGATAACAGGCAGACCAAAGGTCATAATATCAAACGGCGTGATAGATCAGGCTGTGCTCGGCGAGCTGAGATTCACCGTGGACGACCTGTGCGCATCCCTGAGAGCAAACGGCATATTCGACGTCACCGAGGTGCAGTACGCGGTCGTCGAGACAACAGGCAGCATAAGCGTCCTCCAAAAGCCACAAAAGCTTCCGCTGACTCCCGAAACCGCGTCAGCCCCTCCGCCTGCTCCAGCCGATCCGCCTCAGATACTGATTTCAGACGGAAATATACTTAACAGCCTTGAACCGAGCCCTACCCTGACACACAAGGAGCTCCTGCGGGAGCTGAAAAAGCAGCATATCTCGCCTGAGGATGTCCTTTTGTGCTTGGGCTACCCGGACAAGTCGATAAAAATCATTCCAAAGGAGCGTAAATAGCCGTATGAAAAGAATAGCTATCAGCATCACGATAATCGCACTCATTTTTGTGGCAGGATACTCCGCAGTCGCCCTGATAGACTCCGGAAACGACCGTCTGTACGGCCAGCTCGAGCTGGTGACGGACAGCTACCGCTCCCAAAGCCCGGATGTCGAAAAAAACATTTCCGAGCTTGAACGCAGCGTCGCGGACTACTCAAAACGCCTTGGCTGGGTGGTAAGCGACGAGCTCCTGGGAGAAATGGAGCTGTCCACGGCAAGGCTGATGCCGATGTATCAGAGCAATTCAGATGAATTTTTAGCTGTATGCTCAGAAATTAAAGAGTATGCCCGGATGATTTTGGAGTCGGAAAAGGTGACATGGAGCAAAATTTTATAAAAGCTTCAACATTTTGTTGCAATGCGGGCTTTAATATGCTATAATTTGTGCATAAGTACCGGATATGCTCAGTTTCAAAGAGCGATATATACGATTAGGAGTGACAGTATATGAAATGCCCGTTTTGCGGATATGAGGACACAAAGGTAATTGATTCCAGACCGAGCGAGGGTAAAAAAAGACGCCGCAGAGAGTGTACCCAGTGCGGAAAGAGGTTCACTACCTACGAGGTGGTCGAAAAGCCTGCTCTTATGGTTCGCAAAAAGGACGGCAGCTTCGAGCCGTTTGACCGCGACAAGCTGGTAAGGGGAATACTCACCGCGACCAAGAAAAGAACCGTCAACCCTGAGCTTATAGAAAAAATCGTGGACGACATTGAAAATACCGCCGCCAACGACATGAAGACCGAGATCTCCACCTACGAGATAGGCGACGCCGTCCTTACCGCCCTCAAGGCGGTAGACCTTGTCTCCTATGTCCGCTTCGCCTCAGTCTACAAGGACTTTAACGACCTGGAGAGCTTTATCAATATCATCACCGAGCTGAATAAGTAAAGTGCGGCTTGTCTGAATAAAAATCGGGACGCCTTCCCCGGATAGGGAAAGCATCCCGATTTTGTTTTGTCCGTTCAAAACTTTATAAAATCGTTTGCATGGCAGCTTACGCCTATGCCTGCTCAGAATATATTACGCTTTGTATAAACATCATTGATTTCACCAAGTCGTCATATGAATTGAACCCGCTTCGGTACAGCTCGAGCATAATCGTGCCGCTGAAGCCCACAGAACTAAGCGCTCTTACAAACCTATGGGTGTCTATATCCCCCGCTCCGGGCAGAAGACAATCGCCAAGTGCTCCGTGGTCTGAAAAATGCACATGCTTGATGCTTTTGCCGAGGGCAGGTATAAAGTCATAAGGGTCAAGCCCCTTGCGTATAGCCTGCTTGGTGTCAAGGACAAAGCTCACGCCGTCTCCTAAAAGCCTCTTCATCTCAAGAAGCTCGCTGAGCTCCCCGGTAGTGCAGCGGCATACGTTCTCCTGAAGCACCGTCACGCCGAAGCCTGACGCGACCTCATTGAGCCTTGCGTACCCCTCGACGACCGTCTCTATCGGGCATGGGTTCTTGTTTCCGTGCAGGATAAAGTACCTCGCGCCGAGGATATTCATTGCCTCAAAGTATCTCTTGTGGTACTCAAGGTAGTCCCTTATTCTGCGCTCATAGCCGGTATAGAGCATATATGTATCTATGCCGCAGGTAAACGGGTGTAAGGAGACGCACTCCGAGCCGTTCGCCCTGAGAATCCCGGCAAGCTCCCTGATGTACCCCGGGTCGGTCTCAGAGTGGGTGTTGACAAATATCTCAAGCCGTCTTACTCCTCTTTCGCACAGAGAGGCAAGCGTCTTTTCCGGCACCTCGGGGTAGCCGCAGGAGGTCGACACCCCGACGGATATCTTTCCCGATTCCATTTTTATTCCTCCTTTGAGCCTTTGGCGCATGCTGAATCGGATACAATAAAGCGGCGCAGAGCAAATCTCCACGCCGCTTAGCCGCGTCGGTTCAGTTGTTTTTAGCAGCCTTTTTGCGGTCTACGGCTCCCTGCCAGAGCGTCCAAAGCGTAGGCGCGATGCAGTTTGAGGAGTAGACGCCGGCAATCAGCCCGATTACCAGCGGGAAGGCGAAGCCGAGAATCGACTCAACTCCGGATACCAAGCCGACAACACAGACGGTAAGCATCGCGATTACGGTGGTGACGGTAGTGTGAACCGATCTGCCGAGCGACTGAGTTACGCTCATGTTGACATATTCGTCAAGCGTCTTGGAGTCGCCGTAAAGCCTTCTGTTCTCTCTTATTCTGTCGTAGATGATGATGGTCGCGTTGATCGAGTAGCCCAGGATAGTGAGCAGCACCGCCATGAAGTTGGAGTCGATGTCAAATCTGCAAACTACGCAGCAGGCATATGCGAAGAACATATCATGAACAAGCGCTATTACCGAGCAGGTGCCCGCGATCCAGCCGCCTATCTTCCTGAAGCGGAAGCCGATGTAAACTATCATCACTACCGCCGAGAAGGCTACCGCCACAATGCACTTGCCCAAGAAGCCCGCGCCGGTGGTGGGATTTACGTCCTGAGAGTTATAAAGCTCAAGCTGATTGCCTGAAAACTCCGATGTCAGAGCGTCGGTAAGCTCCGACTGTACCTCCGCCGTCAGACCTGAGGAGGTCGGGAAGGAAAGAGATACCGTCTGCGCATTGTCAGCAAGGCTTTCTCCCAAGGACACGTCACAGGTGTGACCGGTCACCTCCGCAGCAGCCGAGGCAATCTCGCTATCGCTGATGTCACCGGTGTAGGAATAGGTTATGATGGTTCCTCCTCTGAACTCTATCGCGACGTCCATACCCAAGACGAAGCTCAGAA
>DVLL01000014.1 GCA_018715525.1 Candidatus Faeciplasma pullistercoris | reverse complement strand
TGACAAAATGTAGTATTACTGGATAATTATATATTTTTTATAAATTGTGATATTTTTCTCAGTATGCATTTTTTGTCTCACTGCCCCACCTATTGACATTTTGCTTTAAATAAATATATAATTATCCCGTAATACTACATTTTGTCATAAGGATGTGTGTAAATGGTAAATGCTCAGTATATACCTTACCCTCATAGATGAGCCAAGCGACAAGGAAAAGTTTTTGCTTTTATATCATACATACTTGGACCAAGAAAATCCTTACCTGAATTTATCTGCTGAGGAATTGAATAATTCATTTGAAGAGAAATTTGCATGGGAAACTGAGCATATTGTATGCGAGGTTTATTCTCTCGGCATCGACACCGGCGAGGTTCTTCCCTCGGACATACCGGAAAAATTTGATGCAAGATCAAATATGTTCGCCAGAGACGGATACTTTGTGTACAGCGACGACACGGGAATGTACGCAATAGATTATAACGGCAACGAGACCTCCTTCCCCGGAGAAAAGATCGATAAGATGAGTGCCAAGATAGTAAACGGCGTTTTTATTCAATTCACATCGAAAAAGGCGTACAACCTCAGTACGGGCGAGGTGTTCGATATCAAATTCCCTGATGGGCTGACTGATTATGAAATAAACGATCTTGAATTAAAAGATTACATCAGGGACGAGGGCAGCGAGTACGGCAATTACATTTTCAGCTATATCGAAATCTCAGACGACGGGTCTTCGGTAAGGAACTACATAAGCATTCCGGAAAACGAGCTAATAGTTCCAAACGAGTAAGGCGGTGAGAGTATGCATAGTCTTGTCCTTAATATGTAAACAAGCTCCGCTAAGAAGAGCACGCCTTTAAAATTTTTGAACGGAAGCGCAGCTTCAAGCGCGGCGCACACGGAAAATCTTCTCGGCGTCACCTTGTTCAAACAGCTCGAAGTAAATCAAAAAGTAGGAGAGTTGAATATGAATTGAAAAAAATAAAAGCGCTGTTTTGCGCAGAATTGCGGCAATTTTTATCAAATGGCGAAGTGCTTCATCATCGTTCACGCCAACACTTTCTTAATTGGAAAATAGTTAAATTTTATTTTAAAGGAGAAATTAAGATGAAAAAGATATTTGCATTTATTTTTACCATTATGACTGCTATCATGCTTACTTTAACTTGCGTTGCCACTGAACCTACAATTGTAGTCATCGAAGAAGATTACGGCATTGCCCCGGCGTCAATAATTGATCCTGACACAAGGACACAAGTTTCAAACACCAGAATTGCACCTTATAATGCTATTTGTAAAATGTATGTGTATTTAGATTGCGGGTGTTCAACGCAGGCTGGTACAGGATTTTTGATATCAGATAATTGTATTGTAACTGCAGCACATAATTTTGTATGCACAAAGACAGAAAACGGGAGTTATGTGCATCCATACGGAAAAGTTGAAAAAATCAATATATATTTTGGGCTATATTACAATGAAAACAATGTTTCTACTTGTTATGCGGCTACTTTAAACGTTGTGGAAGATAGTGATACCGAATTTGGATATATGCATTACATTAATAATTCACGTAGTTCCGCGTATGACTATGGCTATATAATTTTGGATGATGATCAAATAAGCGACTTGCAAGGAATCACAACGTATTTTGAACTAGAAAGTCTTTCTGACACACAAATATCAAACAAATCTATAATCATTACCGGTTATCCCTCCGGAAAGATATTGTATACAGGAAACGGAATGACGCAAACTATCACATCTACAAAAGTATATCACAATGTAGATACCTCCGGCGGTCAAAGCGGTTCTCCAATGTATTATGTGGACTCTAACGGCAAATATAAGGTGATAGGTATTCATACTTCAGGTGTCGGCTCAACCGCGTACAATAGCGGAAGAAGAATTGATGCTTCGTTAAAAACAATGTATGATAGCATTAGATGAATAACTTTACTTTAGGAGGAATTATGAAAAAAGTTATTTTAATAGCCGCACTGTGCATACTGTCAGCCGCTATCGGTATAGCAATAGGCAGAGGCAGTGTAAGTGTAGGTGCTGATAAAACGTCAGGCAATGCCGTGACAAGTACTGACGGCGCTGATACATTCACAGATGAAAAATCGGAAATATTTTGCGACGAATTCGGCTACCCGTTGCCAGGTGAGGATAACTTCAAAAAATGGTATGATGCAAAGCTTGAAACAGTAATCGCCGCGCATGAAGAGGTTGAATTCCTTTACGGTAAAATTTTGTCGCTTGAAAAAACGGCAGACGGCAACATAAGAGTTTTACTTTCCGCCGACGAAGACATGGATATCAATCACCGTAATAATTACTCGTTTACCGTATCTGATGATACATATTTGAAATGCAATTATGCCGATTTCAATAAGGAAGAACTTCTCGTCGGCCAGAGGGTATTCATATCGTTTGCTTACTCTCACGAGTTGCTTGAGCATTCCGGAGAACAAAGCGTTTCGGTGTTCAGCTTGTTTGTATTGGATGACGATCCAGGGAATCCCGCTCCACTCATTCCGGAGGACTACCAGTATTATGACGATGAAGGCGAAATTCTTGTAGAGGAAGATACAGAAGGCTTAATCAGTGTTGAAGATCCTTTAGAGTGACATGGTGGTTAATATTTGAAGCCCATAGACAATGGCGGGCGCCATATCAGCCGTTCCGGCAGTATAGTTAACATTTTAAAATTATATTGAGAAAGTTGAATAAATGTTGTTGACAAAATAGTAAAATATATGCTACACTTTTATTGTAATTTATGGCAATATACTCGTTAACAGAAATTTATTTTACATCATGGCTGTTAAAAGTGATTTGTCCATTGCCATATAAATAGGTGGATAGAATTATATGTATATGTTATTTTGTCGTAAATTTCATAAAAAGAACCACTGGTGGACGTGCCGACATTTCAGACAATGATTTATTTTGAATAGATTGCTTCTCGCGCCCGGCACGTCACAGACATGCGGCAATCCCCTATCTGATGCAGCATTCCCCTATTTGAATACGGAAATCACTGTGAAAAGGAGATGTTCTTATGAAAAGTTCTCCCGACCGTACTTGCAATCCTGCTGTGGCTTAATGCCCGAAGACCGATACGGCTGTTGTATACGTCGGCGTAAGCAATGACGGTGATTCACCCTGCAGTGTCACCGAATATTCCCTTGACAGCACTGACAGTATTGTCCTCAACCGCTGTTACCTTGAGGTTTCCAATGAAACAAGATTTTTCGTCAGTGTTTACGAAAATATTGTTTCCGCCATTTCGAGCGCCGACAACAAATGCCGCGTTTATGACTATCTTAACCCTCCGAAAATCATAACAATTTTGGGTAATGTTACCGTTCAGGAAGTAGTTTACGGCTTCGAAAAAGAGACCGGCATCTTGTCAAAAACGCCTATACCGAATATGACCAGCTTGTTTTTATGTTTTTGGCGGGTAATAATGACTTTGACATTTACAATACCGGTTCGGACTTCCACCACTATGTCGACTCGGATGCGTTTGTAGACCTGAAAGGAATCGAAAGCCTTAATTCAAGAATCTCCGGCAACTTAGCCGCTGATTTGATGGTAAGCTATGACGGCTAATATTTCGGAGTTCCGGCAGGTATTTATAACTGGTGGACAGAGGAGATCAATCCGGAAGACGGCAGTGTCTTCAGCTATTCGCTGATTACTTCCGAGGATATTTACTACGCTAAAATCATTGACTTTGCCGAAAAGAGATATTCAGACCCGGACGGCAATGGGCTGTACAAGTGGTTCAAATATATTTATGACAATCCGGGCGGCAACAGAGATGACATTCCCTTCGGAGACGATATTACAATTCTTGATTCCAACGTGTATTTGCTTAACCCAAATTCACAAAATTCGGAAAACGCCATACGTTTTTTGGAATATCTTTTTGACGCCTATAACGGAGATATTCCCGAGATCGTTTTGGAGGATGAAATATATCCGACCCTTGAATCCACCGAAAACTGCTATGTTGCTTGGCGGTGCAGGCCTATTGACATCATCAGCACGATAATGGACGCTCGAAACGCCATCCGGTACCGGACGGAGGATATAAGCGACAGTGAGCTGAAAAAGATGGCTAAAGAGGCTGCGGCTGATGTAGCTATTTACGAGCGTTTAACTTAATTGAATCAGCCGCCGAATATGACCGCACAAAATTACGCGCCTTACAAGAAAGCCTGACAGCTTTTTTGTGAGGCGCGCCATAGTCTATTCACGCCAGCATGTAATTGAATAGGTGTAATCATCGCAAGTATACCAGGTGACAACCATTGTGTCTGGCTTAAACGTATAATTCTTAATCAGCGTATCATGGTATAGACCATTCTCAACTTTTGCCTTTACAGTAAGATAATCGCTTTCGCTCTCAAATTGAGCAGACCAAACTCTTTCACCGTGTGATATACTATCCGCCATGTCGGCTTCCACATTGCTCTCGCCTTCCTCATAGTACGAGTCGTTCAGAACATAATAATTATAGTCGTTTGAATTGCACTCCGGAAGCTTGACAAAAGTTTTATCAACATCTCTGTCGCGAAGCATTATTTCGTCGGTAGTACAAAGGTAGCTGTAATCATAGTCAAGCTGATCAGGATTACTTGATGGATCGGAAAAGACTCTGTCACCAAATGTCACATCATACTGATAATATTTACCGTCTATTCTTACAATCAGCCATGTATGTGATCCGCTATCTATGACATTCCCATCAACTCTAATAACCTGCAATCCGCAAAGCTGCATCAGGTACTGAGCAGCCTTGGCGTACCCTGAGCACACGCTTTCGCCATTGACCAGGGAGCTGATTATATTCTGATTATTCGGACTGTCCCAAACATATTCCACTGTATCGATTAAATGCTCATATACCGCTTTGGCGATCTCATACTCGGAGTCCATTTGGTACAACTCTTGTAAAATTTCGCTGATATTTTCGTCAATTTGTTCCTGAATTTTCAAAATATCACTTTTTGAAAAGCTGTATGTTGGAGAAATTTCGCAGTTGATATAATCATATGTATATGTATACCCTCCGTCTGTCCAGAAAATCTCCGGGTGATCGTGCGTTACCATGGAAAATATATCATATAGCGTATCATAATCTACATACTTGACAGTAAAAACATCCGCTCTGTTAAACAAACCATTGTAGATACCATCGTATATTTTAGCATAATCACCGGTAAGTGCGTTGCGGAAGTAATAATCATCATCGTCGGCAAGGTGTACATCAAGTCCTGACGCATTTTCATCTTTAGATGCTTTAGTAGTAGCAGATGTTGCGGCGACTGTCGTTTTCTCGGTCGTGGTAACTGTTGTCGCCGGCGTCGTGGTTACCGTCGTTGCCGCCGTCACTGTTGTTGCCGATGTTCTTTTTGGCTCGGTTTCGGTAACTACCGAGGTTTCAGTCGCGGTTGTGCTTGATACTTCCGTAGCAGTTACTGTAGTAACCACAGGCTCCGTTGCCAATCCATCTATGTATTCTGAAGTACTTTCCGAGCTGTCTAATGAGCTTGTTGCCGTAGTTTCCGACTCTGACGGCATGTACCTTGGAGTGGTTATATTTGAGGCTTCCCTGTCCAAATCAAGGTTGGCAACGCACCCTGCCGCAAACATCGTTGAAGCTGCCGCGAAAAGCAGCAGCGTCATTCTTATCCTTAGAAATTTGTGGCATGTGTAACTTATATATGAGCCAAACTTATGTATAATGTTTATCACAATATGCCCCCTGATTAGTACCAAGAATTGATAACGCGTTATTTCTGCGAGCAGGTATGAATTGAGTATACACCTTATTGCGAAAAGTTTCAACTATTACTATAAAATCATTGTAAAATTCTCTAAGACAAACACAAAGCAATTAGCTGACGCAGAAAACTCATGAAAAATTTTTACGGCTAATAAACAAATATCCCGATCTGCCAAAATGCAAATCGGGATATATCATTTTCCTTATACACAAGCTTTTTTTAGGATAGAGATCGCCTTTTCAAGAAGATCAAAAGGAATATTAAGCGCCGGAAGCAGCCTTATCTTGTCCTTTGCTGTCAATACCAGCACACCGTTAGCTATGCACTCGCTGACAACAGCCTTTGCATCCTTTACCGTCCTGACTCCAACCATAAGCCCCATTCCGGTTACGCTCTCAACGCCGTTCGCGCCCTCAAGCTCTGAAAAGATGTAACGGGACTTTTTAGAAACCTCCTCAAGAAGCTTGTCGTCAATTCTTTGCAGTATGCTAATAGCTCCTGCACAGCAAATCGGATTTCCGCCAAATGTTGAGCCGTTGAGACCCGGCGTAAACACGTCCTTCAGCTTCTCGCCGAGCATCGTGATTCCTATCGGAAGTCCGCCGCCTATACCTTTAGCGGTAGTTACAACATCAGGGGTAAATCCGTAATTCATATAGCCGTAAAGCTTTCCGCTTCTGCCGTTTCCAACCTGAACCTCATCGGCTATGAGAATGATATCCTCCTCACGAGATATCTTTACCATCTCGTCGACAAAGCTCTTTTCAAGCGGGAGTACTCCGCCCTCTCCCCTTACTATCTCAAACATGATGGCGGCGATTTTTCCCTTATTTTCGTTTACCGTTTTGCGCAAATCATCCACGGTCGCTTCGCAGTGGACAAACCCGTGAGTCAGCGGCTGGAAGTACTGATGGAAGCTGTCCTGACCTGTCGCTGCAAGCGTTGTGACGGTTCTGCCGTGAAAGCTGTTCTTTAATGTGATAATGGTATAGCAGTCGCTGCCGTTTTTGTCAGCCGCGTATTTTCTGGCAGCTTTTATGGCAGACTCGTTTGCCTCCGCTCCTGAATTAGAAAAGAATACCTTCTTAAGACCTGTTCTTTCACATAGCATCTGAGCAAGCTTGGCACAGGGCTCCGAGTAGTATAGGTTAGAGGTATGCTGGAATTTTCCAAGCTGCTCGGTCACGGCTGCAATCCACTCTTCGTCGCATAAACCAAAGCTGTTAACTGCTATCCCGCTGCCGAGATCTATATACTCCTTGCCGTCGCAGTCCCAGACGAGCGAGCCCTTTCCCTTGACTATATTGATGGGAAATCTCGCGTATGTATTCGCTATATAGCTCCTGTCAAGCTCAAATATATTCATTACTTATGTTCTCCCATCTCAAACATTGTTCCTATTCCTTCATCGGTGAGCGTTTCGATGAGAATAGAATGAGGTATTCTTCCGTCGACTATAAACACTTTCTTGACTCCGTCGAGCAAAGCGTTGGTGCAGCACTCGACCTTTGGTATCATTCCATCGCATATGACTCCGTCTTCGATAAGCTTTTTCGTCTCTTCTATGTTGATTTTCGTGATAAGCGTGTCAGGGTCGTCCTTGTCCATAAGGATGCCTGCGGTGTCGGTGAGTGTAAGTAGACTTTCCGCGCCGAGAGCTCCCGCGATTTTAGCGGCGGCAGTATCCGCGTTGATATTGTAGACATTTCCCTCGTCGTCGCAGCCGAGCGTAGAAACTACCGGTATATATCCCTTTTCTATCACATCAAGAATGGGTCTTGGGTCAATCTTTGTGATCCGTCCGACATATCCAAGCTCCTCGTTCTTCATCTCAGCTTTTATCATATGACCGTCGAGACCGGATAGACCTATCGAGCGTCCGCCGCAGCACTCGATCATATTGACAAGATTTTTGTTTATCTTACCCGCAAGAACCATTTGAACTATTTCAACAGTCTCGGTGTCAGTAACCCTAAGACCGTTTACAAACTTTGACTCCTTGCCGATTTTTGAGAGCATTTCGGATATCTCCGGACCTCCTCCATGAACCAAAACCACCTTGACGCCGATGAGGCTGAGTAAAACAATGTCTCTTACAACGGAATTTTTCAGCTTATCGTTTATCATGGCATTTCCGCCGTACTTGATTACGACGATCTTTCCGTTGTAGTTCTTGATATAGGGCAGAGCGTGAACAAGTATTCTCGCTCTGTCGGAGTTTGATATTGTCATTTTATATCCCTTTCCGAGCTATTTTTATCAGGTGCGATAGTCGCCGTTTATTCTGACATAGTCATATGTGAGGTCGCAGCCCCACGCGGTAGCGCTGAAGTCTCCGCTGTTGAGGCTTACGGCAATCATTATTTCCTTCTCTGTAAGAACTTTTTTCGCAATATCCTCAGAGAATTCGATTCCGGCTCCGTCCTTGCAGACATCTACCCTGCCGGCATTGGAAATAAAGGACACATCAACCTTGTTGACGTCAACATCCGCTCCGGAATATCCTATCGCGCACAAAACTCTTCCCCAGTTTGCGTCCGCGCCGAACATTGCAGCTTTCGTTAAAGAAGAACATATCACAGCCTTGGCCACTGTCTTTGCAACGCTCTTGGAAGCCGCTCCGTCAACTCTGCACTCTATCATCTTTGTGGCGCCCTCTCCGTCTCCCGCAATGCACTTGCAAAGGTATACGGTAACGGTATTAAGAGCCCTCATAAATTCGGAAAAATCGTCACCATCCGCGACTATTTCACAGTTACCCGCCATTCCGTTCGCAAGAATGGTCACCATGTCGTTGGTAGACGTGTCGCCGTCTACGCTTACCATATTAAACGTATTCTGAATGTCGGTCGAAAGAGCCTTGCGGAGCATCTGCGAGCTTATAGCGCAATCTGTTGTGATGAATACCAGCATTGTCGCCATGTTTGGGTGTATCATTCCGGAACCCTTCGCTATTCCGCCTATTTTGCATTCCTTGCCGCCGATTTCAAAGCTGACGGCGATCTCTTTTTTTACCGTATCTGTTGTCATAATTCCCTCGGCGGCGTAATCGCTGTGAGCCCCGAGTCCGGACACAAGCTCAGGTATTCCCCCGGCAATAGGCGTAATGTCAAGCGGCTGACCGATTACACCGGTAGACGCCACAACTACATCAGACGCTGATATACCAAGCTCCTTAGCCGTCAGCTCGCTCATCTGCTCAGCGATTTCTATGCCGTTGGCGTTACAGGTGTTGGCGTTTCCGCTGTTGCAGATAACCGCCTGAGCGTAGCCGTCAGAAAGGTGAGACTTAGTTACAACAAGCGGAGCGCCCTTTACAAGATTGGTGGTATAAACGGCCGCAGCCGAAGCCCTCTTCTCACTGAAAATAAGGCTTAGATCCCTTTTTGACTTATTCTTGCGTATACCGCAGTGGATACCGTTTGCCATAAAGCCTTTAGCGGCGCAAACACCGCCATCAATTATCTTCATTTTATTTCTCCCTTTCAAATAACTGACTTATTCTTGAATTGAGCATATCAGATGTCAAGACCCTCGGTAATCTTAGCTCCGGTTATCATGTTAAGAAGCTCAACGGCTGCGCCGGAAGCACCCTTGCCTAAGTTATCATACCTTGCGGTGAGTAGTACCCTTTCCTCGTTTCCGAATACTGATACTATCATCGAGTCCTTAAGGCTCATGTCCGCAGCAGAGAGCATCCCGCCTTCGTCACAGCTATCCGAATAGCTGACTACAGGACCCGTATACTTGTTTTTATACACAGAGATGATATCTTCAACAGAGGTGCCCTTTTTTAAGTCAGACATAAACAGAGGAACCGTTACCTCCATGCCGCTGTAGAAGTTTGAGACGATCGGGCAAAAAACAGGATAAACATCAAGTCCGCATATTGCCTTCATCTCTTTTAAGTGCTTGTGATTCTGAGTCAGACCATACTGTCTGGGAGCTTTCAGAAGAGCATTATCAGTCTCCGACTCATACTGGGCTATCATTTTTTTGCCTCCGCCGCTGTAGCCGGTAAGCGAGTGACAATAGAGCTTTGATTCTGAGCTGAGAATCCCCGCCTCGATAAGCGGATACACCAAAGCTATAAAGCCGCTTGCATGGCATCCGGGAACGGCAATTCTCTTTGAGCTCATAATTTTGCTCTTTAACTCATCGCTGAGCTCCGGAAAACCGTACGCCCACTCCGGATTGGTTCTGTGAGCGGTGGAAGTGTCCAGCACAATGGTCTCAGGGCTATCTATCATTGACACCGCCTCAATGGCGGCATCATCAGGCAGACACAGAAAAACAATATCCGCCTTGTTGAGCATAAGCTTGCGGCATTCGGGCTTTTTTCTGTCCTCTTCGCTTAATGTCAAAAGCTCCAAATCACTTCGCTGCTCCAATCGCTCATAGATGCGAAGACCGGTCGTTCCCGCCTTGCCGTCAATAAAAACTTTAGTCAAGATTTACATCTCCGAATGTATAAATTTACATTAAATATGCAGTCATTATATCACGCGGTGAATATTTATTCAATAGATTTTCCGCCATATTTCAGCCATTTAATAACGAATTTAAAGCGTAAATTATTAACAACATTGTGCATATTTGCGATTTAGAGAACACCACACCTAAAACGAAAAGCGCAAGCCCAAAGCATGACTCGCGCTTTTAATACAATCAGCCTGCGTCTGTATAATATCTTCCGGAGAGCTCGGCAAGCGTTGTTTCTCCCCAGCTGTAATTTGTCAGATAGCTTCCCTTAAACAGCTGAGAATACTCCTCCTTGCCGCTGAGATAATCATACAAGTCGCAGTTGACCTTTTCGACAACTATTCGTCTTTTTCCGTCTACCGACTCAACAACATCAGAGATACCGTACTCCTCAAGAATATTTTTAAGTCTCAGAGCGACCTTGCGGTATCTGGCTAGCGTGACAGGATTGACAGGCTCGTCCTCCCACAAAAAGCTTATCGCCTCGTCAGACGAGACATACCCGCCTCTGCGGTCTACAAGCAGCGCAAAAAGCTCCTTCGATTTTTGAGAACGGAACGGTATTGGTCTGCCGTTCACAAATATGTCGAAATATCCGAAGGTGCGGATTCTGACCTCTGTTTTTTCCTTCTCATTTTTCTTTTGAGGTAAGCTTCCGGCTTCAGAAATAATGTTGGCTGATTGCGATGGCTGCGTGCTTTCCAAAGAAAGCATACGACAGCAAAACAAAAACAACGTACTGTTGATTCTTAAAAATATGCCGCGGTAGGTATGAGCTTCACCGCCTGCGTACACAGCCTGATAGGTTATCGTGGGCGGCTTTGAGTCAGGATCTAAGAACCTGCGGTTTCTGCTGAAATCTGAGAAGAACTCGCGCAGTCTGTCGGCATCATTTTCACTCACCCTGCCTATAACCCACTTTTCTACCGCTTCCTCCATCTGCATCGGCATGTTTATCAGCCACTTAAATAGCTCTGAGCTTCCCCCGGCGTTCTCAGTGGCATGTATGCACTTTACGGTATTTTCCGAATAGTCAAACTGGAATATCTCGTCATATACGTCTGACAGCGCCTTAATATACCTTTTTATCTCGTGTTCCTTATTAATATTATGTCTTTCGGTTATATCCACACAGGCGGACTGAAACTCTTCCTCGCCATTCTCGTTGCGGTGCTTAGTCACCCAGCCGAGCAGATACGCCTTTGTGCCGTCGCACCTCAGAACCGTTATCTCTCCGGCAACCGGAGCACCGACAGAGTACACACGGTTCAAATAAAGGGAGAACCTTCTCCTCTCCTCTATCGGTATCATCAGGAAAATGTTGTCGCGATAGATATCAAGATAGTCCATCTCGCCGTCCTTTACTCGAGGAAAACGGAGTATCTCTGTCATCTGCTTGTTTATGTATGTAATTTTAGGCTGCTTATCGCAGGTATACTTCATAAAGCCGCATGGCATGGTATCGTTCAAAAAGCTGAGATTTTTGTTCTCGTTCCTTATATCGGTTATATCGGTCAGGACGGAATATCCCTCAAGCTCCCCAGAGTCGCTGCGCCTTACCGAGACGGTATCCCTGACATATATAAGCGACCCGTCCTTTTTTATAAGCCGATACTCGGCGGAAAGCGACCTTTCACCTGAGCAAAGCTTTTTTACAAAATCAAAGAATGTTTTTTTATCGGAAGGAAAAATAAGGGACAAATACAGACCGCCGTCCGTGTTGGTAAGCTCATTTGCCGAGTATCCGAGCATGTCGCCAAGGCTTTTGCTGGCAAAGCTTACGCCAAAGTTCTTTCCAAGACTGTATATATGAAATCCTCCAATGCAGCTATTAAGAATTTCATCCATATCCCTGGGCATTTTCCTCACCTCCACATACCCGAAGCTTGTAAAAAAATAATGTGATACATCAAATATGATTATATCACATTATTGTGAGAAGCGCAATTATATTTAGTTGAATTTTGGGAAAGCCGAAAAATCAGTCTTGTTGACCGCGAAGAACCGACTTCTGGATCTTTCCGCTTATAGTCTTTGGCATCTCTTCCACAAAGTCAATCAGCTTTATCCACTTGTACTCGGCAAGCTTCGAGTTGCAGAAGTCCTTTATCTCAAGCTCCAGCTCGTGGGACGGCTTGTATTCGCTTCCGAGAACTATCACAGCCTTGATAGCCTGACCTCTTAATGGATCAGGGACGCCTATTACAGAGCACTCGGCTACAGCGGGGTGTTCAGTCAGGACATTCTCTATCTCATAGGGACCCACCCTATATCCGCAGGACTTTATTATATCGTCAAAGCGACCGTGGAACCAGTAAAGCCCGTTTTCATCGTAATATGCGACGTCGCCCGTATGGTAAACTCCGCCTCTCCATACATAATCATACTGCTCGTCGTTATTAAGATACCCGCAGAAGACTCCAACCTGCTTGCTTCCGTCAGCTGGAGGAATAATACATACCTCTCCGACTTCTCCGGGAGCAACAGGGCTGCCGTCCTTGCTTCTAAGCTCAATATTGTAAAGAGGGGAAATGGTTCCCATCGAGCCCTGCACAGGCTCTCTGCCCTTGAAATTAGCCATAAGAAGAGTGGTTTCGGTCTGTCCGTAGCCCTCGCAAAGCTCCAGTCCGGTCTTTTCCGTAAACCTGCGAAATACCTCGGGAGCAAGCATCTCACCTGCCGTAGAAGCGTGCCTCAGAGAAGGCATATCCGGTATTCCCTTGCGGACAAGATATCTGTAAACGGTCGGAGGCGCGCAGAAAGAGGTCACTCCGTAGCGGTTGATGACAGTTGTAAGCTGTTTAGGATCAAAGTTGTCAAAATCAAATACCATTACAGCGCTTCCTACCAGCCACTGACCGTACAGCTTTCCCCATGACGCCTTCGCCCAGCCTGTTTCCGCTACAGTGAAGTGAAGACCGTTATCCTCTGCCTGCTGCCAGTACTTTGCAGTCACTATGTGAGCCAAGGGATAGGAAAAGTTATGAATAACTCCCTTGGGATAGCCCGTCGTTCCCGATGTGAAATAAAGCATCATCGGATCCGATACATGCGTCTCTACCTTTTCAAATTCCGTAGAGGCCTCCTCAGCCTCAGCAATGAGATTTCTGAAGCCCGGAACATCGGACTGAACGCACCACAGCGTTGCCTGACAGCCGAGCTCGTCAAGAGCAGCCTTAAGCTTCTGCGGCACTTCGTTCTGAGAGGTGCAGACCGCCGCCTTTAGCCCTGACGCCTTTATCCTGTAGACAAAGTCACTTACGGTGAGCATATGCGTAGCAGGAATCATGATCGCCCCAAGCTTATGTAAAGCGATCGCGGCAAACCAATACTCGTAATGACGCTTGAGAACAAGCATAACCTTGTCCCCTTTGCCTATTCCCGCATTCTTAAAGACATTAGCGTACCTGTTGCTGTATTCGCTAATGTCCTTAAAGCTGAATATATGCTCCTCGTTTTCGGTATTGCACCAAACCAACGCTCTCTTATCCGGCGTTTGCTTTGCTATCACGTCAACTACATCATATGCAAAGTTAAAATTGTCCGGATAATTGAGTGTGATTTTTTGAAGTGAGCCGTTTTCATCGACCACCTCAGTGCAATATTTTGTGTATATGCTCATATGTTACTCCTCTGATACAGCCGTGATACCAAGCTTGCGGAAGCGATCATAGCGCATTCCTATAAGATCGATATCCTTTGAAAGCTCCTCAAGCTCATCTGTGAGCAAAGAGCGAATGCGGTCATAAAATTCCTTTTTGCCAATATCGTTTTCGGAAAGGATCTTTTCAATTACTCCTAAGCTCTTGGCGTCCTCAGCCGTAAGCTTCAAGCTTGCGGCAGCTGCCTCTGCCTTTGATGAATCCTTCCAAAGAATGCTCGCGCAGCCCTCGGGAGAGATAACCGAGTAAACTGCATTCTGCAGCATCCATACCCTGTCTGCAACGGCAAGCGCGAGCGCTCCCCCGCTTCCGCCCTCACCTACGAGTATTGAAATTATGGGCACGCACAGGGTAGTCATTTCCATTAAATTCTCTGCAATAGCCTGACCCTGTCCGCGCTCCTCCGCGCCGATGCCGCAATAAGCTCCGGAGGTGTCGATAAAGCATATGACAGGTCTTCCGAATTTCTCAGCCTGCTTCATAAGCCTTAATGCCTTGCGATACCCCTCAGGATGAGGCGCCCCGAAGTTTCGGTAGGAGCGTTCCTTGGCAGTGTGACCCTTTTCGATCGCGATAACCGTTACAGGGGTATTGTTGAGCCAGGCTATTCCTCCGACTATCGCCGGATCGTCGGCATAACGGCGGTCGCCGTGAAACTCTATAAATCCCTTGAAAATTCTTTTAATATAGTCAAGACCGGTGGGTCTTGAGCTGTCTCTTGCGAGTTTTACTCTATCATACGCTGTACCGCTCATACTTTCACACTCCGCTCGTGCATCTTAAGAAGCTCCGCCAAAACATTCCTCTGTTCATTACGAGGCACTATCTGGTCTATAAATCCGTGCTTCAAAACAAATTCAGACTTCTGGAACTCCTTCGGAAGCGACTTCCTCGTTGTCTGCTCTACTACCCTCGCTCCGGCAAAGCCAACCGTAGCTCCGGGCTCGGCAAGGGTTATATCGGCTTCCATGGCAAAGCTTGCAGTCACGCCGCCTGTCGTTGGGTCGGTCAAGACGGCAATATACAGCAGTCCAGCATCGCTGTGACGCTTCACCGCGGCACTTGTCTTAGCCATCTGCATAAGTGAGAGAAGTCCTTCCTGCATCCTGGCTCCGCCGGAGACGGTAAATCCTATAACAGGCAGCCTGTTATCCAAGGCGTACTCGAACAAAGAAGCGATCTTCTCACCTGCGGCGCTTCCCATGCTTCCCATCATGAAGTAGGACTCCATAACGAAAAGGCAGCACTTTCTCTGACCTATGTCGGCAATTCCGCAGATAACCGCTTCTTCCTCGCCGCTCGCGGTGCGAACGGTATCCAGCTTATCCGAATATCCCGGGAAGCTGAGCGGATTGCCCGACTTTATCTCTGAAAACAGCTCCTTGAAGCTGTCCTTGTCGACAATCATCCTTATGCGCTGCCTTGCCTTCATCCTAAAGTGATAGCCGCAGGAGCACACCAAATTATTTGCCCAAAGGCGGCTAAGCGGTATATCCTTATGGCAGTTTGGACAGTTCTTCTCAGGCTCGCCGGCGTCCTGCTGCACGGGAGCTGCCGAGCGTCCGCCCTCCTCAAGCTGGTTCTTAGGTTTTAAAAAGTTAAGTAATGGCATCTAATCACCTGTTACCCATAAATGTAAGGTCGTAATTTCCGGAGATAAATCTGTCATCTCCGATAATACGAAGCTGTTCCTCTATATTTGTGGAAATTCCCTTGATGACAAGCTCGCAAAGAGCAGCGCGCATCTTTCTTAAAGCCTCTTCCCTCGTCTTAGAATAGACGACAAGCTTGCCAAGGAGAGAATCATAATACGGAGATACCGTCATGCCCTCGACAAGCCATGTGTCAAACCTGACTGACGGACCGCCGGGAACATGGAGCATCTCAAGCTTATCGCAGCTCTGAGCATTGATTCTGCACTCAATGGCGCTGCCGGTAAGGCTTATGTCGTCCTGAGTAAAGTTTATCGGTATTCCGGCGGCGATTCTTATCTGCCACTTGACAAGGTCAATACCGGTCAGCATTTCGGTTACGCAATGCTCGACCTGGAGCCTTACATTCATCTCCATGAACCAGAAGTTTCCGTCACGGTCAAGAAGAAACTCCAAGGTTCCCGCGCCTACATAGCCGATCTTTTTTACCGCGTCAACGGCAAGCTTCATTATCCTCTCTCGCTGTTCGCTGTTGACCGCCGGGGAAGGCGTCTCCTCAAGAAGCTTCTGGTTTCTTCGCTGCAATGAGCAATCTCTGTCTCCGAGACAAACGGCATTGCCCTGCTCATCGGCAAGGATCTGAAGCTCAACATGCCTTGCGGGGTATATATACTTTTCGATATACACGCTGCCGTCGCCGAATGCGCTAAGAGCCTCGGAAGCCGCCTGCATATAGGCGTCCTCGAGCTCATCCTCGCTTCTTATCAGCCTGATGCCTCTTCCTCCGCCGCCCGCACAAGCCTTTATCATAACCGGATAGCCAAGCTTCAAAGCTGACGCCTTAGCCTCCTCGACGGACGAAACCGCCTTTGTTCCGGGTATAACGGTAAGACCTGTGCTGCTTATAAGCTCCTTTAAAATCGCTTTATCGCTCAGCCGTTCCATGCTCTCAGGCTGAGGACCAATAAAAACTATTCCGTTTTTACGGCACAGGCGGGCGAAATGTGCGTTTTCCGAAAGAAAGCCGTATCCTGGATGTATCGCCTGAGCCCCGGCAAGAATAGCTGCGCTTATTATCTGATTCTCATTGAGATAGCTTTCCGACGCCTCAGGACCGCCTATGCAGTAGCTTTCGTCGGCAAGCGCAACGTGAAGCGCGTTCCTGTCCGCCTCGGAATATACAGCTACGGTGGCAACCCCCATCTCCTTGCAGGCTCTGATAATGCGAACCGCTATCTCTCCGCGGTTAGCAATAAGTATTTTTGAAAACATATGTCACTCACCTGTTATAGCAAATGAAAATTCAGCGGAAACGCACAGCCTGTCTCCTACCGACAGAGTTCCCTCGGCAAAGTAGAAGGGATGCTTCGACCTCTTGAGATGAACCTTAGTCTCTACCCTGTCGCCCGGTTTGACCGGCGAACGAAACTTTACATTGTTAAGTCCGGTGTAAACAGGAAGCTGACCCTCCTTGAGCACGTCCTTCATCAAAACACATGCCGACTGAGCGAGTATCTCGCAAAGTATAACTCCCGGAACTATGGGATTGCCCGGAAAATGACCTTTGAGGAAAAACTCGTCTCCGCGCACATTATAGTGAGCTATCGCGGTGCCCTCAATATTTTCGGCGTCGTCCAGAAGAAGCATATTGTCCCTGTGAGGGAGAATTTTCATAATCTCTTCCTTGTTCATCTTCTACCTCTTGATTCTGAACAGCTCTGTGCCGTAATCGACAACCTGTCCGTTGGTGACGCATATCTCCTCGATAACTCCGTCCTCGTCCGCATATATTTCGTTCATAAGCTTCATGGCTTCAATTATGCAGAGCGTCTGACCCCTCTTGACATGGTCTCCGATGGATACAAAAGGCTCGACGTTCTCGGCAGGACCGGCGTAAAATACACCGACGAGCGGGGATTTTACTGTAAAGCAATTAGAATTTACAGGCACCTGAGCGTTTGCATTGATAGCGGCAGAAGCTGAAGCGGGTGAAGCTACAGGCGCCGCCTGAACGGTCTCGGTTACTCTTACAGATATATTGCGCTCGAGTCTGACAACCTTGTCTCCGTCCTTAATCTCGAGAGCAGTAAGCTCAAGCTCCTTCATTAACTCCGCGTATTTGCGGATATCTGTCTCATTCATTTTACTTCACCTTTCTGAAAGCAAGACAAGCGTTATGTCCGCCGAAGCCCAAAGAGTTGGAAAGGCAGAGCGTAACATCGGCCTTTACCGCGGTGTTTGGAACGCAATTAAGGTCGCACTCTTCATCCTGCTCGTTAAGATTGATGGTTGGAGGTATAATGCCATCGTTGAGAGCGAATATGCACGCCAAAGCCTCTACAGCTCCGGCAGCTCCGAGCATGTGTCCTGTCATTGACTTGGTGGAGCTTACATACGCTCTGCGGGCTGCTTCCTCGCCGAGAGCCTTCTTTATAGCCTTTGTCTCAACGGCGTCATTCATATGAGTTCCGGTACCGTGAGCATTTACATATACGCAGTCGCTGTCAGTATAACCGGCTTCGTCCATGGCCTGCTTCATTGCCCTCATTCCGCCGTTACCCTCCGGATCCGGAGCGGTAATATGGTAAGCGTCGCAGGTTGAACCGTACCCGCACAGCTCTGCATAAATCTTAGCTCCTCTTGCCTTTGCGTGCTCATATTCCTCGATAATGAGAACAGTCGAGCCCTCGCCCATTACAAAGCCTCCCCTGCGTCTGTCAAAAGGAAGAGACGCAGCGTTGGGATCCTCTGAGGTGGAAAGAGCCTGCATGTTTATAAACCCGGCAACCGCGCAGGGGCTTATAGCAGCCTCTGAGCCGCCGGTTATAGCAGCATCTGCATAGCCGTGCTTTATCAGGCGATAAGCCTCGCCTATCGCGTTAGAGCCGGAGGCACACGCCGTGACAGCTGGCATCGCGGGACCCTTGCAGCAGTGCTTTATAGCGATCATTCCCGCTGCTATGTTGGATATCATCATAGGCACCAGCAGCGATGAAACTCTTCTCGGGCCTTTTTCAATAAGCTTAGTGTGCTCTGTCTCAAAGGTCGTTATTCCGCCTATACCTGTTCCTAAAATTACCGCAAAACGCTCAGGCTCGACATTTCCCTCTATTCCGGAGTCGTCGCACGCCTGCTTCGCAGCAGCTATCGCGAACTGCGTATATCTGTCTGTTCTTAATACCTCGTTGACCTCAAGGTACTCCTTGGGATCAAAGTCGCTTACCTCCGCGGCAAGCTTAGCCTTAAACGCTGTGGTGTCAAAATGTGTAATAGGACCTATTCCGTTTTTGCCTGACTTCATGCTCTCCCAGGTCTCGGAAACATTTTTTCCGATGGGAGTCACTGCACCAAGACCTGTGACAACTACTCTTCTATTCTCACTCATTAGAGCTTCTCCTTACATTGAAATTCCGCCGTCTACCTTGAGCACTATTCCGGTCACATAATCGGCAGTTACAAGGTATCCCGCTGCGTCAGCTATATCCTTGGCGCTTCCCATTCTTCCCAGCGGTATCATCTTGAGAAGCGGGTTATCTGTCTGATTTCCGGTCATCGCAGTCTCTATGAAGCCGGGAGCGATAGCGTTGCACCTTACCCCCTTGGGAGCAAGCTCCTTGGCTATGGTCTTTGTAAGTCCGACAAGACCTGCCTTTGAAGCGGCGTAATTGCACTGTCCAACATTTCCCATAAGTCCGGAAACAGAGGAAATGTTGATTATGCAGCCTTCCCTGTTGCGAATAAAGAGACCAGATGTGTGGCGGATCATGTTGAAGGCGCCCTTGAGGTTTACTGCTATTACCTTGTCGAAATCCTCCTCGGACATCATAGCTGCTATATTGTCCCTTGTAATGCCGGCATTGTTTACAAGTACATGAGCCGTGCCAAAATCCTTTTTAATATTCGCAACGGTTTCCTTTACCTGAGAGAAATTGGAAACATCGCAGCGGTAGGAAAGCGCCTTGACGCCGTATTCTGTCTCGCAGTTGCGGCATACGCCCTCAGCCAGCGCAGGATCTCCTACATCCACAATCGCGATATTAGCGCCCATCGATGCGAGCTTATACGCTATCTGCTCTCCGAGGCCGCGAGAGCCTCCGGTGATTATAGCTGTTTTTCCGTTTAATATCATCCTTCTACCTCCGCAAGATAATCATTAAGCGCGCAGGCTTTGACCTCTGTGCTTATCTTTCTTATCATGTTGGTAAGAGTCTTTCCGGGACCTATCTCGACAAACGTATCAATACCGGCATCGATCATATTCCTTATAGCCTGCTCCCACTTTACCGGGTTGCAGATCTGCTTTGAAAGAAGGCTCTTAACATCCTCGTCATACGGCATAGCCGTCATGTCGGAGTATACCGTGATCTTGGGCTTGGAAATAACCGCCTTGTCGATTTCAGCGGCAAAGTCCTTTGAAGCCTCGTTCATATATGGAGAATGGAACGCTCCCTTGACCTTGATTGGAATGGCTCTTCCGCCGGCCGCCTTTACATCGTTATAAAACTCCGGCATCTTCTCGCTCAAGCCTGAGACTGAAACCTGACCGGGGCAGTTGAAGTTGACAGGATATATGTCCGGATACCTGTCGCAGATGCTTATTACATCCTCGTTGCTCAGCTTCACTACCGCCGCCATGGAGGTGTCGAACTTCTCTGCTTCTCTTTGCATAAGCTCACCGCGCCTGCACACAAGCCTGAAGCCTGTCTCGCAGTCAAATATGCCGGCAAATGTGACTGCTGTCACCTCGCCGAGCGAAAATCCCGCTACCGCGTCAGGAACAATTCCCTTGCTGCGAAGAACCATAGCAGCCGCAAGCTCCATCGCAAAAAGGCAGGGCTGAGTGTTTGACGTCTCCTTGAGCTCCTCTTCTGTTCCGAAGAAGCACTGTGCGCTCGTTCCCGGACGAACCAAGTCGCAGGAATCAAAGACCTCCTTGGCTACAGGGTACTTGTCACAAAGCTCCTTTCCCATTCCGGGATACTGGTCTCCCTGACCCGAAAAAACAAAAGCTATTCTACCCATTGCGGTGCCCTCAGGAGGATAGGCTCGGCTTCCTCTATAACTTCCTTGATTATTTCCGCGGCAGGCTGTTCTTTCTTTACCATTGCCGCTATCTGTCCGGCGAGGAAGCAGCCCTTTTCGACATCGCCTTCCTTGGCAGCAAGCCTTAAGGCGCCGGTCGCGAGCTTCTCAAGCTCCTCATCTGACATAGTGCTGTACTCAGCCTTGAAATACTCCCTTGTAAACGGAGTCCTCAGGCTTCTGACGGGATGACCAAGCCTCTTGCCGGTCACCATGGTGCAAAGGTCGTTTGCCTTAAGCACCTTTTCTTTATATGTAGGGTGAACAGAGCACTCATAAGCGCTTAAGAATCTTGTGCCCATCTGAACTCCCTGCGCTCCGAGCATGAACGCCGCGGCAACTCCCCTGCCGTCGGCAATACCGCCTGCGGCGATTACGGGAAGATTGGTGGCGTCGCATACCTGCGGCACAAGCACGATTGTTGTAAGCTCGCCGACATGTCCGCCGCTCTCTCCGCCCTCGGCTATCAAAGCGGCAGCGCCAACCCTTGTCATAAGCTTAGCCATTGCGACTGAAGCTACTACGGGTATTACCTTTATGCCTGCGTCCAACCAGGACTTCATATATTTAGACGGATTACCGGCTCCGGTGGTTACCACCTCGACCTTGTTCTCCGCTACTACCTTTGCAACATCGTCCGCATAGGGACTCATAAGCATGATGTTCACGCCGATTGGCTTATCGGTAAGTGACTTAGCTATTTTTATCTGCTCTTGGACATAGTCTGCCGGGGCGTTTCCTGCCGCAATTATGCCGAGACCGCCGCCATTTGAAACGGCAGCGGCCAGCTTACCGTCAGCAATCCAAGCCATACCGCCCTGAAATACCGGGTATTTTATACCCAGCATTTCACATATCGCTGACTTAATCATTTGCGTTTTCCTGCTTGCTCTGAATGAACTTGTCGAGGTCGTCGATAGTCTCAACCTTGCGGTCAAGCTCGATCTCAATTCCGATTTCGTCCTCAAGGCTCATAAGAAGCTCAACGGTGTCCAAGGAATCAATGCCGAGCTCAGAGAACTTGCTCTCAGGCTTGATATCAGCTACATCACATCCGGTGCGCTCAGCAACGATCTTAGCAATTGCGTCAAAATACATAATTAAATGCCTCCAAATTGAATTTACAGACAGCTTTTGCTGCTTGCCGTGATATATTATACCTCCTGTGAGTTCCTTATAAATTCCATCAGCGTTCCTTTAGCGTTCCACTTTTGATGTTTGTGAATGAATTTTCCGATTATTTGCGGCTTGATTTGAGCTTTGCCCGTATATAATCTTACGTTTCGCTAAAAAGCCGCAGTGCGCAAAGTATCGTACTGCGGCTTGAATGTTCAGCTATTTTGAGATTTCTTTTCGTTACTCCTCCGGAGTGTATATCATATCTATACCCTGCTGCAAGGTGTCCTTGTCTATCGCTCCCACGGCGCGCGCGATCAGATACCCTTCTTCATCCAAAAAATAGGTCGTAGGCAGCGAGTACACCGCATAGGTATATGCTGCGTCCTGCGCTGTGTCGTACATTACCGGGAAGCTAAAGCCCTCTTCGCTTACATATTCGCTTGCGGACTCGACTGTCTCGCGGCTTCCGTCGGTCATGTTGACCATCAGGAATATCACCTCGCCGTCAAGCTCGGAATACATCTCGTTAAACTCCGGCATCTCGCTTTTACACGGACCGCACCAGCTCGCCCAGAAGTTTAGTACTATCGGCTTCCCAAAGTAGTCCGAAAGCTTGACCTCATTGCCGTCTATGTCGTAAACGGTAAAGTCCGGCGCCGTGGAAAGCTCGTCCGAGTCCGGTTCGCTATCGCCTGAGGCGGTCCCTGTCTCGTCCGATGAGTCAGATGCCTGCTCCGAATTATCGCCAGCATCCGAATCGCTGCCCGAGCCCTGTGTATCCGAATCAGACGGCTCATTCCTGTTGACATTCTGCTCGGTGACAAGCTGCTCGGAGGAGTAATCCCGGCTCAGCCTGCTGTACAGCATATATGCTCCGCCGATAAGTAAGACAAAAACAAGTATAATTACCAAAGCCAAGGTCTTATTATTCGTTTTCATACGCTAACCTCCTGACAATATCAGCTCAATAAAGCAAGCAGCGCGCCAAGCGTACCCGTAGCCATCATAATACCTATCAGTATCAAAAGGCAGCCGCTTATTATGTTTATAATACGGTAATGCTTTTTAATCCAGTTAAAAGTAGTCTTTAAATAATCTATCAGCACCGCGCTCAGTATGAAAGGTATTCCCAGTCCGAGGGAGAATACCAATAGCATAAGCGTTCCCTCAAGAACATGACCCTGCTGAGAAGCCAGCAAAAGCGCCGAGCCTAAAAACGCTCCCACACACGGCGTCCAGCCTATCGAGAATATCATTCCGAAAAGCATGGCAGGGAAAAATCCGGTGATCTTGGTATCCACTTCGCGGCTGCTGCCCTTGAAAATACTAAACTTGAATACTCCGAGATAGCAAAGACCGAAGAAGACCACGATCAGTCCGGTAATGATATTGACAGCGGTCTGATACCTCGTCAAAAAGCTTCCGACAGTGCCGGCGAGCGCCCCCATGGCTGTAAAAATTACCGTAAAGCCGGTCACAAAGCCAAGCGCGCCTTTAACAGTTTTTCCCATGGATCGCTCTTCCCCTCCGGCAAAATAGGAGATGTATATCGGAAGCATCGGCAAAAGGCATGGCGAGATAAAAGTTATGACGCCCTCGAGAAAAAGTATCACATATTGCATTTGTCACTGTCTCCCCCTGACTTTGAAAATATTCCTGACACCAAAAGCCCTATCAGCCCGACATACGCGCCTGTCATCCACGGACTTGATTTCAGCGGACAGCTTCCCGACTCGCAAACTACAAGATAATAGTACGCTACGCCCACGATAACGCCTGCCGCGATAAAAATCAACGGCTTAACAGACTTTCTCAGAATTTTTATCAGTTTAGTTTTCATATCGTCACGCTCCAATGCTCCAAAATATAAGAGGCTATGTGTAGAGTATAACCGATCCCGATCGGCAATTCTGTGACTTAATCACATAATTTATCAGGCTCTAAAAAATTTCGCCTGCCGGTAGGCTTGTCCCGACAGGCGGAAAATAATCTTGGTGTCGATATCAGAGCTCTACTGCCCAAAGGCCGTGAAGGTTGCAGTATGCGTATACGGCGACAACCTTGTCGTCTACTACGCTGAAGGTAGCGGTGGGCTCATCGCCGGGCTTGAACGACTTGCGCTGTCCGCCCTTTTCGGTCTGAACATATACCCACTGGATATAGTGCTCAGGCTGCATTGGGTGCTTAACCTCGCCTACAGTTACCTTGACGGTGCCGCCGTCAACGGTTACTGCCGGGATATGCTTCTCTCCGGCAGCCTCGGTGGTGTTGGCTTCAAGAGCCTGCATCTTCTCTCCGCAGCAGACCATAGGTACTCCGGAATTGTTTATCATTCCTACAAGATTGCCGCAATGACGGCAGATATAAAACTTTGCGCTCATGATTTTTGTCTCCTTTAATAAAATTTAAATTATATTGATACAGCGGCAAAATTGTCGCATGACCATCAAAATTATTACTGAATCCTTTCAAATGCCGTATGCGGCTGACCGCATATCGGACAGGTAAAGTATTCACTAAGCTTTCCCGTGTGCACATATCCGCAGACCGAGCACTTCCACTTTTCCTCGGTCTCCTTTGCAGATGAGCCCTCGTGAAATTCTATCGAGTTCAAGAGCGAATCGACCGCTTCCTTTGGAACTCCGGGGTAGCTTCTTATTTTTTTGAGAAATTCCTTGGCATTTCGGCTCTGAGGCAGCATAAATCCCGCCTCACGGCACAGATCCTCAGCCATAAGCCTTGACGATCTCTCAATCGCCTTTCCCAAAGCCCCGGGTATCTGCGAAGCCAAATTTTCGGCTTCCGCCTTACTGAGAATAAGCCTGCGGTTGGCGTCGGTAACCTTATCGTCCTTGGGCTGCTGCTCGGGCAGTTCGTACGGCATCATGGTAATAGCACCAGAGGGGCATGAGTCTGCGCAATCACCGCAGCCGATACATTTAGCTACATCTATGATGCTGTTCTCTGTGTCTGTTGCTCCTGTAGGGCAGACATACAGGCAAAGGCAGTCCTTGGTGCAAAGCCTTAGGTTTCTGACTGCGTACTTTTTTGAACCTGACTTAGGATTAGACATCACGCGCTCCTCCCCTCAATTTTATCGAACTTCCACGCCGGCACCTTGCATACCGGACATATTTCCGGCGGGCGATCTCCTATAAAAACGAATCCGCAGACAGAGCATACATACACTCCGGTATTTTCAAGAAGCTTGTCTCCCTGAGTTTTGTATCTGAGTATCAGAGAGCTGAGTACTTTCGTTACCTTTTCGCTCCACACAAGGCTCCTGAGCGCGCCGCGATCATTTACCTCTTTGGCGGCGGAAAACGCCTCCGGAAATCCCTTTGACAAATCGCTTTCGATAAGATCAGCTATCCTGTCGATATCCGCGCTTACCGGGCTGCCCGCCTTAGAACGGAAAAAGTCAGCCAAGAGCTTGAAGCTTTTCGACTGCTCCGGCATGTACTGCTTTTCACAGCCCCTTGCAAGATTGGAGCAGATGATGCTCATCTCCATAGGAGTAAGCTCAGTTAATTCATCATCCGCAAGGGTTCCCTTCTCAGATTCATCTGTTTTTTCAGACTGAGCGGCTGCAGCGTTTTCCTCCTCAACTGGTACAAACGCGCTTCTGTCAGCTCCGCATATCGGACAGGTGAAATCATCCGTAAGCTCGCCCTCGTGGACATAGCCGCAAATGGTGCACACATATTTTTTTGTCTTCATTTTCTACCGCCTCCTTAAAACGCTATTTTTTAATCACAGACCCGGCGAACGCCAAGACCCGGTCTGTAAAAATCATTCCAGCCCTCTCGTCAGTGTCCGCAGCCGTGCGAGCCGCAGGTGTGTTCGCCGCAGCCATGAGAGCCGCAGCCATGAGAGCCGCAGCTATTACCTTCATCATGGTGATGATGGTCACACATAACATTCGGGTCAAAATCAAGACTGCCGCTTAAATACGCGCTGACCGCCTCGTCCGCGCTGCCTGTCACTCCGCCGTACAGCTTCACTCCCGCCATAGATACGGCGTTCTGCGCTCCCGCGCCGATTCCACCGCATATTAGCACATCAGCGCCGATCGTACCCAAAACTCCGGCAAGAGCGCCGTGTCCCTGACCGTCTGTTCCGACTATTTTGCTTGACGTGACCTTTCCGTCTTCGATATCATACACCTTGAACTGCTCGGTCCTGCCGAAATGCTGAAAAATTTCTCCGTTATCATACGCAACAGCTATTCTCATAATAACTTCTCCTTATAGCCTTGAAAGCGGCTAATATATCAATATCGCCGTTAAATAAAAAATCTATGTTACACAGCTATGATATCATTCATGCCAATCGATGTCAATCGTACTTTTTTGTTGAACATAAAACTTTTTTGATGATTTGACATCGTTGCCGAACGCGTGGTATACTTGCATTGTATTTAATAAAAAGGCGGGTGTCTGCTTGAACTACCTTGAATATCTTTCTGTTTGGAACAAATTGTCCGATGAGCACCGGCACAGGCTTCAGTCCTGCTGCACCACAAAAAAATTCCGCAAGGGCGAGATTTTGCACAACGGCTCGAATGACTGCACAGGCCTATTTTTGATTCTGTCAGGTAAACTCAGGGCATATATACTCTCCTCCGACGGCAGGGAAATAACAATCTACTCCCTGTTTGAAAGAGATATCTGCCTCCTGTCCGCATCCTGCATCATGAACAGCATAAGATTCGATATCACTATCGAGGCGGAAAAGGACACCGAGGTGATAATCATACCGTCAGAGGTATACAAAAGCGTGATGCAGGAGTCGGCGCCGCTTGCAAACTACACAAACGAAATCATGGCGAGCAGGTTTACCGATGTAATGTGGCTGATAGACCAGATCATGTGGCAGAGCTTTGACAAGCGACTGGCGAACTTTTTACTCAGCGAAGCCCTGACAGAGGAAAACGACACCCTTAAAATCACTCACGAGACTATCGGAAAGCACCTCGGCAGCCCCCGCGAGGTAGTTACAAGAATGCTCAAATACTTCCAAAACGAAGGCGTAGTCAAGCTCTCGCGAGGAATGATAGAAATAACCGACAAGCGTAAGCTTGAAAGCCTTGCAGACGAATAGACAATTTTATTTTTACATGCGCCGGACGAATCCTGTGTCCGGCTTTTAGTTTGCGTCCATTCCGCAAAGCGTAGAACGCTCCGCAAGCGCCTTGTCGTTTCTTACAGCGTCGTAGAAGCGGAAGCCTCCGGCAAAATTGTATGACTCAAAGCCACGTCCCATAAGTATCCTCGTCGCAATATAGCTTCTTACGCCGCTTTGACAGATAACGTATACCGGCTTGGAACTGTCAAGCTCGGATATTCGCTCTCTTAAGCTGTCAACAGGAATATTTATAAAGCCTTCGATATGACCGCGCGCATACTCAGAGTGAGTTCTTACGTCGAGAAGCGTTACGCTGCCGTCCATAGGCAACGAGTCAACGTCCTCATAGTACCACTGCTTCACAATCCCGTTTTTGATGTTCTCAGCCATGAATCCAGCCATGTTTACCGGGTCCTTTGCCGAGGAATACGGCGGTGCGTACGCAAGGTCGAGCTCGACAAGCTCATACGCCTTCATTCCCGCCCTTATCGCCGTGGCAAGGACATCTATTCTCTTGTCCACCCCGTCATAGCCGGCTATCTGCGCGCCTAAGATTCTATAGCTGCCCTTCTCAAAGACAAGCTTTAGAGTCATCACCTTTCCGCCAGGGTAATAGCCCGCGTGGCTGGACGGCGAAAGAATCACCTTGTCGCACTCGATGCCGAGGCTTTTTGCTGTGCGCTCGTTTATTCCTGTCGATGCGGCGGTAAGGCTGAAAATCTTTATCACAGAGCTTCCCTGCCCGCCGTTATAGCTGCTATTGAGTCCGCAGATATTGTCCGCAGCCACTCTTCCCTGCTTATTGGCGGGTCCTGCGAGCGAAATAAGAGCGTCTTTTCCGGTTACAAAGTTTTTGATTTGAACAGCGTCGCCTACTGCGTAAATATCAGGATCTGAGGTCTGCATATGCTCGTTTACGACAATGCTTCCCTTGATTCCAAGCTTGAGCCCCGCGTCCTTTGCAATGGCGGTATCAGGCGAAACTCCCATCGCTAAAATAACCATGTCGGCTTTTATGCCCAAGCCGTCCTCGATGCTTACTTCCAGCGACTCTCCGTCAGGCTTAAAGCCCTGAAGCTTTCTGCCTAAGACGAGGTTTACGCCCTTTCTTCTCACCTCGGCATGGATAAACGCCGCAATGTCATAGTCAAACGGAGCCATAAGCTGGTTCATAGCCTCTACTAATGTTACGTCTACTCCAAGCCCCTTAAGGTTTTCCGCCGCTTCAATTCCTATGAAGCCTCCGCCTACTACAACGGCGGAAGAAGGCTTATTCGCGTTGATATAATCCTTTATCTTGTATGTGTCCTCTACCGTGCGAAGCGTGAAAATTTTATCAGACTCTATTCCCGGAAAATCAGGTCTGACCGGACGAGCTCCCGGAGACAGGATAAGCTTATCATAGCTTTCCTCAAAGCTTTCACCGGTGACGAGGTTAGTGACATAAACCGTTTTCCTTTCAGGATTTATCTTAGTGACCTCATGCCTGACGCGCATATCAACATTGAAACGCCTTCTAAAGCTTTCCGGCGTTTGTAAGGTGAGCTCTTCTTTTTTCTCAATCACTCCTCCAATGTAGTAAGGAAGACCGCAGTTGGCGTATGACACAAAGCCGGAGCGCTCAAATACGATTATCTCGGCATTCTCGTCAAGTCTGCGAAGTCTCGCGGCCGCTGTAGCTCCGCCGGCGACTCCTCCCACGATGACAATCTTCATCTTATTTTACCACCTTTCCGCGGTATCCTGATATGCCGCCTATGTTGGTCACATTGGTGTAGCCCATTCTCCTCATTGCTGAAGCTGCCTGTCCGCTCCTCGCCCCGCTGAAGCAATGGACGAATATAGGTATGTTCTTGTCAGCTATGACTCGCGGAAGAGTCTCTATAGAGTCAAGCGGGAAATTTCTGCTTCCCGGTATATGACCGCTTTTGTACTCCGCCGGAGTGCGCACATCTAAAAGCACAGCGCCTCCGGTGGATTTAAATTTTTCCACACCTGCGTTTATGTCTGCGGGCTTGAGAAAATCGAAGAATCCCATCTAATCAGCTCCTTACAGAAGGGAAAGAATGTCCCTCTTAGGTCTTGCGCCGACAGAACGGTTGACAACCTTTCCGTCCTTCATTACTACAAGAGTAGGAATGCTCATTACTCCGAACTGCGCGGCGAGCTCGGACTGCTCGTCGACATTTACCTTTCCTACCTTGATATCCGTTCTCTCCTGAGCAATTTCGTCTACGATAGGGCTTACCATTCTGCATGGACCGCACCAGCTTGCCCAGAAGTCGATAAGAACGGGCTTATCAGAGCCGAGCACCTCAGTATTAAAGTTTTCCTTAGTGATATTGATTACAGACATTTTTAAGTCCTCCTTGGATTAATTTTGGTTGCAGCCCTTCATCTCTTAGCTGCAAGCCTATTATACCACGTCAAAATGTTTTTTCTGTGATAAAATCACATAAAATTACAAAGAAAAATCAACGGAGATACTTGCAACAAATCATGCCTTACCGGACTTTAAAAAATACCGTCATTTTATCATTCTTTCTTCGAGACACAAGCTATTATTTACCCGTATCTACGCTTGCTGAGGCTGAGCCGGTACTTTTTTGTACAAAGTACTTGCAAATAATAGCAGGATAGTGTAGAATAATAAGTACATTAAAAACTTATGGAGGTTTTTGAAATGTCAGTAAAAGTTGCAATTAATGGTTTCGGCAGAATCGGTCGTCTTGCTTTCAGACAGATGTTCGACGCTGATGGCTACGAGGTAGTAGCAATCAACGACCTTACTAAGCCTGAGATGCTCGCTCACCTTCTCAAGTATGATACCGCTCAGGGCGGCTACTGCGGAAAGATCGGCGAGAACAAGCACACCGTAGACTGCAAGCCCGCTGTATATGCAGAGGATGGCAAGACTGTTGTTACTCCCGGCGCCATCATCGTTGACGGCAAGGAGATCACAATTTACGCTAAGCCCAACGCTGCTGATCTTCCCTGGGGAGAGCTCGGTGTTGATGTAGTTCTTGAGTGCACCGGCTTCTATTGCTCCAAGGCTAAGAGCCAGGCTCACATCGACGCAGGCGCTAAGAAGGTTGTTATTTCCGCTCCCGCAGGAAATGATCTTCCTACTATCGTTTACAGCGTTAATGAGAAGACCCTTACTAAGGATGACACCATCATTTCCGCTGCTTCCTGCACCACCAACTGCCTCGCTCCTATGGCTAAGGCTCTTAACGACTATGCTCCTATCCAGAGCGGTATCATGTCCACCATTCATGCTTACACCGGCGACCAGATGATCCTTGACGGTCCTCACCGCAAGGGCGACCTTCGTCGTGCAAGAGCAGGTGCTGCTAACATCGTTCCTAACTCCACCGGCGCTGCTAAGGCTATCGGACTTGTAATTCCCGAGCTCAACGGCAAGCTCATCGGTTCTGCTCAGAGAGTTCCCGTTCCTACCGGTTCCACCACTATCCTTACCGCTGTTGTTAAGGGCAAGGATATAACCAAGGAGGGCATCAACGCCGCTATGAAGGCTGCCGCTTCCGAGTCCTACGGCTACAACGAGGATCTTATCGTTTCTTCTGATGTTATCGGAATGAGATATGGCTCACTCTTCGATGCTACTCAGACAATGGTTGCTAAGATCGCTGATGACCTCTATCAGGTACAGGTTGTTTCTTGGTACGACAACGAGAACTCCTACACCAGCCAGATGGTAAGAACCATCAAGTACTTCGCTGAGCTCTAATTTTTAAAGCTTCTGTCAAAGTATATTACCATACCGTCTTCGGAATTCCGAAGACGGTTTTCTTATGAAAAAATGCGCCTACAAAGCTTCCATGCTTTTGAAGGCGCATATCTATTGCGTTTAATTTGTTTAGCCGCCGCTTATACGTTGAATCTGAAGAGAACTACGTCTCCGTCGCACATCACATACTCTTTTCCCTCGGAGCGGACAAGACCCTTTTCCCTTGCAGCAGCCATTGAGCCGCACGCCTCGAGGTCCGAAAACGCAACTACCTCCGCTCTTATGAAGCCTCGCTCAAAGTCGGTGTGTATCTTACCTGCCGCCTGCGGAGCCTTTGTTCCCTTTTTGATAGTCCACGCTCTGCACTCATCCTTTCCCGCTGTGAGGAAGGATATAAGTCCAAGAAGCGCGTAGCCCTCCTTGATCACTCTGTTGAGTCCGGAAACCTCAAGACCCAAGTCCTCAAGGAACATTTTTTTGTCCTCCTCGGACATATCCGAAAGCTCCGCTTCTATCTGAGCGCATATTGGAAGGACTGCCGACTGCTCCTCAGCCGCTATTTTTTTGACTGCCGCGTAGTGCTTGTTGGTGTCAAGGTTATTGCGAAAATCATCATCGCTGAGGTTCGCAGCGTATATTACAGGCTTTTGGGACAAAAGCGGAGTTGATTTTATCATTTCGCGCTCTTCATCGGTAAACGGATAGCTTCTTGCCGGCTTTCCGTCGGACAGATGCTGAATAAGCGCCTCTGTCATATCAACATCCGACTGATATTTCTTGTCGCCCTTGATCATCTTTTTCGCCTTGTCGAGTCTTCTCTCAAGTACTTCCAAGTCTGCAAGAATAAGCTCAAGGTCAATAGTCTCGATATCCCTTGCGGGGTCAACCGAGCCCTCTACATGGATTATATCATCAGACTCAAAGCACCTTACAACGTGGATTATCGCGTCGCACTCCCGAATATTCGCAAGAAACTTATTTCCAAGCCCCTCTCCCTTTGACGCGCCCTTTACAAGACCTGCTATATCAACAAACTCGAGTGTCGCAGGAGTGAACTTTGTCGGATTATACATCTGCGCGAGCTTTTCAAGCCTCTCGTCCGGGACAGAAACCACTCCCACATTAGGCTCTATTGTGCAAAAAGGATAATTAGCGGACTCAGCCCCCGCGTTGGTCAGAGCGTTAAAAAGAGTGCTCTTTCCGACGTTTGGAAGTCCGACCATTCCAAGCTTCATAACTTCATCTCCAAAAATTCAATCTATCAATATCCGCCGACAATCAGACGGTAAATAACGTACACCCAGCTCAGGCAGCCATGTATAATAGCCCATAAAATCGAGTGGTTGCAGGAAAACGATATTATCATGGCAAGGCAGGTGCCCATCGTTATCCCCGCAGCCGCAGCCGCTCCTCCCTTGTTCATCGCTGCTTCCTCCCGGTGATGCCGCGGGGCTACCTGTAGTCGACAAAGCCGACCTTGCGGTAGGCCTTTGTAACTATCTTGTTCGATATCTTGAACGCTCTTTGCGCGCCGTCTGTGTAGCACTCCTTGAGGTACGCCTTGTCGTTCATAAGCTCGGCAAATCTTGTTCTCACAGGCTCAAGATGATCAGCTACAGCCTCGCCGACTGCAAGCTTAAAGTCACCGTATCCCTTGCCGCTGAATTCGCTCTCTATCTCCTGAGTATTCTTTCCGGTAACGCAGGAATAAATAGTAATAAGGTTGTTTATTCCGTCCTTGCCCTCTGCATACCTGACCTCTGAATCGCTGTCAGTTATTGCACGCTTGAACTTTCTTATGATGGTGTCCTTGTCATCGAGTATATAAACGCAGGCGTTCGGGTTCTCATCGGATTTTGACATCTTCTTGGTGGGGTCCTGAAGGCTCTTAACACTCGCGCCAAAGCTCGGTATATAAGGCTCGGGAATGACGAATGTATCCCCGAAGCGCTGATTAAACCTGACCGCAATGTTTCTTGTGAGCTCAAGATGCTGCTTCTGGTCTGCTCCTATCGGAACCAAATCGGCGTTATAGGTAAGTATATCGGCGGCCATGAGCACGGGATAGGTAAACAGTCCCGCGTTTACATCGTCAGGATGCTTTTTGGACTTGTCCTTGAACTGAGTCATACGTGAAAGCTCTCCGAACTGTGTCGCGCACGCAAGGATCCAGTTCAGCTGCGCGTGGCTTGGATTATGGCTTTGTATGAACGCTATCGACTTAACAGGATCTATGCCGCACGCCAAAATGAGAGCGTACGCCTCAAGGGTCTGCTGTCTGAACTTGACAGGATCGCGCTTCACTGTCAGAGCATGCATGTCAACTATCGAGTAAATGCAGTCGTATTCATCCTGAAGCGGTCCCCAGTTTCTGATAGCGCCTATATAGTTTCCCAGCGTGAAAACGCCAGTAGGCTGTATTCCGCTGAATATTACCTTTTTCTTTTCCGTATTCTCAGGCATATATAAGTCTCCCATTAAATATTATTATCACTTTTGCGTTATATCGCGCGCAAGCAAAATGATTTAGTTAGCCATATTTTCCGGTGCCACAAAAGTGACAAGGAAAAAACTACTTAAAATGAAGTACAACAGCTATACTTTTGTATTATATCACAGTTCATTATCATTGTCAATTTTTAGACAGTCAGCAAAGAAAAATGGGCACACCACGGCTCAGCTGCGATATGCCCGATATTAAGTTACTGGATTGTAAAGAAGGTCAGCGCTCCGCTTACACCCTGAGTAAGAGTCTCGCCTCCTGAGTATTTCGGATTTGTGTAAACTCCGTCTATGTTATCCACGCTTGAGTTCTTTCCTCCATATGATACTGTACACTCAGCGCCTGTCTGGATTATCGGAGAGGAGAAAATCATGTAGCTCACCTGCTTAGCGTTCTTGAAAACATAGCTTGCGCTCGCCGATGATATACCTATGACATCGTCGGCAGCTACGCCGCCTGTAAAGTCAGCCGCGATGCAGTTCTGGGTGAAGCCGTCAGAGATTGGCGCGTTTTTGCTCGAACCAAGGGCAAGCAGGGTTCCGCCGTCAAGAGTAAAGGTTCCCGCGTGATCTATCAAGCCGTATTCCGCAGAAGGAGCAGCGTACATTATTAGCGTGCCACCGGAAAGAATAACGTCTCCATTTGAGTCTATGCCGTCGCCGTCAGACGTAATGTATACATACCCTCCAGACACCCTTATAAATACCGGCTCGCCGGACGGAACGCTTGCGGCAGTGCCGTCAAAGCCCTCGCTGTCGGAACCTCCGGCTGCGTTGATGCCGTCCTTTTTGGAATTGATGTAAACATTTCCGCCCGAAACGTCAACAGATATGCCCTCAAGACCCTCCTTGCACTTTGTCACAACCGTGGTTCCGCCGGTAATGTTAAGGGAGAAGTCAGAGTGAACCGCATCGTCAGAAGTAGAGAGGTTCAGCACTCCTCCGGAAATAGTCACATTTCCGGCAGCGTTTATCGAGTCGTCGGCAGAATCAATGATTATATTGCCGCTTAATATGCTGACATAGCCCTGATTGCACTTGATACCCTTTTGACTGTCAACAGCATCGTTTGATGATCCGCCGCCGCAGACAATATTCATTGAGCAGTTATCAACTGTCAGCCCCGTCTCAACCTGTATCCCGTCGCCGCCGGCAGTAACCGTTATGTTTGAGTCGATAAACTGACCGTAGCCGAGCGTTGGATCATCGTCCTTTGTAGACCTAAGGCCATCGTTACCTGCGTTTACAGTAACCGTTGAATTCTGAATAACAAGAAAATCCTTGCCATTGATGCCGTTGTTTACAGCGTCTACTTTTACATTGGTATTCACTATCTTAAGGGTGTCCTTACATATGATTCCAGCCGAGTATTTTCCGTTAACCGTTATCGTTCCTGTTCCCCTTATGATCATATCAGCCTTGGAAAATACGGCGGCGTTCGGTTCGGAGTTAAGCGTGTCGCAATAATCTAAGCTGAAATCATACGCAGAGCCGTCGGTAAAAATATTTTCCGTATCGCCGTTGGCAATCAGGGTTACAGTCTTGGCTTGGAATACATAGAGCGCAGGACCGTCAGAGTTATTTATATTGACGCCGTTGAGAATAAGAACTACATCCTCACCCGAGGCATTCACCAATACCCTGCCATTATCAAGATTTCCGGAAAGCTGGTATACTCCAGCACGGTTTATCATAAGCGTCCTTGTATCTTCATCATACGACGCACCCGAGCCTTCAACTGTCGCCGTGCTTCCGCTGAGCGATATAACCGTATTTCCGGCTTCATTAGAGGTTTGCACAGGCATAGTAGCGTCAGGAAGCGAGGATTCGTTCAAAAGCTTCTTATAGGTAGAGCCGTCAGTGAGCTGGACAAGCCCGCTACCGTCGGAGGGAATGTTACCTGTCGGTGTTTTATCTCCGGAACTGAATATTAAAAACATCGCTGCAATAACGACAATCGCAAGCAAAATAATAATCATAAGCGGCTTCGTCGCCGTTGACCTTGATTTTCTGCGGCTTTTCGTAGACATGTAAAAATCACCATTCTTCCTTGAAAATCTCTACTGTTTCGATTATATCTCATTCAAGAGCGTTCAGTCAATAATCAAGATGCAAAAATAATATTTTTTTCGGATCTTAAAATCTTTTGGATGTGGATATGAAAAATTGGCATAAAAAACCGGCGCACAAACGCCGGAAAACTGTGGGGTGGGTAGTCGGATTCGAACCGACGATCTTCAGAACCACAATCTGACGCGTTAACCAACTACGCTATACCCACCATATGTCACGAGCTCTCGTTAAACATGTCCAACCGAGAACGCAAGTAGTATTATAGCACGTCAAAAATAAAAAATCAATAGTTATTTAAATTTTTTTAATCTCAAAATTGTAGGTGTTACAATGATGAGCGACAGACAATGAAAAAAGAGCAGAGCATGCAAGACAAGTGCGCTAAGGTGTCTAAGTGTGTCCTTATTATTAAATCAGTTATGAACAACCGACAATTGTCGGAGCAAGTTTATGTCGCTTGCTCCCACTTTTTTGTGAAAGTCAGAGCGCTCACGGAGCTGCTACTCATCCGCTATATATGCTTTAATTTTGATTTTACTTTGGCGGAAATCGTAAGTTCTTTACAGCCACTAGCACAGCACAATAACACCGGGGCAACGAATGTTGCGCTAAGGTGTACTTTTGTGAATTTTATACATTATATAAGAGCGCTGCGTTTAATCTTTAATTTGCTTAGGTGATGAGAGTTCAATTCCAACAACACCGTACTTTTTCTGCTTATCTGTGGAGTAGTATTTTTCCATATCTAAAGCATTTGCCATGCCAATATTATCCTCAGTATATCCGCACTTCAAAAGCGGCAAAGACCTATACAGTTCCTCAAAGCTGCTAAAGCGGTGCAAATTTACAACCGCCGCTTGCAGTTTTTCACCACCAGCGATGTTGGTAAAAACAATTATATCGCCAATTCTGATTTTCTGCCGCTTCTCATCCCAAAGGCGGAGCTCTATTGTCTTCCTGCCGCTTTTTATCATTTCAAAAGGCTCGGAATAAAGATTCATTTGATGCTCTGCCGGTTCTTTGCTTAAAAGTATATACTCTGAATGCAGGATAATTTCTTTTCCTCTCATTTTTGCAAATTGGATTTCCTCTGAAACAGACTTACCAATGTAGCCTCCAATATCCACAACGTAAACGGCGTCTGAAATCTCGATTTTACGGTAATGCGCTTTTGAAAGTGCTTCTCGTTGAATTTCTGAAATATCCGCATTGTCAATATTGTATACGCATTGCAGAACACTCATATTATGTCCGGCTTCAAGGTCAAAGGCTATCTTCTGCATTTCCTTTTGAAATTTCATGCTTCCGCATATCGTAACCGTTTTCATTTTTCACCTTCTAAAATAGATATTTATATTCTGATTACACCACAATATAGGTGTTGCCAGCCTTTTACACACCCTTTTCGCCGCTGAGTGACGGGAGACGATATATAACCTCTCTTTGTTTCTCAGGCAGGCGGATTTTACCCTCTGAGCAAGTCTTGGTTTCGCTTGTTACCTTACAAAATCCGCCTGACCTGAAGCCGGTGCAATTAGATTATCTTCGCATATGTTTTACCAAGCGGAGCATCAAAGCCGAGTGACCGGTACATTTTTTCGTCACAGGGAGCACAGCAGACTGTCAAGCTTGCAAGTCCCTGTTCACAGCTCCAACTCTGAGCGGCTTGGGCAAGCATCCTTGCTATGCCTTTTTTGCGGAACACAGGCTCCACATAAAAGTCCTCAAATACGCCTGTGTCCGTACAGGCAAAGGTAGAGAAGTGCTTAACAACGCTGCACATTCCAGCCGCCCTATCTCCACAATTAGCAAGGAAAAATGTAATTTTTCCATCTCGGACGGCTTGGTAGAGTCGTGCTTGCTTTTCTTCTGTTAACGCCTGTTCGCCAATCTCCATCAGAAATTTGTTTTCCAGCCGTATAAGTTCCTGCCAGTTTTCTTTTAGATTTGCCTTGCTGATGGTAATTTGATTTTCCATTTTAATCCTCCAAAATAATTATTCGGAGGGTTAGAAAGCATGAACCCTCCATACATGATTCATCTTCATATTTAAACCACCCTTTCTATAATAGATTTGTATTCAATCATCGAAGTGATGATAATACCCTTGACTATAAAACTTACTTTCAGAAAAACATTCTTATTTTTCAATTACATCAGCGATTTCTTTTTCTGTTGCAGGGCTAGTCCACTTTCCAAAAACCAGGGACTCCATATGAGGGATAAAGCCCATATTGTTGTACCCCAGTTTCATTAGCAGATTTATACTCGGTACATTCTCTGGCTCTGTAAAGCTGATAAAGTCCCACCCCGGGTAACGTTCATGGAGCATGCTAATGAGGGCAGACAGACTTTCGTAAGCATAGCCCTTTCGGTGATGGCGGTAGGAGAAAGTATAGCCAAGGGAGATCGTCCCGTCCTCCGGCATGACAACGACTTCTCCAACCATCTCATCTGTATCTTTTAATGCTACAGCAACCATAAACGACGCATCCACGCCAACTATATCGCTTTTCCTTTGTTCAACTAAGTCAACAATGCCGTCGAAATCTTTTGTCTGACCACGCTGATATTTTGCGCAGACTTCGTTGTTTCGGTAGTCATGAATGATTGTTGCATCCTCTGATTTTACATTGCGGAGAATTAGCCGCTCTGTCTCCAAAAAAGTCATTTTAACCTCGTTCTTTCGTTTTATTAAATCATCCCAAAGAACTTTAGCGTTTCCATAATCGCCGCTTCCTTCTCCGGCGGGCACTTTGGCACTTTCGCATTTTCCTTCTTGGATAGATTATAATTCTGTCCCACATCCAGCCCGACCATACGCTTGACCTCTGCAATATATGCCGTATGGACTTTGAAGCCGTACTTTTCCTGCACATACTCCTGAATGCGTTTATAGGTCGGATGCTCCTTGACCTCGCCGGTTTCCACTTCCATTCTAACCTCAACCGTCAGTGGATTTGTTTCCCGTGACAAGAGGACCACCGTCTCGACGGTTGTTTCAGTTTCCAAGGGAAGTTCTTTCACTTCCTCGCCATCAACAGGCACAGGGAAGTTGAAAACAATCTTCCTTATCCAGCTACCGTCTTTCCTCTTTTCCGGGAACATCTCAATTCGCTCGATAAAGGCTTTCATAAACTCTTTCTGTTCCGCTTCCGTTGCGGAATGATAGACTTCATCAAATGCCAGTAAAAGCCTGTAAATGTTATCGCCAGAAATTTTCTCCTGCTGGATGCTGCGTATCTGCCCTTGCAGTTCGGCAATCTGAACTTCGATTTCCTCTATCGTATCATACTGCTCATCATAGCGACGCTGCAAGTCCAAAATCTTTCTGTCATAGTGGGCATCGTTGATGTCCAAGGTATCCATCTGACGCTCCAAACGGCTTTTCGTGCCAAAGGCTTGCTTTAGCTGCCCTTGTAGGACGGCAATCTGCTTTTCCATATCCTCTGTATCAACAGCCGAGCCGATTTTCGCCTGAATCGCTTCTACAAATCGGGGATTGTTGACCATAGCGGAAATGATCTTCGCCACAAACTTATTGATTTCCGTCTGTTCGATGTTCAAGCGGAAACTGCACTCATGCCCAGTCGGTGTTACCGTATTCTTGCAGTAGTAATAATATCTCGTTTTCTTGTCCTTGCTGTGAGCCTTGGCAATGTTGCCGTACATACTCTTTCCGCAGCATGGGCATTTCAGGATACCGGACAGGATGTGTGCATGGTCTGGATTGTTGACCTTTTCCCGCTTAAAGGAATTGATCTTGCGCTTTTCTTGTGCCAGATACCAATCTTCTTCGGAAATGATGGCTTCGTGCTGCCCCTCATAAATCGGGAACTCCGACTGCTCAACTACGTGCATCTCATTTCTTGTACCTTGCTTCTTTTCCGTTCTGCGTCTGCCATAGGCAATCTTACCCATGTAGACAGGATTGTCCAATACGTCCTGCACGAAGTTCCTTGAAAATCCGGGAATGGTGTTGTTCTGCCGCAGCTTCTTGATAAAGCCATTACGGTTCAGATATTTTGCAACTCCGGCGACGCCCTCATTGGTGTGAATGTAGCGGTCATAAATGACACGAATTACTTCCACTTCATCCTCGGCAATGACAAGATCGCCATTTTCCAGTTTATAGCCATACGGGGCGAAACCGCCGTTCCACTTGCCTTCACGAGCCTTTTGCTCCCGTCCTGCCATTGTCTGGGTGCGGATATTCTCTCGCTCAATCTCTGCCACCGCAGACAGCACGGAGATCATCAGCTTTCCGGCATCCTTGGAACTGTCAATGCCATCTTCCACGCAGATCAGATTGACACCGAAATCCTGCATAAGCTGCAAGGAGTTCAGAACATCTGCCGCATTTCTGCCAAATCGGGAGAGCTTAAAGACCAGCACATAGGAAACGCCGTCTTTGCAGTCCTAGATGTCGTTCAGCATCCGTTGGAAGTCCTGCCGCCCTTGGATGTTCTTTCCAGAAAATCCTTCGTCAGAATACTCCCCGGCAACAATCATATCCTCGTATGCCGCATACTTCCGCAGCTTGTCTCTCTGGGCATCCAAGCTGTACCCGTCTACCTGCATGGAGGTGGACACTCTCGTATATAGATAACATTTAAGTTGCTTCTTTTTCAGAATCGTCACCTCCCTCGCTCATTTCTTTTACCATCAATCCCTCGTTGCGGATATAATACTCCAAAAGTCTCAGCACATAATCCGGTGCATGGCGGTTGTCCAGTTCCCACTCGGTCATTGTCCGGTACGGGATATTGACGAGCTTGCAAAAGTCCTTCCGGTTTAATCCTGTGCTTTCCCGCAACTTTATAATTCTGTTTTTACAATCCATCTTCCTATCTCCCTAAAAACAAAAATACACGTTGCGTAATCATTATAGCACAGCTACATCGAATACGCAACGTGTAAATTGTAAATTTTTACGCAGCCTTGTCCGTCAAAGGCTGCGCTTGATTACTTTCCTCGGAATGCTCCACTTTCTGCGGTTCATCCTGCTCCAATTTATCCAAAACCTGATGTCCATATTTTTGGAGCATCTGGCTCATAACATCCACACAGCGGTCAAATGCCGCATTATATTTTGCTTCCTCATAGTATTTCATCAATAGGCAATCCCTCCATCAAATTTCCATATCCTGTCCACGCTTGCGGGCAGGTGTTTTAAGTTCCCTTGTTTCCTTTCCTCTGGCGAGGACGGCAGAAATAAAAGCCCTGACCCTTTCCGATGCAATCTCCAACGCATCCAGATAGGGTTGGGCTTTCTGTTTGAGTTCCATATATTTTTCGTTCAGCGCATCGTACCGTTGCTTCCAGATGGAAGCCGTCTTTTCAGCGGAAGCCAATTTTTCCTTCAAGCGCTTGTTGTCGGCGTTGGCAATAATGCCGTTGACTGCATAGCGTTTCAGGGTCTCGCACTGATCCTGTGTCAGAGAGACATTTCCGGTGAGGGCATTTTTCTTACCCATTGCTTCAATGTCCTGCACCGTCAGCGCAATAGTCTTTGCTGCCTTGGTTTCCTTTTGCAGAGCTTCCAGTTTCTTTTTCTGCTTTGCTGTGGCAACCTTGGTATCCTCCAAACTCTGCTCGGCCTGTGCCACCTGTCCGGTCACAGTTTCCAGACGCTGCTGTTCAGCCTGTACCTTGAACTGTGTCACCGTCAGATGTTCCTCGGTGCTGCCACGCTCTCCACGCTCCACATCGGTATATCCGGCAGCTCGCATGAACTGAAAAAAGTCATCCTGCAACACACTGTAGGACGACTTCAAAATCTTTTTCCCTTTTGCGTTCAGCATCGGATTGCCGTTCTCGTCAAGTACCGGCTTTGAGTCCCATTTCTTGCTGCGGCTGACCTGTGTGATGACCTCCTTGACAGTTCCACGGAGGGTTTCATCCTTGCATCGCTTCGACCACAGGATTTGCTTTTCCACCACCGGGATATAGACTACATGAAGGTGATAGTGGTACACATCCTCGCCCAGAGCTTCGGACATTGCCCGGTTGCGCTCATCGGCATGCATCACAGCGGAGAGGATATACTGCTCACCGCCCACGATCTCCACGGCAGCTTTATAGGCATCGGCATAAAACTGCTTTGCAAATTCATAGCCGCCGTGGTTGTAGAAGTAAGCGGAGTTCACATCGAAGATCAACTCGCCGTATTTGACGGCATCGGGTTTCAGACCTCTGGTGGAGATCACGCCGTCCTGTTCCATCTGCTCAAACATTTTTACATAATCGCCCCTGGGTGCTTTGAAATGGACGTTCAGAGAAGTGCGTTCCGGCACGATGTCCTGATTGCTGTAGCTTTCCTTTTCACGCTCATTGTGTTCCTGTACCTTAGCCACATCTGCCGGGGTTTCCAAGTCCTGATTTCTGGCTACGGTACGGTCTATTCCATCATTTCTTGCCATAGAATTTTTGTCCTTTCTTTGGGATTTGCAGACAGCGGGGAGCTTACGGAGAGGCACTTTTTCAAAGTGTAATAACCCACTATTACACTTTCATCCATGCTGGCTGCAAAGTGCCGTGGGCTCTCCGAGGGCTCTCCCGAGGGGGAATGCGGTCACTGCGGTGACCTCTGCTGACCAAGGCAAAATGTCTGCGCCTTTTCCCATGGTCAGCCCGTCTGCATGAAGCTGTTCTGTGCCAACTTCCTCATGCAGCCGGTGTCCACAGACACTTTTTCAAAAGTCCGTGGACATCGAAACAGCCCAGACGAGAGGGAATGTGCTGTTTCGATAACGAGCGTTTCACGCTCTTTTGCTGTGTACATACGTACCAGCAATCGGTTTTACTCGACCTGTCGCCATTCCTCCGGAATGTCATCCTGTACGTACGTACACGGCGAATCTCCGTAAAACCCATTTATATGAGGTCTTGCCACTGCTTCCACACCCATAAAGCCCCACACCCGCCGTCCGGCAGAGTTGGTGATGTTGTTGCAATGCTCCAGATTGAATCTCCCGGCATTGGCAATCATAGCGTCGCTGAAGCTGCGGGCTTTCAGCGGTGCAAGGGAGTTTTCCTCGCACCACATTCGGTAGATTTCATAGAAATCCTTGGAGCTGATGGACGCATCCGCTTTACGCCGGATGTATCCCTCTGATTCCATGAAATCAAAGATATTGTTGTTGTCACGCTTGACCGCTTCCCGGTTTTCACGGATACGGTCACTCTCTGTAAACTTAAAGTTGTTGGCAACGAGCCGCTGTAAACCTTCAAAAGCCCAGAGAAAAACGCCCTCGGCTTCGGCTTTCATCTTTTCTGCAAGGTCAGGATCGTCTGCTCTGTCAGCAGGCTTTTCCTTGGTGGTTAACACAAGCTGTCTGCGATAAAATCCGTCACTGCGGTCATACAGGGCTTGCAGATCACCGTTACTGAATGCCAGCAGCCGGGCAAACATCCAACCCTGATAACTCTGCTTGCCTTTACGTTCCAAATCCATCTTGCCCTGTGCTGTCACGATGGATTTTACATAGTTGGTCTGGCGCAGGGCTTCCATTCGCATATCATCATCCACGCACAGCAGGATGTGTTCCAGATCGGCACGGGCGAAGCGGTTTTCAGAAATCTTGCCGATGCTGCCGTCTTTCATATTCGTGCCAAAGATAGCCGAAAGCACCGCACCGATTTGGGATTTACCCTCGCCGCCGTTCCCCTTAATGACCATCATACGCTGTCCCTTGTTGGATGGAATCAGGCAGTAGCCGATGAACTCTTGCAAGGTGGGGATATCCTCCGCATGGAGCAGCCCATCCAGAAAGTTTAGCCAGATTACAGGTGTGTGAGCATCGGGATTGTACGCAACAGGCAGACGACTTCGCACGATAGCCGGTCTACCCTCGGTGAAGGTGCCATTCAACAGCAGCGTACCGTTGGCAACATGGATGCGATCCTGTTCCGGCGGGAAGTCAGGCACATGGGCTTCAAGTTTCAGTACCTCCAGAATGTTGGTGATCTTCCGGGGGATGTTGTTCACGGCACAGAATTTCAGCTTGTCGTAAATCTCTCCACGCAGAGGGAGATCGTCAGTCACTCGACCATCAGGCGTGAAAAAAGCTCCGTTAGCGAAGATGATTCTGCGCTCCTGCAGAAATTCTTCACAAAACAGAGCCTCGTTGATGTTCTGTCCATCAAACCAGACAGGCAGATTCATATCCGGTGTTTTACCTTTCTTCCCCATGGGACAACCCTTCCTTTCGTTTCCGTGCCACATAATCTCGAAGGAAAGCAATCTTGCCCTCCTTCATCAGCTCGTCCACCACGGCAACCCGTTCTTCCAGATCGCCCACTGTCAAAACGTCTGCCAGATATTCGATATAATCAAGCATCTGGCAGGCTTCCACAAAACGGTCATCCAGGGCATCGTCCGGTGTTTTCGGTGCATATCGCACTTTCCAATCTTCCAGCAGATGCAGATAATCCATCAGCACCCGGAAGCACAGCATTTCGTCCTCCCGGAACTGACGGATATAGGGACGTTTGGGCTTGACCATAGCTGCGGCAGTGGGCGGTTTCGGGTCAAGCCCAAAATCCGAAGCCAGCTTTTGTGCTGCTTCATGGCTGCTCAGATCGAACAACCTTGCCACGAAGTCGATCACGTCCCACTTGGCTCCGCAGCCAAAGCAGAAGAAATATTCCTCGTTCAGCTTCATGCTGGGATGCCTGTCGTTGTGGAACGGGCAGCAAGCCATGCCGTTGCGATTGACTTTCAGCCCGTAGTGTTCGGCGGCTTGCTTTACGCTGATTGCCGCCTTGATGGTTTCATAGATTGTCATAGAAAAACCTCCGTTCATAGTATTCAGAAAGCACGAAACACCCGCCGTGATTGGCAGGTGTTTCGCTCTTTCTACTATGGTTATGCCGGATTTTTCAAAAAACAGGCTAATCGGAGGACAACCCCATTTCAAAAAACAGGACAACTTTCCGCGGGATGTAGATTTCTTCATATTTGCATGGTATAATGAAAGAAATGAAAAAACAGGACAGGAGGGCGAGTATGAATCAAGAACTGATGACATTGGATTTTTGGCAGGATACGGTCATATATGAGGGCAAAACATTTCCTGTCGGCACTCTTGCCTGTGATGCGCTGAATGTTACGGCAGATACTCTTGCCCAGATGAACGAGCAATGCCAGAAAATCAATCTGCTGCTTGGTATGCTGAACGCAGGACAGGATGCTTCTGCGCTCTTTCCTATGGCAAGGGACGCTGCTCTGGAAATGCTGGATATTCTCAGCAAAACTTCTCCTTTTTCCTACATGGACATTCCAAAACACAGAAAACGGATTGAAAAAGTCTTTACTGCCGACAATGTGCTGAAATATGTGGAGTTTGCTATAAAAGCCGCAGCCAACTCCTTGCAGCTTGAAGAAGTTCCAAAATATGCGGATGCGATGATGCTCCAACGCTATACCGCTGTATTCGGGCATCTGGCATACTCCCTTGGGGAATACCAACAAGCAATGCTTGATTTTGCGGAAAAATCAGACGGCAACGAAGCTGACCGCACCGCAGAGGGCTTTGCAAAGATGTTTGGCAGTTATTTCCCACCGGAGTTCTCTATCATGGAGGGCAATGCTTGGATGTCTGTTGCGAACAACTCTGTTCAGTATGTGGCTACCATCCGTCCCGGCGAGGATGTGGCAAAGCTCGTCAAACGGATGCACTATGTATCGTTCGTGGGAATGTTCCGGTCTGATTTCTTTGAGGGCTTGTGTGTCGGTCATGCCCCAAAGAAGTGCCGGATCTGCGGCAAATGGTTTTTGACTACCAACGCAAGACACACCAAATACTGCGGCGGCTATGCGCCGGGAGATAAGCTGCACCGCACCTGTCGGCAGATCGGCAATCTGAAAGGGCGAGAACAACGGGAGCTTGCGGACGATCATCCACTGAAACAGATTTACGAGAAGCGGCTAAATACCATAAACCGCTATGTGAAGCGTGGTACTCTGGACGCTGATCTTGCAGAGGTTATGAAGAAACTGGCAAAAGATAAGATGCTCCGGGCACTCAGCAATGTTGCCTATGCCAAGGGTGATTATGAAAAAGAGATGGAGCAGGCTGCTTTGAAGAAAGAAGCCAAGACCACAAAACAGACTTATATCGGGGGAATGTGAGATGGGAGAATTTGATTTTACATACAGTGTACCTGCAAATTTTAATAAACGTGTTGTTCAATTTCTTCAGCAATTCGGAAAAGCTCATGTAGCCCAAGCCTTTCAACGGTGCGAATATGAGTATGAAGATCTTGGTCTGGCTTATTATGCAGGGATGAAAGGTGATAACTGGAATAAAAATGCTCTGGATTTCACATTTGAAGGTGCAGAATCTGACATAGCATTACTACAGTCTTTCGATTCCGTACTGCAAGATGCGATAGGGAAGGCGCTCAAGGCAAGCGAATCGGGACTTCTCGTTCGAAAGGTCTACTATTTTGCTTCTGACAGTACAGCCGAATCCACAATGATTCCGCCATCAAACGAGGAACGATTAAATGCTGATATGGCAGCAGCTCAGAGTGTACTCGATGATTTGATACAGGTGGGCGAACGCGTTTGCTTGAACGCTTCGTTCACCGCATCAAGTTCTGAGAACAGCATAAACGACTACTTTAGAGATATGCTTTCTTTTAAGGGATATAACGAAGTAAAAGACCAGACAAGGCATGGCATATCAGCAAGCGGAATGGATGCAGCAGAGGTTGATATACTCTTGACCAAAGCTGGGCGGGAAATTGCTATATTTGAAGGTTTGAAGCTGGACAGTGTATCAACAGTGTACATTGACGCTCATATTGACAAAGCCATTGTCAATTATAATGCACTCGGGACAGCTACTTTCCTTGTTGCATATGTAAACTCTGCGGATTTTGAATCCTTCTGGAAGAGATATTCCGATCATGTGCGGCAGTACGATTTTCCACTCCAGATAAAGCGTCCATTCAATGTGCTACCTTATCCAAATGCGGCTGCTCGGGTTGCGACCCTGATTCTTACACGAGATGGATTTGATTTCCCTGTGTATTTCATCGCTTTTAAGATTAGTTAATGGTTACCATCTGATTCACTTGAAGGGAGGTGCGCTATGCTGAATGATTTTACATGGAATATGACCGGATACATACTGAAACACCCTGTCAATCCGTCTGTTAGCGGCATCATCCCCTATGTGGCAGAGCGCATCTTCCAGTTGGAACCGGAGCCGCCAGCGGTGGACAGTCTGAATGAATATATCCTGTCTGCTCTACACGAAAAGGACTTGAAATATTTTTCGTTCTTCCTCCACAATTATGAACCGCAGCTTAATAAGCGCATCAAAGATTTTCTTGGTGTGGATGGCGGCGATCTGTACGGCACAGAGCGATTTATAGATATAAAGCTGTCCTGCCGGGAGCAAATGCTCCAAAAGCTGATGGACTACGATCCCGCCAAGGGTGCAGAGTATGCTACCTACATTTTCCCGTTTATCCGGGATGCTATGCTCCGTTTCCGCATGGGCGAAGAAAAATGGTC
>DVLL01000013.1 GCA_018715525.1 Candidatus Faeciplasma pullistercoris | reverse complement strand
CAACCGCAGGATTTAATTGCGCCGCTTCTTAAGTGCTGGCCTTTTACCTTTGTCATATTTCCGCACAAACATTTACATATCCACTCTGCTTGACCACCGGTAGATGGTGCTTTTTCAAGCACCGTTAATCTGCCGAAGGTCATCCCTTTTAAGTCCAGCAATTTACTCACTACAGCACTCAGCGTATTCATACCAACGCCGAGCACTAAATTCAGCAAATCGCTCTTTTGAATATGCTCTCGCTCAGCACTTATGTAGAATGCTGCTTTCAAGCGTTTTGTCAGATGTTCCTGCCATTCCTTTCCGGGACAGCTTTACCATAGACGGCTCGCCGGTGCCATTTTTCAAAGCTGATTTGCAGCTCTTGCGTCAGAGTGCTTTTACCCATTGCCTGCGTCCTGCTATTAGCTTCATTCAGGGTATGACCGACAGCTCTGCAATTCCCGCCGCTCCAGCCCGCGGCTGTCAAGCCGCACAAAAATCCGCCCTGCCGGTTTAACCGGCAGGGCGGATTGCTTTGCGTCTATTGTATCTATTATTCCTAAAGGTAGTAAAGAAAAGCGGACAGTACATGCTTGTAGACGCATTTGCCGTCTGGACGGGTGAGACTCCCGAGTTAGAGCCGGTCGAGCTTGACACCACATCTGTTCCTCCCGAGCCAAAGGGAATGAGCAAGGGTCTTAAGACCGCTCTGGCAGTAGGAGCGGGAGTGGCAGCAGTAGCTGCCGCCGCAATAGCTGTCGCGGCATATAAGTCCAAAAAGAAAAAGTCGAAAGCGAGGTAAGCCAAGCAGCATCTAACGTATACGCAGCCTTATAAGCGGGGCATCCGAAAAGCCGGGTGTCCCGCTTTTTTGGGCGTTCTGTCTTTTTTATGCCCTATACTCCCGCGTCAAGTCTACAGCCGACGCCCCCGTGTCAAAGCTGCAGGCGTTGATTTTGCGAAATGCTTATGGTATACTAAAATTTACGCCATACGATCACTATTCGGCTTTTGAGGCTCTTTCAAGTAAAGACATATAAATTAAGACTACCAATCAGGGGACAGACAATATGAGCGACAAAAACAGCAAAATATATCTATTTGAGTCCGCGCCGGTTCCGAAAGCCGTAGCGACTCTTTGTATACCCACAATACTATCCTCCTTAGTCACCATGCTATATAACCTCGCGGACACATTCTTTGTAGGCGAGCTCAATAACGCCGTGCAGAACTCAGGCGTAACCCTCGCCGCGCCGGTGATACTCGCGTTCAACGCCATAAACAACCTCTTTGGCGTAGGAACGTCAAGCAAGATGAGCAGGCTTATGGGCAGCAAGGAGTATGACGACGTATATCGCAGCTCGGCGTTCGGTTTCTACTGCGCCCTTCTTTGCAGCATACTCTTCTCGATAGGCTGCACTGTCTTTAAGACCCCCTTAATGGCGCTTTTGGGAGTAGACCAAAGCACATGGGACGCCACCGACGGCTATATGTTCTGGACTGTCACCTGCGGAGCCGTCCCTGCTATCATGAACGTAGTCATGAGCTATATGGTGCGCGCTGAGGGTTCAGCTTTGCACGCGAGCATTGGCGTGATGAGCGGCTGTGTTCTCAACATCATCCTTGACCCGATATTTATTCTCCCATGGGGACTGAATATGGGAGCGGCAGGAGCGGGTCTCGCCACATTTATCTCAAACTGCGTTGCCTGCCTATACTTCTTTGTTCTGCTATTTGTGCGCAGAAAGAGCACCTTTGTCTGCTTGAACCCCGCCAAGATAACCTTCAAGAAGAACATTGTACTTGATATCTTCTCGGTAGGAATTCCCGCCTCCATCCAGAACCTGCTCAATGTCACCGGAATGACGGTGCTCAATAACTACACCGCCGCGTCAGGCGACCCGGACGCCATAGCCGCAATGGGCATCTCAAGCAAGGTCGCCATGATGCCGATGTATGTCTCATCAGGTCTTTCGCAGGGAATAGTCCCGCTTATAAGCTACAACTTCTCGAGCAAGAACTTCAAACGTATGAAGGACGCGCTCTTCTTCACGATAAAAATATCAATGAGCATAATAATATTCCTTTCTGCCTGCATGTGCATATTCTCGGGATCAGTTGTCGCTATCTTCCTCAATGACCCCGATGTTGTCGATTACGGCTCCCACTTCCTGCGCGGACTGTCAATAGCGCTGCCGTTTCTCTGCTTTGATTTTATCGGAGTCGCGGTATTCCAGGCGTGCGGAATGGGCAGAAAGTCGCTCATCTTTGCGATAATGAGAAAAATAGTTCTTGAGATCCCGGCTCTCGTAGTATTGAACATGCTTTTCCCGCTCTACGGTCTTGCCTACGCCCAGTTTACCGCGGAGGTAATTCTCGCCGTTGCAGCCGGACTTGTGCTTATGAGAATGTTCAAAAAAGATTTCGTATAGCCGCTCTCAGCAGTCAATCTCAAGGAAAAATCAAACCGCAGGTCTGCTTTATATAAGCAAGCCTGCGGTAGTTTTATCGATACTCAGCCTTCTATTACACCAGCACCTCGTTTTCACGGAAAGCAAAGCCGTCAGAAAGCGCCCACCTGCGTTCCAGCCTGTCGTCAAGAGCGAATGTTCCAAAGCTGTCAGAGAATACCGTTATCCCGTCCAAGACCACTATCCGGGCGTCATCCGGCGAATAGTCTTGCGGGCATTCTCTGCCTATATACAGCTCGCTGCCGCCGCTTAAGATGCTTATTGCAGAGCTCGAGTGGATTATTATCTCAACACCGTAGGCGCTGATGACCGTGCCGTCAACCAGCTCGATAAGCTCCGTTCCGTATGAAGCGCCTGCGAGCCTTGTGTCGTAAAACATGAGAGACTTCGGAGCGGTTTCCGAGCGGAGGTAGGAGGGATAGCCGGAAGCGCCATTGTCAAGTATCACGACACTTTCCAGCGCGGTTGTGCCGTCCATCGCAAGAGAGCGGGACAGAGTGTCGGCAAACTCGCAGCTCGAGTCAATGGCTATCGCGCTGTTAAGCGTCCCTACCACGCACAAAAATTCACCGTCTCTCACCGTCAGACTGACATAGACCTTGTCCTTATTCACCACCGACAGCGTGAATATCATACATACCGCCAGCGCATAAACGCCAAGCGACGCCAAAGTCGTCCCGCGCAGATTTCCCGACACGATAAAGTACGCAGCCACAAGGGCGGACGCCGCCAGAATAATCAAGGCGACTACCCTGAACCTTACCGGCAGAAAGGTAAATCTATGCTCGGAAAGAATTTTGCAGCCTTTTACTACTATGTCAGCCAAAAGCCCAGCCGCTTCTGTCAATATCGAGAAAGCCGGCTGCCCTCCCAAAAGCGCGAACAGCATACAAAGGCATAGCGCCATAGACGATATCGGCACGAATATTACGTTGGCTATAGGAGAAATGACAGATATTTCATCAAAATACAAAAGGCTAAATGGAAGAATGCAAATAGACGCGGCAATTGGAAGCACTAAGGCTTTCAGGATAGACCGGCGCAGATTAAATTCTCGAATAACCGCTCCGGTGACCGTATTTGCGGAAAATACGCCGGATGCGGACATCAGCAGGGACGGATCGGCAGCCGCGAACGGATTGGCGCAGGTTATCAATATTACGCTTGCCGCAAGCGCGGAAATCCCGGAATATTCTTTATGCAAAATCCTTGACAGAAGCAGCAAGGTCATCATAATAAACGCCCTTATCGCCGAGACGCTCATTCCCGAAAAGACGATAAAGGCTGCCATTATGCCCTCGCAGACAATAAATTTCAGATATTTTCCTGCACGCAGCTTCTCCATGATAAGGGAAACAAACGCAGTTATGGTACAAACATGCAGCCCGGACACAGCCATGAGATGACCTATGCCGGCGCGATTGAGATCGGTTCTGAGGCTGTCTGAAAGAACCGGGTCGTCGCCGCAAAGCATGGAGCTTAGCAGCTCGCCGGAGTCTGTTTCTGTGGTCTGCCTAAGGCGCTCGGAAATGCTGTGCGAGTATTCCTTTATCGCCTGATACAAAAGCGCTATGCCGGACGCTTTCCTGACGCTTATAAGCTCGGGGGAACTGATATCGGCGTAAAAGCCCTTCGGATACATATAGCCGCGGTCGTTGACATCCGTAATGCCGGAAACCACTGCCTCAATGGTTATTTCATCCCCGTAGTCTACACTCGTTTCGTTAAGATATACCCTGAGCTTTGTCCTGACTCCCTCCACGTTTGCCTGCAAAGTCGCCTGCTGGACGTCTCCGTCGGTGATATCGGTTACAATGCCGGTCACGGTGCGGCGTGATCCCGAAATTTCGGATATTTTATCCACAGTTACGGCAGTAAAAACCGCGCTGTACGCAGTCGCCGCAGCCGCGAAGCAAAGCAGGACAGCCAAGCAGCGCCCGCCGGAGAGAACGCGGGAATATTTATGCTTTTCCACCGCTATCAGGATGACAGAGCAGAGGACGCAGCCTAAGATAAAAATCAGCTTTGCGGTCAGCCCGGCGTAGAAGCCGTACAGAAATCCGGCGAGTATCCCCAGCCCCGACCAAGCCAATACCTCCTTGGTCAGGTTAGCGCTTCTGCTCCTGCTCACATTTATGCCCCGCCTTCAATCCTAAAATCAAGAAATATCTGTCATGCAGCGAAATAAACCGCATGATTTCGGCAGCTTTGGCCTATACCCGCAGTTGCTTCAAGCTTATTTTATCATAGCAGCGAAACTCTCTCAATAGCGTACGCGTAGTTTCCTTATAAACGGCGGTTTAAATAAACTAAGCCTTTGTTTATTGTGGATTATGTACAGTAAAATATCTGATTATTGTAAAATATTAACTGTAATGGCACGTCGCGGGCTTGATGATTTGAAGATTTTTCCAAAACATTGTATTTGGCTTTTGCATGTTATTGACAACGTTTTTTCTGAAAGGTATAATGTCAGGGACGGGGTTTGTGTTTTTTTATGAAATTGAATGTCTGGAAAGATATAAATATATTTACAACGAAAGGAGAATTACTATGAAAAAACTCGGATTTGGACTGATGAGGCTTCCGATTATCGGCGGAGACCATTCAAAAATAGACATCGATGCCGTGAAGAAGATGGTTGACGAATTTATGGCAAGAGGCTTTACCTATTTTGACACCGCCTATGTTTATCACGGAGGACAGAGCGAGGTGGCGTTCAGGGAAGCGGTGGTAAAAAGGTACCCCAGGGACGCCTTTACGGTGACTACAAAGCTTCCGCTGTTTTCAAAGCCGGACAGGGCAGGCATGGAAAAGATTTTTAAAGAGTCAATGGAGCGCTTGGGCGTCGAGTATATTGACTACTATTGGCTCCACGCCATGAACAAGGATCTGTACGAGCACGCCGAGTCCGTTGACGCTTTCGGCTATCTCAAGGAGCTCAAGGCTGCCGGAAAGATAAAGCACATAGGCTTTTCCTTCCACGACGGTCCGGAGGTTCTGGAGAAGATGCTTTCAGAGCATCCCGAGGTCGAGTATGTGCAGCTTCAGATAAACTACCTCGACTGGGAGGACGGCTGGGTAAGAGGACGGCGCTGCTATGAGGTGGCGACTCGATATGGCAAGCCTGTCATAGTGATGGAGCCTGTAAAGGGCGGAGCGCTTGCAAATCTTCCCAAGTCGGCGGCAAGGATATTTGACAGCTATGACCCTAAGCCCTCGTATGCCTCATGGGCTATAAGGTACTGTGCATCACTTGATAATGTCATGACGGTGCTCAGCGGAATGAGCAACCTTGAACAGGTACTTGACAATACCGGTTATATGGAGGATTTCAAGCCGCTGACAGAGGAGGACTACAAGGTAATAGCGAAGGTGGCGCAGAATTTGAAGTTCGCTATTCCGTGCACCGCCTGCCGCTACTGCACCGACGGCTGTCCTATGAAGATTTCAATACCCGACATATTCGCGCTTTACAACGAATATAAGAGGGACATGAAGAAGCTCCCTGAGTTCAGGACAAAATACATGGAGCTGACAAGCAGCTCATCAGGAAAGGCGAGCGCCTGCATAGGCTGCGAGCAGTGCAAGGAGCATTGTCCGCAGAATCTTGACATACCCAAGCTGCTTGCCGAGTGTGTACTTGAGCTTGAGTAGCCTTTGGCTCGGATAATTAAAAAAGCCGCCTCCGAAAAGCTTCGGAGGCGGCTGATTTTTATTTGCGCTTTTGCTGAGCATAGCTTGCAAAATCAAGCTGGGCTCAGGCGGCTGTGTCGCTTTTATTCATTTTACGCTCATATACCCACTCCTCAGACTTTACCGCAAGCTGTCTGAGGAATATCCAGCCGGCGACACAGGCGATACATATTAGCCCTAACGCGACGGCGGAGGAGAGCTGATACCTCTGGTAAACCGCGCCGACAGCGGAAACGACCGCCATAGCCAGGGTGGAGTAACACACAAACCTTGAAAACCATCCGGCCGGTTGATCAGAAACAACGTAAGACTTTATCGCAGCCACGTCATCTACCCATGCATATGAGAGCTTGTAGACCCAAAATATTAACCCCGCGGTAATAAGCGCAAGAACCGCCTCACCGAAAATAACCGCTAACGCGGAGTATACCATGCCGTTGCTATATCGGCTCTTGTAGCAGGCGTATAGGAACATTACGATCCTGAAAGCAAACAGGGCGGATAGAGCGACAACGGCTACCTTGCATGCGATATGCAAAGCATGGTTGAGCCAGTCTATAAGGCTGACGCCGGAGGTGTTTAATTTGTTTCCGCCGGACGTCGCGTACGGAAGCAAAAGAGAAAATATGCCGACAGAATATACTGCCGGGACGATAAACGCCATAACGCATATGATTATATGGATAGCGATATAGGAGTTAATCGAAGAGCCGCTGTTTATCCCTGAATTTTCCACGGCGTCAGTTATGTTCTTGATTCCGTCAGGGCTGAAAATCGTTGCTATCGATATTGCGGAAAACACACAGGACACAAGCAAAAGCGCCGACGACGCCCATAAAAGCGGGGAGCGCATTATGTATTCTCTTGGGCTCATGAATATCACTCCGTTCAATTATTTTCTTTGAAGTAGAAAATTTACTGTATAAACTTATCATAGTATTTGAGTATATATGTGTCAACAAGTTTTTTGTGCAGAAAATCAAATTATTTTATTTTAAAAGTGTCGTGTTATAAACGCATTTTTCTATTGAAACATGGCTGTAAATATAGTATAATGTCACCGATGATACGCTTATTGACGAATGTCGATAAATTAAATCAAGGAGTGATCATGATGTCAAAAAAGATTTGGCTCGGTTACCCAGCGCCGACAGGTGAGGAAAAAGGAAACGAGTGGTATGGTGAGGGCTGGAACTATGCCTATCCGATAGGAAACGGTTCTATAGGAGCGATGGTATACGGCGATCCTGTTCACGATACTCTCCAGATGAACGAGGAGACTATCTGGTACGGCAACGGCGGAAGAAACCGTGTCAATCCCAAAGCGGCATCTGCATACAAGAAGGTAAGGCAGCTTTTGATAGACGGCGATATCGCGGAGGCTATAAAGATGGAAGAGGAGTGCATGTACGCCCATCCCGAAAGCGAGCGCCACTACGACACGGCAGAGAATGTCAGGTTTGATTTCAAGCACGGCGAGTATACCGATTACAGGCGCACTCTTGACCTTGAAAGCGCCGTTTGCAGCGTTGAGTACAAGGCGGACGGTCACAGCTATACAAGAGAGTTTTTTGTAAGCGCGCCGGACAATGTGATAGCGGTTCATCAGAGCTCTTCCGACGGTGGGAAGACCTCCTGTAAAATAGATTTTTCACGCAGGAGCGACCGCACCTTCAAGTACGAGCTTTCTGAGAACGGGCTTCATGTGTACGCCAAGGAGCCTGAGGATGGCTGCACCTACTGCATAGCCGCCGCTGCGGAAAACGAGGGCGGAGTCGTCATATTCTCTGAAAAAGGTCTTGAGGTATTCGACGCGGATTCCTTTACGCTCTACATAACGATAAGAACCGACTACCACTCTGATGATATATCCGAGTGGTGCGACGAAAGGCTTTCTGGTGCGTGCGAGCTTGGCTACGAGGCCGTAAAGTCAAGACATATAGCCGACTATAGAAGCTATTTTGACAGAATGTCCCTAAGCCTCGACGGCAACGATTTGGACTCTTTACCCACAGACAAGAGAATGGCTGCGTGCGTGGACTCTCCCGACAACAAGCTGATCGAGCTTTACTTTGACTTTGGCAGATATCTTTTGATATCCTGCTCGCGCCCCGGCTCAAAGCCCGCCAACCTTCAGGGTATATGGAACAAGGATATGTATCCCGCGTGGGGCTCGAAGTATACGATAAACATAAATACCGAGATGAACTACTGGCCTGCCGAGGTGTGCAACCTTTCGGAATGCCATATGCCGCTCTTTGAGCACCTTAAGATCATGCTCCCTTACGGCGAGAAGGTGGCAAAGGACATGTACGGCTTGGACGGCTTTGTCGCTCACCACAACACCGACCTGTTCGGCGACTGCGCGCCTCAGGACTGGTGTATAACCGCGACGATATGGCCCATGGGCGCGGCGTGGCTTTGCACCCATATCTGGACCCACTACCTTTACACCCGTGACAAGGGCTTCCTGCGCGAATACTTGGGGATACTCAAGCAGGCGTGCCTTTTCTTCACGGAATATATGTTCGAGTATAACGGCAAGCTGCTCACAGGTCCTTCCATCTCACCCGAGAATACATATGTGCACCCCTCGGGTCAGCGGGGACAGATCTGCGTAGGCCCTACAATGGACAGCATGATAGTAAGGGATATATTCACCGGCTGCATAGCTGCCTCAAAGATACTCGGCGAGGAGGACGAACTCACGGAAAAGCTTGCCTCCATGCTCCCAAAAGTTCCTACGCCGACGATAGGCAAGTACGGACAGCTCATGGAGTGGTCAGAGGACTATGAGGAGGTTGAGCCGGGACACAGGCATATATCCCACCTTTACGGGCTGTACCCATCCGACCAGCTCACCTATGAAAAGACTCCGGAGCTGATGGAGGCTGCAAAGGTGACGCTCAACCGCAGGCTTTCCGCCGGAGGCGGTCATACCGGCTGGAGCCGCGCGTGGATAATCAATATGTGGGCGCGCCTGAGGGACGGAGAAAAGGCGGGGGAAAATGTCACCGCGCTCCTGTCAAAGTCCACCTATCCGAATTTCTTTGACAAGCACCCGCCGTTCCAGATAGACGGAAACTTCGGGGGAACGGCAGGAATCGCCGAGATGCTCCTTCAGAGCCAGCACGGCACTATTGTGCTTCTTCCCGCGCTTCCAAGGGCGTGGTCAAAGGGCAGCGTAAGGGGGCTCAAGGCGATAGGAGATATCACCGTTGATATAGACTGGGAAAACGGCAGGGTAACGTACGCCAAGCTGACAGCCAATCAGGGCGGCAGGGTAACCCTCGCCGCTATAGACGGAATAACCGATGAGATGGTATTTGAGCAGGAGTCGCCTTACAGCGTGACGGTGAATGGCGGCTCGGTCAGCGTGGCAAATCTCTGAATTATGTAACTAAAATTAAGAAAGGTGATATGAATGAAGAATTATTCCAAGCTCAGAAATGAAAGCGACATCAGAGGCATAGCGATTGAAGGCGTACCGGGTCAGCAGGTAAACCTCACCGAGGAGGCTTGCAGGGATATAGGCAGGGGCTTTGCCCTTTGGCTTATAAAAAGAGCGGGCAAGTCTGACCTCAGAGTAGCGGTCGGCAGGGACTCAAGGCTTTCAGGCGAGAAGCTTTTGGGCTGGATAGCCACCGAAATGGCTAAAGAGGGCATAAAGGTCACCGACATGGGCATGGCCAGCACCCCCGCCATGTTTATGACGACTAAAACGGAGGGCTATATGTTTGACGGCGCGGTGATGGTTACAGCAAGCCACCTGCCCTATAACCGCAACGGCTATAAGTTCTTCACCCCCGATGGAGGAGTTGAGGCGTCGGACATAAAGGAAATGATAGCCCTTGCCGAGAGCGACGAGCACACCGGACTTGAGCCTGCCGGGATAGCCAAGGCGGAGTTTATGAGCGTTTATTCAAAGAGGCTCGCCGACATGATAATAAGCGCTTGCGGCTCCCAAAAGCCTCTTGAGGGACTTAAAATAGTTGTTGACGCCGGAAACGGCGCCGGCGGCTTCTATGCCGAGAAGGTTTTAAAGCCTCTCGGAGCGGACATAACCGGCTCGAGGTATCTTGAACCGGACGGAAGCTTCCCGAATCACATACCCAATCCTGAAAACGAGGAAGCCATGGCGAGCATTACCGAAGCGGTCAGGGAGTCGGGCGCAGACCTCGGAATAATCTTTGACACGGATGTAGACAGAGCCGGCGCGGTATTGAGCGACGGCAGCGAGCTCAACCGCAACAGGCTCATAGCAATGCTTTCCGCTATGCTTTTAAGGGATCATCCCGGAACGACGATAGTAACCGATTCGGTAACCTCCTCCGGGCTTGCCGAATTTATAGCTGAAAAGGGCGGCGTTCATCACAGATTCAAGCGCGGCTACCGCAACGTAATAAACGAGGCGATAAGGCTGAATAACGAGGGCGTAGACAGCCAGCTCGCCATTGAGACCTCCGGACACGGAGCGTTCAAGGAAAATTACTTCCTCGACGACGGAGCGTACATTGTCACGAAGCTCATAATCGAGCTTTCAAGGGGAGTAAAGATGGGCTATACCCTTCATTCGCTCATAGATACCCTCAAGGAGCCGAAGGAGAGCATGGAGTTCAGGATGAATATAGCGCTTGAGGACTTTAAGCCCTACGGAAATAACATCATTTCCGAGCTTGAAAAATACGCTGCTAAGCAGACCGGCTGGACGCTTGCCCCCGACAACCATGAGGGAGTAAGGGTAAACCTTGACAAGGCTCACGGAGACGGCTGGTTCCTTTTGAGACTTTCTCTTCACGAGCCGCTGATGCCTCTTAACATTGAGTCTGATTCTGAGGGCGGAGTGAAGGTGATAGCCGGCGAGCTCAGCGGATTTATCGAGAAGTTTGACAAGCTTGACAGCTCAAAGCTTGTTGAATACGCAAAATAATTTGCTCTTTTTAGCTCCCTATTTTGACAGAGCGTCGATTTTCGCGCGGTTATGGTGACAAACGCGCAAAGATGGTATATAATGCTGAAGAATGATTTTATATGCTCGGGAGGATATATGCCTAATAATATTATCGAAAATTTCGGCTGCGAGGTATTTAACGACCATGTCATGAAAAAAATGCTCGCGCCGGATGTCTACGAGGAGCTGCATAAAACTATTGACGCAGGAACTCCGCTCGACCCGGCAATAGCCAATCAGATCGCTGAAGCAATGAAGGAATGGGCGATAGAGCGAGGAGCAACGCATTTTACACACTGGTTCCAGCCTCTTACCGGCGTTACCGCGGAGAAGCACGACAGCTTTCTGTGCGGAGAGGACGGCGGCAAGCCGATTTTGAAGTTCCATGGCAAGGAGCTGATAAAGGGCGAGTCTGACGCTTCTTCCTTCCCGTCGGGAGGACTTCGCGCTACCTTTGAGGCGAGGGGCTACACCGCATGGGATCCGACCTCCTATGCGTTCATCAAGAACGAGACTCTTTACATACCCACCGCCTTCTGTTCTTACAGCGGCGAGGCTCTTGACACAAAGACTCCGCTCTTAAGGTCGATGGAGGCGGTAAGCCGCTCGGCAGTAAGGATACTTAAGCTGTTCGGTCATGAGACTAAACGTGTAATAGCTACCTGCGGACCTGAGCAGGAATACTTTCTTATAGACAGAAGGATGTATGCCGCAAGAAAGGACCTTATCTTTACCGGCAGGACGCTGTTCGGAGCAAAGCCGCCTAAGGGTCAGGAGCTTGAGGATCACTACTATGGTATGCTCAGGACGAGGATACAGAGCTTTATGAGAGACCTTGACGTAGAGCTGTGGAAGGTGGGCGTGATGGCGAAGACTGAGCACAACGAGGTGGCTCCGTCGCAGCATGAGCTCGCGCCGATATTTACCACAGCGAACATAGCGTCCGACCATAATCAGCTCACAATGGAGCTTTTAAGAAAGGTGGCGCACAAGCACGGCTTCAAGTGTCTTTTGCACGAAAAGCCCTTTGAGGGAATAAACGGCTCCGGAAAGCATGACAACTGGTCGCTGAGCACCGCCGAGGGCGTAAACCTCTTTGAACCCGGAAGCACTCCCGCCGAGAATATGCAGTTCCTTCTGTTTCTCTCAGCGGTAATCAAGGGCGTGTACGAGTATCAGGATCTTATCAGGATATCGGTGGCGTCTGCCGGAAACGATCACCGTCTCGGAGCAAACGAGGCGCCTCCCGCTATAATATCCATATTCTTAGGAGACGAGCTTACCGAAATCCTCGACGCAATCTGCGAGGAGAGAAGATACTTCGGCTCAAAGCGCACCGATATGCAGATAGGCGTAGATGTTCTTCCGAAATTCCTAAAAGACACAACCGACCGCAACAGAACAAGCCCATTCGCGTTTACCGGAAATAAGTTTGAGTTCCGCAGTCCCGGCTCAAGCCAGTCGATAGCAGTGCCCACTACGGTGCTGAACACCATTGTGGCTGACGAGCTGGATAGGTTCTATGCTGAGCTTGAGGGAGCCGAGAACTTTGAGTCGGCTGTTCACGACCTGATAAGAAAGACCATTCTTGAGAACAAGAACATAATCTTCAACGGCGACGGCTACAGCAAGGAATGGGTAGAAGAGGCAGAGCGCCGCGGGCTTCACAATCTTCCAACCACTCCGGACGCGCTCATACACTACTGCGACAAGCCGAATGTGGAGCTCTTTGAGAGGCAGGGAGTTTACTCGAGAGCTGAGATGGAGTCAAGGTATGTCATAAAGATCGAGAATTACTGCAAGATAATCAAGATCGAGGCGCTTACCATGATCGAGATGACCAAAAAGGACATTCTTCCCGCTGTTTCGACCTATGTGAGAAAGATGGCGGAGGCGGTGTCCTGCGCGAGGAGCATAGCGGATGTCGAGTGCGGCTTTGAGGAGGACATGATAAAGAACCTCACCTCGCTGTCCACCGGAATGTATAAGAAGATGCGTTCTCTTGAGGAGCTTGTGGCGTCCGCTCCCGAGACAGAGGATCAGCGGCTTGCGGATTACTATAAGGAGACCATTATCCCTGCTATGGCGAGGCTCAGGACAGTCGGTGACGAGATAGAATCGCTTGTCGGCGAGAAGTACTGGCCTTATCCCACCTACGGCAGGATGCTGTTCGCGGTGTGATCCCGTCAATGGCCTGAGCAGGCAGGAATAATCCCCCAAAGGTTTTAAACCCTTGGGGGATTTTTGATTATTCACGGCAGCGGGAAGCGCCGTTTTCTATTTCACCCTTTTGTATGCCGCATGTGTGTAGCTGAGCCCATTGTCGCAGCCCGAGCCGAGTATTTCTTTTGAATAAAGGCTTTTATCAAACTCGGGGAAGAAAACGTCCGCCCCGGGGAACTCGCCGTCTATCTCGGTAAGGATGATTTCATCCGCATACCCGAGCGCCTCGGAGTAGACCCTCGCTCCGCCTATTATGTAAACGTCGTTCTGCTCGCCCTCACAGGCTTTTAGAGCGTCCTCAAGGGATTTATATACCTGCGCTCCCTCGATTTTCAGCCCTTCCTGCCCGGATATCACGATATTGCGCCTCTTGGGAAGTGGTCTTCCTATCGACTCATAGGTCAGCCTGCCCATTATCACGGTCGAGCCCGAGGTCTGAGCCCTGAAAAACCTCATGTCTCCCGGAAGGCTCCACATAAGGGAGTTGTTTTTTCCCAATTCGTTGTTTTTTCCTACTGCCGCAATTATTTTAATCATGGCTGCCTCCTCACTGCGCTATCGGGAAAGCTATCTTTCCCATATGCCTGTAGCCTTCAAGCCTGACGTCTTTGCACTCGGCTGAGTTATCGAACTTAAAGAAGTCGGTGACCTCCGGGTTGAGCCAAAGCCTTGGGGCAGGCAGGTCGCCCTGCTCGCCGAACCGTTTTAGCTGCTCCCTGACGCCTTCAAGCTGGTTTACATACACATGAGCGTCCTTTATCGACCAGTCAAGAGTGCCGGGCTTTAAACCTGTGACCTGCGCGAGCATGTAAAGAAGAACAGCGTACTGGGTGACATTGAACGGCAATCCGAGAGGAACGTCGCAGCTTCGCTGATGCACCCAGGCGCTCAGCCTGCCGTCGGTGACGTCCCACTCGCTGCTCCATACGCAGGATGGAAGCACAGCCGTCTCAAGGTAGTCGTCCTGCCACAGCGACATCACCATGCGCCTGTCGGAGGGGTTGTTTTTGAGCTTGTCTATGAGGCGCTGAGTAAGCTGAAATTTATTCACTATATAGCCGTAGGCGGTTCCTATTGTGTGCGCCCATTCTTTTCCGAAGCTCCTGTGAACCTCTTGTCTTGTAAGCCCGCCCTTGCCGTCGGGGAGAAGCTGAGTAGCGTTCCAGAAGCCCTCACGGTCTATCTCCCATTCGTCCCATATGTGAACGTTTCTGTCTTTGAGCCATCTGACGTCGTTTGACTGCGCCTGGTATATCCAGAGCATTTCAAGCACTGCCTGACGAATGAACACCTGCTTGGTTGTAAGGATCGGGAACTCAAGCCCCAGATCCAAAGAAAAATGCCACGCGGGGATCTTGACCGAGTTGACGCCGGTTCTATTGGCGACCTCGACGCCGTTGTTTATGATCTCGGTCAGAAGCTCGCAGTATTTTTTATCCCATGTCGACATATTACCACATCCTTTAGGCTTTAAGTATAACAGCTTTCCCGTTTTTTTGCAACCAAAACAGCTTTTTGAGGCGGCAGACTGTCAAAATTCGACGATTCGTGGGAGGGTGAGATTGTATAATCCTACGGATTTTTTAAAAGTTTTTCAACAACACTTACATTTTCAGAAAAAATCTGATACAATAAACATGATAAATAATATTATTATAATTTCATGTTAAAGCATATTTAATGATCGACGCGGGAAAGGATTTGGTGAGAAAATTGAATTTTAGCGTGGATGAATATGTTGTATACGGAAGCGAAGGAGTATGCAGGGTAGAGCAGATAGGTCACCCGAATATTGCGGGGCTTGACAGTACCAAGGAATACTATACACTGATGCCTGTTTACAAAAGCGGCAGGATATACGCTCCCATAGATTCTCTTATCCCGATGCGCCCCGCTATGGACGCCGAGACCGCAAAAGAGCTTATAAGCGAGATGCCGCATATGCCGTCAAGGCTGGACGTGCCGCCTGATTCAAAGGAGGCTGCCGCGTTCTATAAGAGCCTTGTGCGAACATACGAGTGCAGGAAGCTGATATCAATAGTGAAGCATGTGCAGAGAAAGCAGCGCGAGCTCGCGTGCGTCAAGAAAAATGTCTCCGCGGCAGACATGAAATTTATGAAGATAGCAAGGGATATGATTTGCGGGGAGCTTGGCTTTGCTCTCGGAGTGTCTCCTAAGGATGTAAGGGAAAGACTCGAAAGCCGCTGTCGCGAGCGCCTTGCAGATGCTATGGCCGCAGAGCCCGCCGGACAATAGCTCCGGCGGTTTTTGATCTTTGTATTGACAAACGCGCTAAGCTGTAGTATAATGTACCATGTTATCACAAATGAAGGTATAGCTCAGCTGGTAGAGCACCTGCTTGACGTGCAGGGGGTCATAGGTTCGAGTCCTATTATCTTCACCAGTATGGCGCTGTATCCGGTTTGACGGGGTTCAGCGCCATTTTTTTGTTGTTGCCCGACGGGTCAGCTTGGCGTCATCTAAGTCAATTTCCGCACAGCCAAAGCCGAATCGGGAACGCCCGGTTCGGCTGTTTTTAAGACTTTAGGCGCAGGGCGCGGGCGGATATATCGGTTTTACCAAGTTTTGATTAAGCGTTTGCTTGCAGGAGGCTAAAAGGTATGAAGCGCGTATTATCAGTCCTATTTGCGGCGGCACTTATTCTGTGCGGCTGCGCGGACGCTGAGCAGAAAAACGGCGATGTGACCGACGTCGGGCAGGTAACCGACCTGCCGTCCGGCTCTGAGGCGGAGGACACCGCCGAAAGCGCCACCGAGGTATTGACAGAGGAACCCCGGGAAACCGAGCCGGCGGCCGCCGAGCCTCAGAAGATAGCTATCCCGGATGTGAGCGACAGACCGCAGGGCAGGGAGGTCACGATTTTCAGGGACAATACCATTGATTGCGACTATTCCGGCTATGAGGAAATAGCGTATAATTTTCACGACCTGAGGCGCTCGGTGATGGCGCCCAAGGGCTGGACGGGCTTTAGGTTCTATGAGGAGGACAATACATATTTTGAGAACCAGCTCACCGGCATCCCGATATACGACGGGCCCCTTCCGGTGGAGATAGACATATTCGATTACACCACTATGTTTGCCAATCAGCCCATGACCGAGTCGGTCTTTTTCCTCGCCGAGTATCCGTGGCTCGACCCGTACAGCCTTATAAATTCCTCGTCGGAGGACAATCTTTCAAAGTACGACCACGAGACCTACACCGACGCCAAGGGCAGGACAATGCAGGTCTACTTCCTCGACGGGCTGCCCAAGTACGCGGTCTACGACGATTTCTTCAGCCTGTGCATATGGTTCAATCTTGACAGCGAGGATGAGATACCTGTTGTTGTGAACATGATAAACAGCGTCGAGGTGACCATGAGCTTCGAGGGCGAGCAGACCCTTAAGCACGCCGAAAAGCTCGGCTACACCATCATCCCGCCTGAGGAATGACGGAGGTGTCAGACGGAGCTGTCCCAGTTGTATTCTCGAAAGCCGCACAGCTATGAAAACAGGCTGCCTGCCCGAAAGCCCGGGAGGCAGCCTGTTTTTTTATTTGTCTTTTCAGCTTGCGGCGCGCGGGCTTTAGTCCAGCTCCTTTACGCCGGTATACAGCTCGTAGTACCTTCCCTTTTGGGCAAGGAGGTCATCGTGGTCGCCGCGCTCGATTATCTCGCCGTTTTCAAGCACCATAATGGCGTTGGCGTTGCGGACGGTGGAAAGACGGTGGGCGATAACGAAGGTTGTACGGTTTTTCATAAGCCTATCCATGCCGTGCTCGATATGCCGCTCGGTTCTGGTGTCTACCGACGACGTCGCCTCGTCGAGGACGAGTATCGGAGCGTTTGACAGGGCGGCTCTCGCGATATTGAGAAGCTGTCTCTGACCCTGCGACAGGTTAGCGCCGTCGCTTTCAAGAACGGTGTCGTAGCCGTGCTCAAGGCGCATGATGAAGGAGTGCGCGCTTGCGGTTTTTGCCGCCGCTACTATTTCCTCGTCGGTGGCATCCAGTCTGCCGTAGCGTATATTGTCCTTGACCGTTCCGGTGAACAGGTGGGTGTCCTGAAGCACCATCGCGATATTCCGGCGCAGGAACGCGCGCTTGTATTCCTTGATATTTCTGCCGTCGATAAGTATTTCGCCGTCTGAAATGTCATAGAAGCGGTTAAGCAGGTTCGTAACCGTAGTTTTGCCCGCGCCGGTAGAGCCGACGAACGCGATTTTCTGTCCCGGCTTTGCGTACAGGCTGATATGCTTGAGAACTGTCTTGTCGGGGTTGTAGCCGAAGGTGACATCTTTAAGCACTACGTCGCCTCTTATCGGGCAGTCGAGCGCGTTTTCAGAGTCGGCGACCTCGGGCTCCTTGTCCATTACCTCAAACACTCTCTCGGCTCCCGCAAGAGCGGCGAAGATAGTGGCTGTCTGCTGGGAGATGTTGTTTATAGGCATCGAGAACTGCTTGGAGTAGTTTGCGAACACCGTAAGAGCGCCTGTCGAGAGATGTCCGAGCACCATGAGTATTCCTCCTACGCCGATCGTGACGCCATAGGATATCTGCGAGGTGTTTCCCATGATAGGTCCCATTGCCGAGCCCCAGAACTGCGCTCTGAGCTGCTTGTTCCTCATATCCTGATTGAGCAGCCTGAACTCTTCGACGCAGGTATCCTCGTGATTAAACACCTTTACTACCTTCTGGCCGGTTACGGTCTCCTCGGTGTAGCCGTTTATAGCTCCGAGGGCAGCCTGCTGACCGCTGTAGTATTTTGAGGACGCCTTGGCTATCGCGCTCCCGCCGAAGGTGAATATCGGGATAAAGACCACGGTAACAAGGGTGAGCAGCCAGTTTGTTGTTATCATGAACACAAACGTGCCGATAAGCGATACCGTTCCGGATATGATCGAGGTGAGGGAGTTATTTATCATCATATCTATGTTATCGATATCGTTTGTGAAGCGGGACATTATCTCGCCGGTGGGGTTCGAGTCAAAATACCTTATAGGCAGGCGCTGCAGCTTTGAAAACAGGTCGTTTCGAAGGGACTCGATGGTCTTCTGGGATATCGAGAGCATAAGCCTTGCCTGGATATATGAGGTGAGTATTCCAACAAGGTACACTACCGCGAATATCACTATTACCGTAAGGATATAGCTCATCATCTCGCTTCTTACTGCGGTGTTTACTGCTCCTGTGAAGCGGGATATTATGTTGTCCGCGAGTCTTTCTATGTTGCTCATCGGCTGTTCCTCGCCGGTCACGGCAAGGGTGAGCTTGTTGATTATCGGAGCCAGGAGGTAGGAGCCGCAGAGCGACGCAAGGGTGTTTGCGAGCATGCACAAAAGCACTACGAATATCCTGAGCTTGTATTTGGCGAGGTAGCCTAAAATCCTTGTGATAGTTTTTCTCGCGTTTTTAAGGGAGCTTTTTCCGCCCATTCCGCCCATGTGACCTCTCGGTCCGCCGGGGCCTCCCGGACCTCTTCTTTGAGCGGAGGCGGAGCTGTTATACTGCTTCTGGAGCGCGCTTAAATCTCTTGCCATCCGCTTTACGCCCCCTTTCTTTCTGCGTCGTTCTGGGAGTAATAGATCTCCTGGTACGCCTCGTTTGTCCGCATCAGCTCGTCATGCTTGCCGATACCGGTGATTTTGCCCTCGTTCATGACAACTATCATGTCGGCGTCCTTAACGGAGGAAATCCTCTGGGCTATGATTATCTTTGTAGAGCCGGCAAGCTCGTTTCTGAACGCTTCTCTTATCTGCGCCTCTGTAGCGGTATCTACGGCGCTGGTGGAGTCATCGAGTATCAGAACCTTCGGCTTTTTAAGCAGAGCCCTCGCGATGCAAAGACGCTGCTTCTGACCTCCGGAGACGTTTGTTCCGCCTTGATCTATTTCGGTCATGTAGCCGTCTTTGAAGGAGCTTACGAATTTATCCGCCTGAGCGCTCCGGGCGGCGCTCCTGATCTCCTCCTCCGTGGCGTTTTCATCGCCCCAGCGCAGATTTTCCTCTATTGTTCCCGAGAACAGAGTGTTGTTCTGGAGCACCATGCCTATTCCCTCGCGCAGGTTATAAAGCGAGTAGTCCTTTACGTTCACGCCGTCAACTAAAACCTCGCCGCAGTCGGGGTCGTAAAGTCGGGCGATCATTGATACGAGCGTTGTCTTTCCGCAGCCGGTGGAGCCGATTATTCCTACTACCGATTTTGCCGGAATTTTCAGGTTGATGTTGTCGAGCACGCTTTCGTCCGAGTTTTTATAGTATCTGAAGGTGACGTTTTTAAACTCTACCTCGCCGTTCTGGACGGTAAGCTCGGGCTGAGCGGCGTTTTCGTCTGAGATGTCGGGCTGCTCGTCAAGCACCTCGCGAATACGCTTGGCGGACGCCATAGCCCTTGAGGATATCATGAACAGAATTGACACCATCATAAGCGAGAAGAGTATCTGAGTGGAGTAGGTGACGAACATCGAGAGGTCTCCCACGTCCATGTTTCCGTCATAAACGAACTGACCGCCGAAATAGATGATGAACAGGACGGTGACATTCATTATGAGCGTGGTGACAGGGGACATGAATATCATAACGCTCACCGCGCGTATGCCGGCCTTTTTGAGGTCGCCGTTCGCGCCCGCAAATTTTTCTATCTCAAAGTCCTCGCGCACGAAGCTCTTTACGACGCGGACATTCGTGACGTTTTCCTGCACTATCGAGTTGAGACGGTCGATTTTTTTCTGAACCAGTCCGAACCTTGAGAAGCCGACGAATATTATCGCTCCTACCGAGATAAGGAGCACAGGCACCGCCACCGCGAAGGTGACAGAGAGCCTCGGCTGGAGGGATATCGACATTATGAGCGCGGCTATAAGCATTCCGGGCGCTCTGAACGCCATTCTCAAAAGCATGTTGACAAAGTTCTGCATCTGGGTAACATCGTTTGTAAGCCTTGTCACAAGTGAGCCGGTGGAAAACTTGTCTATGTTGGCGAATGAAAATCTTTGTACCTTTTCAAAGACGTCTTGTCTCAGATCGGCGGCGAAGTTTACCGAAGCCTTCGCTCCGAAGTATGAGCCTCCGATTCCGCCCGCCATCATCATCAAAGCGCATCCGATTATTCCAAGCATTACAAGAAGGCTTCTTGTAATGGTCAGATCGCCCGCTGTCTGGCTGTCGATAACGACTGCGAGCAGCTTCGGCATTATTACCTCTCCGACGACCTCGACGAGCATGCAGAGCGGTGTGATGATAAAGAAGGGAAGATAGGGCTTGATATATTTATACCATGTCTTCAATTTTTAGTGCCTCCCTTGGAGTATTTAGTGTGAATATCTGTGTGATATAGACCTGAACGCAACGCGCTAATCGCCGTTTTCAGAAGCGATGCGATGTCCGCAGACGTGCTCTGATTTTTCCCTGAGCGATTTGTGTACGCTCTGGAGATCCTGAGATAGCTGGTTAAGGGCTTCGTATAGCCGCTCCAGCTTCTCCTCTGTAAAGCCTCTGAAGGTCTGTTCATCCACCTCGTCAAAGATTTTGGTGGTTTTTTCGATTATCTCCCTGCCCTTTTCGGTTATGGTGATGTTGTTTACCCTTGAGTCGCTTGACGATGATCTTCTTTCTATGTAGCCCTGAGCCTCAAGCTTTTTAAGTGTGACTGTCACCGCCGCCGGGGATATTTCCATCGACTGCGCAAGCTCCTTCTGCGAGATGTTTCCTATGTGGTTGATCGTGAGCAGCATGGTGTGCTGACTGCGATGAAGTCCGAGCGCGCTGACCTTGCTTTCAATGAGCGCGTGGTGGAGACGGTTGCACTTCAGAAACAGGTGGATGCATTTTCTGTACTTTTCACGCCGGCTGTTGTTATCCAATATGACCATTCCCTCCGCAATAATTTAATAGTTAATAATTAACGACTTGATTATATTCTTGCGAATCCAGAATGTCAATATTATTTTCGGAGAAATTTTTCCGTATTTTATATCACACAGCTATCACAAAAAGCGTTAAATAGGACTAAAAACGGCGAAAAGCCGATAATATGGTTGACATCGGGAAATAATTATTGTAAAATGTATGAGCTTGCGAGTAAGCTATACGGCAGCGGATGCCGCCTTTGCGGCAGATGAGGAAAGTCCGAGCACCACAGAGCAGGGTAGCTGATAACATCAGCCGAGGGCGACCTTAGGGAAAGTGCAACAGAAATAAACCGCCGCGAAAGTGGTAAGGATGGAAAGGCGAGGTAAGAGCTCACCGAAGCGCGGGAGACCGCGCTGTCGTGTAAACCCTATCCGGTGCAACACCGATTGGTTCAGCGTATCATAACGTCTGCTCGGCGGATACGCTGTTAAAGGTGGCTTGATCCTTGCGGCGACGCAAGGGGTAGATAGATTGCCGTACTCGACAGAACTCGGCTTACAGGCTTAGTCGCACAGCTCATGAGTTTTACGGGACAAGGCTCCCAGATATATAATTAGAACGGAAGATGAGTATGTTAAAAATCAAATTTGCGATATGTGTCGCCGTGCTTATGGCGGTCAGCCTTGTATGCCTTTGCGGCTGCGGCTCCGAGCCGATAGATAACGAGCTCCCCGTCGAAAATGAAGCGGGGGTCGAAGGATTTAACACCTCCTACGGCGTAAACCTTCCCGGATACTATGTCAGGGTGGTAAGCAATGTCAGCGAAGGGGACAAGGTGGTTCAACGAAATTTCTATGTCTGCACCGACGAGGAGATGACAAAGGCGGTCGGAACTCTTAGCGCTTCCTATGGCGAGGACGAGGAGCTTACCGGCTATGAGGCTGTTATCGGCGTGCTGGCGGTCGAGAAGCTGATAACCTACAGAGTTGTCGACAACGGAAGCTTCTATTCTGAGATCAACTTCGGCGATGGGACCGTCACCGAAAGCTCAAGCTGGAAAAATATAGTTATTGACTCCGAAACCGGCGAAACAATCACCTACAAAGGCACTCAGAGCTACTACTCGGACGGAAGCGAGCACAAGTTTAGGGAGGAAAAGTATGTTTCGGCTGACGGCGGAGAGTATCTTGAGAGCGTGACCGAGAGGGAGTACGACGAATCAGGCAAGATGATATCCGAGAATATTACAAACTATGATGAGGACGGAAACGAGCTGTAATAAAATGGCGCCGCCTGTGAAAAACGGCTGTAATTATTGATGAGAACGCACCCTTTGCCGGGTGCGTTTTTGCTTTTTTGCCTTTAATTGGGATGGAAAAGGCAATTTTTATTTATTTAACTATGTGTTAATCAAAAACAGGTTGACAAACCCCTGCGATTATGATAACTTTAGCTTAATGGGAAACTAAATAGGTATCTCTTAGAGGTCTTCCAGGTGAGTATTTTATTTGACCGTCGCCCCAAAACGCTTTTTCGGGAGCCGGTCAACTGCCGAGCGCGGCAAAGTCGCGCTGTTGATAAATGATGAACAGTGAAAGGTGTTTCATCGTTGAGCGTTATGCTCAGTTTTTAAGTTGGTCACTATAAACCGGCGTATATTCGCCCTAACTTGTAAAACGGTCAATAAGAGTAGTAAAAGCGAAATATTTGCTATATAGACTCTGGATATCCATGCGGTTGTGTCCATGTACAGATGCTTAAAGTAAGGCGCTGACAAGCGGACGTTAAAAAGCGTCCGGCATTGTTCGGGTACCGTGCTTTCTGAATGTCGGTTTTTGTCGTTTGTAAGCCGCCGGCATTTTGGGACATGCTTTTATATTTTTAGGATTAAGTGACGAAAAACAGGTTAGACGCTTGCTTTTCGTCTTTTTTTGTGACCGGTTTGCATTTTTATCATTTTTAAGGAGACATGAGATGGGAAATCAGTACAGGGCGCCGATATACGAGGCGCTCGAGGAGTTCAGAAAAAACAGGGTCGTTCCCTTTGATGTGCCCGGACACAAGAGGGGAAGAGGGAACCCGGAGCTTGTAAGGCTATTTGGAAAGCAATGCGTGGAGCTTGACGTAAACTCAATGAAGCCGCTTGATAACCTTTGCCACCCGGTATCGGTCATAAAGGAAGCGGAGGAGCTTGCCGCCGAGGCGTTCGGCGCGGCGTACGCGTTTTTGATGGTGGGAGGCACTACCTCTGCGGTTCAATCCATGGTTTTGACGGCGAGCAAAAAGGGAGAGAAGATAATACTCCCAAGAAACGTACACAGGAGCGTCATCAACGCGCTGGTCATAAACGGAGCGACTCCCATCTATGTCAACCCGGATGTGGATAAAAAGCTCGGCATAGCCCTTGGGATGAAGATATCTCAGGTTGAAAAAGCGATAGAGGAGAACCCTGACGCCGTCGCAATACTGGTGAATAACCCTACTTATTACGGCATATGCTCAAACCTCAAAAAAATAGTGGAGCTTGCGCACTCTCATAACATGATGGTGCTTGTTGACGAGGCACACGGAACGCATTTTTATTTCGGCGAGGACATGCCTATAAGCGCGATGGCGGCGGGAGCGGATATGGCGAGCGTGAGTATGCACAAGTCGGGAGGAAGCCTGACGCAGAGCTCGTTTCTGCTCACGGGACCCGGCGTAAGTCCTGGATATGTAAGGCAGGTAATAAACCTGACGCAGACGACGAGCGCGTCCTATCTTTTGCTTGCGAGCCTTGATATATCCCGCAGAAACCTTGCGATAAGGGGCAAGGAGGCGTTTGCCGAGGTAGAGAGAATCGCGGATTATGCGAGAACCGAGATAAACAAGATAGGCGGCTATTACGCCTACGGCGAGGAGCTTATCAACGGCGACAGCGTCTATGATTTTGACACTACCAAGCTGACGGTTTACACTCTCGACATAGGACTTGCTGGCATAGAGGTATATGACCTTCTTCGTGACGAGTACGACATACAGGTGGAGCTCGGAGATATAGGGAACATTCTCGCGTACATTTCCATAGGCGACAGGATGAGGGAAACGGAAAGGCTTGTCAGCGCGCTCCACGACATACGCCGCAGGTATCAGCGCGACAAGACCGGTCTTTTGGACAGAGAGTATATTTCCCCGCAGGTGGTAATGACTCCTCAGGAGGCGTTTTACTCAGCTAAGGAGGAGATGATACCGATAGAGCAGACGGAGGGCAGGATATGCACCGAGTTCGTCATGTGCTATCCCCCCGGAATACCGATACTTGCCCCCGGCGAGAGGATAACAAGAGAGATAATCGACTACATTCTTTATGCCAAGGAAAAGGGCTGTTCCATTACCGGACCCGAGGATGAAAAGGTGGAAAGGCTCAACGTAATAAAGGAGAGGCTTTGAAAGGAAGCGTTTAGATGGAATTTTGGTTTTCTGAGATGCACACGCCGAGCGTCAAACTCTCGGTGCAGGTGAACAGGCAGCTTTACAGCGAGGAAAATGAATATATACGCCTTGATATATTTGAATCACCGGAGTTTGGAAGGTTTCTGACGGTTGACGGCTATATCATCACTACCGAAAGAGACGAGTTTATATATCATGAGATGATGACTCATGTTCCGATGGCTGTGCACCCCGACCCGAGAAAGATACTTGTTTTCGGAGCGGGAGACGGAGGTGTGGTGCGTGAGCTTTTAAAGTATCCTGACATTGAGCAGATAGACATGGTCGAGGTGAACGAGGGCGTAGTAGAAGCTTGCATGAAGTATCTGCCATTCAGCGCGAGCGGGCTTACAGACCCAAAGGTCACCATATATTCTGACAATTCGCTGAGGTTTATAAGGCATATAGAGAACGAGTACGATGTTATAATAGTTGACTCCGCCGGATTTTACGGACCCGGAGAGAGCCTTTTGTCGAGGGAATTTTACGGAAGCTGCTACAAGGCGCTCAAGGACGACGGCATAATGGTAAACCAGCACCAGAGCCCGTTTTATGACGAGGACAGGCTGGAGACCCAGAAGGCTCACAAGCGCATAGTCGAGAGCTTTCCTATAAGCAGGGTCTATCAGGCGCATATACCATCCTATCCGTCCGGCTACTGGCTTTTCGGCTTCGCGTCAAAAGGCTATCATCCTGTAAAGGATCTCAGGGCGAAGAAGTGGAAGTCATTAAACATAGAAACAAGGTACTACACCACAAACCTCCACAGAGGCTGCTTTGCGCTGCCCGCCTATGTGGAAAGAATGCTTGAAGACGTTGAGAATATTCCGGACTGATTATTGAAAGAGGGATAATATGCTTGAGAAAAATATAGAAACATTTATAGCCTGCGACTGCGAATATGAGGACTCGGATATCGTGCTTTTCGGAGCTCCGTTTGACTCCACCACCTCTTTCCGCCCCGGAACAAGATTCGCGAGCCACGCAATAAGAAGCGAGTCATATGGACTCGAAACATACAGCCCCTATCAGGACAAAGACCTTGCCGACTGCAAGGTGTTCGACAGCGGCGATATTGAGCTTTGCATGGGCTCGAGCGAAATAGCGCTGGAGCAGATATCCGACAGAGCGGCGCGCATACTTCTTGACGACAAGCTGCCGATTATGATAGGCGGAGAGCACCTTGTAACGCTCGGAATGTTCCGCGAGGTGTACAAGAAGCACCCCGACGTGCAGATAATACACTTTGACGCGCACGCCGATTTGCGTCAGGAATATCTCGGGGCAGAGCTTTCCCACGCCTGCGTGATAAAAAGGTGTCATGACCTCGTCGGCGACGGAAGGATACATCAGTTCGGCATACGCTCGGGAGACAGGAGCGAGTTTGTGTGGTCGTCAAACGGTCACACCGACATGCATAGGTTTGGCTTTGAGGGACTTGAGGAAACTGTCAGGGCGCTTGGCAGTACGCCGGTGTACTTTACTATCGACCTTGACATACTCGACCCGTCGGTCTTCCCCGGAACCGGGACCCCGGAGGCTGGAGGCGTCGGCTTTATGGAGCTGCTTAACGCGATCATGACGGTTTGCGGCTCGGCAAATGTGGTGGCATGCGATGTAAACGAGCTCAGTCCTCATTACGATCAGAGCGGCGCTTCTACCGCGGTTGCCTGCAAGGTCGTAAGGGAGCTTATACTGGCTCTGCAAAAATAAATCTGAAAGGGAGAAGGCTTTATGGGAAAATTATTGGTAATAGGCTGCGGCGGAGTTGCGAGTGTTGCCATTCAGAAGTGCGCCGCAAATTACGAGGTGTTTGACGAGATAATGATAGCGAGCCGCACGGTATCCAAGTGCGACGCTCTTAAGAAAAAGCTCGAGGACGAAAAAAAGACAAAGGCGAAAATATCCACGGCGCGTGTCGATGCGGATAATACAGAAGAGCTTATAAAGCTTATCAGCAGCTTCAAGCCCGAGGTGGTTTTGAATCTTGCGCTGCCGTATCAGGATCTTACTATAATGGACGCCTGCCTCAGAGCGGGAGTAAACTATGTGGACACGGCGAACTACGAGGCGGAGAACACCTCCGACCCGGAGTGGCGCAGCGTTTACGAGAAAAGGTGCCGCGAGGAGGGCTTTACCGCATACTTTGATTATTCATGGCAGTGGGCGTATCAGGATAAATTTAAGGACGCGGGTCTTACGGCTTTGCTTGGAAGCGGCTTTGATCCGGGCGTTACAAGCGTGTTCTCAGCGTACGCTTTGAAGCATTATTTTGATGAGATCCACTATATAGACATACTTGACTGCAACGGCGGCGACCACGGATATCCGTTTGCCACCAATTTCAACCCCGAGATAAACCTTCGCGAGGTTTCCGCAAACGGCTCCTATTGGGAGGACGGACACTGGGTCGAGACAAAGCCGATGGAGATAAAGCGTGAGTACGATTTTGACGGCGTCGGCAAAAAGGACATGTACCTTCTGCACCATGAGGAGATAGAGTCGCTTGCCAAAAACATCCCCGGAGTTAAAAGGATTCGCTTCTTCATGACCTTCGGTCAGAGCTATTTAACGCACATGAAGTGCCTTGAAAACGTAGGAATGCTCGGCACAGAGCCGGTTATGTACGAGGGCAGGGAGATAGTACCGATACAGTTTTTGAAGGCGCTTTTGCCTGATCCGGCGTCGCTCGGTCCGCGCACGGTAGGGAAGACGAACATCGGCTGCATCTTTACCGGAGTTAAGGATGGAAAGGAAAAGTCAATATACATCTACAACATCTGCGATCATCAGGAGTGCTATAAGGAGGTAGGATCTCAGGCAATATCCTATACAACAGGCGTGCCCGCTATGATAGGCGCGATGCTCGTGATGAACGGCGAGTGGAGGAAGCCTGGCGTCTACAATCTTGAGGAGCTTGATCCCGATCCGTTTATGGACGCGCTCAACAAGTGGGGGCTCCCGTGGGTGGTGGATGAAAACCCGACGCTGGTGGAGTAAGCGATGTTTACGGATGAGGTCAGAACTCCCTGCTACGTTATAGACGAGGACAGGTTAGAGAAAAATCTCAGGGTGCTCAAGGGCGTAATGGATCATACGGGCTGCAAGATCCTCCTTGCGCAGAAGGCGTTCAGCAGCTACGCCGTCTATCCTCTTATCGCAGAGTACCTCTGCGGCGCGGCTGCAAGCGGAATATATGAGGCAAGGCTGTGCCGCGATAAGATGCCCGGCAAGGAAAACCACATTTTTTCCCCCGCGTTCAGGGAGGAGGATATGGAAGAGATTTTAAGCATCTGCGACCATATCGTTTTTAATTCCGTAAGACAGCTTGAGCTTTACGGAAAGAGGGCAAGGTCTGCCGGCTTGCAGGTGGGACTCAGGATAAATCCGGAAAAATCAACGCAGGAGGGTCACGCGATATACGATCCGTGCGCGCCCGGAAGCAGACTCGGAACCACCGCAAAGGAGCTTGAGGAGGGGATAACAAAAAATCCCGACCTCATTTCGCTGATAGATGGTCTGCATTTTCATACGTTGTGCGAGCAAAACTCCGATGCGCTTGAGCTGACGCTCGAGGCTGTGGAAGACAAATTCGGGAAATATCTGCCCGGGATGAAGTGGATAAACTTCGGCGGCGGGCATCACATTTCCCGCAGGGATTATGATATACCGAGACTGGAAAGGTGTATACTTCACATGAAGAACGCCTATGGCTTGGAGGTATATCTCGAGCCGGGGGAGGCGGTTGCGCTGAACGCCGGATACCTTGTCACTACCGTGCTTGAGCTTCAGAAAAAGGACAGAATGATAGCTATCCTCGACACCTCGGCAGCCTGCCATATGCCGGACGTCATCGAGATGCCATACCGTCCGCCGCTTTTGGGCAGCGGCGAGCCGGGTGAAAAGGCATACACCTACACTTTCGGAGGACCGACCTGCTTAGCAGGAGATATCATCGGAACTTATTCCTTTGACCGCGAGCTTAAAGAGGGCGACAGGCTGGTGTTTGAGGACATGGCGATATACTCAATGGTCAAAAACAACACCTTTAACGGTATGCCGCTGCCCGACATCTATATAAAACGGGGAGATACATGCAGACTTTGGAAACGCTTTGGCTATGAGGATTTTATTGCAAGGCTATGATGCCGAAAATAAAGAGGCGCCGCAAAATGATATGCACCCCAAAAGTTAGATGCTTTTGGAGGTGCATATTTTCATATCATTTTGGCTGTAGCCATTTTTTTAAACATTTGCGTAATTCTACGCTCTGGCGACGCCGGTTTTTCTTGCGGCCTCTATGACTGCGGCTGCAACTACGCTTGCTATGCGCTTGTCGAGCGCCGTGGGGATTATGTTTTCCGCGGAAAGCTCGTTTTCGGGTATCAGCGATGCGAGCGCGAATGAAGCGGCAACCTTCATCTCCTCGTTTATGCACTTTGCTCGGCAGTCAAGCGCGCCTCTGAATATGCCGGGGAACGCAAGCACGTTGTTTATCTGATTGGGAAAGTCTGAGCGCCCGGTGCCTACGACGGCTGCTCCTGCCTCAAGCGCGAGATCGGGCATGATTTCCGGAGTCGGATTTGCCATGGCAAATACGATAGCTCCCTTGGCCATTGACGCCACCATCTCCTTTGAGACTATATTCGGCGCGCTCACGCCTATGAACACGTCCGCGCCGCGCATTGCGTCTGCAAGGCTTCCGCGCAGGCATTCCTCGTTGGTGATCTGAGCCATTTCCATGTGCGCGGGGTTGAGACTCTTGTCGTCTCTTGAGAGCGTTCCGAAGCGGTCTACCATTATAAGGTGCTTAAGCCCAAGGTTGAGAAGGTGTCTTCCTATCGCGATTCCAGCCGAGCCCGCGCCGTTTATAACCACCCTCACGTCGGGGATGTTCTTTTTTACGACCTTAAGCGCATTTATGAGCGCGGCGGCTACAACTATAGCTGTGCCGTGCTGATCATCGTGGAACACCGGTATGTCGCAGATTTCCTTGAGCTTTTTCTCGACCTCGAAGCAGCGCGGCGCGCTTATGTCCTCGAGGTTTATTCCGCCGAATGAGCCGGACATCAGGTAAATTGTGCGCACCAGCTCATCCACATCCTTTGTTTTAAGGCAGATAGGGAAAGCGTCCACACCGGCAAACTCCTTAAACAGCGCACACTTGCCTTCCATTACCGGCATGCCCGCCTCGGGACCTATGTCGCCAAGACCGAGTATAGCGGTTCCGTCGGTTATGACTGCTACAAGGTTGGAACGCCTTGTGAGCTCCCACGATTTATTTATGTCGTCGCGTATGGCAAGGCACGGCTCGGCTACTCCGGGGGTGTAGGCGAGCGAGAGATCCTCTCTTGTTTCCACCTTTACGCGGGACACTACCTCTATCTTGCCCTTCCATTCGTAATGCTTCTTAAGTGATTCTTCGCGTATATTCATTTTACAGCTTCCTTTCGACTTTATCATCGTTTATATTGCGGTATCACACCATCTCTTCCGGGTGGAAGTATTTATCGAAGTCGCTCTCGGAAAGATAGCCCATAGCTATGCAGGCTTCCTTAAGCGATAGGTTCTCGTCGTGAGCCTTGTGTACTACCTTTGCTGCGTTTTCGTAGCCTATATAGGGAGTGAGGGCTGTTACGAGCATCAGCGAGCGGTGAAGGTTTTCATGCATCCTTTCCTTTATCGGCTTTATTCCTCTGACGCAGTTTTTCTCAAATGATATGCAGACGTCTGCAAGCAGCTTCAGCGACTGAAGATAGTTGTATATGCAGACCGGCATAAACACGTTAAGCTCGAAGTTTCCCTGAGACGCGGATATTCCTACCGCAACGTCGTTGCCCATCACCTGAACGGCGACCATTGTCACAGCCTCGCACTGAGTTGGGTTCACCTTACCGGGCATTATTGAGGATCCGGGCTCGTTTTCTGGGATAGTTATTTCACCGAGACCGCATCTGGGGCCGCTCGCAAGCCAGCGGACGTCGTTTGCTATCTTCATAAGGTCGCAGGCAAGCGCCTTGAGAGCGCCGTGCGCGAATACCAGCTCGTCCTTTGAGGTGAGAGCGTGGAACTTGTTTTCCGCCGTATAAAAGTCTGTCCCGGTAATGCGGCTTACCTCTTCGGCAACTGCCGAGTCGAAGCCGTTTGGCGCGTTTAAGCCTGTTCCTACCGCCGTAGCTCCCAGCGCAAGCTTTTTCAGGGACTGCATTGACAGACGTATCATTTCGGAATCTCTCTCAAGAGACGACCGCCAGCCGCTTATCTCCTGACTGAAGGTAATAGGCGTGGCGTCCTCAAGGTGGGTCCTGCCGCTCTTGACTATGCCGCTGTTCTCATGTTCAAGACGAATAAGCGTATCTATAAGCGTTTTAACGGCGGGCAGAAGAGTGTGCTCGGTTTCCAGCACCGCCGCGATGTGCATTGCTGTCGGGAAGGTGTCGTTTGACGACTGGGACATATTTACGTCGTCGTTTGGATGAAGAAGCTTTTTTCCCGCAAGCTCGTTGCCCCGGTTTGCTATTACCTCATTTACGTTCATATTGCTCTGCGTTCCGCTGCCCGTCTGCCACACGGCAAGAGGGAAGTGCTCGGAAAGCGCGCCGTTTATGACCTCGTTTGCCGCTTCACTTATGTACCGGCATTTTTCTTCGGTCATTCTTTTCGGAACCAGCTTAAGATTTGTCCTTGCCGCCGCGAGCTTCAGTATTCCGAAGGCGTGTATGATTTCTCGCGGCATCTTTTCTATCCCTATTTTAAAGTTTTCAAAGCTCCTTTGCGTTTGCGCTCCCCAGTATCTGTCTGCGGGGACCGAGACCTCTCCGAGCGAGTCGTGCTCTATGCGATATTCCATATAATGTGCGCTCACTGCCTTTCCTGATAAAATTATTCGCATAATTATACCACGTCCGCGCCTTTTTTTCAAGGTTAAATCTATAGGGTATGACGTGAAAAAGCTTCCCGGCAGTATTGCAAAGCCTGGCGCATGTGTGGTAGAATAGGCTCGTAGCGAAGGCTTAAATATTATGATATTGACTTCGGAGGCAAAATGGAATATTATGTTGAATTAAAGCTGAGGGGCGACGCTCACCCGGACGGCTTCGCGAACGGCATGTCGCTGTGCAGGAGCCAATCGTCGAGATCGCTTGAAAAGGTGTCCGAAACGGACGCGGAAACCGTGTATAAAAACCCGCACAACCATACCGTTGTTATGAATAAGACCCGCATAGGCGACGCGGTCGCGCTGACCACGACGTTTACTAACACCAGCGACGGAGAGGCTGTCCTTGAAATGCTTTCCTCATTTGCCGTAAGGGGAATAAAAGCGGACAAAATACACCGCCTGCAATCGTTCTGGAGCGCCGAGGGCAAGCTCAGGACTGAGACGGTGGAGGAGCTTCACCTTGAGCCGTCCTGGAATCGCTGCGCAACAAGGATAGAAAAGTTCGGAAATATCGGTTCTATGCCGGTCAGAAAATACTTCCCGTTTATTGCCCTTGAGGACTCGGAAAGCGGCAAATTTGTCGCGGTTCAGCTTTATATACCATACTCATGGCAGATAGAGATATTCTGCAAGGAGGACGACAGCCTCTCAATAGCGGGAGGAATCGCGGACAGGGACTTCGGACACTGGTTCAAGAGGCTTGCTCCCGGCGAAAGCTTCACTGCTCCCAAGGCGGTAATAGCCGAGGGCGACTCGCTGTATGACGTCTGCGACAAGCTTGTCAAGGCTCAGAGCCCTAAAATAGCACCGGTTGACGAGAATATGGGCATAGCCTTCAACGAGTACTGCACCACATGGGGAAACCCCTCCTTTGAGAATATGAAGAGGATAAGCGACAGGCTCAAGGGCAAGGGAGTGCAGTACCTTGTAATGGATTCCGGCTGGTACGGTCACGGCGACGGCTGGTGGCGGAGCATAGGCGATTGGGAGGTAAACGAGGAAAAGTTCCCGGGCGGTCTCAAGCCGACTGCTGATTATATCAGAAGCTGCGGCATGATACCCGGAATATGGTTCGAGTTTGAATCTGTCGGCACGGGCTCAAAGTATTATGAGAGCGAGCACCTTCTCAAAAAGGACGGCTGCTTTATAACCGTAGGCGAGAGGCGCTTTTGGGATATGGAAGACCCGTGGGTAATTGACTATCTCACCGAAAGAGTGATAAAGCTTCTCAAGGACAACGGCTTCGGCTATGTCAAGGTGGATTACAACGATACCATAGGCATAGGCTGCGACGGAGCTGAAAGCCTCGGGGAGGGCCTTAGGAGGAGAGTGGAGGCAACCCACCGCTTCTTTGAGAAGATAAGAGAGGAAATACCGGGTATAGTCATAGAGAACTGCTCAAGCGGAGGACACCGCTCGGAGCCCTCGATGATGGAGCTTTGCTCCCAGGGAAGCTTTTCAGACGCACATGAGACTGCCGCGATACCGATAATAGCAGCCAACATGCACAGGGTGATGCTCCCCTCGCAGAGCCAGATATGGGCTGTAATGCGTCCCGGCGACAGCTCTGACAGGATTCACTACTCGATTTGCAACACCTTCCTCGGCAGGATGTGCCTCAGCGGCGATATATACGGTCTTGCCGATTGGCAGTGGGCGCTTATTGACGAGGGCATGGAGTTCTACCGCAGGGCGGCCGATGTAATCAAGCACGGCAGGACGGTCAGGATCGAGAGCTCTCCGAAAAGCTATAATAGTCCTACCGGCGAGCAGGTGGTCGTGAGAGAATATAACGGCGTAACGCTTGTAGTGGCGCACAGGTTCGCAAATTCTAAGCCTGTGGATTTAAGCTTCCTTAACGGCAGGAAGCTTCTGTGCGAGTATGGTGAGCTTGAGCGCGACTTCAGCGCGAAGGCATGGCTGCTCGGATAAAATTTTGATTGCGGATCGCACGTCTGAAATTCCGTCTGCTGATAAGGGTCAGCAGGCGGAATTTGTTTTTAATGTTGTCATATTAGCCTCTTCGAGCATTTATATGAGAAGTGTGCAATAAATTATTGTTGCAGTGACTTTGCGCTTGTATTAAAATAGGACGTAGCGGCAAAAGGCGTGTATTCTTTAATTTGCCGCAGCTTATTGTCAAAGGAGCGAGATGAAATATGAAAAGACTAAACTACCTGTTGAATAACGATTGGCTGTATATGCCGAAAAACCTTGAAAACGGAGAGCTTACCGCTCTTGATGAGTCGGCTTTTGAGAGGGTGCAGCTTCCCCATGCGAATATAATCCTTAAAAGGCATAAGGGAGAGGACTTCCTCACAGATATAGGCTCGTATCGGTTTGTTTCGTGGTACAGGAGACACTTCAGGCTCATGCGTGAGCAGAGTATGGGCAGAGTGAGCGTGGAGTTCGAGGGAGTGGCGACTGTCGCGGCGGTTTATGTAAACGGCAAACTTGCCGGGGAGCACAAGGGAGGCTATACCGGCTTCGAGCTGGATATCACCGAGCTTTTAAACCCTGCCGGCGAGGACAACCTGATCGCTGTCAGGGTCGATTCCCGCAGACGCCCGGATGTCCCTCCGGAGGGCGGGAACGTGGATTATTGCGTCTTTGGAGGAATTGTCAGGAACGTGAGGCTGCATGTCTATGACAGCCTGAATATAAGCGATATATTCGTCACCACGCCCACAATAAGCTCCGGCTGCTCGGATGCTCACATAGCCGCCATAGTCTCTAACCAAAGCGCGACGGACAGAACGGTGAGTCTTGTCGCTAAGATAAAAGACAGCGACGGAAATATTTGCAGCTCGGCTTCCGAGGATATAACGGTGGAAGCAGGGGATAGCGTAGAGAAAACTGTTATCTGCCCCGGCTTTGATGGGGCAAGGCTCTGGGACATAGACTCTCCGAATCTTTACTCGGCTGAGCTGACAATATATGAGAACGGCGTTGAGACTGACAGCAGGACAGAAAGCTTCGGCTACAGGTATTACAGCTTCTCTGAAAGCGAGAACGAGTCGAAATTTCACCTCAACGGCAGAAAGCTTGTCATAATGGGAATAAACCGCCATGAGCAGTGGCCGTGGATAGGAAGAGCGGTAAATGATAACCTTCAGGCGGCTGACGCAGACCTCATAAAGAAATCGGGGATAAACACGGTAAGGTGCTCGCACTACCCTCAGAGCAAGGCGTTTTTGCGTCGCTGCGACGAGGTGGGTCTTCTTGTTTTTGAGGAGGCTCCCGGCTGGCAGCATATAGGAGACGAGGCGTGGCAGGACATATATCTTGAGAATGTCAAAGAGATGATACTACGCGACAGAAACCACCCCTCTATAATAACATGGGGCGTCAGAGTAAACGAGTCTTTTGACAATCACGAGCTGTACGAGCGTTCAAATAAGCTTGCCCGTTCGCTTGACTCTTCAAGACCTACTCACGGGGTCAGGATGGCGGAGACATACCAAAGCAGCGAATATCAGGAGGACATATTCTGCGCCAACTACTCATATCCGGAAAAGCCGAGGTTTACTCCGTTTGTCATCACTGAGCATTCGTGGGACTGGACGAGCGGAGACGGCTTCCCGTGGGCAACCGACTCCAAGGCAGTCGAATTTATCCGCAGCTTTGCCGAGCCGATGAACTACTACTATTCCAATCCGTTATGCGCGGGAGGAATAGGCTGGAGCATGTTCGATTACAATAACGAGGTAAACTACACAAGAACCGGTCATGTCTTCTACAGCGGACTGTATGACATTTTCCGCTTTGAAAAGCCGGTCGCAAATCTCTATAAGGCTCAGGTGCCCGCGTCTGAGCATCCGATGGTGTATATTGCGAACTACTGGACCGAGGACTCTCCCCGCGACGTCACAATTCTTACAAACTGTGACGAGGTGGAGCTGTATGTAAACGGAAGGCTTGCCGGCAAGGCTCTTCCCGAGCAGTACCTGAGTCTGCCGCACCCGGTGTTTGTCGCAAAGGGCATAGAGTTTGAAAGCGGGGAGCTAAGGGCAATCGGATATCTCGAGGGCAAAAAAGCTGCGGAGTATGTTCGCAAGACCCCCGGAAGCCCGGCTTCACTTGTACTCACGCCGGAGCGCCTGTCTATTGAAGCGGACGGCTCGGACTTTACCATGGTAAGAGCGGAGCTTACCGACAGGGACGGAACGGTATTGCCTTATGCCTCGGCGGAGCTCGAGCTCAGCTTGGCGGGCTGCGGAAAAATCATTTCTGACGAGAGGGTTATGCTTGAGGGCGGACGCGCCGGCTTTATAGTTCAGTCAGAATACAATAAGACCGGTTCTATAACAGTAACCGCTAAAATAACGGGCGGCGAATACGGCGAGAGCGTTGCTCCCGGACGCGCCGAGATAATGGCGGAAGAGCCTAAGTCAGGCTGCTGTTTGGCTGGGTCTATGCCTGACGAAAATGGCAAGGTGCTCCCGGCCGAGTCGGTAAGCCTTGACATAGACGACTGCGTGACCTGCGGAAATATAAATCATTTCAGCTACTGCGGAAGCTGGAGAAGCGGCGGCGAAAAGGGCTGCTACCTCGGCGGCAATCATTTTACCGACTGCGCGGGTGCTTGCTGCACTCTTGAGTTTGTCGGAGAGGGAGCTAATATTTACTCAAGCTACGCTCCCAACCACGGCATATGCGCAATCAGCCTTGACGGCGGTGAGGAAACGACGGTAGACTGCTACTCGGAGTCGAGGCAGGACGGAAGATTGCTCTATTCGGTAATCGGGCTTGCCAAGGGAACGCATAAAGTAAAAATCCGCGTGACCGGCGAGAAGTGCGAAAAGAGCGAGGGTACGAACATAAATATTGACAGAGCGGTAATAGAAGCCTAAGAAGCCTGACAAAAACGCCCGCTTGCCATTGCGGAAGGCGGGCATAAGTATGCGCATACGGTATAAAGCCCCTACTGAGCCGTTGCGAATGCGTACGTTTTGGCTTTTTCATCTTTGGTCAGGCGAGCGGCATCTCGTCATACCGGCAGCCGCTCGTCATACGAGCCGCTGGTCATTTATTATCAGCCTGAACCTCAGACCGAGCTTTTGGGCTGCCTTGCGGCACATTATCATTCGCTCGAGGAAGATCTCGAAATAGTCCATTATAGATACCATATCGGTGTTTACCGAAAGCTCGAGAATTATCTCAGCGCGCTTTTCATCTATTCTCAGGCTCGTTTCCGTTACCGAGTAGTTTACTCGGTCATGGGCGTCAAAGGTGGACGGGTCGGTGTTTCTTACTCTGCTTCTTCTTACGTCAGACTTGTCGGCTATTATAAGCGCGGCGGCGAGCGGGCTTACGGGCACGCCAGTTCCCTCGTCGTGATTGCCTATGGCGGTTGTGATCATCGCCGTTTCTTCCGCCTCAAAGCCCATCTTGTCGAGTATTCTGAACGCCATCACCGCTCCGCTCTGGCTGTGGTCGACTCGGTTGACAAGGTTCCCTATGTCATGCAAAAACGCCGATATCTTCGAAAGCTCTATCAGTCTGTCCGGGTATCCCATGGTTTTTAGGATGTATTCGCATCTTTCAGCCACGGTCGTGACATGGGCGAAGCTGTGCTCTGTGTACCCCAAAGCCTTGAGTGAAGCGTCCGCCTGGGATATATATGTCCTGATCGCAGGGTCTTTTCTAATCTGTTCGTAGGTCATTTTTACTGCCTTTCGTTATTTCTAGTGTTGCGTTGACAGGCGCGGTATGCTTAGCTTTTCTCGAGCCTCCTGCGCCTGTTGACTTGCCGGCTTGACTATTGACTTGTGTCAGCTTGTACATTTACATTGTACATATCATATTATATCCAGCGAGCTGCCCCTGTCAATCAGTTCTGCTTTTTATTTTGACGCTCGGGAGAGCGTTTAAAACTTTTATGCAAAACGACAGTTTAAAAAAGATTGACAAGACGGCTTGGTAATGCTATAATGTCGTAAAGTATAAAAGCGATGACGAAGATCGGTCTATAGTCGGGCTGTTATCCAGAGAGCCGGAGCGTGGTGAAAGCCGGCAACAGACTCTATTGACCTCTCACTTCCGAGCCGGTTGCCTGAACGGCGGATGTTGTCCGCGAATTAGGGCTTCCCGTTACACTGCGTTAAAGTAGAGGGATTGTTTGATCCCGTAAAGGGGCAGCTTATCGCTGCAATTTGAGTGGTACCGCGAGTGCAGTATTTCAGTCGGCTCTGCCGGCACAGCCGTCGTTGGCTGTTCGCTTGCTTGCCTGCAACAGGTTGGGCATGGCGATGTGATTTTGATGTTGATGCACCCGTCTCAAAGCAAAACAGGGCTTTGGGACGGGGCTTTGTTTTATACAGGAAATCGTCCCGCACCAATTACGAATGTGAGGAGATTTTTACTATGATGGATGCGACCAAGTACAAGGTAGGTTATTACCCCGCGCCCGGAGAGCACTTCAAATGGGTGAAAAAGGACAGGATAGAGAAGCCGCCGGTATGGTGCAGCGTAGATATGAGAGACGGCAACCAGAGCCTTGTAATACCCATGAATCTTGAGGAAAAGCTTGAGTTTTACAAGCTGCTTCTTGAGGTGGGCTTCAAGGAGATAGAAGTCGGCTTCCCCGCGGCGAGCGAGACTGAGTACGAGTTTTTGCGCACCCTTATCGACAACGGAATGATTCCGTCTGACGTGACCGTTCAGGTGCTGACCCAGTGCCGCGAGCACATTATACGCAAGACCTTCGAGGCTTGCAAGGGCGCTCCGTCGGCGATAATTCACTTCTACAACTCGGTAAGCGTGGTGCAGCGCGAGCAGGTGTTCCGCAAGTCAAAGGAAGAGATAAAGAAAATAGCCGTTGACGGCGCGAAGCTTGTCAAGAAGCTCGCCTCGGAGTATGAGGGCAACTTCCGCTTCGAGTATTCACCCGAGAGCTTTACAGGTACAGAGCCGGAGTATGCGCTTGAGGTCTGCAACGCCGTACTTGACGTTTTGGAGCCGTCTCCGACAAACAACGTGATAATAAACCTCCCTGTAACGGTGGAGATGAGCCTGCCGCATATATACGCCTCGCAGGTGGAGTATATCAGTGAGAACCTCAAGTACCGCGAGTATGTCACCCTTTCGCTCCATCCGCATAACGACAGAGGAACAGGCGTCGCGGACACGGAGCTTGCGCTTTTGGCAGGAGCGGACAGGGTAGAGGGAACTCTCTTCGGAAACGGCGAGCGCACAGGCAACGTGGATATAATCACGCTTGCAATGAATATGTACTCTCACGGAGTAGACCCGGGACTCAACCTTTCAGATATGCCGCATCTTGTCGACGTGTATGAAAAGTGCACCAGGATGCATGTATACGAGCGTTCTCCGTATGCAGGAGCGCTTGTATTCGCGGCGTTCTCGGGAAGCCATCAGGACGCGATAGCCAAGGGTATGAAGTACCGCGAGGAAAAGCAGCTTCACCAGTGGAACGTTCCGTATATTCCTATCGACCCGCACGATATAAACAGAACCTACGACGCTGACGTTATCAGGGTGAACTCCCAGAGCGGCAAGGGCGGAATAGGATATCTTCTCGAGCAGGCGTACGGCTACAGCCTCCCGCCCAAGATGAGAGAGGACTTAAGCTATCTTTGCAAGTCTATTTCCGACCATGAGCACAAGGAACTCAAGGCGGACGAGGTATACGATATATTCAGGACTCACTACCTCCAGCTCGACAACGACATCGAGATAGCCGATATGAGCTTCACCCGAAGCGGAGATACGGTCAACACCTCGATAGAGTTTGTGTCCGGAGGAAAGAAGGAGACCGTGGAGGCGAGCGGAAACGGCTCGCTTGACGCGGTGAGCAACGCGCTCAAGAAGTACACCGGCAGCAGCTATAATCTTTTGGATTATACCGAGCACAGCATGCAGGAAAAGGGCTCGGGAAGCGTGGCTGCGGCTTACATCGGATTGAGAAGTCCGAGCGGGAACATGAGCTGGGGCGCGGGAACGGACACAGATATCATTCACGCCAGCGCTCAGGCGCTTCTCAATGCGTTCCAGAACATGAAAAAAAGATAAATTTCCCGCTTACTTTTGCGGCAGAGATATAAGAAGGAGAATAAGCCATGGGAATGACAATGACTCAGAAAATACTTGCCTATCACGCCGGTCTTGACAGCGTGACGGCAGGTCAGCTCATAAACGCCAAGCTGGATATAGTTTTGGGCAACGATATAACCACGCCGGTAGCGGTCAACGAATTTAAAAAGAACGGGTTTGACAGCGTATTCGATAAAGACAGGATTGCGATAGTCCTTGACCACTTTGTCCCCAATAAGGACATAAAGGCGGCGGAGCAGTCAAAGCAGTGCCGTGAGTTCGCCGGCTGCCACGCTATAAGCCACTTCTATGACGTGGGAAAGATGGGCATAGAGCACGCGCTGTTACCTGAGCAGGGAGTAGTCACCGCCGGAGACTGTATAATAGGAGCGGACAGCCACACCTGCACCTATGGAGCTTTGGGAGCGTTTTCGACCGGAGTCGGAAGCACCGACATGGCAGCCGGAATGGCTACCGGAATGGCGTGGTTCAAGGTGCCGTCCGCCATTAGGTTTGAGCTTAAGGGCAAGCTCCCCGAAAATTGCAGCGGCAAGGACGTCATACTCACGATAATAGGCATGATAGGAGTGGGCGGTGCGCTGTATAAGAGCATGGAATTTACCGGCGAAGGCGTAGCGTCGCTGTCGATGGATTCAAGGCTGTGCATATGCAACATGGCGATAGAGGCCGGGGCAAAGAACGGCATATTCCCGGTGGACGACGTTGCGCTGGAGTATATGAAGGGACGCTGCGAGCGCGAGCCTAAGATTTTTGTGGCTGATCCTGACGCAGAGTACGAGAAGGTAATCGAAATAGATCTTTCTAAGATCGTTCCCACCGTGAGCTGCCCGCACCTTCCGGAGAACACAAGACCGGCGAGCGAGCTTCATGATATAAAGATAGATCAGGTCGTGATAGGAAGCTGCACCAACGGCAGGATGGAGGACATGGAGGCGGCTTACAGGGTGCTCGCAGGCAAAAAGGTCGCCGACGGCGTCCGCTGCATCATCATACCGGCCACCATGGCTATTTACAGAGAATGCGTCCAGCGCGGATACGTCACGGCGTTTATAGACGCGGGAGCGGTAGTGTCAACGCCTACCTGCGGTCCCTGCCTTGGAGGCTATATGGGAATACTCGCCGCCGGCGAGAGATGTATAGCCACGACAAACCGCAATTTTGTCGGCAGAATGGGACATGTTGACAGTGAGGTATACTTGGCGTCACCTGCGACCGCCGCTGCGAGCGCGCTGACAGGCTATATCACCGAGTATAAGGGCTGACAGGAAGGAGACTGGTTATGAACACTGAGGGCAAGGTTTTTAAATACGGAGATAACGTCGATACCGACGTTATCATTCCCGCGAGATATCTGAACACCTCGAACGCGAATGAGCTTGCGGCTCACTGCATGGAGGATATAGACAGGGAATTTGTCAAAAATGTAAAGCCGGGCGATGTTATAGTGGCAGGCTGGAACTTCGGCTGCGGCTCTTCAAGGGAGCACGCCCCGCTGGTAATAAAGACCTGCAAAACAGGCTGCGTCATTGCAAAGAGCTTTGCAAGAATATTCTATCGCAACGCGATAAACATCGGAATGCCGATACTCGAGTGCCCCAAGGCCTGCGATGAGATTTCGGCGGGCGACAGGGTGTCGATAGATTTTGACAGCGGAGTAATCACCGATATCACCACCGGAAAAACGTATCAGGCTCAGCCCTTCCCGCCGTTTATCCAGAACATAATCAAGGCGGGCGGACTTTTAGCCGCTATAAAAAACAAATAAAAGCGGGACGCCCCCGAGAACATATGGGAGGGAAAATCAAAGCTATGGATAAAAAAATCGCACTCATACGAGGAGACGGAATCGGACCTGAGATAGTCGCTCAGGCTAAGAAGGTCCTTGACGGCGTGGCAGGGCTTTATAACCACAAATTCAGCTATGACGACGTTGACATGGGCGGCATAGCGATAGACAAGTGGCAAGACCCGCTTCCTGAGGAGATGCTCAAGAAGTGTCTTGAGTCTGACAGCGTGCTTTTAGGCGCGGTCGGCGGGAACAAGTGGAACTCCATGCCGGGGGACAAGCGCCCAGAGAGAGGGCTTTTAAGGCTCAGAGCGGGCATGGGAGTTTACAGCAATAACCGTCCGGCGAAGATATGGCCGCAGCTTGCGAGCGCGTCTCCGCTCCGCCCCTCGATAGTGGAGAAAGGGATAGACTTTATCATAGTCAGAGAGCTTATCGGAGGAATTTATTTCGGCGCGCATAGGACTGAAGAGGAGTACGGTCAGAAAAAGGCAACGGATATACTTTCCTACACCGAAAGCGAGATAGAAAGAATAGGCCGCATAGGCTTCGAGACTGCGAGAAAGCGCCGCAAAAAGCTCTGCTCGGTGGAAAAGAGCAATGTGCTTGACTCGAGCAGGCTCTGGAAGGCGGTCATGCACAGGTTAGCGCCGGAATATCCGGACGTAGAGCTTTCGGACATGCTGGTGGACAACTGCGCCATGCAGATAGTGAAGGACCCGTCCCAGTTTGATGTGATAGTGACCGAGAACATGTTCGGAGACATTCTTTCCGATGAGGCGTCGATGATAACCGGCTCGATAGGAATGATACCCTCCTCAAGCCTCGGCTCGACAAGCTGCGGGCTTTATGAGCCTATTCACGGCTCAGCCCCGGACATAGCCGGAATGGATATAGCCAACCCTATAGGAACGATACTTTCCGCCGCGATGATGCTCAGGTTCAGCTTTGACATGCCGGCGGAGGCAGATTGTATAGAAAGGGCGGTTTCGGATGTACTGGATATGGGCTGCCGCACGGCGGATATAATGCCGGCTGATCCGGACGAGGCGGCTAAGTGCCGAAAGGTAGGCTGCTCACAGATGGGAGAGCTGATCCTCGAAAATCTCAGAAAGGACTAAATTATGCAGTTATCAGGAGCAGATATAGTTGTAAGGACTTTGATCGAGCAGGGCTGCAAGGTTGTGTTCGGATACCCCGGCGGACAGATCATAGACGTCTACGACTCGCTGTATAAGTACCGCGGCGAAATAGAGCACGTGCTCACTGCTCATGAGCAGGGCGCGGTTCACGCCGCGGACGGTTACTCGCGAGCCTCGGGTCGCCCCGGAGTGGTTATGGCCACCTCCGGTCCCGGCGCCACAAACCTTGTCACGGGAATAGCCACTGCGTATCTCGATTCGATACCGCTTATCGCGATAACAGGAAACGTGCCAACCACACAGATAGGCTACGACAGCTTTCAGGAGATAGATATAACCGGTATCACGCTTCCCATAACCAAGCACAACTACTTTGTGAGCGATGTTGCCGAGCTTGCGGATACCATCAGGGAGGCGTTTGAGCTTGCTGTTTCGGGCAGACCCGGACCGGTGCTGATAGATATACCCAAGGACGTGCAGAATGCAAAGTGCGAATATACGCCGAAGCCTCCTGTACAGAGGGAGGAGCCGCAAGCCGCAAAGGAGATAAGAATAGAGGAAGCCGCGCAGGTAATCAACTCCTGCGAGAGACCGTATATCTACTTCGGCGGAGGGCTCATATCGAGCGGAGCGCAGAGCGAGATGCTCCAGCTCGCCGAGAAGCTTGACGCCCCGATTGGCTGCTCGCTGATGGGCATTTCCGCGATCCCTACCGACCATCCGAGATTTTTGGGCATGGAGGGAATGCACGGTCACTATGCCTCATCGCTCGCCATGCACAATTCCGGCTGCATAATCGCCCTCGGAGCGAGGTTTAACGACAGAGCCACCGGTAAGCGCTCAAAGTTCGCCGTAAACACCAAGATTATTCATATAGACGTCGATGGATCTGAGCTTTCAAAGACTACCAACGATGTTGTAGGATTGCGCGGCGATATAAAGAAGACGCTGCAAAAGCTGCTTCCGCTCATAAAAGAGGTCAAAAACCCGGAGTGGCAGGAGAAAATAGCCAAGCTCAGGGCGCTGGAGAAGGAAAACGGTGATTCCAGGGATGGCATGACCCCTAAAAACGCCTTGATTTTGCTCAATAAGTATATCGGTGAGAACACGCCGGTAGCCACCGATGTAGGACAGCATCAGATGTGGGCTGCCCAGACCCTTCGCTTTAAGAAGAGCCGCAGGTTCATCTCGAGCGGAGGCCTTGGGACGATGGGCTTTGGAATGGGAGCTGCTATCGGCGCGGCGTACGCCACAGGAGAGAAGCCGGTTCTCGTAACCGGAGACGGCAGCTTCGGCATGAACCTCAACGAGCTTGCAACAGCCGTTACCTACAGGGTGCCGATGGTGATACTTCTCTTTAACAACGGCGTTTTGGGAATGGTAAGGCAGTGGCAGACGCTCTTCTACGACAAGCATTACTCGAATACCGTTCTTGACAGAAAGACCGATTATGTCGCCTTGGCTGAGGCGTTCGGCGCGAGAGCGGAGAGGGTGGATACCCTCGAGGGGCTGGATAAGGCGCTGTCAAACGCCTTTGCCTCAGATATGCCGTACCTGATCGACTGCAGAATAGATAAGGACGAGTTTGTAATGCCGATGCTTCCTCCCGGAGGCTCGATGGACGATATGATAGTAAAGGTGGGAAACTGATATGCAAAGATACACGGTCGCGGTGCTTGTAAGAAACCAGTTTGGCGTGCTGAACAGGGTAACAAGCATGTTCAGGCGCAGGCAGTTCAATATTTCCGCCCTTACTGTCAGCGAAACCGAGTCGGCAGAGCTCTCAAGAATAACCGTTTTGTTCGAGGGAGACGAGGTCAACAAGCAGCAGCTTGTCAACCAGCTTTATAAGCTTCCCGACGTCCGCTCAATAAAGGAGCTGAATAATGACGATTCTGTTAGCGTGGAGCTTCTTCTGATAAAGATGGCGAACAGCGCGGAAACCCGCGACGAGATATTGGCGGCGGCGCAGGGCTTTGACGCAAGGACTGTAGACTACTCGAAGGAATCGATGATATTCCAGCTCACCGCCGACACAAGAAGGATAGACGACTTTGTAAACCTGATGAAGGATTACAATATACTCGAGATATGCCGCACCGGAATAGTAGCTCTGGAAAGAGGCAGCTCGACAATTCGCAAGGTTACAAATTATTAAATCTAATAAAAAGGAGTAAATCATCATGGCAAGAATTTTTTATCAGCAGGATTGTGATCTTCAGAAGCTGGCCGGCAAGACGGTAGCTATTATCGGCTACGGCTCTCAGGGACATGCTCACGCTCTCAACCTCAAGGACAGCGGCGTAAATGTAGTCGTAGGTCTTTATGAGGGCAGCAAGAGCTGGGCAAAGGCGGAGGCTCAGGGTCTTAATGTCATGACCTCAGCCGAGGCGGCAAAAATTGCGGACATAATCATGATCCTCATCAACGACGAGAAGCAGGCTAAGCTTTACAAGGAGTCGATAGAGCCCAACCTCACCGAGGGTAAGACCCTTGCCTTTGCTCACGGCTTCAACATCCACTTCGGCTGCATCAAGCCTCCGAAGAATGTAAACGTAATCATGATCGCTCCTAAGGGACCCGGACACACGGTAAGAAGCGAATACCTTGCCGGAAAGGGCGTTCCTTGCCTTATCGCGGTTGAGCAGGACGCTACGGGAGATGCGTGGGATATCGGACTCGCGTATGCTTTGGGCATAGGCGGAGCGAGAGCGGGAGTTTTGGAGACCACCTTCCGCACCGAGACCGAGACAGACCTCTTCGGCGAGCAGGCTGTACTTTGCGGCGGCGTTTGCGCGCTAATGCAGGCGGGCTTCGAGACGCTTGTCGAGGCAGGATACGACCCGAGAAACGCTTACTTTGAGTGCATCAATGAGATGAAGCTCATTGTAGACCTCATTTACCAGAGCGGCTTCAAGGGAATGAGATACTCCATTTCCAACACAGCCGAGTACGGCGACTACATCACCGGTCCTAAGATAATCACCGAGGAGACCAAGAAGACAATGAAGAAGATCCTCAAGGATATCCAGGACGGAACCTTCGCCAAGGAGTTCCTGCTTGACATGTCCGACGCAGGCGCTCAGGTACACTTCAACGCTATGCGTAAGATTGCTTCCGAGCATCCCTCAGAGATAGTAGGAGAGGATATCCGCAAGCTTTACAGCTGGAACGGCGAGGACAAGCTCATCAACAACTGATAAATTCCCTTCCGCGGCAAGCACCCGTGAGCCAAACTGCCCGGGCGCGTTGCCGCGGTCGGCGTATCTGTATATGTTTTTGAAAGGAAAGAGAAATTCATGAAAAGCGACGCTATAAAGTGCGGAGCCCAGAACGCTCCTCACAGGGCGCTGTATCACGCTCTCGGTCTGACCGAGGAGGAGATACAAAGACCGCTTATAGGAATAGTCAGCTCGTATAACGAGATAGTCCCGGGACACATGAACCTTGACAAGATAGTCGAGGCGGTAAGGCTCGGCGTGGCTATGGCTGGCGGAACTCCGATAGTTTTTCCTGCGATAGCGGTGTGCGACGGCATTGCCATGGGTCACACCGGAATGAAGTACAGCCTTGTCACAAGAGACCTTATCGCCGACTCCACCGAGGCAATGGCGATGGCTCACGGCTTTGACGGGCTTGTGATGGTGCCGAACTGCGACAAGAACGTGCCCGGACTGCTCATGGCGGCTGCGAGGCTGAATATCCCCACGGTGTTTGTGAGCGGCGGACCTATGCTTGCCGGACATATAGACGGCGGCAGAGCGAGCTTCTCGACTATATCCGAGGCTGTCGGAAGATATAACGCCGGCTCAATAACCGAGGAAAAGCTCAAAGAATACGAGTGCAAGACCTGCCCGACCTGCGGCTCCTGCTCGGGAATGTATACGGCGAACTCGATGAACTGCCTTACTGAGGCTTTAGGCATGGGACTTAAGGGCAACGGAACCATACCCGCGGTTTATTCTGAGCGCATTAAGCTTGCCAAACACGCCGGAATGGCTGTTATGGAGCTTGTCAGAAGGAATATACGCCCGCGCGACATAATGACCAAGGAGGCGTTCATGAACGCGCTCACTGTGGATATGGCGCTCGGCTGCTCGACAAACAGCATGCTTCACCTGCCCACGATTGCCCATGAGTGCGGCATTGACATAAGCCTTGACAAGGCAAATGATATAAGCGCAAAGACTCCTAACCTGTGCCACCTTGCGCCTGCCGGTAAGACGTATGTGGAGGACTTGAACGAAGCAGGCGGAGTGTACGCCGTAATGAACGAGCTCAGCAAGAAGAGTCTTATAAATCTTGACTGCATGACGGTGTCCACGCATACCGTAGGCGAGAACATAAAGGATTGCGTAAACCTTAACCATGACGTCATAAGACCGATCGACTCTCCTTACAGCGAGACGGGCGGAATAGCGGTGCTCAGAGGCAACCTTGCCCCCGAGGGCTGCGTTGTCAAGCGCTCCGCGGTGCTGCCTGAAATGCTTGTGCATGAGGGACCCGCGAGGGTGTTCGACTGCGAGGAGGATGCCCAGGCAGCCATTAACGCCGGCAGCATAAAGCCGGGAGACGTTGTGGTGATACGCTATGAGGGACCTAAGGGAGGCCCCGGCATGAGAGAGATGCTCAATCCCACCTCGGCGATAATGGGAATGGGTCTTGGAAACAGCGTTGCGCTGATAACCGACGGACGCTTCAGCGGCGCGACAAGAGGCGCCTGCGTAGGTCATATTACTCCCGAGGCTGCGTCCGGAGGCCCCATCGGCGTTATCAAAGAGGGAGATATCATAAGAATAGACATTCCGGGCAACACAATTTCGCTTATGATAAGCGACGAGGAGCTCGCCGAGAGAATGGACAACTTCGTCCCTAAGACCAAGGAGCTCACGGGATACCTAAAGCGCTACGCGAAGCTTGTGTCAGGCGGAGCCTACGGAGCTATACTTGATTGATATGACTAAATCCGAACTGATCTATATCAGAACTGAGCTGATGTCACTTTCCGTCTTTCGCGGGATAACTAAGGACACGGTGGTATCCGCGCTCAACAGCTATTTCGGCTCGCTGGAGTCGGAGGACACGGTAAGCTCGGTTTCTGAGTACGCTGAGTTTGTCAGCAGACTGTACGACGCGAACGGGGGAGACCTTACCGCCCACATAGAGGAGCTGTGCTATGACAGCGAGAACATATATGTGCGAACGATAGGCGAGAAAAAAGAGCCGAAGAGCTGGATAACCGACTGCGTCCGCAAGGAGCTTTCGGTATTGGGCAGAGTTGCGTCCCTGACCCGCGACGAGCTTACCGAACCGCTTCGCTGGAGCGGATTTTTGCCTGATTTTCACTCTGAGAGTATAGATCTTGCGAAGAAGTACTTTTACAGGGTGGAGAACATCGGCAGGTACGGCTACGGCAAGTACGCCCACAACAGGATGTTCTATATCGACGAGTCGGGAGAGATAATACCGGTCAAAAATCCGGACAAGATAAGCCTTGACGAGCTGGTGGACTATGAGATACAGCGCAACCAGATAATAGAAAACACCAAGGCTCTTTTGTCAGGGAAGCCAGCCGCCAATATCCTTCTCACCGGAGACGCCGGGACGGGAAAAAGCTCCACCGTCAAGGCTGTAGCGAACGCGTTCTATCCCGAGGGTCTCAGGATCATAGAGGTGAGAAAGGAGCAGCTCAGGGTCATTCCGAAGATACTCGACGAGCTCGCCCTCAACCCTTTAAAATTCATTCTCTTCATAGACGACCTGTCGTTTTTGAGCGATGACGATGACTTCAACGGTCTCAAGGCTGTTTTGGAGGGCTCGGTTTCCGCAAGGTCGTCCAATGTTGCCGTCTACGCCACCAGCAACCGCAGGCATATCATACGCGAGCGCTTCTCGGACAGGGAGGGCGACGATATCCACCGCAACGACGCTATGCAGGAGATGATATCTCTTTCCGACAGGTTCGGGCTGCACATTTCCTTCAATAAGCCGGATAAGAATACCTATCTCGACATTGTCGCGAAGCTTGCCGAGCAGTACGGCGCGGGAAGCTTTGACGACGAGATGGCGGCGTCGGCGGAGAGATTTGCCCTTGAGCGCGGAGGACGCTCCGCAAGGCTTGCAAGGCAGTTTATCGACAGCCTGCTCTCAAAAAAATAACATGGTCTATAACCGCATATCCGCTCCGAGAAGCTTTTCGGAGCGGATTTTGATTTATATTCGTAAAAGCTACCCCTTTTTGTAAGACGGTCTGTATAAGACGCGGAATAGTGGCGTTTTTTCGGTGTGCATCTCATTTTGCCTCGCAGAATAATCGCTTTTAGGCTGTAGACGGGTCGGGCTGAGGTTTTCTTTTGAGTTTTAGGTTTTGCCCTTGCTAATTTAAATTTTATTTGCTATACTCATATAGACGATGTACGACATACTTTGACAGAAGCGGGGAAGTGATTGAGATTAGACAAAGGATCGCCGTGATAGCGGTATGCGCGGTAGCGATTGTTATTGCTCTGACTGTTGGCATGGGCATGGGCATAGGCAAGGAACTGAATATCGGAATGGAATCCGACTTTGAGACGGTGGATAGCACCGATGCTACCTTAGACCCATCGGTCGATACCGGTAGTGTGACCGCGCCGTCCTCTCAGACTACCTCGGATACTACCCAGCCGCAGGTCACGACCCCTGAGGCTTCTGAGACCGAGGCTGTAACTCAGCTCACAGCCGGCGAGACCACAACGCAGCCGTCAGGCGCGGAGCCTGATTTACCTGACCCGCAGCCTCCGACTGACGCAACGGCGAGGATATGCTTGGGCGGAGACACCTCAATAGATACCGAGTTCGCGGACGCGGCGTATAAGTGGGGGATAAACTACCCATGGAAAGAGGTAATCGAGATATTCAGCTCTGCCGATATATCGGTAGTAAACCTTGAAACATGCGTAAGTAATCGCGGAGAGTCTGAAAAGCGGGAGGGCTATGGCTTCAGGACGCCGCCGGATATGCTTGAGGGCTTTGTAAACGCCGGGATAGACCTTGTTAATCTTGCGAACAATCACACCAGGGACTTCGGCTATGACGCTCTTTTGGATACGTTTGCCCACCTCGGAGAATACGGCATAGGCTATTTCGGAGCTGGAAATGACATAACCGAAGCGCAGGGGCTGGCGATAAAAGAGGTAAACGGCATAAAAATTGGCTTTACCGGCTGCAACTATGTATGGCTTGCTGACGACTGCGCCGCGGACGTAGACCATGCGGGAGTGAATATGGTCTATGGAATAAGCGATGAGCGCACTCAGGCGTACCTCGCCAAAGTCAGGGAGTATGACTCGCAGTGCGACGTGCTGATAACCTTCATGCACTGCGGAACAGAGGAAGTGTTTGATGTCAACTCTTATCAGGAGAGACTTTCAAGGGCGCTTATTGACAACGGCGCGGATATCGTAGTAGGCGCGCACCCGCATACTCTTCAGCCGATAGAGTTTTATAACGGCAAGCCTATTTTCTACAGCATCGGCAACCTTATCTTCTGGCACATTGACGACGACCTTGACGGGCTAACCTGTATATTTGATATCACGGTGGACAAAAACGGCTTTTCCTCTTTGAAAGTCTACCCGCTGTTCATAAAAAATTACAAGGTCTATCTTTTGGATAAAGAGGAGGACTCGCAAAGATATTATCAGATAATCGAGCTGATGAACAGCCTGTGCAACCCATACGGCATAGCCTTTGACGACGACGGCAACATGACAGAGTATGTTTTGCAGCCTGAGCCGGAGGATACAGCTATGGCTGAGCCGGCTGTAACCACAGTCCCGCAGGGGGAACTCGGGCAGGGATAAACGTGGGTCAAGCAAGAACGGTATATAGGTAAATATTAAAATAAATCAAGAAAGGCATGGTACAAAAATGCAGCATCAGATGGTGATGATTATTGACTTTGGCGGTCAGTACAATCAGCTTATTGCCAGACGGGTAAGAGAATGCGGCGTATACTGCGAGGTCATACCCTACCGCAAGGCAAGCATAGAATCCATCAAGGAGAAAAATCCTGTGGGAATTATTTTCACCGGCGGTCCGAACAGCGTATATCTTGAAAATTCGCCGGGCATAAGCAAAGAGGTCTTTGAGCTTGGAATACCCGTCCTTGGGATTTGCTACGGCGCTCAGCTTATGGCATATCTCCTTGGAGGAAAGGCCTCTACCGCACCGACAAGCGAGTATGGTAAAACTGATACGGAGTTTGACTGCAGCTCGGTGCTCTTTGACGATCTTCCCGCGAGAGCTGTTACATGGATGAGCCATACCGACTATATATCGCAGCTGCCAGAGGGCTTCAGGGTCACCGCACACACAGCGGTATGTCCTGTTGCCGCCATGGAGAACGCGGAAAGAAAGCTTTATGCTGTTCAGTTCCACCCGGAGGTAAACCACACCGAAAACGGCAGCAGGATGCTTCACAGCTTCCTGTACGGCGTCTGCGGCTGCACTGGGGACTGGACTATGGAAAATTACGCACAGACCTCGATAGCAAGGATAAGAGAAAAGGTCGGAGACGGCAGGGTGCTTCTGGCACTTTCCGGAGGGGTGGACTCGTCGGTTTGCGCCGCGCTTTTATCCAAGGCGATAGGCAGCCAGCTCACATGTATATTCGTTGATCACGGGTTCATGCGCAAGAACGAGGGAGACGAGGTCGAAGAGGCGTTTAAGGACTGGAACGTCAATTTTGTAAGGGTAAACGCCAAGGATTTGTTCATGTCCAAGCTCAGCGGCGTGTCGGCGCCTGAGACCAAGCGCAAGATTATCGGCGAGGAGTTCATAAGGGTATTTGAAGCGGAAGCCAAGAAGATAGGCAAGGTGGACTTTTTGGCTCAGGGCACCATCTACCCGGATATAATTGAGTCAGGCGCAGGCGACGCAGCGGTTATAAAGAGTCACCACAATGTAGGCGGATTGCCTGACCATGTAGATTTTAAGGAGATCATAGAGCCGCTCAGGCTTCTCTTTAAGGATGAAGTAAGAGCGCTCGGCACTACTCTCGGGCTTTCGGATAAGCTTGTATGGCGCCAGCCGTTCCCGGGACCCGGACTTGCTATAAGAATAATCGGAGAGATTACAGACGAGCGTCTTGAGATACTCAAGGACGCCGACTGGGTATTCAGAGACGAGCTTGCAAAGTGCGGACTTGACAGGCAGATAAGCCAGTACTTCGCGGTGCTCACTACGATGAGGTCTGTCGGAGTAATGGGCGACGGAAGAACGTATGATTATACCCTTGCGCTTAGAGCGGTTACAACAACAGACTTTATGACCGCTGATTTTGCAAGAATACCGTATGACGTTCTGGAGCGCTGCGCGGTGAGGATAGTAAACGAGGTCAAGCACATAAACCGCATCGTTTATGACATCACCACCAAGCCCCCGGCAACTATTGAGTGGGAATAAGTTGATAGGTCGAAAAAATCCAGTATTTATGCGGGTTTTCGGCACTTTAAGAAGTCTTTTGATAACAAATTGATAACAGTTGCATAAGAGCCATTATTCTTGTAATCTAGTGGTTTTATGGTTAGAGAATAATTGACAGGCGGTTGTGCAACAAATAAATCCATATTAGAAAGCCCTTAGCTGTGGGTGTGAAACTCATGGCTAAGGGCTTTTTGTCGTTATTTTTTGGAGGTGGTTCTCTTTTTCTTTGGTGCAGGAAGTTCCTCATACATGGACAGGAACAGATTGCAGAGAAATTCTCTGTTGTCAATATCTTCAACTAAGAGCATTTCTTTTGCACCTTCATACGGTAATTCGTAAGTTGCTGTCGGCATGAGAGAGATTGCAGACTGGACAGGTTTTACAAGCAAGCGGTCATCATAGATACCGCCGATGATTTTTCCTCGAAAGTAAAGGATATATTCGCCCATCATTGCTCGGTAGGATATATCGTCTAAGTCTGATAGTTGTTCCAATATAAAGGTTAAATAATCTTTATTTGAAGCCATAATGCACCACCTTATTTGTCTGCTTTCAGTTTATCCTTGAAAGCGTCTACAAGAGCATCGCTGAGTTCCTTTGAGGGAACTTTCGCCCAGCGTTGTGTAGTATCGAACTGTGGATAGTAATAACGCCAGTTATCGTATTCTTCCCTGCTGATTTCCTCGGAAGATAGCTTATCCGCCTGTTCTTTCCAAGCGTACAGCATTTTCAGCAGCTCATAGGCTTCTTTGCCTTTGCTCTTGTCTACCTTTAAGCAGACCTCTCCGTCTGCTTCGCTGACGGTCAGGCCGTAAATATCTTCAAGGGTAAACAGAGTGTGCATCAATCCGATATAGCTGTCAATGTCGGGAACATCAAGAGCCTGCGGGGAAACATCAAGCACCTGTGCCAGCGCAGCGGTAAGCTCTGATTTCGGTTTGCGTGTGCCCGTTTCGTACTGTGCCAGACGCACATCTGCGCTCCGTTCGGGAAAGCCGACAGCCGTACCGAGATATTTTTGCGTCATACCACGCAAAAGCCTGAAAAAAATGTATTCTTTCGCCAATAGCCATAGTATTTACACTCCTTGCTTATGTAGTGTAATCAGTATAGCAGATATGTTTAGGGAAAGTCAAGAGAAAACAAAACAAAAAAGTTTAATATTTTCCTCAAAGCCTCTTGACACAAGCGTATTTGTTTAGTATAATAGAAAACACTAAGCTGATATGCTTAATAAAACTAAATGACCGTCCGAACAGGATACTTCGTCAAGACCTTTTGATTTATTCAAAAGTGAGCGAGATAACGCCGCTGAAATGGGGGCAGGAACGATATTCGGGGAGAACGGCAGCTTAAAAATCTTATGAAAGGACTGACGATATGGAAAACAAATTTATTCGTGCCGATGATGTGGCACGGGAACTAAGCGTATCAAAGCCCTATGCCTATAAGCTCATCAGAAAACTGAACGAGGAACTGAAAGCACAGGGATTTATTACGATTGCGGGGCGTGTAAACCGCCAGTATTTTTATGAAAGGCTCTACGGAGCAGGAAATCCACAAAGGGATACCACGATGTCCTGCAAAGCAGGACGGGAAAAAGGAAAGGAGAGTAAATAATGCCAGTATTCAAAAATGAGGACAACGGCACTTGGTATGTGATGGCAAGGTATGTGAATTGGAAAGGCGAACGCAAGCAGAAATGTAAACGAGGTTTCGCTACCAAAAAAGAAGCACAGGAATGGGAGCGAATGTTCCAGTTGCAAAACTCGTCTGACCTTGATATGAGTTTTGAAGCCTTTACAGAACTGTATATCAGAGATGTGAAAAACCGCCTGAAAGAAAACACTTGGCTGACAAAGGAGCATATCATTCGCACGAAGATACTTCCTTATTTCGGCAAGTTGAAAATCAGCGAGATTTCTACGAAAGAGATTATTGCTTGGCAAAATGAAATGCTTGCCTACCGTGACGAGAAGAAAAAACCGTACTCACAAACCTATCTGAAAACGCTGCACAATCAGTTGTCGTCTATCTTCAATCACGCTGTACGCTATTACGAACTGCGATCCAATCCTGCCGCAAAGGTGGGAAATATGGGGAGTGAGGAACATAAGGAAATGCTGTTCTGGACGAAAGAGGAATATAAAAAATTTGCCTTTGAGATGATGGATAAGCCAGTTTCCTTTTATGCCTTTGAAATGCTCTACTGGTGCGGTATCCGTGAGAGCGAGTTGTTGGCTCTGACAGCAGCCGATTTTGATTTTGAAAAAGAAACAGTCAAAATTAACAAATCCTATCAGCGTTTACACGGCGAAGATGTGATTACTACGCCGAAAACAAAGAAAAGCAATCGCACGATTAAAATGCCGCATTTTCTCTGCGAGGAAATGCAGGAGTATCTCGGTATGCTCTACGGCTTGAAAAAGAAAGACCGTATATTTACGGTAACGAAAAGCTATCTTCATCACGAGATGGACAGAGGGGCGGAAGGTGCAGGCGTGAAGCGTATAAGAATTCACGATTTGCGTCACAGCCATATAAGTTTGCTGATTGATATGGGATTTTCGGCGGTAGCGATTGCTGACCGTGTAGGGCATGAAAGCATTGACATCACTTATCAGTACGCACACCTGTTTCCGTCCAAGCAGACGGAAATGGCAAATAGATTGGACGATTTGGGGAAAGGAGATTTTGAAAATGTCGGCTAAGAACAGAGATAACAAAAACCGCTGGAGAAATATCACGGTAGGGTTTCGGGTATCACCCGAAGAAAACGAACTCATTAACAAGGCGGTTGCTTTATCGGGATTGCCGAAGCAGGAATATTGTTACCGCCGCTGCCTGAATCAAGACGTGGTGGTACAGGGCAATCCGAGAGTGTATAAGGCTCTTAAAATGGAACTGGCGTCTGTCCTTGCAGAATTAAAGAGGATTGAAGCAGGAAACAGCGTGAACGAGGAACTGCTGAATGTCATTGAATTGATTGCCATTATTCTTGGCGGTCTGAAAGGAGAAGATGGAAATGGAGAATAAAAGAGAAATGACTGCCCCGAATGTATCTGTTGGCGCAGATACGGAGCAGCCAATTCAAAAATGTACTGACCATAGTATATCCGACTATGACGAAAATATCAAGAACTTTGAAGAAATGCAGAGGGAAATGCTGCGGCAGTTATCCCCCTCGTATCTCAAAACGGTATCAATGGTAGCTTTGTATGATACTGTATTTGATATACAGCCTCCACTGATTGACGGTCTGCTCCAAAGGGGAACTTACCTTTTTGTAGGTTCTCCAAAGGTGGGCAAAAGTTTTATGATGGCGCAGCTCGCTTACCATATCAGCACAGGAACGCCGCTGTGGGATTATAAAGTGAGAAAAACAACGGTGCTTTATTTTGCACTTGAAGATGATTACCCTCGCTTGCAGAAACGGTTGTTTCAGATGTTCGGTGCGGAAGAAACAGGCGATTTATATTTTGCAACGGAGTGTAAAACGGTCAATGGCGGTTTGGAAGAACAAATCAGAGGATTTATGCAGGAACATCCCGACACGGGTTTAATAATCATAGATACCTTAAAGCGTGTCCGTGAAGCTGGCGGGGCAGATTACAGTTACGCAAGCGACTATGACATTGTGGCAAGGCTCAAAGCGTTGGTGGACAGTTATAAAGTTACAATGCTTATCGTTCATCATACCCGAAAACAGAAAGCGGAAGATATATTCGATATGATTTCGGGAACGAATGGACTGATGGGTGCGGCGGACGGAGCTTTTGTTCTCAGCAAGGAAAAGAGAACTTCCAATAATGCCACGCTTGATGTGGCGGGCAGGGATCAGCAGGATATGAAAATTCATCTTGTGAGAGATACCGAGCGTTTGGTGTGGAACTTTGAAAAATCGGAAACGGAGTTGTGGAAAGAGCCGCCTGAGCCTTTGCTCGAAAAAATTGCAGTTACTCTTTTTTCGGAAAGTAGTAGATGGGAAGGAACAGCTTCAGAACTTTGCGAAAGGCTTGGTGTGGATATAAAACCGAATGTGCTTTCGTTAAGGCTTAGTATCAACGCAAGTAGGCTGTTTCGTGATTACGGTATCCGTTATCAGAACAGCCGAACACACGACGGAAGAAAGGTTTCCCTTTGGAAAGAAACCGAACAGATGGCGTGACAAACGGTGTCAAAGGTGACAATGTTTTGAGAGCGGAGGCGGTATCTCAAACATTGTCACCATCGTCACACATTGACACCGATTGAAGTTTTTGCGGGGTGCAGGGGGCTTTTTTCAAAAAGCCGCCCCTGCCTCTCAGAGAGCGCAAAACCTGCGAAGAATGGCAAGTCATTCTTTGCAGGTCTGCATTTTTGTTGGCGAAGCTGACAAAAGTGCTTTTGCGTTACTTTCGCAGAAAGTAACAAAGGCTTGCGCCTGTCGGCGCAGGAATAGAATTAGAAAGAAAGGGCGTGATGTATGAAACGAACGATTAGCGCAATGGTGGGGAAAGGCTCGGTCAATCACAACAGCCGTAAATTCAAGGCGGAGAATGTGGACGTTGAACGCTCTCACCTCAATGTAGATTACTGCAATGAGAATATTAAGAAGGTCTATCACGAATTATTTGATGAAGCACTTGCAAGATACAACACGAAACAGACAAGAGCAGACAGAAAGATAGCGAATTATTATGAAAAAATCCGCAGTTCCAAGCAGGAAAAGCCATTCCATGAATTGATTTTGCAGATAGGCGATAAAGAAAATATGGGTGCTGAAAGTGAAAACGGACAGCTTGCAAAGCAGGTCTTAGATGCGTATTATCGGGGATTTCAAGCAAAAAATCCTAATCTCTATGTGTTCTCAGCACACTTACACATGGACGAAGCAACGCCGCATCTGCATATTGATTTTGTGCCGTTTACAACAGGCAGCAAGCGGGGATTGGATACGAGAGTATCATTAAAGCAGGCATTGGCGGCGCAGGGATTTAAAGGCGGCTCTCGCAGCGAAACAGAGTGGAATCAGTGGGTACAGTCTGAAAAAAACAGCTTGCCGCTGTTATGGAGCGATACGGGATTGAGTGGGAACAAAAAGGATCGCACGAAAAACATCTCTCTGTTTTGGATTATAAAAAGCAACAACGGACAGAGGAAATCGGGCAATTGGAAAGTAAAATCACAGATAAGCAAACAGAATTTGAAACTCTTTCCAAGCGTATTGAGAACTTTGATAAGGGTACAACTGCACTCTCACAAATGCAGAACGCACTGGAGAATGCTCCTGAATATCAGTTATCTGAACCACAAGGCTTTATGACTGCAAAAAGTTATAAGAGCAAGGTTGCCGAGCCGTTAATTAAGCGGTTGAAATCCCTCATTAAAACGCTTATGGTGCGGTGCTTTCAAGCGATTGACGATTACCAAAGGCTCAATCAGACAAACGCCAGCCTGTACCGTAGCAATGAACGGCTGAAAAGTCAAAACAAGCAGTTGACTTCCGACAATAACAGATTGAGGGAAGAAATTAAGGACTACAAGCTGTTAAGAAAGGTATTCGGCAGTAGACAAATTGACAGCCTGTTAGAACAGGCAAGACAGTCTAAACAGCGTGGCACACGCTTTAGAAATAAAGAAAACGAAAGGTAGGAACAGACAATGACAAAGACAATTTTTGAAGAAATGGGCGGCACTTATGTACGGCAAGGGGATTACTTTATCCCCTGCCTTACTCTACCAGCCGAAAAAGAACAGTCGATAGGCTTATTCGGACAGCGGCATTTGCGGTACTTAAAGGAATATCACAGACTTACCTACACCAATCTACTTACAAGCGGCAAACTGAACACTTACCTTGCCGACATTGACAGGCAGGCACAGGAACGCTTTGAAACGCTTACAGAGCAGATGAAACAGGCGCAGGGTATTACGGAATGCCTAAAGGAAGAAAACGCATTAGAATGGATAGGACGAGTAAATAACATTAGGGCGTGTGCAATGGAAAATGTGGAGAAAGAAATCATCTTCGCATAAGACTAAAGCGGCAGGGAGAAATCTCTGCCCTTTTTTCTTGTTTCGTAATTGACAAATAGCAAATCCGATGTATAATACGGTTATATAAATAGTTTATATAACTGTATTATACAGGAGGTTGGAAATGCCAAAACAGAGAATTACAAAAGAAATGGTTGTTAATGCTGCTTTTGAGATTGCAAGGAAAAGCGGTATGGAGCAGGTTATGGTAAAAAATATTGCTGATAAAATAGGGTGTTCTGTTCAGCCAATTTACAGTTATTGCAAAAATATGGATGGATTGCGGCAAGATGTGGTTGAACAGATAAATTGCTTTATACGGGAATATGTAGCAACGCACATTAACAAAGACGATTTGTTTCGTAGTACAGGCAATTCATACATTCGTTTAGCACAAGAGGAACCTCACTTATTCAGAATATTCATTTTACATCAAAGAGAGGGGATTTCTTCATTGAATGACTTGTATCAATCAGAAACGAATCCTCATATGGCTGAATTTATTGCGGAAAAATTGAATATCAGTATAAAACAGGCAAAATGGCTACACTTGAATATGCTGATTTATACCATCGGCATCGGCACTATATTTTCAGTAACTACACCAGGGATTTCTACAGATGAAATATATACACAGCAAGAAGTTGCCTACGAAGCATTTTTAAGACAGGCATTATGTTCTGAAGAATAACTATAAAAGCAGACGAACTTATATTTGAAGAAAGGTATCGACTATGAAAAAAGGAATTATTATTTATCAATCTAAATATGGAGCCACAAAAAAATATGTTGAATGGCTACGCAAGATGACAGGTTTTGAATGTGTTGAAACTCCGAAAGCGTTGATTAGCGAAGTAATGAATTATGAAATAGTCTTATTATGTGGTGGTATATATGCCTCTGGAATAGCAGGTTTGTCTTTCTTGAAGAAGAATATAAATAAATTGAGAAATAAAAAAATAGCGATACTTTGCGTTGGTGCTTCCCCTTATGATGAGAGTGCGTTTGCGGAAATCAAGGCACATAATTTGACAGGAGATTTAAAAGATATTCCGCTTTTTTATGGGAGAGGTGCTTGGGATGAAAGTAAGATGAGATTTATGGATAGGACTTTGTGTAAAATGCTACAAAAGTCGGTGGCAAAAAAGAATCCAGACACATATGAACCGTGGATGAAAGCACTTATGTGTGCGGTAGGACAAAGCTGCGATTGGACAGATGAAAAATATTTGTTACCCTTAATAGACTATCTTGAGAAATAGCGGTACTTGAAAGAAAGGAGTCAACTTTGAACAAAGTAGAATGGATATGCTGCCCTGTCTGCGGAAACAAAACAAGATTGCAGATGCGAGAAGATACAGAACTGAAAAACTTTCCCCTTTACTGTCCGAAATGTAAGCAGGAAACACTTGTCAATGTCAAAAATATGAAGATTTCACTTTTAGATAGCAAATTATAAAGTTGAAATTACATAGAAGTTTTGAAACCGTCTCATTGCATAGGATTTTTCTTTGACTTATACTTGAGTACAGGAGGTGCTGATAATGGCAAATGAAGATAAAAAAGATTTTAATGCAATGTTACACGATAGCAAGGATATGCCAAAATTTCAGACGATTACGGATGAAAAAAGCATAGAAAAGTATGGCGGAGATAAAATGTATTTTGCACCGCCGATTGAATATGACAAAATAATGCGGCTTGTGCCTTATGGGAAGTTGCTTACAGTAGGTACAATCAGAGATTATTTTGCAAAACAAAGTGGAGCCGATTTTACGGAGCCGATTACAGCAGGAATATTTGTTTCGATTGTTGCGTGGGCGAGTTATCAGCGTTCTGAAGATGAAACACCTTATTGGCGTACGTTAAAGGCGAATGGAGAATTAAATGCAAAATATCCCGGCGGCGTTGAGGCGCAGAAAGAGAAGTTGGAAACGGAAGGACATACGATTGTCCAAAAAGGAAGAAAGAATATCAGATACTATGTTAAAGACTATGAAAATGCCCTGTTTGCGTTATAGGCGTTTTCGGGAAAAGGAGAACAAGAGATGAATGAGATAAAATCTGTCTCTGATTATGTTGATTACTTAGATACTATGAAAGAAACATACCCTATGCAACGTTATGTTGTTCCAGCAACATTTTTTCGAGGACAATCTAATAAGGAATGGAAACTATCACCAAGATTGTATCGCGAAAAGTTATTTGGACAAGAGGGGACTATGATTAAGGAGATAGTACATACAAATCCGAAGGAATTTGATATGGGTAGATTTGATGTTTTAGCAAAATTACAACATTTTGGTTTTCCGACAAGATTATTAGATGTATCATCAAACCCTTTGGTGGCATTATATTTCGCATGTTCAGATAAAAATGAAATGGTGAATGATGGTGCAGTATATATATTTCCTAATTTACCAGCGTCTTGGTCCGATGATCCACTTGTTGATTTAGTAATGGATTTTATTTTTGAACATACATCAAACTCTTTGTGGCTAGAAGAATTCTTACGAGTCACAAAAAGTAAATATAGTAATGTTACAACTAGATTGATGCCTGATACCATTGAGTCTTTGTTGTGGGATTTGAATATTCCGGCTTTTGCAGTAGTGCCGAAAAAGAATAATTCTCGACTTATTTCGCAAGAAGGTGCATTCTTTTTATTTGGTATGCAAACAGTTAGTAAAAAAAGTAGTGATAATCCGGGGACTTATGGCAGAGAATATTATTCATTTGGACCAATCGAAATGGAAGATCATAAAAAATTATGGCATGTGAGTGAAAAAGTGATTATACCAGCTAAGTATAAAAAGAAAATATTAAAACAATTAGATTTAATGGGGATAAATGAACAGAGACTTTTCCCGGATATTGAGCACCAATTAAAATATATTTTGGAGAAATATAAGAATGAAAAAAATGCGTAATGAATTTTAGAAAGCGATTATTTAGCATGGAATAAGGTGGCTTGAGCAGTCAAATAGTTTTATAATGAATTAAAACAAAAATGGAATTGCTTTTCTAAACCAAATCGCTTACAATTTGAGTTGAAAACATATTGCTATTATCCGCAGTTATAGAGCCAGTGTTATCAATGCCGATAACAAAATGATAACACTAGCTCGTATAGGCAGGATAATATGGATAAATCAAATAATCAAAAGAAATGTAAACACGACGGCGAATAATCTCTAAACAAAATTGCTTAGTGCTTGTCGAGTGGGAATAATCCCAGAGGTCTAAAAAGCCCAGTCAACACTGGACTTTTTAAGGATTTGAGCCATTCGTGGCAACGAAATGGCAACAAAACTTCATTATTCAACAATAAAGAGCTAACTGATTTTGATTAAGTCAGTTAGCTCTTTTTTTCACTCTTATTGGTGCTATCGTGAACTTTTTGTAAACATTTGAGAAAAACTTGAAAAAAGGGGTGAAAAAAGGCACGAAAAAATATGTTAGGTAGAGGGGGTTATATCTCACACTTACAATCATCTCTTTTCGTTGAGGCTGATACTACAAATAAACCGCCATACACCGAAATGTATGGCGGAATAATGGTCGATTACTTGTTATCTTGCTTTTTTCTTAAACACAATCGCCAGAACAATGCAGATTGCGATGCCGATTGCATAAGGAATCACCAATAGAAATGCAGTGCCGGACGGAGCACTATAACCTGCGTGTTCAATACCACAAAGCATATCACGGTAATTATATGCAACAACCGCACACATGATGTCGGACAACAGAACTGCAAGAAGTCCGAAAATGATAGATAGCTTTTTCATGCGAAATCCTCCTTAATCACTTTTTCTTAGTGTTCTTTAGGAGCAAAACCGCACCAACAACAATAGCGACAATGCAAAAAATCAGAAAAATACCATTTCCATCTATGTGAATCATGGACGATTCGCTGAGATGGGTGGAGGCTTCTGGGTTTAGAATGGAGATCAGACCCCAAACAATTAAACAGATCACGCCGCCGATACAACTAATAATTCCAAGCAGCCATTTGGTTTTATCGCTTGTTTGCAATGTTGTTTCAACTTTCTCGGAAGAATTTTGTTCTTCATCATCTTCTTTCAAAAGGTAATCCAAAGATACTTTGAAATAGTTGCTGATGACAATTAACTTATCACTTTCCGGTACAGATTGACCCGATTCCCACTTGGATATTGCTTGCCTTGATACGCTCAGTTGTTCTGCCAGTTGCTCTTGTGAAAGACCACTTTTTTTCCGTAGCGTATATAGTTTTTCTGAAAGTGCCATGTTTCCTCCTTTCACAATAAGCATACCATCAGTACGAGTAGAACACTATACACGAGCGTAGGCAATTCCGCAACTGTCGGTAGCAACTGTGTTTACAGCGATTTTTCACAAAAAAATTATTCTTTTGGATTTTTCAGAGCCTCAACCAGCATATCGCTGAGTTCCTGGGAAGGCACCTTTACCCAACGCTGGGTATTGTCAAATTCGGGATAGCGGTAGCGCCAACGGTCGTACTCATCCTGCGTGATCTCACCTGCTTTGAGCATGGCAGCAGCCTGTCTCCAAGCACACAGCATTTCGTGAAGCTGTGCGGCATCCTTGTTTTTGCGCGCATCGACCTTCAAGCAGACTTCCCCATCGGCTTCGTCGATATGGAGTCCGTATCTGTCCTCCAAGGTGAACAGCGTGTGCATCAGACCGATATAGGAATCAATGTCCGGTACGGCGAGAGCCTGCGGAGATACGTCAAGAGTGTCAGCCAATGCTGCGGTCAAGTCCGTTTTAGGAGTTCTTGTCCCTGTTTCATACTGGGCAAGACGAACATCGGCAGACTTCTCCGGGAAGCCCACCTGCATACCAAGATATTTCTGAGTCATACCACGCATATTGCGGAAAAAGTTGATTCTTTCGCCAATAGCCATAATCATTCTCTCCTATCGTATATGTCTTGTTTTTAACATTATAACATATTTGTTTAGGATAGTCAAGATATCTTAAATAAATTTGTTTAATATTTTTCTGCAAACCTCTTGACATAAACATAAATGTTTAGTATAATAATGGTGAAGCTAAACAAATACGCTTAATTCCCTAAAAAACGGCATGATAATACTCGCTCGGGCAAATCGGAGGCGACAAGAAAGTATCCGACACGAAATAAGGATTATTATGCCAAAAGCTCAGAGAGCAGAGTCAATGGGAATCTGAATCAATGTTTTAAGGATTTTTTTGAAAGACCGTTGATTTTTCCTCTCTGAAATTCCGAATCAGTGAAAGGGGTGATTTACAAAGCAATTCAAAACAACTGAATAACAGCCGCAGGAAACCGTCAGTCAACCGCAGATCAACAAATCACAGGAGGTACGCTTATTGAACGAAAACAACTTTATGAGAGTCGAGGACGTGGCAAAGGAACTTGGGATCTCTATCTCCCACTCCTACAAAGTCATGCAGCAGCTCAATAAGGAGCTGAAGGAAAAAGGGTATATGACCATCGCAGGAAGGGTCAACCGCAAATATTTTATGGAAAAGTTCTGCTACAACGGAACGGAAAGGAAGTGATCAAATGGCAGTTTATAAAGAAGAAAAAACAGGCACTTGGCGAGTGATCTACCGTTACACCGATTGGACGGGCGAAAAGAAACAGACACAGAAGTGTGGTTTTCAGACCAAGCGTGAAGCACAGGCTTGGGAGCGTGAACAGCTCAATAAAGCGAGAGCCGATCTGGATATGACCTTCAAGAGCTTTGTGGAGCAGTACACGGCAGATATGCAGACCCGTATCAAGGAAAACACATGGGCAACCAAGGAGCATATTATCCGTTCCAAGCTGCTGCCGTATTTCGGCAAACTGAAGATGTCTAACATCACCGCCCAGCAGATCATCACATGGCAAAACGAGCTTATGAACTACAAAGACGAAAACGGAAAAGCTCTTTCGCCCGTGTATCTCAAAACGATCAACAATCAGCTCAGCGCAATCTTCAACCATGCGGTGAAGTTCTACAACCTCAAAGAGAATCCTTGCAGAAAAGCCGGCAGTATGGGCAAGAAGAAAAACCGAGAAATGCTGTTCTGGACGAAAGAGGAATATCTGAAATTCGCAGAAGTGATGATGGACAAGCCCCAGTTCTACTACGCATTTGAAATGCTTTACTGGTGCGGTATCCGTGAGGGTGAGCTGTTGGCACTCACCCCGGCAGATTTCGATTTCAAGAAAGGTACGGTGAGCATCAACAAGTCCTATCAGCGTTTGAACGGACGGGATGTTATCACTACTCCCAAAACAGAAAAGAGCAACCGCATCATCACTATGCCGCAGTTTCTCATTGAGGAAATACAGGACTATCTCAGACAGCTCTACGATGTCGGGATGGACGAGAGAATGTTCACCGTGACCAAGAGCTATCTGCACCGGGAGATGGACAGAAGCGCAAAGGAGGCTGGCATCAAACGCATCAGAATCCATGATATTCGTCACAGCCACGTTTCCCATCTGATCGACATGGGCTTTTCGGCTACGGCGATTGCAGACCGTGTAGGACACGAAAGCATCGACATCACTTACAACTACGCACACCTATTCCCGTCCAAGCAGACGGAAATGGCAGACAAATTAAATATGGAAAGGGGCGCATGATTATGTCAGCAAAGAACATGGACAACCACAACCGATGGAGGAATAGAACGGTAGCGTTCAGAGTATCGGACGAAGAAAACGCACAGATCGACCTCGCTGTGAAGCTCACAGGGCTTACCAAGCAGGACTATATCACTCGCAGACTTCTCTGCAAGGATGTGGTGGTACAGGGCAATCCGAGAGTGTATAAGGCACTCAGAGATCAGTTCGCCGCCGTCCTGGACGAGCTTCGACGCATTGAAGCCTGTGAGGGGGTGAACGACGAACTACTGGATACCATCAATCTGATTGCAAGCATTATGGATGGAATGAAGGAGGACGATGCCTATGGTATTTGACGCAAAAGAAAAGACTGCCCTTGCAACATCTGTTGGCGCAGATGAAAGGCAGTCCATTCAAAACACTAATAATATTATACCCACAACTGATGAACATTTCAATGACTCCGGCGAAATTTATGAAGAAAATTTGCAGGAAATGTTCTTCCGAATGTCTCATCCGTACTATCTGCACACAGTCTCCATGACCGAGCTGTATCAGACACCTTACAAGAGCAGACCGCCCATCATCGACGGTCTGCTCTACGGAGGGGCATATATCCTTGCCGGTGCGCCGAAAATCGGTAAATCGTTCTTGGTGGCGCAGATCGCATATCACATCAGCACAGGCAAAAAGCTGTGGGAGTACGAAGTGCATCAAGGTACAGTTCTTTACCTTGCATTGGAGGACGATTATCAGAGAATCCAAAGCCGAATGTTTATGATGTACGGCGTGGAGGACAGCAGCAATCTCTATTTTGCAACAGCGGCGAACAAAATCGGAAACGGGCTTGATGAACAGCTTGAGTTTTTTATAAACGAGCATCCCGACACCAAGCTCATCATCATAGACACCATGCAAAAAATCCGTGAGGTTGGCGGTGAGGCATACAGCTACGCCAGCGATTATGAAATCATCGGCAGGCTCAAACAATTTGCCGACAAGCATTGCATCTGTGTTCTGATCGTCCACCACACAAGAAAACAGCCTGCAGGAGACACCTTTGAAATGATCTCCGGTACGACAGGATTGCTCGGATGTGCCGACGGCTCCCTGCTCATGCAGAAGAAAAAGCGAACAGCGTTGGAAGCAACCATTGATGTGGTTGGACGAGATCAGCAAGACCAAATCCTCTATCTGAGCAAAGACCCGAACACACAAATCTGGAACTTGGATAAAACAGAAACAGAGCTTCACAAAGAGCCGCCCGATCCCACTTTAGAGGCTGTGGCAAGGTTGGTCACTTCGGAACAACAGGAGTGGACAGGCTCTCCCTCTGAGCTTGCAGAAGCACTCAATACCGGGATGGCAGCAAATGCCTTGACCAAGTATCTGAACATCAAGTGCGGTAGGCTCAAGGACGAATACGGCATCAGTTATGAGAACAAAGCAAAACACTCCGGCAGACGTGTGACGCTGACCTACACAACAAATTAAACCGAGTGCGACGGTTGCGACGGTCGCAACGGTTAAAACGATACCACCAAAATCACCGTCGCAATCGTCGCTATCGTTGCGGAAGCGAAAGGAAACGAAGCGAATGAAAAACGTACAGATACCCTATGAGCTGTTCGTCGATCTGGTGCTTTACCACCTCAACAGCGAGGATGACTTCGACGAAGAAATCCGGCAGGGCTTGGAGCAAAAGCTGACTGCCCTTGCAAAAGAGGGAGTAACAAGCCGAGGGGAAATCAGAAAGTTGCAGGACAATGTTCAATACTATCGAGAGCGATATTATGACAGTGCTACCGCTTTGGAAACAATGAAAAACCGATATAACGAGCTGAAAGAAAAGTGTAAGCCTTATCTTGAAGCTATGGAGCATTTTCCTGAACTTGTCAGAAGTTTTATTGATAAGGTCAGGGAACTTTTTATTGTCAAGGAAGCACAGAAACAAGCCGAAAAGGAAGCAAAGGAAAAAGCAAGGCAGGAGCGTATCAAGACTCGCAGAAATAAGCGTGGTATGGAAAGATAGATCTTTAATATCGACGAGGGCAGTCAGATAAAAGCTGATTGCTCTTATCGAATAGGTATAGAAAAAATAAGAGAAATGCACTATAATGAGATTAACAAATTCGCATTTGACAAAGGAGTGTGATTGTATGAAAGCAAGAAGAACATTAAGGATAATTAGCCTTGTAATGCTGATTGTGGCAGTAGTCTTTGTTTTCTGTGCGCTGTCCAATCCTGCATTGGGAAAGGTAATCTATATTGGTACATTTGAGTTTGGACCAGACCTATGGCGAGTATGCTATGCCCTCTATGCCATCGTTATGGTTGCCTTGTTTGGTATTTCGTTCTTTGTGAAAGACAAGAAGTAAATAGGCTGACCAAATCCAATTTGACAAAGCAAAAATAAAGCCGCCGATCAATCGATGACTACAAGCGAACACGGTGGTACTGAAAAGGTATCGCCGTGTCTTGCTATCACAAAAATATTTTGAAAATTTCTCTTTCCATGTAGTTTTCCGGGCGAAAACCGTAGTATATAGGTGAAAGGAGGCGGTGCTATTGATGGAAGATGAAAAAATCATAGAGCTGTTCTTTGAACGATCCGAGCAGGCAATCAAAGAAGTGGATACAAAATACGGACGGGCTTGCCATAACATTTCCTACAACATTCTGCATAACGATTCGGACGCGGAAGAATGTGTGAACGACGCCTATCTTGGCGCATGGAATGCGATCCCACCGGCCAGACCCAACCCGCTACTCACCTTCCTGTGTAAGATCGTGCGGAACATTTCTCTGAAACGCTATGAGCTGAATACGGCCATCAAGCGAAACAGCACCTATGACGTGGCTATGGAAGAATTAGAAAACTGCCTGGCATCACCTAATACTGTTGAGGATGAAATCGCCGGAGAGGAACTTTCACATATCATTGAAAGTTTCCTGGATACCCTGTCCGTGGAAAACCGTGTAATCTTTCTGCGGCGCTATTGGTTCTCCGATACATATTCGGATATAGCCCATCGTGTAGGTCTTACGGAAAAGAACGTATCTGTCCGGCTCACCCGTACCCGGAATAAATTACGGGAATACCTATTGGAAAGAGGGGTTTTAGTATGACACCAAAAAAGTTTTCTCACGCTCTTGGTGAGATTGGCGATAAGTATGTGAGTGAATCTATTAACTATACCGCCGCAAAGAAAAAGAATGCTTGGATAAAATGGGGAGCTATGGCGGCTTGTTTAGCGTTAGTTATTAGCTTTGCAATTCCGTTAACTCAAATATCCCAAGATAAACTACCTACCGAAGATATACAGAGGATTGATTACAACAACGCTTATTACGAGGTTTGCGAAGAAAAATCTGTGTTGAAAAGATTAGGTATCAAAGCACCAATTAACGAAACAGACACAGGTGATATGATTACCTATTTGACAAAAAAGAACCCAGGTGGAAAGAGCGAATACATCGCAACTGTCGAAAAGACAGACATCGTTTTATATTCCTATGCAGCTGCTCCTTGTGAAGCTGTCTATGTAATTTGCGATAATGGAGAGTATAATGCGGTTGTCTTTAACAATTATGTATTACCGGATACTGAATCTATATCTTTGGAAATGCTTTACTCAATCTATGCTGTAAAAAATGCTGAGAACATTTCCTCTATATCGGTTGTTAATGATTGGTTTGAAAAGAAAGTTGTCGGTCCTAAAATAACTGATAAAGAAATGCTTGCTGAGTTCTATTCTTATTCCATTGCCTTAAAAGATTACAGCAATGATGATTACCACGAGATGAATTACGGACACATTGCCACGGAAGAAGAATTGCTACAAGCCTACGATCAGACAAACGAAAACAAAATGACAATTATGCTTGAAACTGCTGATGGTCTTCGCTTTTGTTTAGAGTATGACGCAGAGGGTGGCTGGATTTATAGCAAGGATACCTTGCGTTATTATCGAGTTACAGAGGAAATGGAAGGATGGTTTTCAGTATTAAGCAAAGATTAAGCGACATTCAAAAATAACACAGCCGCCGATCCATCGACGACTACAAGCGAACACGGTGGTACTGAAAAGGTATCGCCGAGTTTTGCGTATTCTATTGCATTTTTGCGTAATATCTGGTATAATATAAATAATCTGAATAAAGTTGTCCCTGTTGCAGACGGGAATCGTGGCAACAGTATGGCAACAAAAAATCAGATAGCCCCTGCTGTCTGAATAATGGAAATAATCCCAAGACCTTGAACTAAATCCCATAAGCAAATCTGTTTAAGATTTATTTTTCAGGAGCGAGTGGGAATAATACAATGAACTCAACAAACCCAGTGTTTATGCGGGTTTGCGGCGTTTGGAGAAGTCTTTTGATAACAATTTGATAACTGCCAATACGAGATATTATTCATCAAGTATGACATCCTCTCAAACTAGTAAGAGCTTTAGTATGAATGTGACATCAAGTGATACGTTAATGAGAATTTCTTTGTCGTTTTTGAAATATAACAAAATGAGTACAACCAATCATACTATTTTACCCGTGGATAAAGTTTTGCCAAGTCTTGATCTTAAAATATATTCTCCGACTGGGAAATTAGTTGCATCATCTAATACTACAAACAATGTTGAAATTGCAGAATTTGTGCCGACAGAATACGGAACATATACAATCACGGTTGTTAATACTTCACCAAATTCTGACACCGGAACAATTTATTTTGGATTATCCTGGCTTTAATGCGGTTATATTGAATTTGTATAAACAGACATAACTGTTGAAGTTGTGTCTGTTTTATACAAATGGAAGGAATATTATAATGAAAAAACGAATCATAAATATTATCTGCTTAAGTCTAACGGTAATATTGACAAGCTGCACTAATGTTAATTCAAAAGGAGACGTTAGCGATTTGCGTTCCTCCACGAATTCAGATGAGACGTACATAACATATTGGGAAACGAATAGTACAACCTTAATATCAAATCAACAATCTGCCACAGAAAATAAAGATTCAAAGCCAAGTATTACGACAGTGCCTGAAAGTAACAGCAGTTTTTACCCAAATACAGAGTCATCTGTTAAAGCTACAGATAGCCTTTCAATAAATACCCAAATAGGCGAAGAACCGGTTATTGTTTATGGTACAGACTATAACCGTGTCTATGAAGACTTTGTAGCTGATTCGGGCGAATTTTATTTATCATCAGAGTTAAAAAATGCGATAAATGAATATTCAGATAATCCTTTAGTGCAGTTTGCAATCTATATTGATGTATATGATTATAATGATACACACAGAGCTAAAACCGAGGAATTTCTTAATAATACCGTTATAGACGGATTGACGTATGCTGGAGTAAATGAAAAACGCAGTGAAATAGACGAAAAAATAAAACAGCTTCGAGAAATGTCCGACATATATCTGAACCCTGATTTGACAGAAGAACAAATAACGGAATATTCAAACAGAATATCGGAGCTTACGAATGAAGATCAATATTATTATGAAATAGCTATGGATATGCGGGTTGCCGCTGACAAATATTCACTTCAGCTTGAAAGCGATAGGCTTGAAGAGTTTGGGATAGACGTGTGTGGAATTACCGAAAACGAGAGAAACACTAATTATATTATTGCAATTGCATCGGCTGAGGAAATAAACTCAATGCCATTTTCTAATGATGTTGGATATAAGATATGGTTAGCACCCGAAGCATAACGTAATTCACAGTAATAATGTACCCGCCACCCCCACCCACAACTTACCAACGGCAGAGAAAAGTGGTAAGTTGTGGTTTTCGGCAACGAGTGGGAATAAATTGAAGCCCGCTGATAACCAAGTGAAGCGGATTGGTCGGAAGAATAACATTATTAATCAAGCTACGGAAATTGTTAGCATAGGTCTCTATACATGAAAAAGCGAACGGCGGCAGGGAAGATTTAATTTTCCTTGCCGCCGCTTAGCATTATTCGGTATGCAAGGTCAAAATTTAATGATATAATAATATATTATTTTTACTGCAGTTATGAGGGAGAATCAAGCATATGCCTATAATACTCGATCACCAATTGAGAGAATATATACCGCACGATGCTGTACAATTTCCAATCACTTATTTTCACAATGAACTTGTAGCTATGCCGGATTGGGTGGGTCCTATGCATTGGCATCCTGATTTTGAGATTGCAACGGCAAACGCTCAACTGACCAGCTGAATAAGTTAAATTAAAATAAGGCGCTTGCGTTTTGGTACGCATGATATCCTATGCGTTTAAACAGTTTTCTATGGCGTATATAAATAAAATTTTGTGAAATCAGCTATTGGCGGTTGACATTGCTAAAGTATTGTGATAAAATGACAGTGGTTAAAACTAAACCTAACACAATTTGTATGGAGGTAAAAACAATGAAAAAAATCTTGGCAATTTCTTTGGCGGTTGTCATGGCTTTGTGCCTTTCGGTTTCCGTCTTTGCTGAGGAGAGGGTAGTATTCGACAACCCTGAGGGCGAGGCTTTCTCTGACTTGGTCAATCCTTGGGACTTCTACGGAGTCGGCGGATTCTGGGGTCGTGCTGCTGCTAACGTACTTGACATCACCATTGATGAGGTTAAGGCTATCGCTACAGAGGGCGGAGCTCAGTTCGTTATGGTGTTCTCAGGTACAAACGCCGGAACTCCTAACCTCACCTTCGATTTCAGCGATCCTCAGGCTTTGGCAGAGTTCACGGTGACCGATCTTGGCGACGGCAAGTATGAGGCAGTAGCTTCATTCGACGAGCTCGTTGCTGCTTGGGAGGCTAACGGCAAGACTATTGACGATATCGCTAACCTCTTGGTTCAGCCTAACTACTCTGACTTCAAGCTTTACTCCGCTAAAATCGTAACCGGAGATGACACTGTAGAGGCTGCTCCTGTTGAGACCGAAGAGCCTGATTCAACCGAGACCGACGGTACTTCTGCCGAGACTCCCGCTGATACCGGAATAGTTCTCGCTCTGGTTCCTATGGCTGTAGCCGCTGCTGCCGTTGTTGTAGCTAAGAAGAGAGGATAATCTTTTTCGAAAAGATTATTTTCAGAGAAGCGATATGAAGCTTCTTCAGGCTGATAAGTAAGCCGATGAATCACGCCCCGCCCTGTGAGTAACGAGGCGGGACGTTTTGTGCTATTTATATAATTATTACCTCGGCCATTATATACCTTACACAAATTTTTCACATTTTATTGACAAATAGTCTTATTGATGTTATCCTAAATACAGATATTTAATAAAATATTCTGTAGTCATTAAATTATTGATTAAAGTATTGGAGGAAAAAGTATGAAAAAGATTATGGCACTTGTTTTGGCGATCGCATTGGCACTCTCGTTGTCCGTTTCTGCGTTTGCGACAGAGCTTTACAATCTCACCGAAAAGTCGTCTGAGGATGGCGGAGCCATTGATGGGTACGTTATCTCCGGATGGTGCCCGTCGCTTATCACAGAGTATCAGTTCCCGCAGGTAATGGCTGACTTTAAGGCTGCTATCCAGACAGAAGGCGCTAAGATTGAAGTGGTTTCCAGCGGACCTATCAACGGTATTCTGCTTCAGGCCTATCCTTTGGACGGCGGCTCAAACTATCCTCACATCATCTTCACCGAAGGCACATCGACCGAGGTAGATGGCAAGACGGTTACCGTCTATGACTGCGCTGCGTTTATTGCCGCTTACACCTCTACCGACCATACAGATGACCCGTCTGTAAAGCTTTCAATGGACAGCGTTCTCAACTTTGCTGTTGATGCTTCGGAAGGAACAGTTCTCACCAGCGTAAGGGTTTATACCGAAGATGAAGCTCCTGCGGACGACACAGCAGACGAGGCTGCTCCCGCTGAGTCTACCGACACCGAGGAAGCTCCCGCTGAGGATACAACTCCTGCCGAGACCGGTATCGTTCTCGCAGTTCTTCCTATGGCTGTAGCTGCTGCTGCCGTTGTAGTTGCAAGAAAGAGAAAGTAATTTATCTTAAGGGTATTTACTCAAGTAAAATTCATTGAACTAAATTATCCTCCGCAGCCTATGCGGGGGATAGTTTTTTCAGAAAGAAAAAAATCCATGAAAAAATAAATGCAATACGGCTTTTATTTTTCGTGGAAAAAGCAAAAAAACCTATCATTGCTAATTGACAAAATAGTTTTATTGTGATAGAATCAAAGAAGGTTAATGCCTAATTATTATATTTATGGAGGTATAAATATGAAGAAAGTTTTAGCAATTATACTTTCTGCGGCATTGTTGATTACCGCCCTTGCCGTGAATGTAGTTGCTGCGTCTGCTACGGGAACCGCTACGGGAACGTTCAGCGGTACGTTTACAGCAAATGATTACGATTCCGGAATGTCAACTGTAACCGGTAGCGATGTAGATATTGACGGGACATGGGGCGGACAGTTCCCCGATATCACAAAAATAATAGAGAAAGTTGCGCCCCTTGAGGACGTGACACACATTAAAGTTACCGTAACGGCAAACGATATTACTCCTTGCCGGGGGGGAGAAGGTATTTCTCCTCGTGTAGAGCTTCGCTGGAATAATCGTGCTGGTACAAATGCTATGACGGCAACTTTTGAAACAACTTCAGGCACTGCCGGACAAGCGGTTGTATATGGCGATGTTCCTACCGGAACTACAGCTGTTGTTCTCAATCCTTTTGCCTTTAATGATCAAGCAGAAAGTCCAATAGAATTTTCTGTCACGGTTGAGGTTACATATGAGGAACAAGGCAAAGTCCGCATTGGCGACGAGTACTTCGACACACTTGTCAAGGCAGTTGACGCTGCAAAGGACGGCGACACCATTTACCTCCTTGACAACTTGGAGGGCGCAGGAATAGGCATCTTTGCTTCGGACGTTAAGGACTTAACCATTGACTTCGGCGGAAACACCTACACTTGCATAGGTCCTGCAGTTGGTTCATCAAACACCAAGAGCCAGGCGTTCCATCTTGAGAAGAGCGACACTAAGACGCCGAATGTTACACTTCAAAACGGTACTTTGACTGCGACTGCAGCTGAGGATTCAGGCGTGAAAATGCTCATTCAGAACTACTGCAACCTCACGCTCACCAATATGAACCTTATAGGAACCACAGATACACAGTACGTTCTTTCTAACAACTTCGGCAACACGGTTATCGACGGCAACACCAGCATAACCGCTACAGCAGGCAACGTTGCATTTGACGTTTGCTACGCTAACGGCCCATATGCCGGCGGCGTAAGCGTCACCGTTAACACCACCGGAACCATTACAGGAGATATCGAGCTTGGCACATGGAATGCAGCCGGAGGCTCAAATCCTAAGCCTGACATTAATGATTACCTTGATAATGCAAACCTCATTATCAACAATGTAAACCTTAAAGGCGAGATTAAAAATAATGTCGGCGGCTTCAACGACTACGAGCCGGATAATGCTGGTGGAACAGATGAAGAAAACAAGGCTGAGTACAACGAGAAGCTCCAGAAAGCTATCGATATAAACGGCGGCACATTTGCTGCTGGTAGCAAAGTTGAAAATTATCTCCCCGAGGGCGGGTATAAGACAGATGCTGCCGGCAATATAATTGTTGGCAAGAAGAATGATAGCAACCGCATCACCGGCTGCGTATACCTCAATGAGGACTACCATGCTCTCATTGTAAACGGCAGATTCATTGCTCAGCCTCACGTTGACAATGGTACTGGCTTCTGCGTAGCTTGCAAGGGCGGAATCAACAAGTAATCATCTTGGTTATAAGTTGACAAGATGGCTTGCCTGACATGGCATAGCTTGAAAAAAATATTTAGGCATTTGTACGGTGTAACCCTTAAAATGGGTTGCACCGTATTTTTTATATAGCATATTTCAGCTAATCTAAACTTAGCTGTCAGATAAAAAATGGCACCAAAATACGTCAAAAAGACAGCGGTTGTTAAGACTGATAGTTTGTTAGTTTATGAGGCGGTCCAGCGTCCGATGTAGAATACAAATATCAACACTACTAAAAGGACAAGACAGAATAGCTCGACAGATATAGTCCAATCAAACATTTTACACACCCTCCTATCAGGATGTTATGAAATATAAAATCGTACTCAGTTTACTCCAAAAACAGAAAAAAGCCAATTAATAGCGTTAAAATCCAATAAAATTACAAAATTTTACTTGTATACCTAAAAAATATGTGTCTGCAATAGTCTCAGACATTGCAGACAGCAATCAGAAACAGCACAGCGAACAACCGGCTCAACAGACAAAAAAGGATGAAGCTGAGCCTCATCCTTTTTATCTGTTTGAGCTATTTTTTATGCGTATTACTTGGACGCAGCCTTTGCGACAGTGCTGATAATGCCGGAGGTAGCGATAGTGCATCCGGCGAGAAGATCTGCGTCAGCGGTGTCAGCCTTGGCACAGGACGCGAGCAGCACAAACGATATCAAGAGAATAAACAGCCTTTTCATATTTACCTATGCCTCCTTACTCGATATAGACCGCCATATACGGCAGCAGCCTCCATTGGAATAGCTGAATTTCAATGAAGG
>DVLL01000012.1 GCA_018715525.1 Candidatus Faeciplasma pullistercoris | reverse complement strand
CCGAATAATCTAAGCACGGATACAGAATTAATAAGTTTAAAATAAGCAAATTACCGCAAGGTAAAGGAAAGGATAAAAGCAATGTCGGAATGCACACATGACTGCTCATCCTGCTCGCAGAGCTGCTCCTCAAGAACAGCTCCGCAGGACATGCACATTGAGACAAATGAGCTGAGCAATGTTAAAAAGGTAATAGGCGTAGTCAGCGGCAAGGGCGGCGTCGGAAAGACGCTTGTAACCTCCCTGCTGGCGGTCGAAGCGAGAAGGCGCGACTTCAAGACGGCGATTCTCGACGCGGATATCACAGGTCCGTCCATCCCGAAGGAGTTCGGTCTGAAGCAAAGAGCTACCGGCGACGAACAGTTTATCTATCCTGTCGTAACTAAGACCGGAATTGAGGTGATGTCTGTTAACCTTCTTCTTGAGGATGAAAAACAGCCGGTGGTTTGGAGAGGTCCTGTCATCGCCGGAGTAGTCAAGCAGTTCTGGAACGAGGTGGTTTGGAACGACGTCGACTACATGTTCGTTGACATGCCTCCGGGAACCGGAGACGTACCGCTGACCGTATATCAGTCAATAAGACTTGACGGAATAGTCATCGTCACCTCTCCTCAGGAGCTTGTATCCATGATAGTAGCCAAGGCTGCCAACATGGCAAAGATGATGAATATCCCGATTTTGGGTATAATTGAAAACATGAGCTATGTAAAGTGCCCCAAATGCGGCGAAGAGATCAAAATCTTCGGCGAGGGACACACCGAGGAGACGGCAAAGGAATTCGGAACTACTCTTCTTGCCAAGATCCCGTTTGACAGCGAGCTCTCAAAGCTCTCTGACAACGGCTGCATAGAGCTTTTCGAGGGAAGCTGGCTCACCGAAGCAGCAGACAAGCTGCTTAAATAAACACCAAGTCTTAGTTATCAGGGCATAATAAATACACCGCCGTATTTTGGCAGATAATCTGCCAATACGGCGGTGTATTTTTATTCAATCCTTTTGCCTGTACGCCTGAGCCCTGCTGCAGAGCTTTATATCGACAAGCGCGTCAACGGCTATTCCGTCCGCGGTATATTCCTCCGAGAAAACATTCCCCTCCTCGCGGATTTTAGCAAGAAGTCCAGCCTCCGAAAACGGAAGCATAAGCTTCATTCGTCTTGCAGTTTCCGGCAAAGCCTTAGCTATCGCGTCAAGAAGCTCGTCAAAGCCGGTTTTTTCCTTCGCGGAGATAAACACAGCCCCATCGTGGCCGGGCGTTACCTGAGGCAGCAGGTCGCACTTGTTGTACACAGGGATTATCGGTATACCTGCGCAACCGAGCTCGCCAAGCACCTCATTCGTCACCGCCTTCTCCTCGTCGGAATAGTCGCTTGAGGCGTCCATGAGATGGATTATAACATCCGCGCTCGCAGCTTCCTCAAGCGTAGATTTGAACGCCTCTACAAGCTGGTGCGGAAGCCTTGAAATGAGCCCTACGGTGTCGATAAGAGTAACGCTTCTGCCGTCGGGGAGCAATATTGCACGCGAGGTGGTCTCCAGCGTCGCAAAAAGCTTGTTCTCAGCCAGTACCCCCGCGTCGGTAAGAGCGTTCAAAAGCGTAGATTTTCCCGCGTTTGTATACCCGACTATCGCCGCGCAGAGCACTCCGTCCTTTTTGCGGCGCTTTCTCATAAGCTCACGGCGGGTCTTTATTTCCTTTAGCTCCGCCTCAAGATAGCCTATCCTCTGCCTTATATGCCTTCTGTCCGTTTCCAGCTTGGTCTCTCCGGGACCTCTTGTGCCTATTCCTCCACCGAGCCTTGAAAGGCTTACTCCCATGCCCGCGAGCCTGGGCAGACGGTACTTATACTGCGCGAGCTCCACCTGAAGCTTGCCCTCTCTTGTCACGGCGCGCTGAGCGAATATATCCAAAATAAGCATCGTCCTGTCTATGGTGTGAGTATTGGTAACATCCTCTATATTTCTTATCTGAGTGGCAGTCAGCTCACAGTCAAAAATGATCTGGCTTATCTCCATAGACTCGCACAGCGACGCCATTTCCTCAAGCCTGCCCGAGCCTATGCAGGTGGCTCCGTCGTAGGATGGACGCTTTTGTGTGACCACCATGGTCACCTCCGCGCCGGCAGTATCGCAAAGCGCCTTGAGCTCCTCCACCGACCTTTCGGCGTCATATTGCCCGATATCTACAGACACCAGCATAACTCTTGGTTTTTCGCTTATATTTTCAGTCATATAACCTCCGTTAAACAAATATCTTAAAAGCACCGCCCTTGATTGAGTGGTGCTTTAAGCCTTATATCATTATATTACAGCAGTCCGTGGAATTCGTCGAGCCCAAGCATGAGGTTCATGCACTGAACCACGGTAGCAGCCCCGCCCTTTCCGAGGTTGTCATACCTCGCGGCAAGCAGGCATATGTCGTTGTCTCCAAAGACGAAAATTTGGAGCTTGTTCGAGCCCGCCATTCCGTTCGCGTCCAAAAATCCGCCGAGTCCCGAGACCGCAGTGTCAAAGTCCGCGACCTCGATAAGCGGCTCATGCTCGTACGCACGTCGGAAATACTCCCAGATCTGCCTCGAGTGCAGCCTCTTTGAAAGCGTCCTCAAATGGAGCGGAACAGTCACTACCATGCCGTTCGGGTAGTCGTCTATTATCGGGCTCAGCGCGGGTCTATAGGATATGCCGCAGGCGTACATCAGTTCCTTTTGCTGCATCATCGTCTGGTCGAGAGCGTACTGCCTCGCTGACGACAAGCCAGACGGTCTATGCTCGTCCTGGTACATGGCTATCATATTCGAGCCGCCGCTCGAGTAGCCTACCACCGAATTTATCATCAACGGATGATACGGAGGCATGATCTTAGACCTGACAAGAGGCATCAAAAGCAGCGACGCTCCAACCACCATTGATGCCGGCATCGCGGTACACCTTGTCACGGATATCCTCCTGCGGTGCTCGTAGGAAAGCTCGGGCAAGCCGTACGCCCAATCGGGAGAAAGCCTGAACGCATTTGACGTATCCAGCAGCTTCACATTTTTATTCTCAATCAGAGGCAAAGTCTCTGTTACAGTCTGTGCGGACTGGCAGAAAATCACTATGTCCGCTGTATTCAATAGGGAAATACGCTGATCACTTGTAAACTTAGACCTGTCCTCAAGGCATATCACATCAAGATCATCCCTGCCCTTTAGCATAGATGAGATATTCAGGCTCACAGCCCCGTAGTGACCGTCCACAAGTACCTTCTTCACTTAGTTTTACACATCCCTGCCTGTATTCCAATCCCTCGGGTAGAATATTACTTAAAATAAATATCACATATTTTATCCGGTTTGTCAACTGTTAATTCGACAAATATGACTGATTTTCCCTAAAAAGCATATGTTTTAATCTTTTCTAAAGATTCTATGCTATAATTTTCATAATATGTAAAAAGCCCGGTGCAGACCGCAGTCCGTACCGAGCCTTTTGCTTGCGCTTGATGTCCCCCTGAATTACTTTACAGTAACAGAGGTGATGTGGGGCTGAACTCCCTCGTACCAGTAGAGGAAGCCCTCCATGTCGATGACGTCGCCGACCTTAAGGTTCTTTACAGCGCTGTAAACCTCGGTGGTGTTGTCGCAGAGGTAAGACTCAATAACGAAGGTGTAGGTAGCTCCGTTGTAGGAAGCCTTGAAGTACAGGTCGTCGCCGTCTACGCCCGAGCCGTCCCAAGCGTAAAGGTAAGCGGCACCGTCTCCGGAATCCTCAACGGTAAGACCGGTGAAGGAAACCTTCATGTTCTGATAGCTGATAAGCTCATCCGTTCCGAGAAGCTCGGTAGCGTCAACAGGCTCTGCAACATAGGTATCTGCGCCCTCGAGCACCTCGATTGTAGCGTCTATGATCTCAACCTCGCCAGCCCACTCGGACTTGAAGCCGGTTACTCTGATCTTGGTACCCTCAGCAAGCTTGTCGTAATCCTCCTGAGAGCAGGCAGCGTCATAAACGAAATAAGCTCCGTCTGCATCCTGAGTGTAGATGGTAGCCTTGTCCTCCCACCATGACTGCTTAGCCTGAACATACGCCTCGATAACTACCTCGGTGTCAAGCTCAGCCGCGGCATACTCTTCATATGTCATTACCTCGACCGCCTCGTCGCCCTCGGGAACTTCTTCCTCTTCCTCTCCCTCGGCAACTGTGGTCACATCTGCGTCTGTATTGCCCTGAGTGCTCTCCGGCTCGCCTTCGGTCTCACCGCATGCGGTCAGAAGAAGCGAAAACGAAAGAACAATCGCTAAAACCAATGCCAAATACTTTCTCATTTTAATTCCTTGCCTTTCTCCTCAATATACTTTGAGGTCTGACGAAAAATTATACCGAAAATTTATTCGGATTACCTAAACAGTATACTCACCGCGGTATGATAAGTCAATATTTTTTCCTTGTCTTTTCCCTTTTGTACAACGCAAGGCAGTAAATAATTATCATAATCCATATTATTGCCAAGGAAATAAGCAAAATTTTTGCTTCCATAGGCAAAGGACCAAGATCTTTGTTCCCCGACTGAGAGCTTTCTATCTGATCCAGCCTGTAAAGCGACTCGACGTCCGCGTAAAGCGCCGTCATATATTCCTCGTTTATTTCCTCAGAGCGGCGGCAGGACTTGACCGTATTCTCTATTAGCTGTCCGGCAGCGTTTCTTAAGGACGCCGAGCCGTTGAACACGGGAGTTACAAAGGTGTTGTCGATATTGTCTATCAGCAGCTCGCAGGCGTCTATTTTCACCTGATAATGAACGTCGTCATCCTCGCCGCCGCGCGACAGATAGTCAAGGTACTCCGGGTCGTTTTGCGCCCTTTCGGTGACGGGCACATAGCCCTCCGTCTGAGAGTAGGCTATCTGCACATCGTTAGTAAGCAGGTACTGGGCAAACAGCCATGACGCCAAAACCTCCTGCGGGTCTTCCTTATTGAAAATGCAGATTGACGGTCCCTGGGATATCATCTCCGGGTTTTCGGTGTCAAACTGAGGTATAGGCAGAACCACGGTCTCAAACTCTACTATCTCATCCTCGCTTATATCCACAAGCGGTGCGTCAGTTCCCATCCATGTTGAGCCCGCCGTCGAGTCAACAGCGAATATGCACTGTCCGGCGTTTAAAAAGTTGGCAGGATAGCTGGATATCTTAAAGGTAGAAAAAGCCCTCGTTTTGGCGTGCTCGGATATCTCATACAGCAGCTCCTTGGTGGTATCGTTGAAGATCTGTATGCTTCCTGTCGAGGTTGAATACCCAGCGTCAAGCTGGCGTAGCATCTGGATCATCATGTTGTCTGTAGACTTATAGATAAAAGGTATCATTACCTTCTGACCGTTTACCAGAAAGTTGCCGTCCTCATCCTTTGCCATAGCGGCTTCCGATACCTCCCAGACAAAATCCCATGTCAGTACGTCGGGAAGAGTATACCCGAGCTTTTCCACATAGGTTTTATTCACATAGCACGCCTCGGTGGAGCGCATGTAGGGTATGCCGTAATACCTTCCGTTTACCTTGCACTCGTCTAAAAACTTGTCTATTATCTCATCCCTGCCGACCGAGTCGAACCTTACCTCGCTTCCGCCAAGCCCGTACTTTTCGTCATCGAAGATGTTGTCAAGCGGCACTACCACATTCTCGCCGGTCAGATAGGTGGCGATATGGTCGGGGTAAGTTATGCAGACATTCGGCGTGGTCTGGGTTGAAATATTGGTTATGACGTCATTATATATGTCGTTGTAGTCGGTGTAGAGCCGTAAAGTTACCGTGATATTTGGGTAATACTCCTCGAAATCCTCGATAGCCTGGGCGTATATCTCTGTCTGCCGCTTGTTGGTGTCGTTTTTCGCCCAGAAGGTTATCTCGTACTCCACCTCCGTATCAAACGACTGAGGCATCTCATATTCATGGAGAGCCTCCCTCGAGCCATGGCAGCCGGAAAGCGGGACGAGCAGCGTCATGACCGCAATCAGGACGGCGGAAATTCTCAATAGCTTAGCCTTAATCAACCCTTTGTACCCCCTCTTGACACGCCCTCCATGATTTTCTTCCTGAATATGAGGAACAAAAGTATAAGCGGAACGCTGATTACCACCACGGCAGCCATCATCGCCGGTATGTTCTCCCTGCCGAAACCGTTTTCGCGTATCTCCTGAATTCCGTTCGACACAAGATAGTAGTCGGGGTCGTCGGTGACAAGCCTTGGCCAAACATATGAGTTCCAGCACTCTATGACCTTGAGTATCCCTATGGTTATCAGAGTAGGGCGGCAAATGGGGACCATTACCCTAAGGAGATACTTTAAGTCGGAGGTGCCGTCCACCTTGGCGGCATAGTAAAGGGTGTTAGGGACCTGAGCGAAGTTTTCCCTCAAAAGGTATATATAAAATACCGACGTGACAGAGGGAAGTATTAGACCCATGAAGGTATTTCGCATGTTCATCTCGGTGACGGTTACATAGTTGGTTATCACAACGAGCTCGTTTGGTATCATCATCAGAGACAAAAACGCGGTGAACACAAGGTTCTTTCCCCTGAACTCCAGCCTGTCAAAGGCGTATGCGGCAAGGGTTATCACTACCATCATTATCGCCGTTGTCACCACGGTAAAAATAAGGGTGTTCAAAAGGTATCTTCCCAGCGGCACCGAGGTAAAGGCTTCGGTATAGTTTTCCAAGGTCGGCGTGGCAGTGAAAAACTTCGGGATGTACTCGGAGTTGTACTCGCCGTAGCTCTTTACCGATGTAAGTATCATCCAGTAAAAGGGAAAAAGCACCGCGACAGCCCACACCGAGAGAAGAAAATAGGTTATTCCGTTAAAAATCCTGCGTCTTAGCGACACCGATCTTTCTATTTTGGAATAGTCTTCGTAAGTAGAATTATTCATACAGCTCGCCTCTCAATAGTGGGTGTATTTTCTGCTTATCAGCAGGTTGATGCAGGTTATTGTCAAAACTATCGCAAAGAGTATCACAGCAGCCGCCGAAGCATAGGAGGGATATCCTCCGCTGTCGCCGTATAGCATGTCGTACACATAGCCCACTATAGTGTTCATCCCGGAGGCGTTGAGGTCGGTGCCAAAGAGAGCCACCGCGTCGCTGTATGCCTTGAAAGCGCCGATAAAGCCTGTGACTATGAGGTAAAACAGTGTCGGGGAGATCATCGGCAGGGTTATGCGCGTAAAGATCCTGAATCTTGACGTGCCGTCCACCCGTGCGGCATTGTAATAGCTCTGATCCACCGATGATATCGCGCTTGTGAGAAGCAGTATCTTAAAAGGAAGGACTATCCATATCGTGTAGAAGCACAGAACAAACAGCTTCGCCCAATAGGGTCCGTCGATAAAATCCACCGAGCTGCCGCCGAACCAGTTTATCAGGAGGTTGACAAGGCCGTCGCTGTAGGCGGTCTTCTTAAAAAGAATCATGAACACAAGTCCTACCGCAAGGGTGTTGGTGACATAGGGCAGAAAGTAAATCGTCTGATAAAGGCTTCTGAGCGGCTTTATCGAGCTCAGCCCGACAGATATCAGCAGCGCGAGCAGCGTCGAGGTCGGGACGGTTATAATCACCAGAAGAAATGTATTTTTCAGAGCCTGCAAAAAATAGGGATCATGCAGCACATAGGAAAAGTTGAACCCGCCCACTCCTGAATAGGTCTGCGAGGCGAAGTTATACCCCTCCTCGACAGAATAAATAAACACGTCTATGAGCGGATAAACCATGAATGCGCCGAGAAAAAGTATCGCCGGCAGGAGGTATATCCACCCCTTAAAGTGCTGAAACTTCATACTTTCACTCTCCTTTTTGAGCTCGGGCATAGCTATTTAACTTGACTGAGCTCGCACTCAAGCCGCTTTTCGGTAATCTTATCAAACAGGAGCACCTTTACGGGTCTGAGCGTAAACCTGACCTCGTGCGAGGATGTATCCACAACGCTCTCGGCATTGACAACAGCCCTTATGCTCGGGGCCTTGGAGCAGGGGCTGGTGAAGATAACGCTCTTGTCCCTGCCCATGACCTCCACTCCCGTGAGAGTACACCGCAGCGCCCCGTTTTCATCCGGAATAAAGCCCTCCGGTCGGATGCCTACAATCACATCGCAATCTTGTGCGCCGCTTACATTCAAAACCGCGTCCTCTCCCATTACAAGCTTGCCGGAGCTTATCCTTCCCTCGAACACGTTTATAGGAGGAGTTCCCAAAAATTTCGCGACAAACAGGTTTACCGGGTTGTCGTATACATCCTGCGGCTTTCCTGTCTGCTGGACAACGCCCTCTTTCATGACGACTATGATGTCTGAAATGCTCATAGCCTCCTCCTGGTCGTGCGTGACAAACACCGTGGTTATGCCGGTTCTTCGCTGGATCCTGCGTATTTCCTCGCGGGTTTGGAGCCTGAGCCTCGCGTCAAGGTTGGAAAGTGGCTCGTCCAAAAGCAGCACCCTCGGCATCTTGACCATTGCTCTGGCTATAGCGACTCTTTGCTGCTGACCTCCGGAGAGCTCGTTAGGTCTGCGATCCATAAGCCCGTCTATCTGGACAAGCCGCGCAGCCTCCTCGGCCCGTCTGAGCATCTCGCTCTTGGAAAGCTTGTCCTTTCCCTTAAGGTTCTGGAGCGGGAAGAGTATGTTCTGCCTGACGGTAAGGTGAGGATAAAGCGCGTAATTCTGAAACACGACACCTACTCCCCTCGCCTCAGGCGGAAGCCCGGTGACGTCGTCCTCGCCGAAAAATATTTTTCCGGCAGTCGGCTTTTGGAGTCCGCAGATCATGAACAGCGTGGTGCTCTTTCCGCATCCTGAGGGTCCCAAAAGCCCCACAAGCTTACCGTCCGGGATTTCAAGACTTAAATTGTCCACCGCGGTAACGGTGTCTTTTCCCCTCGCGCCGCCGGCAAATTTCTTTGTTAAGTTATGCAATTCTACCTTCATTTTCTATCTTCCCTTTTCCAAAATCATATATAATAATTCGGACAGATATAACTATACAAGGTAATTATAGCGCGAAAGGAGTATCTTTACAAGCGCAAAAACATGATTTTCAAGAAAATCTGCTTGCGCTGCGTCCAAATAGTTACTTTTGTTTATTTGTGTGCGCAAGAAACTCAGTTCTGTTAAGATAGACAAAATTTAAAAACCTATCGCCAAAAAGGGCAAAACGGGCTGTTTTTGTGCTTTTTGCCCACCTTTGCCCTTGAAATCGCATAACGCATATGTTATAATGCTGATATGCTGAATGCGGCGCAAGCCGCAAATATGTTTAAGGAGAGTTAAATATGAAAAGAATACTTTCAGTCGTTACCGTTCTTGTCATGCTCTTTGCCTTTGCGGCCATGGCATCTGCAGACGATTTGATGACTCCGGTTCCTCTTACCCAGGATAACCAGGGAAGCTTCATCGCAGATACCGCTGTTTTCGGCGAGACAGGCTTTACGCTTGCGGACGCTTCTCAGATTTCCTTTAAGCTTCCCCAGGAGTATCTCCTCGGCGAGACTGTTCTGGTACATATCAAGGGCTCGGCTGACGGAAACTTCAGAGTGTTCCTCGAGAAAAACGGCTGGGACAGAGCCTCAAATATCATCAACATGAGCGAGGCTGTTACCGGCTATGAGAGCGGCGCTTTTGATGTTTACATCACCTTCGTAGTTTCCGACGAAGAGGCAAAGGGCGTTGACCTTGCAAACGAGATCAACTTCAAGGGTCCTACCTATGACACCAATCTTGTAAACCTCTCGCTTGAGGTATGCGAAGTATTCCATGGAGACACTGAGGCTTATAAGGCTGCCGGCGGAACTGCCTGCGGCGTAGTAGGACATACCATCGCTGAATATGTATCCAACGGAGACGCCACCTGCACCGAGGATGGAACCAAGACCGGCGTTTGCTCAATCTGCGGATATGAGGAAACCGTAACAGACGAGGGTTCGGCTTTGGGACACAGCTTCGCAGAGTATGTGTCTAACGACGATGCAACCTGCGAGGATGACGGTACTGAGACTGCCACCTGCTCCGTATGCGGCGAGACTGACACCAGAACCGTTGAGGGCTCTGCTCTCGGACATAACTATGTTGACGGCGTATGCGCAAACTGCGGCGAGGCTGAGCCTGTAGAGGAGGAAGAGCCCGCTCCTGCCGACGATAATGCCGAGACCCCGGCAAACGCTGATTCATCAAGCAGCTCTTCAAGCTCCGGCTCCGCTACGACCATCATTATTGTCATCACCGCTGTAGTGGTTGTTGCGATAATTGCTGTCGCAGTAGTCGTTCTTAAGAAGAAGAAAAATTGATATTGAGAAAACACTATCACAGCTTTCAGGCTTTGTGCCCAGTTTTCAGGGCTGCCTGACCGGCTGATGAAATGAACGCATAGCAAACCGGCTGCCGCAGGCGAGATGCCTGTGACAGCCGGTGGTTTTTTTATATTCTATTTCCTGCTGTCCTACGCGAGGATGTTCCCGCAGTACGGACATTGCCCGCCGCAATCGGCTACAATGTGGTGACAGAAGGGACATCTGACATTTACCGCGCGGACTACCACCCCTGCGGCAAGCAGGACAAACCCCAGTACGATGAGGATGAAGGAGCCGCCCAAAAACATCGGGACAACGACAAGCAGAACGCCCGCAAGTCCCATGAGCGCTGAGACCGAGTTCAAAATATAGGACTTACTCACAGCTTCCTTCTTGCTCAAGCTTTGTTATCAGGTCAACCCTTCTCTGATGCCTTCCGCCCTCAAATTCCGTGTTCAGGAACAGATCAACCAGCTCGCACGCTAATCCCGCGCCGACTACCCTGCCTCCGAGGCAAAGCGCGTTCGCGTCGTTATGGAGCCTTGTGTACTTGGCGGAGAAGGAGTCGGAGCACGCGCACGCCCTTATTCCCTTTATCTTGTTTGCGGCTATTGAAATGCCTATGCCGGTTCCGCAGATGAGTATAGCCCTGTCGACATTGCCGTTGACTACCTGCCTGCAAACCCTTTCCGCCGCAACGGGATAGTCTATCGCCTCCCCGGGAGCCACTCCGAAGTCTACATACTCCACGCCTATTTCATCGAGGTGCTTGCATATCTCAAGCTTAAGCGTTGTTCCGGCGTGATCGTTTCCTATTCCTATTTTCATATCTATACATCCTTTCCGACTTTGCTGAGTCTGAGCATGATTAACTATTGCTGTGCGAATTCTTTTCAAACAAGTCCTTTTCAGCCTTTGTTACCTGCAAGTATCTCGCGTTGAGGGAGGCTGCGCCGCCTGCCATATCAAGGTGTCTCAAAGCCGCCTCACATACGCCGCTCGCCTGCTGGAGCCGCTGTGAAACGGGAGCTATCCTTACGCTCGGATTGTCCGCAAAAAGTGTGTCTTTAACTGTCTGCGCCGCATCACCCGTCAGGATGATGTCGCCCTGATATCCATCGGCAACCGCCTCAAGCTCTCCCACCGGCGCCACCCTGTCGTCTGCCGCACATGCAATGCTCTCGCCGTCAGAGTCATATGCCCCGAAATATACTATTCCCGGTCTTGCAGACATAACCGGAATTATCCTTGCTTTTGCCGCAGCGCAATTATAAGCGAGCGCTTCGAGGGTAGACACTCCGAGGCAGGGCTTTCCGTCATAGCAGAGCCCCTTTACCACAGATATGCCTATCCTGAGTCCGGTGTAAGACCCCGGACCGTCCGCAACGGCTATGATATCAATATCGCAAAGCTTTAGACCGACGTCGTCAAGAAGACTTTCGACAAAAGGAAGTATCACCTGCGAGTGAGTCAGGCTTGTGTACACCGAGCGCTGACCGAGAAGTATACCGTCCCGCAGCACCGCGCAGGAGGCGGTTTTTCCCGACGTATCAATCCCCAATACAGTCAAACCTCTCACCCCCGTCAATGGTAATCTTTCTCTCTTCCTCACCTGTTCGTTCAATTTCTATGAATATGGTTCCGTCCGGAAGCTCGTCCGAAATGTTTTCGCTCCACTCTGCGGCTATTACTCCGCCTGCCTGAAGATAGTCAAAAAAGCCTATCGACTCAAGCTCCGCGCCTCCGTTTATGCGGTACATGTCAAAGTGGAACAGCGGAGTTACGCCGGGAAGCCGGTATTCATTCACCAGGGCAAAGGTAGGGCTGCTGACATCGTCCCTTAAACCCATTCCGACGGCTATTCCTCTGGTGAGAGTGGTTTTGCCCGCGCCGAGTCCTCCCTTATAGGCTATAACATCCCCCGGTCGAAGCAAAGCGCCTATTTTTTTCCCTATTTCCACCGTCTCGGCGGCGGAATGTGAATAAACTGAAATGCTCAAAGAATAATCCCCGCTCCGCGCCGTCAATACCCGAACTGACCGGATATCGAGTCGTCGTTTATCACCCAGTCGTAGACCGGAATGCTCCTGTAGTTCATATCGTCGTCGCGTATAACAACTCTTTCTATTCCGGAGTTTATTATCATCCTCTTGCAAAGCGAGCAGCAGCAGGAATTTTTTATGTACTCGTCAGTATCCGCTTCCCTGCCGCAAAGATATAGCGTCGCGCCTATCATCTGCTCTCTCGGAGCGTTGATGATTGCGTTCATTTCGGCGTGAACGCTCCTGCAAAGCTCATACCTTTCCCCTCTGGGGACATTGAGCTGGTTCCTGACGCAATAGCCCAGGTCCGTGCAGTTCTGGCGTCCTCTCGGCGCCCCGACGTATCCTGTGGAAATTATCTGGTCGTTATTTACTATTACGGCGCCATACCTGCGGCGCAGGCAGGTTCCCCTCTCCGAAACGGCGTCAGCGATGTCAAGATAGTAATTTGTCTTATCCCTGCGAGCCATGACCTAACCCCTTTCACATATTTTTTGCATCACATTGTCAAGCTATATAATATCACAGCATTACAAATTATGCAATAACGGCAGGCAAAAAAGAGGGCAGATTCAAGGAATATTTGCCGCAAAATAAAGACAGCTCCCGCAGTGCGCTGTTTTGCGCACGGCAGGAGCCCTTGGGGGATATAAAATAGGCGGAGGTATAGTCAAAAATTGTTACGATTAAAAATTTGCGATTCCTAAGTGTCTCATTACGCTGTTATGCTAACATATCAATGTGACAGCTTCGTGAAAATAATGCAAAAATTGTCCCAAATACTTGCAACTGTTTCTCTGCGGATTTATAATAATCAAAAAAACCTGCGTCAAAGGAGTTGGTGCCGAATGCCGAGATTTTTCATTCCGGAGCCTCCGGCAGGCAATACCGCAGTAATAAGAGGACAGGACGCCAAGCATATTGGCAGGTCTTTGAGAATGAGGCTCGGAGACCCGCTCACCGTCTGTCACGAGGGCGTCGACTATGACTGTAAAATTCTCACAATAAGCGACGAAGAGGTTACTCTCGAGGTAATATCCGAGGCTCCCTCAGTCGAGCCGGGAATAAAGCTCACCCTTTTCATGGCTCTGCCGAAGCTGGATAAGCTCGAGCTTGTTGTCCAGAAGGCAACGGAGCTCGGCGCAGTCAGGATAGTCCCGGTTCTGACAAGCAGGTGCGTCTCCAGACCGTCAAACGAGCAATTCGCAAAAAAACGTGAAAGGCTCGCAAAAATAGCTTTTGAGGCCGCAAAGCAGTCGGGAAGAGGAATTGTTCCCGAGGTTTCGGACATAATAAGCCTGAAGGAATGCGCCGAGGAGCTTTCAAGGCTTGATCTTGGACTTGTATGCTACGAAAAGGGCGGAAGCTCGCTGAGTGAGTTCGGGATTCGTCCCGGCATGACAATAGGCGTTCTTGTGGGCTCGGAGGGCGGGTTTGAGCAGTCTGAGGTAGAGCTGTGCCGGGATGGCGGCGCGAAAATCGTCTGGCTCGGGCAAAGAATTCTTCGCTGCGAGACCGCTCCTATAGCGGCGATAAGCATAATTATGCATCTAAGTGGGGATATGTAAAGCAACTTGCCGCAAAGTGTTGCAATCTTAAGTAATTTATGTTATAGTATAACTAACAATTTGTAAGGAGATGTTTCTATGAATAATGCTCTTAAAATAGCTCTCGGGCTCGGAGCTGCCGCCGCTGCTGCCGCGCTGGCTGTTTCCGTATCTAAGAAAGCTCAGAAGCGCAGCGACTACGACTACGATGACCAGTGGAGCCCTGATGAGGAGGATTTCCTCAATAAGTGCGACAGCTGCGATTCGTGGAACGGCGATGAGTGCAGCTGCGATGACAACTGCGGCGACTGCGACAAGTGCGTAGATAGCTGCGAGTACAGCGATGAGGATGAGCCTGCCGACATGAAAACAGCGGTAAACACCATTGTTGACGGAGTAATGAGCGGAATTGTCATAGCTGCCGACAAGGTAAGCGAAGTCTCCACTAAGATTGCCGACTATGTCGCAAACAAGCTCGACGAAAGACTTGATTCACGCACGGCACCCATTTCCTTCAGCTTTAACGACAGCGATGCAGACAGCGCCCTCTCGGGAACCTCTAAGGATCTTGAGAAAGCTGCGTCTAACTTTGCGCAGGAAATGTCTGACGCCGCCGGCTCGACTTCCGACGATTCAAAGAAGGATAACTGATCGGGCTTCTAAGACCGCCAAAATCTTTACAACACTCCATATCAACAGGCTTAAAAGCCGGTGTCGCATTCTGACGCCGGCTTTTGCTGTACCTTCAGTCCGTAACGCGGCGGGCAAATCTTCTTTCAAAAAAACTTGATAGTTTATAAAAAGTATGCTATACTTGCTTTAACGCTTTAATCCAAAGTATTACAACTCTTATAGTCAGGACTGATTTAAATTGACCATACTTGAAATAATAACAGGTAAAAAGCCAAGTCTTTCCTTCGAGGTATTCCCGCCGAAGACAATAGACAACTTTGACAGCGTGCTCGGTGCCGCTACCGAGATAGCAAAGCTTCATCCAAGCTACATGAGCGTCACCTACGGCGCGGGAGGCGGGACATCAAAGTACACCGCAGCTATTTGCCATACTCTCGGCTCACAGGGCATCACTCCGCTCGCGCACCTGACCTGCGTGTCCTCAGACAGGGCTAAGATTCATGAGGAGCTAAGGCAGCTCAGAGAAAACGGCATAGAAAACATACTTGCCCTCAGAGGAGATATACCCGTCGGGTTTGTCCAAAGCAATATAAGCTATCACCATGCAAGCGAGCTGATAAGCGAGATTTCCGCCGCCGGAGGCTTCTGCATAGGAGGAGCGTGCTACCCTGAAGGACACCCGGAAAGCGCGAACTCCTCCGCGGATATCGACGCCCTCAAAATCAAGGTCGAAAGCGGCTGCGAATTTCTCACCACACAGATGTTCTTTGACAACAACATCCTTTACAATTTTCTCTACCGCATCTACCGTGCAGGAATAAATGTGCCGGTGGTCGCAGGAATAATGCCGGTCACCAACGCCGCTCAGATAAAAAGGCTGATGTCGATATCCGGCTCCGCGCTGCCCCAGAGGTTTGTAAGGATTGTAGACAGATACGGCGACAATCCCGCCGCCATGAAGCAGGCCGGAATCGCCTATGCCACCGAACAGATAATAGACCTGTACGCCAACGGCATAAACGCGGTGCATGTCTACTCTATGAATAAGCCGGACGTTGCCGCTGCCATCAAGGCTAATCTGACCGAGATACTGAGGTAAAAATGGATCCGGATATAATTTTCGAGAGGATCTCTCCGGCCGAGCTTAGACTCAGCGAGGTGGAGGTCGCCTCCCGTCTAAAGACGAAAAAAGGATATACCGACGATGTTATCGAGGCATGCAGGGCAAGGCTCGAGGGAGTCCTCGATTGCCGGTTCAGCGCCGTGAAGGTAAGCGTATGCTACCCTGCCGAGAATATAATAGATCTCGGCTTCGGGGAGTTTAAGAGCGTGTCGCTGTACGATAACCTTGACTCAGCTCCTCAGGCGTATATCTTCGCAGCCACCATAGGTCTCGGAGCGGACAGGCTCATCCTAAAGCTCGCCGGAACAAGCCCGAGCGAGCACTTTATCACCGACGCTCTTGCCTCTGCCTACGCGGAGGCCGCGGCGGAGCGGGCGGACGAGCTGCTTAGAGCGAGAGCGAAAAGCATGGGGCTTGTCTGCCGCAGAAGATACAGCCCCGGCTACGGCGACATGCCTCTTTCTTTGCAGCCTAATGTGCTGAGAATGGTGAACGCCGGGAGGCTTTTGGGGATAACCCTGTCGGACTCGCTGCTGATGAGCCCCAAAAAATCCATCACCGCTGTAATGGGATTAAAATTACCGCAGGGAGAACAAGAAGCATGAAAACTGATATCAGAGAAAAAATCAAATCCGGTAGGCTATTTTTTGACGGCGGATTCGGCACTATGCTTCAGGCAAAGGGTCTGAAAAACGGCGAGCCGCCCGAGCTTTGGAACCTGAGCCACCCGCAGGAGGTCACGCAGGTACATAAAAGCTACCTCGACGCCGGAAGCGACATAATAACGACAAACACCTTCGGCGTAAACCCGAACAAATACCAAAATTACCGCGAGCTTATAGCGGCGGCGGTGGGGTGCGCCAAGGCTGCAGTAGGCGACAGGGACAAGTATATAGCCTTCGACGTGGGACCCACCGGCAGGCTGATGAAGCCGCTCGGAGACCTCGGCTTTGAGGACGCAGTGGCTCTGTTCTCGGCAGGAATCAAAGAGGCGGCAAAGCTCGGCGTTGACCTTATAATCATCGAAACGATGAACGACTGTCTTGAAACAAAAGCCGCCGTTATAGCCGCCAAGGAAAGCTCAAGCCTGCCTGTATTTGTTACAAACGCCTACGACCTCTCCGGAAAGCTTATGACCGGCGCTGAGCCGGAGGCGATGATAGCCATGCTGGAGGGCTTGGGAGTAGACGCTCTCGGGATGAACTGCTCCTTCGGTCCCGATGTGATGCTCGGCATCATAGACAAGTTCAAAACCCGCTCTTCTACCCCGCTGATTGCCAACCCCAACGCGGGACTTCCCTGCATCAGGAATGGAAAAACAGAATACGACATTTCCTCGGACGAGTTCGCCTCGTATATGCGCAGGCTTGCGGAAAAAGGAGTCACCATCCTCGGCGGCTGCTGCGGAACTACGCCAGAGTATATCAAAAAGACGGTCGAAGCCGTTAAGAGAGTTCCCTTTGAGCTCCCTGAGAAAAAAAGGCTCACCGTGGTCTCCTCCGGCATAAGAGCCGTCATGGTAGGCGGCGAGCCGGTGCTTATCGGCGAGAGGATAAACCCGACCGGCAAGCCGAGGCTGAAGGAAGCCCTGAGGACAGGCAATATGAGCTATATCCTCGGCGAGGCGGTTTCCCAGACTGAAGCGGGAGCTCATATCCTCGACATAAATGTAGGGCTGCCGGACATTGACGAGCCAAAAATGCTCAAAAGCGTAACGGAAGCGGTGCAGTCGGTCACCGAGCTGCCCTTGCAGCTTGACTCTGCGAGCCCCGAGGCGCTTGAAGCCGCAATGAGGATATACGCGGGAAAGCCGCTCATAAACTCGGTGGACGCAGAAAAAGAAAAAATGTCAGCCGTATTCCCGCTTATCAAGAAGTACGGCGGAGCGGTAATAGCCCTGACAATGGACGAGCGTGGAATACCCTCCACCGCTGAGGGAAGAGCCGAACTTGCGCAAAAGATCATAGCCGCCGCCTCCGAGTACGGCATATCGGAGCAAGACATCATATTTGATCCGCTCGCTCTTGCCGTTTCCTCCGACCAGTCGAGCGCGCTTACAACGCTTAGGGCTGTAGAGCTGATATCAAATCTGGGACTTAAGACCTCGCTCGGGGTGTCAAACATTTCCTTCGGGCTTCCGAAGAGAGAAAAAATAAACACCTCCTTCTTTACCTCCGCACTTGAAAAAGGTCTGAGCTGCGCCATTATGAACCCGAAATCGGAGGTAATGATGGACGCTTATTACTCCTACCGAGCTCTTCACGGCATGGACGCGGCGTGTATGGACTATATCTCGCACGCCTCCGACGAGGTAGCCTCAGAAACGGCTGCTCCTGAGATTGTCACCCTACAGCGCGCGATAGTAAAGGGCTTAAAGTCAAAGGCGGGAGAGCTTGCGCATGAGCTTCTTAAATCTATCCCCCCGCTTGAGGTTGTAAACCTGCACATAATCCCTGCCCTAAACGAAATAGGCGAGCAGTTTGAGCAGCATAAGGCATACCTGCCTCAGCTTCTCATGAGCGCGGACGCCGCAACCGCGGCATTTGCACAGGTCAAGGCGGCAATCCCTGCCGGTCAAGAGGAAAAGGGAAAGGCGGTGATACTCGCCACCGTCAAGGGGGATATCCACGAGATAGGAAAGAACATTGTCAGGGTAATGCTTGAAAGCTACGGCTTTAAGGTATACGACCTTGGCAAGGATGTAGACCCGCAGGCGGTTTTGGATTGCGTCAAATCCACCTCCTGCAAGCTGGTCGGTCTGAGCGCTCTTATGACCACCACGGTTCCCTCTATGGAAAGGACGATAAAGCTTCTCCATAGCTATGACAGCTCTATTAAAATAGTGGCAGGCGGTGCGGTTCTGACTCAGGAATATGCCGACATGATACACGCAGATTTCTACGCCAAGGACGCCATGGACACCGTCAGGTACGCCCAGGAATACTACTCAAAATAATAGCCGCGCACAAAAAGCCCGAAAAGACGCCGGTTGGTGGTCTTTTCGGGCTTACTTTTGCATATTTAAAATCGATTATTCAAACATCGGGGTGGATAGATACCTGTCGCCTGTGTCCGGAAAAAGCACGACTATATTCTTTCCCTCGTTTTCCGGGCGAAGAGCGGTAAGAACCGCCGCGTAAAGCGCCGCCCCGGAGGATATTCCGACAAGTATTCCCTCCTCGCGGGCTAAGGCTCTGCCCATCTCATAAGCCTGCTCCTCAGTGACCGCTATCACCTCATCGTAAACCGAGGTATCAAGAGTTTTCGGAACAAAATTCGCTCCTATTCCCTGCAAGCCGTGAGCGCACGACACTCCCTTTGACAGAAGCGGCGACGAAGCCGGCTCAACCGCTGTGACCTTGACCTCCGGGTTCTTAGACTTAAGATACTTCCCTACTCCGGTGAGTGTTCCTCCTGTTCCAACTCCGGCGACAAATAAATCCACCTTGCCGTCTGTGTCCTCCCAGATCTCCGGACCGGTGGTTTTATAGTGAGCCTCCGGGTTGGCTGGGTTCTCAAACTGTCCCGCGATAAAGCTTCCGGGGATGCTCTTTGCCAGCTCGTTCGCCTTGTCTATAGCCGCGCTCATTCCTCCCTTTCCGTCGGTGAGTACGATTTCCGCGCCATATGCGGCAAGAAGCTTTCTTCTTTCTATGCTCATGGTGTCAGGCATAGTGAGCATTACCTTATATCCCCTTGAAGCCGCCACCGCGGCAAGACCTATGCCGGTATTTCCGCTGGTCGGCTCTATTATCACAGCTCCCTTTTTGATAAGTCCTTTTGACTCGGCGTCATCTATCATTGCGGCGGCTACCCTATCCTTGACGCTTCCGGCCGGATTGAGGTATTCCAGCTTTACAAGGATGTTCGCCTTTATCCCGCGCTTGCGGCTGAAGCTGTCTATCCTTACAAGCGGGGTCTTGCCTATGATTTCAGTTATGTCGTTATAGATTTTCATATTGCTTTTGCCTTGCCTTTCCTATGATGATCTTATCAGAAATAATTTTCCTAGAACTGTTTCTCTGAGAACCAGCCAAGAAGCGCTTCCGTGTTTTCTGCATCGTGCTCTATTTCCTTTGAAAAAAGTCCGGCGGCCTCGCTGAGCCCGCAGCCAAGGGACGCACAGAGCCGGTACGCCGCCGCTATCAGCCCGCATACCGAGTATATATCCTCGGTGGACACAGCCTTAAGGAAAAATCGGTAAACCAAATACGCTAAATAGCTTCTTTTCTCGCTTTCCGGCGATTTGCAGGAGCTTCCGCCGCAGCGTATAAAGTCCTCAAGCTCATGCTTCCAGCGTGGGTATAATATCTCGGTGCGCTCAAGGATAATTTTGCAGAAGTCGGACAGCTCAAGGTTTGCAGATGTGTAGTCTTGGTCATCACCAACGAGCGCATCCCCAAGCGCATCTTCAAGACCGGTCAGCTCGCCGAAGTCAATGAGCTCCTGAAGCCTTGCGCCCAGCCTTTCAAGCTCATCGGCGGCGATATCCGCGGTTTTGCTCTCAAATATGAGCTTGAACGCAGCCCTCCTGCCGGAATGTAAAAACGCGAGCAGCTCCTCCGCGGGTGCCTCGCCGTAAAGCGAATAATCCGAAGATGACGCTGATAGCACCAGCCTCCTCGCCTCAGGACAGGAAACTGATATGCCCGCCTCGGTGAAGCCGTCGTACTCCTCGAAAAAGCGGGGGTATTTGTCGCAAATATCGCAGAGCACTCCTCCCGTGCAGGTGTAAAGCCTGCAAAGCCCGTTCTCGTCCAAGTACGGGCAGCAGCCGTCGCTTTTGAGCTTAAACACCCTGTCGCCGTCAGAGCCTGCAGTTACGTTATCCGCAAGCTCAGGGATGCCTGCCGTGAGATAATATTCATATGTTTTGTCGTCAATGGGTATCTCCCAGCCGGAGCGGCAGCAGCTGTCCGGGCAGTCTGAGGCTATGCATTGAAACCGGGAGTAATACCCGGGAGAAAACATATTACTATATTGCACCTATTTCACCCTTTCAAACGGCATATGCGTCAAAAAGCCCTGTTTTAAGCTTGTTATGAATAGCTCCACGCAAAAGCGCGGCAACCCCATTTCAAATTTTCATCAAGCGCAAGTCGGCACTTTACCACAGTAAATAACAATAGTTCAATAATATCATGAATATATGTCATTGCATCAAGCTGCCCTCAAGGTTATAATTGACCTGTGATTGATAAAGATTTGCTTGGAAGATTGTATTGAGAAAGCGTCGAAACGGTTGCTGCCGCAGCTGCTCCGGCGTTTTTCTTTTGCCATTTTTTTCGCGGCTCTCCGCCGGTTTTTTTACAGTTCGGACAGTCCGGCGAAGATCTGTTGATTTTTATTATCAGTTTCTTGTAAGCTTGTAAATAGCAACACCGTGGGAAGCTACGGTCTCGGAAACAGAGCCCTCAACCTTGCCGGTCTTTCCTGTCCAGATCTCATAATAGGAGTTTACATCAATTCCAAGCTTGGTTATGTCCACGCTTACCATGGTGTCCTTCTCCCCCGCGTTGAAGAGCGCAAGATAGAAGCAGCTTCCATCGACCGAGGGAGCAAACCAGGTTATCTGCTCGCAGCCGTCAACTACCTGCCTGCGCAGCATATGGGCGCAGAAGCTCTTTTTCTCTATTTCAAGAAGCTCCGGGTTTGTCAGCAGCGACATGGTAAACTCGTCAAAGCCGGTCATCTCACCGCCTATCATCAGCGGAGAGCGCAGCATGCACCAAAGCGACATCATCGTCTTTTGCTCGTCGTGGGTAAACTTGGTGCGGTTTTCCTTTGAGTATACCTGGTTTATAGGACCTATCGGGAGCATGTCGGCGTCAGGCCAATGTCCCGCTCCGGCGTGAGTGCACCATGCCTCGGCGCGCTCAAACATATTGTAAAGAAGATCCCATCTGTCCCAGAAATCGTCGGTTATCCTCCACATGTTGGAGTACTCCTTCAAAAACTCCGCCTGAGAAAGCTTTGCGGGTCCGGGCGAAAGACTCAGGACCATATCCCTGCCGCAGTTCTTGATGGCGGACGCTATAAGCTTTATCTCGCCCTCGTTCCTGTCGTTGCGGCAGATGTCGTCTACCTTGACAAAGTCAACTCCCCACTCGGCGTACAGCTTGAAAATGCTGTTGTAGTAGTCCCTTGCGCCCTCGCAGTTTGTGTCAGTGCCGTACATATCCGGATTCCACCAGCAGATGTCGTTATATACGGCTACCTGCCTTGCCGTGAACTTGCTGTCAAGGATTTTAGTGTTCATCGAAGCCGCCTGGCGGGGAATGCCTCTCATTATATGTATGCCGAATTTCAGCCCCAGCGAGTGGACATACTCTGCAAGCGGAGCAAAGCCCTTTCCGCCCTTTGCCGACGGGAAACGGTTCTCTGCGGGCATAAGCCTTGAATACTCATCCATTACAAGATCGGCAAACGGCTGATATTCGTGCGTCAGAACCGAGGGCTGATACCACTCGATATCGACAACTATATACTCCCAGCCATATTGCTTAAGGTTCTTGGCCATAAAGTCGGCGTTCTGCTTGACCGTCTTTTCGTCTACAGCCGCACCGTAGCAGTCCCAGCTGTTCCAGCCCATCGGGGGATAATACGCAACCATTATTATGTCCTCCTAAAGTAAATGATATCAGATGTAAAAGGCATACCGCGCCGTATTCTCGCGGATACACCTGCCTACCTGCTATTATAGTAAATCGGCGTTTACAGTTCAAGATGAAAAACCATATTTTTATTGTCAACCGCCATTCTTGGAATAAATTATTAAGCAAATATGAATTGACACACTAATTTTTTTGTAATATACTGATACATGATTTAAAGAATAAATTATAAAGCTGCAAAATTATCCGCCTGTGCCGGTAATAAAGCAAAAGGAGATATGAAATAAGTGAGCATTCAAACCGAAAACGCAAGCACATCAAGGAAGCGCAGAGGCGACAGAAAAGACGCCTATCTTGTTAGAGATCTCGACTCCATGCACTTCCTGATGCCGTTTATCATCCCCGGCAGGACGGCTAACGAGGCTGTTCTGAACGAGGTGATAGACCTCAGTGAAGTAACAAAATACATCGCGAAAAAGAACGCGGAAAGTCCCGAGTTCAAATATACATTTTTCCACGTCATTGCGGCAGCTATCGCCAAGACCATAGTTTTGCGTCCTAAGATGAATTACTTCATCTCAGGCGGAAGGCTTTGGGAGAAAAAGGACGTCAGCCTTTCGTTCGTAGTCAAAAAGAGACTTACCGACAACGGCGAGGAAGTTTTGGCAACAATAGTCTGCCCTAAAGAAGGCGTAAGCCCTGTAGAGCATATCCACAGTGAGGTACAGAAAATCGTATACCATGTGCGCAAGAACAACAAAAACACCGATGTCGGCGACATCATGGACGTTTTCAAAAAGCTTCCCCGCTGGGTGACTAAGCTGGCTGTGTCCGTTCTTCGCAGCATGGAATATCACGGACGTTACCCAAAATCGCTTATGAAGGGCGACCCCTACTACTCGAGCTGCTTTATATCAAATCTCGGCAGCATAAAGATGCACGCGCAGTATCACCACCTCGCCGAATGGGGAACCAATTCCCTCTTCTGCATTATCGGCGAGAAAAAGCCTACTCCGTTTTACGGCTCGGACGGCAGCGTGACCGTCAAGGACGCGCTTGAGCTCGGTATAACCGTGGATGAAAGAATAGCCGACGGCGTGTACTTCGCTAAGTCTATCAAGCTGCTCAAGCATCTTATCGCTCACCCAGAGCTTTTGGAGCTGCCGGTAGAAACTCCCGTTGAATTCTACCCGGTGGAGCAGCCGGTCAAGGAAGCGGTCAAGGCGTAACTAAATAAACAAGGAGAAATATAATGGCATTTGAAGCTAAAGCACCATGGCTGAATAACTACGGAGACGTTCGCTTTCACCTCGATTACTTTGACGGCTCGATGTGGGAAGCGGTCAGAAACATAGCGCACAAGTACCCTGACTACATAGCGTTCGACTTTATGGGCAAAACCACCACCTATGCCACCTTTGAAAAGGAGGTATACGAGTGCGCCAAGGCCCTCAAGGCGATAGGCGTCAAGCCAAAGGACAGAGTCACCGTCTGCATGCCAAACTGCCCGCAGACTGTTATTATCTTTTACGCTATCAACCTCGTCGGAGCGGTGTCAAACATGATCCACCCGCTCTCAAGCGAGAACGAGATAGAGTTCTTTATCAACCACTCGAAGAGCGTCTGCGCTATCACGGTAGACATGTTCTACTCAAAGTTCGCCGCTATAAGGGACAGCCTCGTCACCCTCAAGACCCTTATAATAACCAGCATAAAAGACGCGCTCTCCGCGCCTATGAAGCTTGGATATGCTCTCACTCAGGGCAGGAAGATTGACAAGCTTCCAAACGACGCACCTGTTCTTTGGTGGAACGACTTTCTCAAAAAGGGAAGAAAGTATGTCGGCGAATATATGGCTACCGTCAATCGTGAGGATGTGGCGGTCATTCTCTACAGCGGAGGAACCACCGGCACCACCAAGGGCATACTCCTGACAAATCTCAACTTCAACGCCCTCAAGGCTCAGATAATCGAGACAAACCCGATGTTTGCTCCGGGTGACAAGATGCTCGCGGTGATGCCGATGTTCCACGGCTTCGGGCTCGGCGTAACTATACACTCGATGCTCGCCAACGGCGGCAGGTGCATACTCGTCCCAAGATTTACGCCTGAGACCTATGCCAGAGACATCGTCAAGCATCGCTGCAACTTTATCGCGGGAGTTCCCACCCTGTATGAGGCGCTTCTGCGTCAGCCGAAAATGGACGGGGCGGACTTAAGCTGCCTCAAGGGAGTGTTCTCAGGCGGAGATTCTTTGTCTGTGGCTCTAAAGAAAAAGTTTGACAAGTTCCTCAAGGATCACAACGCGTCGATAGTCATCCGCGAGGGCTACGGCACAACAGAGTGCGTCACCGCAAGCTGCCTTACCCCCGCTCACCTCTATAAGGAGGGCTCGATAGGTCAGCCCTTCCCGGATACTTATTATAAAATAGTGGATGTAGGAACAAATATCGAGATTCCATACGGCAAAGAAGGAGAAATCTGCATCAGCGGTCCCACCGTCATGAAGGGATATCTTGACCAGCCTGAGGAAACGGCAAACACGCTCAGGCTTCACGGCGATGGAAGAATATGGCTTCACACCGGAGACCTTGGTTCCATGGACGACGAGGGCTTCATCTACTTCAAGCAGAGAATCAAGAGAATGATAGTCACCAGCGGCTACAACGTCTACCCTTCTCAGATAGAGAATATCCTTGACAACTACGAGGCTATCCAGATGAGCTGCGTCATCGGTGTTCCTGACGAGTACAAGATGCAAAGGGTAAAGGCTTTTGTAATGCTCAAGCCCGGCTATGAGCCTACGGAAGAGACTAAGCAGGCTATAATAGCCTACTGCAAGAAGAACATCGCCAAGTACGCCATGCCTTACGACATCGAGTTCAGGGACAGCCTACCAAAGACTCTTGTCGGCAAGGTCGCGTACAGAAAGCTGGAGGAAGAGGAGCTTGCTAAAATGGCGGCTCAGAAGAAAACGGAGCCCCAGCTCGAGACAGTCTGACAGCCTCTACCGAGGGTAAACGGTCACATAAAATCCATTTTAAGGTTTTCGCTAAGTCTGCGGTTTTTCACTTTACTGTCCTAAAAAACGGCCTCAAGAATTTCAGCGTGATAAAACGGCTTTTCGACAGCGGCGGCGCCAGTAACTGGCGCCGCCCTTATTTTGATGAAAAATAAGAGCTTTTTGAGCTTTTCTTAATTGACAAATCGCACCCAAAGTAATATAATTTCTCGCGTATGGGCTTTGGGCAACTGTGCCCTAACCTCAAATAACAATCATATTTTCAGAATGTGAGGAAAGCAAGATATGCGCATTTTTAAGCTTAACGGCGTGCATGTTCCGCATAGGAAAAACACCGCCGCTATGCCTGCCGTTAAAATGCCTGCACCCGCAGAAGTAGCTATACCGATGTCGATGCACATCGGCGCTCCTGCGATACCGACTGTCAAGCCTGGCGACAAGGTTTGTGTCGGAGACATTATCGGTCAGGCAAATGGATTTATAAGCTCTCCCATTCACGCGAGCATTTCGGGAACTGTCAAGAAAATTGAGCCGATGCTCACCAGCTCGGGAAGCTATGTAGACTCGGTGGTCATTGAGTCAGACGGAACGATGAGCGTCTCCGAGAGCGTATGCCCGCCGACTGTCACGAGCACCGAGGAATTCTTGACTGCAGTCAGGGACAGCGGAATTGTCGGACTCGGAGGAGCGGGCTTCCCGACAACGGCGAAGCTTAGCGTGAAGGATCTATCCAAAATTGAGGCTGTCATAGTCAACGGTGCAGAGTGCGAGCCGTACATCACCAGCGACACCAGAACAATGCTCGACGACGCCGAGTGGATAAAAAAGGGAGTATCCCTGCTTGAAAAATATCTCAAGGTCAAGAAAGTGATAATCGGCATTGAAAACAACAAGCCTGAGTGCGTTGCCAAAATGCACGAAGTTTTCTCAGGCGATTCCGCTGTGGAAGTGATGGCTCTTCCGGCAATGTACCCTCAGGGCGGCGAGAAGGTGCTCATATATAACACAACCGGAAAGGTCGTTCCCGAGGGCGGACTGCCTATTGACGTTGGCACGATAGTCATAAACTGCACAACCGTCGCATCAATAGCAAAATATATCGAAACAGGCATGCCGCTTGTCTCCAAGTGCGTAACCGTTGACGGAAGCGCGGTAAAAGAGCCTAAAAACGTCATTGCTCCCATAGGTACAAGGCTCGCTGACCTGTTTGCGTTCTGCGGCGGCTTCAAGGCTGAGCCTAAAAAGGTTCTCTACGGCGGACCTATGATGGGCATAGCCGTTCCAGGCACCGATGTCCCGATTCTCAAGAATACAAACGCCGTTATCGCTCTTGACGAGCATGACGCCAAGCCCAAGGAGCACACGCCCTGCATCAACTGCGGCAAGTGCGTTGACTGCTGCCCGCTCAGGCTGAACCCCGTCGCTATGGCAAAGGCTTTCGCGAGAAAGGATGTCGGCGAGCTCGAGGCGCTCAAGGTCAACCTGTGCATGGAGTGCGGCTGCTGCGCTTTCATCTGCCCGACAGGACAGCCTCTTGTTGAAAGGCACAGGCTTTCCAAGGCTTTAGTAAAGGCAAACAAACAGAAGGAGGCAAAAAAATAATGAACAGACTTACAGTATCTCCTTCGCCTCACATTTTCGCCCACAACAGCACGCAGTCCATAATGTTAGACGTAATCATAGCGCTTTTGCCTGCCGCCGTTGCATCTGTGATATTCTTCGGAGCGGCAAGCATAGCGGTAATAGCGGTGTGCGTCATCTCCAGCTTCGCGGCTGAGTTTATCTTCAATCTCATCGTAAAGAAGGAGCAGCAGACCGCATGGGATCTGTCGGCGGTGGTAACAGGACTTCTTTTGGCTCTAAATCTCCCCGCAAATATCCCGCTCTGGCAGGCTGCTGTCGGCTCGGTATTCGCCATTGTGGTCGTAAAGGGTCTTTTCGGCGGCATCGGTCAGAATTTTGCCAACCCCGCAATTACCGGAAGAATATTCATGCTGATTGCTTTCAGCTCGATGACGGTCAGCGCGTTCCCTGAGGGAAGCACAGACGCCGTCTCAGGAGCTACCACGCTTTCAGTCCTCAAAAACTACGCGGGCGCTGAGTCGCTCGAGAATATCCCCTCGCTTTTGGATCTGTTCTTAGGCAAGTGCGGCGGAGCACTGGGTGAAACCTCTGCGCTGGCTCTTCTCATCGGCGGAATATACCTTGTCATTAGAGGCGTCATCTCATGGCACACCCCGGTGACGTTCATAGCGACCGTATTTGTCCTCACACTTATTTCGAGCGGCGGGGATGTCCACTACGCCGCCGCGCAGATACTTTCCGGAGGGCTCTTCATCGGTGCGATATTCATGGCTACCGACTACGCCACCACGCCTAACACAAAGTGGGGCAAGGTGGTATTCGGTCTGGGCTGCGGACTTATAACCGTTCTTATAAGACTGTTCGGCAGCTATCCGGAGGGAGTATCCTTCTCAATACTCCTGATGAATATACTCACCCCATACATTGAAAGATGGACAAGGACAAGACCTTTGGGAGGTATCAAGGCATGAATGAATCGGTAAAAAGCATAACCGTGCTTACTGCGATATGCCTTATAGTCGCGATAATATTGTCCGGAGTGAACTATGTCACCGCACCTGTTATCGCTGAGAATCAGGCTAACAAGGCAAACGAATCGCTTATTGTCGTTCTTCCTGACGCCGAGAGCTTTGAGGAGATAGCTATTCCGGAGGGCTCTCCCGAGACCGTGACCGGCGTATATAAGGACACAGCCGGAACAGGCTACGCCGTTACAGTATCGACCTCCTCTCAGTACAGCTCATCAGATATGCAGTTTACTATTGGCGTCGGCTCTGACGGCAAGATAGTGAATATCTCTCTTACCAACTACGCGGAGAGCAAGGACTTCGGCACGGACACCTATCCCCAGAGCTATATCGGTCAGGACTCCGCGCTTTCGGGCGTTGACACCGTAGCGGGAGTCACCTACTCCTCAGCCGCGTTCAAAAACGCCGTTGCAGACGCGTTCTCAGTTCTTTTGTCCGTCTCTGACATCAGCGCAGGAGAAAAGACCGATGAGCAGATAGCTGCGGAGCTTGCCCAGCAGGTATTCCCGTACGCATGCAATTCCGCGGGAATTTGCAGCCTGTCCGCTTCCGCCGAGAGCTATGACGGAATCAGCGCGCTCTATGAGACAGAAAACGACACCGGATACATCGCTACTGCCGACGACAACGCAGAGACCGTATTTATGACCTTTGACGCTTTCGGAGCAGCTATCTCAGTATACGACTCACAGGCTCAGGAGCTTGACTCTGCCGAGTACTCGGCTCAGCTCGAGTCCGCCTCGGCGGTCGTAGCAGGGCTTGTACAGCAGAAGCAGGACAAGATCATAACAAGAATAGGAAAGATGATAGACGGAGCGCAGGTCACACCGCTTACGCTCAGCGTAAGATCCTCGGTAAGCTCAGCTTACTCCGTAACCGCTCCTGACGGAAGCTATACGGCGTTTGTCGCCCAGCCCTACGGCTACGGCGGACCTGTCGAGATTATCTACATCCTCACCTCCGACGGGGAGATATCGAGATTCAAGGTAATATCTCACAACGAGACTGAATACTTCGGAGAGGCTGTAGCTGAATCGGGCTACGCCGAAAAGCAGGAGGGCGCAAATATAACCTCTCCGAGTGAGGACGACATACTCATTTCCGGCTGCACATTCACCTCAAATGCGGTCAGAACGGCATACGACGATGTTGCCGAGGCTTTTGAGAGCCTTGGCGCCGTTGAGTAAGGAAGGCGGCGCAAAAAATGAAACAATTATCAATCTTACTAAAGGGACTCATCAAGGAAAATCCGGTATTCGTGCTTGTATTGGGCACCTGCCCCACGCTTGCGATGACCGACTCGGTGACCAGAGCCATAGGAATGGGACTCTCTGCGGCAGCCGTCCTGATATGCTCAAATATAGTAATATCACTTCTGAGGAACGTAATTCCGGATAAGGTCAGAATACCCTCATATATCGTTGTAATAGCAGGCTTTGTCACGGCGATCCAGATGGTGCTCCACGCATACATGCCCGACCTGTACGACTCGCTCGGAACATATCTTGCTCTCATAGTAGTCAACTGCATCATACTCGGCAGAGCTGAGATGTTCGCCAGCAAAAACGGGGTTCTTGACTCCGCGCTTGACGGAGTCGGCATGGGTCTGGGATTCACTCTCGCGCTGTTCCTGATGGCTACAATCAGAGAGGTGTTCGGCGCAGGAAGCTTCTGCGGCTATGAGATACCTGTGCTGAGCAACTACACCATACCGATACTCATTCAGGCGCCCGGAGGATTCATGGTCTTCGGACTTCTGATAGCTATCGTGAACGCCGTCACCAAGGGCAAGGTGCTCAAGAAAAAGGACTTCGGCTGCAAGGGCTGCCCCGCTTATTCAAGCTGCAGCCACAACTGCGACGCTGTAAAGGAGGCTAAGTAATCATGAAAAGCCTTTTGGTTATCCTTCTGGGAAGCGTATTTGTCAACAACTACGTTTTGCAGAAGTTCTTAGGGATATGCCCCTTCCTGGGCGTTTCCAAAAAGTTTGACCAGGCGTCGGGAATGGGCATCGCGGTCACCTTTGTAATGCTTGTCGCGACAGCGGTCACATGGCCTATTCAGACATATATCTTAGACACACTCAACCTCGGTTATTTGCAGACAATCGTCTTCATTCTGGTAATAGCGGCTCTGGTTCAGTTCGTGGAGATAGTGCTTAAAAGGTATATTCCCGCCCTGCACAAGTCGCTCGGCGTTTACCTGCCTCTCATAACCACCAACTGCGCGGTTTTGGGAGTTACCATCAACAACATCAGCGACGGCTACAACTTTATCGAGTCAATGGTCAGCTCACTTGGCTGCGGACTGGGCTTCCTCCTCGCCATGCTCCTATTCTCGGGAGTTCGCTCAAGGGTAGACAACTGCGCGAGCATCCCTGCGACGTTCAAGGGGATACCCTCGACGCTTTTAGCCGCCTCCATAGTCTCAATGGCGTTCTTCGGCTTCGGCGGCGTCATCGACAACCTGTTCGCCTAAGGAGGAAAATATATGAACGAAGTAGTATCTTCAATTCTCACGGCGGTTGGCATAGTCGGCGGAATAGGTCTTGTCTGCGCGCTTTTGCTCGTGGTCGCGTCAAAGGTAATGGCGGTCAGGGTTGACGAGCGCGTCGCGAAGGTAAGGCAGTGCCTTCCCGGAGCGAACTGCGGAGCCTGCGGCTTTACAGGCTGCGACGGCTATGCGGACGCCCTTGTCAACAAGCCCGGAACAAAGACAAATCTTTGCGTCCCCGGCGGAGACTCGACTTCAAGAAGCATTTCCGAGACACTCGGCGTAAAGTTTGAGGACGTCATCGAGCAGGTAGCGTTCGTTCACTGCGACGGTGATGAGAATAACACCCACAAAAAGTACGACTATGTCGGAGTAGAGACCTGCAAGGCGGCCAAGCTCTTCTACGGAGGAGACGGAAGCTGCACATACGGCTGCCTCGGCTACGGAGACTGCCTCAGAGCGTGCCCTACAGGCGCTATCTGCCTTAAAGAGGGCATAGCCAAGATCAACGCCAACGTCTGCATAGGCTGCGGCATCTGCGCAAAAACATGCCCTAACCATATAATCTCCATGCTTCCTGCCGTTGCAAAGGTGGCAGTCACCTGCAGCAATAAGGAGAACGGCGCAGCGGCGCGAAAGAAGTGCCTGAACGCCTGCATAGGCTGCAAAAAGTGCGAAAAGAGCTGTCCTTCAGGCGCTGTGACGGCAACAGATAATCTGGCGCATGTCGACTACTCGCTCTGCACCGGCTGCGAGACCTGCGCGGACGTTTGCCCCACTCACGCTATCAAGCGAGTAAATCTTGCAAAGTCCTAAGCTTAACGCTTGGAAAAGGTAAAAGATGAGTAACGAGACAAGGCTGAAAAAAAGCGACATATTACTGATAGCCCTCGCGCTTATTATTGCCGTCGCCGTATTTCTGACAATACGGCTTGGCAGGACGGACGGAGGCTATGCAGTTGTCATCCAGGACGGAAGCGAAATCGCCTCATACCCCCTTAACAAGGACATATCGGTAGATATAGCCTCGCCGGACGGCGAAGGCTTCAACCGCCTTGTGATAAGCGGCGGGTACGCCAGCGTCTCAAGCGCAAGCTGTCCTGACAAGGTCTGTGTAAATCAAGGCAGGATAAAGTATAACGGCGAAACGATAGTCTGTCTGCCCAATAAGCTTGTCATAATGATCACCTCAGACGAGCAGCCGCAAACTGACATCATTTCCTGACGGAGGTTAGACAATGAAGCTCAGACCAAGGACAATCTCCACTGTCGCCATGGCCTCCACTCTGGCGCTTATCCTGTCCTATATAGAAAGCCTTGTGCCGCTCAGCTTCGCGGTGCCCGGAATAAAAATGGGTCTTGCGAATATAGCGATAGTCTTTGTGCTCTACCGCCTCGGAGAAAAAGAAGCGATAGCGGTATCCTTGATACGCCTTTTCTGGGTGGCGGTGCTGTTCGGTAGCTTTATGACTTTTTTGTACAGCCTCGCCGGCGCGGCGCTGAGCATGACCGTTATGATTATCCTAAAAAGAAGCGGGAATTTCTCCGCCGTAGGAGTTAGCGTTGCAGGCGGGATAACCCACAACGCCGGTCAGATAATAGCGGCGGTATTGCTTATGGAGACCGCTCAGATAGCATACTACCTCCCTGTTTTGGTCGTATCCGGAACGGTCACAGGAGTGATTATAGGAATCGTCTCCGCCCTGCTGATAAACAAGATACCCAAAAATCTGGTATAACAACCGAGCTGCTACACAATAAGAAGCTCCCGGAAGCTGGATAATCCAGCCTCCGAGAGCTTTTTTATGCCTATTAAGTTGTCAATTTTACATTTAATCGAGCATTTTATCCTTGAACCCGTCAGTCATCTCAAAGCTTCCGTCTGCTTTTATCCAGAACACATCCACGTCTCCGACTTTTTCCGCGAGCTTCCTGCCGTCCTCTATACTCATGTTAAACAGAGCGGTAGACAGGCAGTCCGCAATGCAGCTGTCCCTACATAGTACCGAGACTGAGCGGTACTCATGCTCAGGCATCAGAGTATATGGATTGATGATGTGATGGTACCTCACGCCGTCAACCATGTAATAGCGCTGATAGTCTCCGCTGGTGACCAAGGACAGGTCGTGGAACCCCACCCTGCAAACATACGGAGAGTCCTCGTCAAGGTCCGGGTTCTGGATTCCAGCCACCCAGTCCTCCCCGTCTCCCTTTTTTCCTATAGAACGAAGATTTCCTCCTATGTTGAGTATATACCCACTGACGCCTTCAGCCTCGAGCGTCTGCGCAATTTTTTCGACGGCATAGCCCTTGGCTATCCCACCCACATCCAAGGACATCTCAGGGTCGCTAAGATATACTGTAGCCGCCTCTTGGTCTATAATCACCTTGTCCATTCCGGTGTGAAGGCTTGCCCCCGACAGCTCCTCCGCCGAGGGAATATGCGCGTTCTGCGGGTCGTCCTCCGCTTCCTCGCGGCAATCATGCCATATCGAGAGGACGCTTCCGGTCGAGATGTCAAAATACCCGTCAGTTACCTCTGCCATTTCGCTTGCAATAAGAAGCATGTCTATGAGCTCCTCATCCACCTCGACAGGCTCCTCACCTGCCGCATGATTTATAGTATAGAGATTATTTATTCCGTCGTATCGGTGATAGATGTCACTCAGCCGGTGATACTTATCGAGCATCTCGCTGACAATACCGCATATTCTATCGAACTCTTGCTCGTCGTCCTCATAGCCTATTACCTGCGAGACCGTGTCAAAATACTCAAAATAGGTCTGAGTCCTGCGTTCCGGCACATCTGCGCCTGCCGAGCAACCTGACATTGACATCAGCAGCAGCGCCGCCGTGAGTACGGCTGTAAGCCTGCTTTTTTTGAAAAACCCTTGCCTAAGCTTCACAATTATCCCTTTCCCGCTGTTTTTCGTTCAAATATAAACGCATAAATATTCAATGATAGTATACTATAACCGAAAAAATTGTCAACTGACAAATAAGCTAAAAGTTATCTTCGCAGCAGCCCAAAACATGTCCTTGACCGCAAGGCAGCCGATAATCAGGCTGCGCTCCTAAACGGTCGTATCCTTTTTGGGAATGCTCTCCGTCTTTTTAGAGGTTACATATAACAGCCGCGTAAATTTCAAGCAGTTTCCCTTCTCTGCGCTTGCGGCCGAGCCGCATTTTTGCTATAATAGCGATAAAAAGATCATCCCTAAAATACATGAAAAGAGGCACGCTATGAAGCAGTATGAGATGTTTGAGCTTAGCTTCGAGGGAGTATCTCCCGGAAAGGAGCTTGTCGCGGAGTTTTCCCACGGCGAAAAAAGAGTTTATGTCCCCGGTTTTTATGACGGTAACGGAGTATACAGGTTCAGATTTTTGCCCGAGGAAGCGGGAATATACCGCTGGACTGCAAACGGCGAGAGCGGCGCTGCCGTCTGCGAGCCGGCGGATGGAACAAGGCACGGCGTCGTAAGGCCAAACGGGCTTCACCTAAGATACTCGGACGGCGAAAGGTTCTCCTGCTTCGGAACCACTGTCTATGCCCTCGCCCACCAGCCTGACGAGCTTGTCCGCAAAACCATAAGCTCCCTTAAGAGCTCTCCTTTCAACAAGGTTCGGTTCTGCGTCTTTCCCAAGCACTATGACTATAATCACAACGAACCGGAGCTATATGCCTTCGAAAAAACCGACGGAAAGTGGGACACCTCCAAACCCTGCTATCAGTTCTGGCGCAGATTTGAAGCCATAATAGACGAGCTTGGCAAGTCTGGGATAGAGTGCGACATTATTCTGTTTCACCCCTATGACCGCTGGGGCTTCTCAAGGCTCACAAAAGGCGAGAGCTTGGAATACCTTGATTATGCGGTAAGGCGGCTGTCGGCATATCCCAACGTGTGGTGGAGTCTTGCCAACGAATATGACCTGATGGATAACTATACCCTTTCCGACTGGAAGGAGTTTGCCGAGTATATTTCAGATCATGATATCTGCCGTCATATGCTCAGCAACCACAACTGCTTCAGCTACTTTGATTTCAGCATTTCGCAGGTAACCCATTGCTCCATTCAGGATATATTCGTCTGCGAGGTTCCGGAGCTTCAAAGAAAATACCGCAAGCCCGTAATTTTCGACGAGTGCTGCTACGAGGGAAATATCTCGTTCGGTTGGGGAAACATCTCCGCCTTTGAAATGGTCAACAGATTCTGGACTGCCGTAATCAGCGGAGGCTACTGCACGCACGGTGAGACATACATGAGCGACGACGATGTTCTATGGTGGTCAAGGGGCGGAGAACTGAAGGGTAAAAGCCCCGCAAGAATAGCGCTTTTGCGCTCGATCGTCGAGTCCCTCCCCGGCGATATCGACTACTTCCCCGAGGGAGTCGGCTGTCTTACTGAAGAGGTCATCGCAGGCTACAGAGAAAACGGAATACCAAAAAACCTCATACATGACTTCTGGGTCAAGGGGCTATGCTCTCTTCCCGCCGAGAGAGTAAAGGGATTTATCTTAAGAAGCCGGGGCGTCACCGGAGCGTGCATGGATGGCTCGGGCTGCTCGGCTTACATAAAATATTACGGTCGCCAATGCCCCTCCTTCGACAGATTTATCCTCCCAGATGGCAGCTACAAGGTAGAAGTGATAGACGCATGGGAAATGACACGAACCGTCGCACTTGAAAACGCGAGCGGTGAGATAAATATAGCTCTTCCCGGAAAGGAAGGCATAGCGGTCTTGGCTGTGAGAATAAAATAAAACCAATACGCCGCCGGCATTACACATAAATAAGCACATCCCGCCTCGTCAAGCAAGCGAAGCGGGATGATTTCATATGTGATAATAAACCGTCAGTCCTCAGCGCATATCCTGAGTATGGCAAGCGCGAACATTTTTGCGTTAAAGATAAGGTCGTCTTCCTTTATGAACTCGTCGGCAGAGTGCATATGGTTGTCGTCGCCGATAAACTCAGGACCAAAGGCAACACCGCCCTCTATTTCATGCACATATGTGCCGCCGCCGATGGCTATGCACTCACCTTTTTTGCCGGTCACTTCCTCGAAGACCGACAGAAGCTTCCTGACAAAAGGAGTGTCCTCGCTTACGCAATGAGGCTCCGAGCCCATGTGTCCGTCAAGCCTGAAGCCGGCGCCGGCGGCTGCCGGGAGCAGCTTGTCCATAACATTCGCGACGCTGCTTGTCGCGGGAAGCCTTATGTCAATTTTGAACTCAAGCTTTCCAGCCTGATAATTTATTATGCTCAAAACGCAGGTGAGAGCGCCTGACAGCTCGTCACTCTGCGCGATTCCGAGGCTGCTGCCGTCAGTTTCGCCGTACGGGAACAGCTTTGACAGGCTTGAAAGCTTTCTCGACGCGTCGTCCCTTATATCCATATAGGTGAGCAGCTTTATGAGCGCAGTAACGGCGTTTTTGCCGAGCTCAGGAGTAGACGCGTGCGCGCTCTTTCCGCAGGCGTCAATTCTTATGCAGCCGCCAAAGTCCTTTACGGAGAATGAAACCCCGCAGGACATCCTTCTTATTGCAGCCTCCGCCTGGCTGACGCTCATCCCGCCGATAACCGCGTACGCAGACTCAGGCACAGCGTTGATAACAGTGCCTCCGGAAAGCTCCAATATTGTTTTAGGCGACGCCGAAGGCATAATATCTGCGGAAAAGTAGCCGCGTATCATGCCCTTTTCTATGTTTATGACCGGATAGTTTCCGTCCGGGGTGAAGGTATATTTCGGCGCGGGCTGCTTTGAGAGATAGTACTTCATATCGGCTGAGCCGTTTTCCTCGTTTGTTCCGAGAATAAGGCGCACGCCCCTTTTGAGAGGAATACCAAGCTCCTTGATCGCCTTGAGCGCGTAAATGACTGCGACCGACGGTCCCTTGTCGTCTATCGCTCCCCTGCCGTAGATTTTCCCGTCGTCCACTCTTGCCTTGTACGGCTCGCTTGTCCAGCCCGTTCCCTCCGGAACTACATCGAGGTGTGAAAGTATTCCAAGCTCAGGCTCACAGTCGTAACCCGGGAGCTCCACCGTTCCGGCATAGCCGTCAAAATTTCTTGTCACAAGCCCAAAACCGCTGCAAATTTCAAGAGCGCGGTCAAGGCATTCCCTAACCGGTCTGCCGAACGGAGCTCCGTCAGACGGCTCCTGCTGGTAGCTCGGATAGGCTATCAGCTCGGAAAGAGAGGCAATCATATTCTCCTTTTCGGATTCAATATAGTCAAAAATCTTATTTTTAACGGTATTATCCATATTTTTTGCCGCCCGACATGACCTTGGGCGGCTCTCCTTTCAAAAAAGCATGATATTTATTGGCTTATCAGAATTTTTTCAAGACCATCACCGATATCGGCGGGACGTACACCGCCTCGCAAAAAATCGCCAAAGCGTTCTCTGATACCGTATAGTCGCTTACGCACAGCCTCCACTCGCCGTCAGGAAGCGCGAACAGCTTGGCTCTTGGTATCGGGTTGACAAAAATCAGCAGCTCTTCTTCCTCATCATAAAGGTGTATGGCTATGGTTCCCTCCGCAGACGGAAGTATCTCAGAATGGCTCATTACCTCATCGCGTGTCGCCATCCTCAAAAGGTGGTGAGCCTTTCTGAAGGAAATCAGCCCGGTAATATATTCTGATTCCAAATAGTTTTTATCCAGCTCCCCCCACTTTATCGAGTTGACCGAGTCGGGAGAGGCATAGCTGTTATGGTCAAATTTACCGTCGCCCAGCGGCTTTGAGCGCAGAAACTCCTGACCCGCGTGGATAAACGGAACTCCCTGAGCAAGCAGCACAAGCGCAGCGCAGAGCCTTGCCATCTTCCTGCGGTCACGATCGTTGCGGTCGCCTACGGAAAGCGTCAGCTTATCCCAAAGCGTAAGGTTGTCGTGAGCCTCGCAGTAATTTATGACCTGGCGGGGATTAACTGCCCAGTCGGTAATTCCGAGCAATCCGTCGCACACAGCCTTTTGCAAAAGATAGTTCCCGCTGACATAGCCTGTAGATGAGTCGGAAAATACCGCTCCCTTGATGGCGTCGCGGAAGTTGTCGTTAAAGTACGCAAACTCCGGCATCTTCGCGGAGTTGACCTTTGAGCCGGCAAGCTCCGGCGGCAGCTCAACCGCTTCTGCTGACCAGCCCTCGCCATAGAGTATCGCATTCGGGTTAAGCTCCTTAAGGCGTCTGGTTATCTCGTTGAGCGTGTCTACATCAAGACATGCCATCAAATCAAACCTGAACCCATCGATTTTATATTCCTTAGCCCAAAAAAGAACAGAGTCAACTATGTATTTTCTCACCATAGCGTGATCTGAGGCTATCTCGTTTCCGCAGCCTGAACCGTTTGAGAGCTTGCCGTCCTCACGGTACCTGTAATAGTACGACGGGAAAGACTTTCCCAAATTCGAGCTTTCCGGAAGGTAGGTGTGATTGTAAACCACATCCATCACCACGCCTATCCCTTGCTCGTGGAGCGACATCACAAGCTCCTTGAGCTCTGTTATCCTCAGCTCCGGGTTAAACGGGTCGGTGCAGTATGATCCCTCGGGAGCGTTGTAATTTTCAGGATCATAGCCCCAGTTGTATGCAGCCCTCGGGTTTGTCTCGTCAAGGCGGTCATAGTCGAATACCGGCAGAAGATGAACATGGGTTATGCCCAGCTCGCGAAGGTGAGCGACACAGCTTCTCTTTCCGCCGGGAGTGCGGCTGCTGTTTATGGTAAACGCCTTGAACTTTCCGCGAAATTTTGAGTTGATGCCTGAACTCGGGTCTGATGAAAAATCCCTTACATGCGCCTCGTACAGCACAGCGTCGGTATACTTTTGCAGCTTGACATATGTGGATCTATCCCAACCGTTCGGGTTGAGTTCTGAAAGCTTACATATATAGCCCTTTTCGCCGTTTATTCCGACGGCACAGGCGTACGGGTCTACGCCTATATTCCTATAGCCGTTATAGGTGTATTCATAGCAGTAATATGTTTTCTTGAGAGGGCGTCTGTGAACATATTTCCAGACTCCCCTATCCCCCTTTTCCAGAGAGATGCTCAAATACGGACTGACATCCTTGTAGCTTTTATACAGAAGCAGCTTCACCGATTCCGCGGTCGGCGCCCAGACATAAAACTCCGTCTTTCCGTCTGCAAGCCTGACACCCAGAAAACCGTCATAGCCAAATCTCTCATCGATATCCTTCCACTCGCTTAACTTCACTGCAATTCCCCCGATAATCAGGTATTTTGAAATACTGCGATTGATAACACCGGCGAGTATTTAAAATCAAGGCAACACACCGGCTTATGGCTTTCAGCCTGCCGAAAGTTTACCTAATATTGTATTTACATCACATGGCCTATATTATAACCTAAATTACAGCTCATTTCAATACAAATTTTAAGCTTCTTATGGCTCATGAGAAAAATTTATCAAAAACGCTTGACATCTGACCTTTACTATGGTATTATTAAAAGGCACTCTTGAGGAAGGTATTTATAATCAGGAGAAAAATAATATCGCGGGGTAGAGCAGTTGGTAGCTCGTCGGGCTCATAACCCGGAGGTCGTTGGTTCAAGTCCTTCCCCCGCAACCATATTGTGCTGAAAAAAAGATATCAGCGCGGAAAACCCAGTAACCATCACGGTTTCTGGGTTTTTTCGTACCCAAAATTTCAATGAAAAATAAAAGATATCATCCCCCATTTTTCTTTGGGTGGGAGGACTTGAACTAAAATTCAAGGGTTTAAGGGGCAGATTTTACGATTAAATGCGTAGAGTCTGCCCCTTTTTTCGTTTTTATAATTGTTAAATGTTTGTGTCTAAATGCGGATGTAATGAAATTTCATTGCGTCCGCTTTTTTATTTTGTACTCCCTTCTCCCACGCAGAGAATGAGTAAATATATAAAAGAAATAGGAGTTGATGATGCAGGTGTCCATATTGCCCGTAAAGTCGATGTATTCGATAGCGCCGCCATAGATGCCGCGCTTGTTGTTTTCGAGTTCTCCAATCAACTGGCAAGCTCTGATCTTGGGCGCCCCGGAAAGAGTTCCTGCCGGCAGCACCGCTTCAATAGCGTCCAGAGCGTCTTTATCTTCACAATTCTCGCCCCGTACCGTAGAGCCGATGTGCATAACATGCGAAAAGCGTTCGATAGAATACAGCGTCTCGACTTGAACCGTTCCGAATTTGCTGATCTTGCCCAGATCATTTCACCCCAGGTCAACCAGCATATTGTTCTCGGCAAGCTCCTTCTCGTCCGCAAGAAGTTCCGCTTCAAGCGTTTTGTCTTCTTCATCCGTTTTACCTCTCGGTCTGGTTCCGGAAAGTGGGAAGGTATGCAGCACTCCGTTTTCCAATTTGACAAGGGTTTCGGGAGAAGCGCCTGCGACCTCGACGCCTGTGCCTGAAAAATAGAACATATATCTGAATGTCAATAGCTGATTTCATTTTAATTTGAAAGGCTTGTTGGTTTACAATAGACGTGTTGCAAAATAAGAAAAAAATGACGCAGTTATTAGGTCTCACGTTGAAAGGTATGATGGAAAAATTATTATTATTTTGAGATTGATGTAGTTTTTGCCGCTAACACCGTAGTGTATAGGTGTGATATGTACCCCAAAAGTTAGACACTTTTGGGGTGCATATCAATACCCGAACTGCCGTATCATTGCCTAAACTCAGGTCTATCCAAAAATATGTCCAATATGTCCGATTTTTACACACAGGCAATAGCCAAGGAAAAATATTGCAAATTCTATTGGCATAATGTAAACTGTAAGTAGTAATCAAAAAATACGCGGGAGGAGAACTGATATGTGCAAAAGCTTAAATCACCAAGAATATATTCATATAGTTAAAGAAGCGAAAACCGCTGTGCTCTTTGTGCATGGGATCCTCGGCACGCCCGCTCACTTTGAGTTTCTAAGCCATACTCTTCCTAAGGATATATCCGTTTACAACATGCTGCTAAAGGGTCACGGAGGCAGCCCAAAAGAATTTTCAAAAGCCTCTATGTTAAAGTGGCGGCAGCAGGTAGACGACGCCGCGAAAATGCTTTTAAGCTCGCACCAGAGGCTTATAATATGCGCTCATTCGATGGGCACGCTCTTTGGAATACAGCAGGCAATTAAAAATCCGGATATAAGCCTGTTTTTAATGAACCCTCCGTTGGTTATCCGACCAAAGGCGAAGCTTGCTAAAGCAACATGGAGGATATACCAGGGCAAAATCCCGCAAAAGGACGAATGGCTCCTCGGATTGAAAAGAAGCTGCAGCATTCAGATTGATAAAAATATTTTTCACTATGCAGGCTGGATCCCGAGATATCTTGAGCTGTTTGGGGAAATATGTCAAACAAGAAAGCTCGTACCCAAGCTTTCCTCTTCCTGCAAGACATACTTATCAAATCACGACGAGCTGGTATCAGTGAAATCTGCAAAATACTTTGCGAAGAATAATAACAGTTTCGCCGATATCAGCCTGAAATTTCTTGAGACCTCAGGACATTTTTTCTACTCCAAAAAGGATAAAGAGCTGCTGATTAAGGACTTCAGAGAGACGCTCTGTTACAAAGATTGAAGCCGGTCGCTTTTTAGCACGGCTAAAGGATTATGGCGCGCCAATTCGCCTCTTAATGCCGGGCAGGACATAAAAAAGCCTCCAAGCCGTACGCCTGGAGGCTTTACTCATTTGTGCGAGTCTGTTATTTAGTAAGCCACACCCTGCCACTTCATCGCATCGGCAACCTTGAGGAAGCCTGCAATGTTTGCGCCGACTACAAGGTTTCCGTCAAAGCCGTATTCCTTGGATGCGTTGTAAGCATTGCGGAAGATGTTGACCATGATGTTGTGAAGCTTGGAGTCAACCTCCTCGAATGTCCAGCTGAGTCTCTCGGAGTTCTGGGACATCTCAAGACCGGAGGTAGCAACGCCGCCAGCGTTCGCAGCCTTAGCAGGGCCGAAGAGGACACCTGCGTTGAGGAACTTCTCTGTAGCCTCAGGTGTGCAAGGCATGTTAGCGCCCTCTGCGACTGCTATTACGCCGTTGGCGATAAGAGCGTCCGCGCTCTCGCCGTCAAGCTCATTCTGAGTAGCGCAGGGAAGAGCGATATCGCACTTGATTGTCCAGATTCCCTTGCAGCCCTCGGTATAAACAGAGCCGGGAACTCTCTTGGCATACTCGGAGATTCTGCCTCTCTCGACTTCCTTGATCTGCTTAACAACATCAAGCTTGATGCCGTCAGCATCGTACACATATCCGTTGGAGTCGCTCAGGGCAACTACCTTTGCGCCAAGCTCGGTAGCCTTCTGAGTAGCATAAATTGCTACGTTTCCGGAACCGGAAATTACAACAGTCTTGCCCTTGAAGGAGTCGTTCTTCATGCAGTTGAGCATCTCCTCGGTGAAGTAGCAAAGACCGTAGCCGGTAGCCTCGGTTCTTGCAAGAGAGCCGCCGTAGGTGAGTCCCTTTCCTGTAAGAACGCCGGTGAACTCGTTGCGGAGTCTCTTGTACTGACCGAACATAAAGCCGATCTCGCGAGCGCCTACGCCGATATCTCCTGCGGGAACGTCGGTGTCAGCTCCGATGTGCTTGGAAAGCTCTGTCATGAAGCTCTGGCAGAAGCGCATAACCTCTCCGTCAGACTTGCCCTTGGGGTCGAAGTCGGAGCCGCCCTTGCCGCCGCCCATGGGAAGACCGGTAAGGCTGTTCTTGAAGATCTGCTCAAAGCCGAGGAACTTGATAACAGAAGCGTTTACAGAGGGGTGAAGTCTAAGACCTCCCTTGTAAGGACCGATAGCGGAGTTAAACTGAACTCTGAAGCCGCGGTTGACTCTTACCTTGCCTGAATCGTCTACCCACGGAACTCTGAATATAATCTGTCTCTCGGGTTCTACGATTCTGTCGATAATGCCTGCCTCAACGATGTCGGGTCTCTTCTCGACAACGGGCTCAAGGCTCTCCAGTACCTCTGCAACCGCCTGAAGGAACTCCTTCTCACCGGGGTTGCGCTTTACGACGTCATCGTAAACCTTCTGCAGGTATTCATTCTTAAAAGGAAATGTCATGATGTACCTCCTAATTTATTTTTGACTCTTATAGTATAGCACACGCTTTAGTAATTGCAAGTGCTGAAGAATAAAAATTCCAGAAAAATTTTGTGCTCTGGTTTAAGCGTAAATCCGCCAAGCCTTTGAGTACTAAAGTCACGCTTATACCGTTTTCACGCTTAAGTATACCTTTCTCATGCTTGATTATTCTGGGCGTATGCGTTAAAATGCTTGTAAGAGTTTTAATACTGCTTTGGGAGGAAACAGCATGAAGGTTGTGATTCAACGTGTGAGCAAGGCCGAGGTCAAGGTTGACGGAGAAGCTGTCGGGAAAATAGACAAGGGCTTTATGATATTTTTCGGAGTCGGGACAGGCGACACCGACGCAGACTGCGCAAGGCTTGCCGAGAAAATATCAAAGCTTAGGATATTTGAGGATGAAAACGGCAAGACAAATCTGTCGCTGAAGGATGTTTCAGGACAAATCCTCAGCATATCCCAGTTTACGCTTTTAGCCGACTGCTCTCACGGCAACCGTCCAAGCTTTATTAACGCCGCTCCCCCGCAGGAGGCGAACCGCCTTTATGAGCTGTTCAACTCCGAGCTCAGGGCAAGAGGGCTCCATGTCGAGACAGGCATATTCGGCGCCGATATGAAAGTGACGCTTCTTAACGACGGACCATTTACAATAATTTTGGAATAGTCAGGAGAGAGTAAACATGAACATTCAGATATTCTATAAATCAAAGTGCTTTGACTCAAAGAAAGCGCAGAGGTGGTTCAAGGAGCGAGGCATAAAAGCCCAGATGATAGACCTGAACCAAAAAGGCATGAGCCGGGGCGAGCTTGAAAGCGTCATGAAGGCTGTCGGGTCGGTGGACGCGCTTATCGACTCAAAGTCAAAATCAAACGATGCCGTCCTTTTAAAATACTTAGGAAGCGATTCCGCTAAAATAGAAAAGCTCCTTGAAAATCCCTCGCTGATTAAAAGCCCCGTCGTGAGAAACGGCAGATTAGCTACTGCCGGCTACTGCCCGGACGTTTGGAAGGCATGGGAATAGCGTCAGACAGCGTAAATAAAAATGCCTGCTTCCTTGCGAAAGCGGCATAAAATCAAGGCTCCAAAAAAGACGGAGCGGTGAAATTTCGCCGCTCCGCTTATAATTTATCTGTCAAAAGTAAACCTTACAAGCTCGGCGGCAGCTTCAGCCGACTCGGACCCAAACTCAAAGTATACCGCGTGCTTTCCGATTATTCCTGAGGTGATATCCGCCGTCTTTGACGTCTCGCCCTTCTTGAGCTTCATCGACGCTACTACCTTGCCCTTATAATCGTCTATACGGACGTTCACGGTTATATCCTCCAGCGCGTTTATCTCGGCTGTCACCGTCTTAGGCGTGTTAAGACCGAACTGCAAATATCTGAAGCCTACCGTAGTGCCGTTGGTTATATCCACGACCGGCGAGGAAGCGGACTCGGTCTTTTCGTAAACCGGCTTGATGTACGCGCGCTTCGAGCCGCCGTAAATATGGCAGGCGTATCCCGCGGAGATGAGCTTATATGCGTCAAGGCCGTTCACCTGAGCGCCCGATGAGGTCATCTCGACAGGTCTTGAGGACACCGGCTCGCCGTCCTTATAGGTGATATCGCCTATAAATATCTTTCCGTTCTTGTCCATGGCGACATCCACAGGCTCGATCATCGCCTGACGGGAGAACTCGTTGACGCCGGTCTGACGGTGATAGAATACATACCACTTGCCGTTGACCTCCATGATGCTGCCGTGGTTATTTCCCCACTGGTAGGTCATAGTGCCGGTTCCATCCGGATTTTTAAGGATCTCGCCGCCGTTGAAGCTTATATCTCCGCCCGGCTGGAAGTCCTCGAGCGGCTTGTCGCTGTACTTATACGAGAGGAAGCCGTTGTTGTCCGAGTAAACTCCCATCTCGGGGTTTGGGGTAAAGTATCTCTTTGAATAGATGTAGACATACTTGCCCATAACCTTTCTGGGTGAAGACGCCTCGAAGAACGCATCGTTTTCGTCGTAATGGCCGTCGTCACGCGCCCAAGGCGCTCTTGTGTGTCCCATCGGGTGCTCATGAAGCGTTCCCGGCTTTATAGTAGCCATATCGTCGTTGAGCTCCGCGCAGTAGCAGCCGCAGAAGCCCCAATAAGCATACACTCTGCCGTCATCGTCCACCAAAATGCCGGGATCAAAGCCAAGCTCGGTCTTTACAGGATCGGTAAACGGTCCCCAGGGGGTCTTTGACTTTGCGAGCATTATTCTTCCGCCGCAGGACTCCGCAGCGTACATATAGAAGGTATCGCCCTTCTGAACAACATCGGGGGCGTACAAAACTCCGCCGTCGGTAGCGGTATAGCATACTCCGTGGCAGGTCCAGTTTGTCAGATCGTCTACAGGAGCGCTCCAAACCACCTGATCAGGTCCGCAGTACTCGGTAGTAAGCGTGTCGTGAGAGCCATAGAGATATACCCTCTTCTCACCGTTATATTCAAAAACTCTCGGCTCGCCGTCCGGAACATGCTCCCAAAGCGGCATGTAGGGGTTTGCGCCCTTGATATATTCCTTCATAAATATTACCGTCCTATCTTCATAGTATATTGCGATACAAATTGTACCGCTCGGATTAATTATAGTGTAATAACCAAACTTTTGCAATAGCGTAAACTAAAAAAACCGTGCGGCGTTTGCCGCACGGCGATATGACATTCAAAGCTTTTTTAGAGCTATCCCCTTATTTTGAGATCGCTGCGATAGCTTTTCCCCAAATCAACGAGTCTGACGATCACAGGATTCAGAACAAGGTTGATGCCAAGCTCGATAAGGAAGTTTACTCCCACCATGACAAGGATAATGTATCTCCACGCGGGAACGTCACCTGCCATGTCCTGAATAGCATCAAAGAAGAACAGCCGGCAGCCTAAAATGAATACTCCGGAGTTTACCACCGGGCAGACTATTGAGGACAAAAGTACGGCTGCATATTTATTCTTGTGCTCGAAAAGCTTATATACCGCTCCGGCGCAGAGACCCGCGAGCACTCCCTTTGCCAAAACCGTGACGATCGTTCCGATAGCGTCTATGCCCAAAAACAGAGCCGCGTCACCTGTCAAGAGCACCACCACTCCAAACACAAGTCCGAGCCACGCCCCGGTGAAAACGCCGTACAATGCCGCTCCGACTACTATCGGCATCAGGACGAGAGAAATCGAGAATGTTGTGAACCTCAGGAAAAAGCCCAAAAACTGCAATACCACGACTATTGCGGTAAAGAGCGCGGCTCCCACCAAGATGTTGAGCTGCATCCTGCTTTTTTGATACTGTGTTGCCATAATTATACCTCCGGGACTTGAACCCGTGCTGTCGTCCGGAACACCGGTACGGCGCAGTTAAATTTAAACCTTCTTCGGAAAGCTACTGGTTCTTTTTGTAGATAGCGTAAAGCCCGTCCAGCAAAAGACCGTCGTCAAGGATTATGCCCTCCGTCTTACAGTACGGCACAACCAGGCTCGCAAGTCCGCCTGTCGCAACTACCGTCGCGTCCTGACCGAGCACCTCACGGTACCTCATTATCATCCCGTCCATCATAGATGCGCTTCCCAGAAGCATTCCTGAGCGCATCGAATCAATGGTGTTTGTACCTATGACGGTGATCGAACCGGTGTCTGTGTTGATATCCTGCAGCTGAGCCGCCGACGAGGAAAGAGCCTTAAGCGAGACTTTTATTCCGGGAATTATAGAGCCTCCCAGAAACGCTCCGCTTCTGTCGATTCCCGAAATCGTCGTCGCTGTCCCGAAATCGAAAACTATCAGCGGCGCACAGTACTTGAGCAGAGCACCCACCGCTCCGCACACAAGATCCGCTCCCAAAATCGCCGGATTGTCAAGCCTTATATCAAGACCGGTCTTTATACCCGGTCCGACAACAAGGGGCGTCACGTTCAAGAGCTTTTTGATGGCGTTTCTCAGGGTAGTTATAAGCACCGGTACGACAGTTGATATAATCGCGCCGTCAAAGCTGCTCCTGTCCATACCGTTAAGTTTTATCAAATCATAAAATGTCACGGCGTACTGGTCGTCAGTCTTTGCGGCTTCGGTAGCCAACCTTGATGTAAACAAAAGCTTTCCGGCGTCGTCAAAAGCGCCGAGAACTATATTGGTGTTGCCCGCGTCAACCGTAAATACCATATGCTTTTTCACCCTTTTCCGAATACTGGTTTATATCTATATAATACAGCCTGACGCCGCCAAAAGCAAGCTGTTTTCACAAAGATTGTAGCTGTCAACATATTATTGCCCGCTCACAGGCCTCGTATTTATTCAAAGATGCCATAGCTTAAAGCAATGCGCGTACCGTGCAAAATAAAAACCCGCCTCCGTACTGCGCGGAAGCGGGAAACTCCATGCTATCTTCTTTTTTTGAACGGCGCGCCGAAAGTTACGCGGGAACAAATTCCGCCCTCGTTTTGTCCGCAGCCTCCTGAGCCTCGGCGGCATATGCAGCCTCGATCTTTTTAAGAAGCTTGAGCATATCCTCGCTCTGTCTCGGGGTCTTTTTGTAGCCGCTTATCAAGACGGCGACCTTTCTTGCCTTCTCCTTTTCAAAGGTCCTCAGGTATATCAGACCGAGATACATCCCAGCCCAAACCTTTATTTCCACGCTGCCGGTCTTGAGAAGAGCTCTAAGTATATCCTTCGCTTTGTCAAAGTCAAGCTTGGCGTAGCTGTATATTCCCCTGACAAGATCCGCCTCCATACTTCCTTTGTTCTTTTCTATAAAGGGCTCGGCAAGCTCAAGCGCAAACTCTACATTCTTAAGATCGCCTGTAAGAGCGAAAATATACGCGTAAAGAGAATAGTATCTTATTGCGTCCCCGAGGTCAAAATCATCTATGTTGACATCTCTCAGTACCTCAAGAGCGCGGTCATACATCCTGCCGTCACAGTATTCCTTTGCTATGCAGAGGTCGTTTGTGGGCTCAAGCGACGAGCCGGCAAGGTGCTCCCTCTTTTTCTCGAGCAGCTCAAAATATTCTCTTGAATACCCGCTTTTGCGAAGTATCCTTTTTGCCTTGCGGCGCTGACCTCTAAGGAAATTAAGGACTATCACATATATGAGGTGGATCGCGAGACCGAGAGCCGCCATAACGCAGGCAAGGCTCAAGGCAAAGCTGAAGTTTTCAGACAGGGCGGCAGGTATCTCATAGCCGAATACCGTCCCGCTTATCGTCAGTCCGAAGTTCAAAAACGGAAAGATGGTATAAAGAAGCGACTCGCTGAGGAGTCCCAAAAACGGAGCGCAAATAATTACACCCCAAATGAATATCGTTATACATGTGAGGCATATCCTTAGATTTTTTGCCTCCAGTCTCGCCTTTATCATTTTCCAGTCCGCCTTCCTTTCTCACAGTGATACGATTCAATCTCATTTTATCACGCGCTATCAAATTGATTATACCACAGCTTAAAGCAGAATACAACGCCCTTATATCATTTTGCGGTAAGATTATTTACCCACTTTTTGCCTCTTACAAGTATAAAGCCTACGGTGCACTTGACGATATTCGACATCTGCTCAATAAACATTATCATCACTACCGAAACTCCCGGTGCGAACCGCGTAAGGGTAAACACCAGAGTGTAGTTCACAACCCAAATCATCACGCTGTCAAACAGGAAGGTCACAAAGGTCTTTCCACCCGAGCGAAGAGTGAAGTAGCTGGCGTTCAAAAACGCCTGCAACGGTATTCCCGCAGCGACGCAGAAGATAAAGCTTGTCGCAAGCGACCTTATCTGAGGCTCGGTGTTGTATAGATACGGGAAGAACGGGGCTATAGCCGCAAGTAGAACGCCGGTCGCTACTCCGCTCAACACGGAAACGGTTATGAGCTTGCGGTCAAGCTCGATAGCCTTCTTTGTGTCCCCTGAACCAAGAGCCTGACCGACTATTATCGATAGAGCGACTCCCATCGACTGGAACACAACATTGAAAAGGTTTGACACTACAGTGCTGATATTCTGAGCGCCGACTACCTCAAGACCTCTCGTCGAATAGCCCTGAACTATCGCCGCCATGGCAAGACTCCAAAGTGCCTCGTTCGCCAGAAGCGGCAAACCTTTTATTGTGACATTTCTTACAATCCTGCCCGGTATGTACATGCTCCTGTACAGACCGACCGCAAAGAGGTTTCTCTCCTTTTTGACATGCGTCCACGCAACCACTATGAACAGCTCGACATATCTTGATATCACCGTCGCGATGGCGGCTCCTGTCACGCCGAGCTTCGGGAAACCAAGCTTACCGAATATCAAAAAATAGTTGAATGTAAGATTCACCGCTACGGCGGCTATGCCCGCTATCATAGGAACAACCGTTTCGCCGGTCTCACGGAGCGTTCCTGAATACGCCTGAGAAAGCGCGAAGGGTATCATGCCGAAAAGCATCACCACAAGGTACTCCGAGCCGAACCGGAGCGTTTCTACGGGGTCGCAGCCCTCTGCGGACATATCGGATATGTAAAGAGATACGAGCGGCTCTCTGAAAAACCAGAAGAGCAGTATCCCAAGAACGCCTATTCCAAGACATGTGAGTATCTTGAAGCGAAAGGCGTACTTGACTCCCTCGTGGTCGCGCTGGCCGTAATACTGCGCGACAAATATTCCCGCGCCCGCTACCGCTCCGAACACCACAAGGTTGAAAACGAACATAAGCTGGTTCGCTACAGACACTCCGTTCATCTCGTCGGTTCCTATTCTTCCGACCATAAGATTATCGAGCATGCTTACAAAATTTGTGACCGCATTCTGCGCTATTATCGGCAGAACCACGCCGATGAGCATCTTATAAAAGGCTTTATCGCCGAGATACTTTTTTCTGAATTCAGAAAGCATATTTTCTCTCCTGTACTTTCAATGTTATATAATCATGCCGCTCCATTGTATCAGAGTTTTCCGCTTAGTTCAATATGGCATAACGCAGATTTCCTCGCAAATTTAAGCCGCCTGCTTGTTTAATTGCTTGCTGCGCCAAAGTGCAGCGATAACACAAATGCAAGTCCTGCCTGACGGGATAATTTGTATAGTTTTTTGCTTGACTTTTATACAGCGCAGTGATACCATATTGCTATATTAAATTTGCGGAGGGCTATAGCTAAGAATGGATAATTTATTTGACGAAAACACCGGCGTCCTCTTCGACGCAATACTCTCACTTAAGACGCAGGAGGACTGCAAAAACTTTTTCAGCGACCTGTGCACAGTCAAGGAGATAAAGGAGTTTTCACAGAGATTTGAGGTGGCGAGGCTTTTGTCTGAAGGTCTTGTCTACTCTGACATTGCGGAAAAGACAGGCGCCAGCACCACTACGATAAGCCGTGTCAACCGCAGCCTCAACTACGGCGCGGGAGGCTACAGAGCGGTCATTTCCAATACCTGCGACTCGGACAAAGAGTAGAATAAGCGGAAAGGAGCGCATGTAAGTGATAAACCCACTTAAGGGCAGCGAAACTGCGGTTTTCAGGCTGAGAAGCCTATATGAAAGCAAGGGCTATCTTCACTTTAAGATGAGCAAGTTTGAGGAGTATGATATCTACGCCGAAAACAAGGATTTTCTCGCCGGCGAGAATATAATCACCTTCACCGACACCGACGGCAGACTTATGGCTCTGAAGCCGGATGTCACAATATCGATAATAAGAAATTTCAGAGACTCAGACGGCGTCACCGAAAAGCTTTACTACAACGAAAACGTATACAGGTCGGCGTTAGGCTCTCATGAAATAAAGGAGCTGATGCAGTCAGGGCTTGAGTGCATAGGAGATATCGACACTTACAACACCTGCGAGGTGATAAGCATGGCCGCCATGAGCCTCGGGAGCTTTGAGAGGGAGTGCGTGCTCGACATTTCCCACATGGGAATAATCTCCGGAGTCATTGACAGTCTTAATGTATCCGACTTCGTCAAAAAAGAGCTTATACGCTGCGTGGGAGCAAAAAACACCCATGAAATCAGGGAGCTGCTCGGCGATAAGGCAGATTGCCTTATCTCTCTTTTGAACCTTGATCCCGACCCGGACAAGGCTGTCGCGGCGCTTGAAGGGCTCGCCGGCAGCCGCAGCCTGAGCGCCGGCATACTCGAGAGCATAGGCGAGCTTAAAAGCATACTCGATGTGCTCAAAAACGAGGAGTTCTATAAAAACCTGAGGATCGATTTCTCGGTGGTACAGGACATAACCTACTACAACGGCATAGTATTTCAGGGCTTCATAAACGGCATACCCGAGAAGATACTGACCGGCGGCAGATACGACCTTTTGATGCGAAGAATGGGCAAAAAGGGCGGAGCGATAGGCTTCGGCATAAATATTGACCTTCTTGAGCGTGTGCTTGACAAGCCGGACGAATTTGACGCCGACATCGCGGTCATCTATCACGACGGCGACGACCCTGGAGCGCTTGTAAGACTCTCCGAAAGGCTGTGCAGGCAGGGACTTAGAGTTGCCATGATAAGAAAGCCGTCCGAGAGGGCAAAGTACCGCCATGTCGTACACTTTGGCGGGGAGGGTTACAGCGATGTCCGATAAAATGGTCAACATAGCCCTGCCAAAGGGCAGGCTCGGAGAAAAGGCATATAAAATCTTTGAGGACGCCGGCTTCGGCTGCCCAAGCATCAACGAAGCGGGCACAAGGAAGCTGATATTTGAAAATCAGGAAAACGGCGTGAGATTTTTCTGGGTCAAGCCGTCTGACGTCGCTATATATGTGGAAAGAGGAGCCGCCGACATAGGTATAGCCGGCAAGGACATACTGCTTGAGTACCGTCCGGATGTATACGAGCTATTGGACCTTAAGATGGGCAAATGCCGTATGTGCGTAGCGTCTAAAAAGGACTTCCGCGACAGCACCGACAAGACCCTGAGGGTAGCGACAAAGTTTCCCCGCATAGCAAGCGAGTTTTACCAGTCTAAATCGCGCAGCATAGACATAATCAAGCTCAACGGCTCGATAGAGCTTGCGCCGATACTTGGGCTGTCCGATGTGATCGTTGACATAGTCGAGACGGGCACGACGCTTCGGGAAAACGACCTTGAGGTCATAGAGACGATAGTGAACATCTCCGCCCGGCTTATCGCCAACAAGGCGGGCACAAAGTTCAAGCGTGAGGAAATAAACAGCATCATCCGCGAGATCGAGAAAAGAATACAATAAAAAAGGAAGGGTCATTCAGTGATTAAGATATACGAGTACGGCAAGGTCTCGGGCGATGAGATTTTCTCAAGATGCGAGAGCATATCAAAGGTCGAGGCTACCGTTTCAGAGATAATCGGCACGGTGCGCGAAAAGGGTGACGCAGCCCTGCGTGAATACTCCAAAAAGTTTGACAAGGCGGATCTGACAGAGCTTTTGGTCTCCGAGGATGAAATTGACGAGGCTGTAAGCTCGGTAGAGCCGGAGTTTATAAGAGTACTTGAGCGAGCGGCTCAGAATATCCGCGAATTTCACTCCAAGCAGATACGCAACTCCTTTATCATCTCCGAAAAGAACGGAATAGTCTGCGGACAAAAAATCATACCCATTGAGAACGTCGGACTGTATGTACCCGGCGGAACGGCCGCCTACCCATCCACCGTGCTTATGGATTCAATTCCCGCAAAGCTCGCGGGCTGCAAGAATCTTGTGATGGTCACCCCTCCGTCGGCTGACGGAAAGATAAACCCGGCGATACTTGCCGCGGCTAAAATAGCCGGCATAGACAGGATTTTTAAAGTCGGAGGCGCTCAGGCCATAGCGGCGCTCGCCTACGGCACCGAGAGCATTCCAAAGGTGGACAAGATAGTGGGCCCCGGAAACGCCTATGTGGCGGAGGCAAAAAAGCAGGTTTACGGCAAAGTCTCCATCGACATGATAGCGGGTCCCAGCGAGATACTGGTCATCGCGGACAAAAAAAGCAATCCCGCCAACGTCGCCGCCGACCTCCTTTCGCAGGCTGAGCACGACCGCCTCGCGAGCGCGGTTCTTATCACAGACTCCGCCGAGCTTGCCGACAAGGTATCTTCCGAGATAGAAAGGCAGCTCAAAACTCTTCCCCGAGAGGAAATAGCAAGGGCGTCTATTGACAACAATGGTAAGATTATAGTTGTTGACAGTATTTCGGAAGCCGTTAAAATCTCAAACAGAATCGCGCCTGAGCATCTCGAGCTTGTAATGGATAATCCGTTTGAGTACCTCGGCATGGTGGAAAACGCCGGCTCGGTGTTCATGGGCAGATATTGCCCGGAAGCTCTCGGAGACTACCTGAGCGGAGCTAACCACACTCTTCCCACCAGCGGAACTGCCCGCTTCTCCTCCCCTCTTTCGGTTGACGACTTCGTCAAGAAAACGCAGTACACCTACTACTCAGAGGAGGCGTTCAGGGGCGTATACAAGGACATCGCCCTCTTTGCGCACAAGGAGGGGCTTGACGCCCACGCAAGAAGCGCTCTGATAAGATTCCCGGAAGACTGATAAAAAATTAAGCCGCAAAGGACAAATCCAAAATGAGCAGATTCTTAGTTTCAAAATATTCCGACCTTGAGGCGTACACTCCCGGCGAGCAGCCCAAGGACAGAAAATATATAAAGCTCAACACAAACGAATCCCCCTACCCTCCCTCTGAGGGAGTATTGAGGGCGGTCAATTCCTCTCAGGCCGAGCTTTTGAGGCTCTACCCCGACCCGACCTGCTCGCAGCTCAAGGGAAAAATAGCCGGTCTTTACGGTCTTGCTCCCGAGAACGTATTTATCTCGAACAGCTCTGACGATATGCTCAATATCGCATTCACGGCTTTCGCATCTGATGAAAAGCCGGCGTACTACCCGGATATAACCTACGGGTTCTACAAGGTGTTCTCAAAGCTTCACGGCACAAAGGCAAAAATATTCCCGCTCAGGGAGGACTTTACGATAGACCCGCAGAACTACATGGGTCTTGCAGAGGGCTTGATAGTAATAACCAACCCCAACGCCCCAACAGGTCTTGCTCTGAGCCCTGAGGACATAAAAAAAATATGTCTTGGCAGCCCTGACTGCATAGTCATAGCCGATGAGGCGTATGTGGACTTTGGCGCCGAGAGCTGCATTAAGCTTATAGGAGAGCTTGAGAACCTGATAGTATGCAGGACATACTCAAAATCAATGTCGATGGCGGGAGCGAGGCTTGGCTTTGCGTTCGCTTCAAAGGAAATAATACAGGATCTTGAGAAAATAAAATACTCGACCAACCCATATTCGGTGAACCGCATAACCCTTGCCGCAGGAGAGGCCGCGATAGACGATATTGAGTACTACCGCGATAACTGCCGCAAAATCATTGAAACCAGGGAAAAAACATCGCAGGAGCTTAAAAAGCTCGGCTTTGAGCTTACCGATTCAAAGGCGAACTTTATCTTCGCCAAGTCAGACAAGCTCCCCGGAAAGCTTATTTTTGAGAAGCTGAGAGAAAAGGGCATACTCGTGCGCAGGTTTGAGCAGGACAGAATTTCCGAGTACCTCCGTATCACCGTAGGCTCGCCAGAGGAGATGCAGGCTCTCACCGAAGCGCTTAAGGATATCCTTTCCGAGTAATATAACGTAAGAGGAGGAATGGCTTTGAGAACTGCGGAGATAAAAAGAAAAACCGCCGAGACGGACATAACTCTTAAAATAAACCTCGACGGCACAGGAAAAAACAACATATCTACCGGCTGCGGTTTCCTTGACCACATGCTTACCCTATTCGCCAAACACGCAAGGTTCGACCTTGACATAGCCTGCTTGGGCGACACGCATGTGGATTATCACCACACCGTCGAGGATATAGGCATATGCCTCGGGCTCGGAATAAAGCAGGCGCTCGGGGATATGAGAGGCATCACCCGCTACGGCTACATGATACTTCCGATGGACGAGGCGCTCATAATGACCGCCGTAGACATATCGGGCAGAGCTCAGCTATGCTGCTCTCTCGATATCCCCGCCCAGAAGGTAGGCGATTTTGACACCGAGCTGTGCGAGGAGTTCATGGCTGCGCTAACAAGAAATGTCGGCATGTCTTTGCACATCAGACAGCTCGACGGAAAAAACAGCCACCACATCATAGAGGGAACATTCAAGAGCCTCGCCAAGAGCATGCGCACGGCGGTCAAAATAGATCCTGACGCGGCCGGCGAGATACCCTCGACCAAGGGGGTGCTTTAGGGATGATAGCGATTATTGACTACGGCGTCGGAAACCTGTTTTCGCTGCGGGCGAGCCTTGAAAGGATCGGCGCAAAAGCTGCGGTCACCTCTGACAAAGCCGAGATAGGGCGCTCGGATAGGATCATCCTCCCCGGAGTAGGAGCGTTTGAGGACGCCGCGAACAAGCTTCGCACCTCCGGGTTAGCCGATGTCGTCCTTGACGAGGTAAAAAAGGGCAAGCCGCTTATGGGCATATGCCTCGGAATGCAGCTGCTGTTTGAAAGAAGCTATGAATTCGGCTGCCACGAGGGTCTCGGGCTTATCAAGGGCTCGGTAAAGCCGCTTGAGGGTGCGATACCTCCTAACCTTAAAATCCCGCAGATAGGCTGGAACAGGCTGGAGATAGTCCGCCCCGAATGCCCTATCTTCAAGTACAGCGCCGACGGGGACTATGTGTACTTCGTTCACTCCTACTACGGCGCGGATTGCGACGAAAGCGTGGCCGCATATACAGAGTACGGCAAGAGGGTAACTGCGGCCGTATGGAATGAAAACGTCTACGGCTGCCAGTTCCACCCCGAAAAGAGCGGAGAGGTCGGTCTTAAGATACTCAGGGCGTTCTCAGAAATAAATTGACAGGAGTAAAAAGATGATAATCCTTCCCGCTATTGATATAATCGAAGGCAGGGCAGTACGTCTATACAAGGGCGATTACAGCCTTAAAACCGAATACGGAAATCCCGCCGATGTGGCTCTGGACTTTAAGCGCGAGGGAGCTACGCACATCCACATAGTAGACCTTGACGGCGCAAAGTCTGGACAAGCCCCTAATTTTGAGCTGATATCCCGCATAGCGAATAGTACAGATCTGTTTGTCGAGGTGGGAGGAGGTATACGCTCCCTTGATACCGTAAAAAAATACCTTGACGCCGGGGTTTCAAGGGTGATCATAGGTACTGCCGCCATAACCGACAGCGATTTTCTGGATAAGGCGCTGGACGCCTACGGCGAAAAAATAGCGGTCGGAGTGGACATCCTCGACGAGAAGGTAAGGATAAAGGGCTGGCTTGAATCGAGTGGCATAAATGTTTACGATTTTGTAGCCAAGATGGAAGCGCTCGGGGTAAAAACGGTCATATGCACCGACATATCAAAGGACGGGGCGATGAGCGGCACAAATCTCGAGCTGTACAAGCAGCTTAAAAGCCGGTTTGGGCTCGACATAATAGCCTCAGGAGGAGTGAGCAGCATGGCGGACGTCATCGCCCTCAGGAACGCCGGGCTGAGCGGCGCGATAATCGGCAAGGCATACTACATGGGAGCCATCAGGCTTAAGGAGGCAATAGAAGCGGCAAAATGATTACCAAGAGAATTATCCCCTGCCTCGATGTAAAGGACGGCAGGGTCGTAAAGGGAGTAAACTTTGAAGGACTCAACGACGTCTCCGACCCGGTCACGCTCGCTGAATACTACAGCGACTGCGGCGCAGACGAGCTTGTTTTTTATGATATCACCGCCTCAAGCGAGGGCAGAAAGCTGTTTACCGACATACTTACCCGCGCGGCGTCAAGGGTGTTCATACCCCTGACGGTCGGAGGAGGAATCAGCACACTTAGCGACTTTGACAGAGTGCTCAAGTGCGGAGCAGACAAGGTGAGCGTAAACTCTGGAGCCATCAATAACCCGGATATAATAGAGCAGGCTGCCAAGCTTTACGGCTCTCAGTGCGTGGTCTTGAGCGTGGATGCGAAGAGGGTAGGAGGAAGCTACAGGGTTTTCGCCAAGGGCGGAAGAGTGGACACCGGTCTTGACGCCATAGAGTGGATAAAACGCGGCGAGAACAGCGGCGCAGGAGAAATCGTTCTTAATTCGATAGACACGGACGGAGTCAAAAACGGATTTGACCTCGAAATGCTGAGGGCTGTCTCCGATGTAGTTAAAATACCCGTGATAGCCTCGGGCGGAGCCGGGAAAATGGAGGATTTTCTGACCTTGTTCCGTACCCTCGATAGAGTGGACGCGGGTCTGGCTGCTTCGGTATTTCACTTCGATGAGATCAAAATCAGCGAGCTAAAGCGCTACTTGAAAGACAACGGCATACCGGTGAGAATATAAATCATACAAAAGAAAGGTGAATTACTTTGATTAGCATAAACGAGCTCAAGTTTGACGATAAGGGTCTTATACCGGCCATAGTGGTCGACAATCGCACAAAGAATGTGCTGACCCTCGCGTATATGAACCGCGAAAGCCTTGAAATATCAATGGACAAGGAGCTCACCTGCTTCTGGTCACGCTCACGCGCAGAGCTGTGGCTGAAGGGTGAAACAAGCGGAAACTATCAGCACATCGTCAGCATCACCGCAGACTGCGACATGGACGCGCTTGTCGTAATGGTGGAAAAGGACGGTCCGGCATGCCACCTCGGCACGGACAGCTGCTTTACCAATAAGCTGTTCATCTCAGACACCCGCTCTGAGTTTGACTACGAGGGTCTATACAAGCTGATCGAGGGCAGAAAGACGGAGAAGAAGGAAGGCTCCTACACGACCTATCTCTTTGAAAAGGGTCTTGACAAGATACTTAAAAAGGTCGGAGAGGAATCCACCGAGGTGATAATCGCAGCCAAGGCTCAGGATAAGCCTGAAACGATCTACGAAATTTCAGACCTTTTGTACCACCTGATGGTATTGATGGTCGAGGCGGGCATATCTCTTGAAGACGTCCGCGCCGAGCTTGCTTCCCGCCATGTCATCGACAAGAAGGTAAAGCAGGAGAAGATGACCTGATGAGGCTTCAAAACCTTCACACCCACTCGACATATTGCGACGGCAAAAACACTCTGCGCGAGCTTGCCGAAGAGGCGGTAAAAAAGGGCTTTTGCACGCTCGGTTTTTCCTCACACAGCTTTACTGAATTTGACCAAAGCTACTGTATGAAAAACGAGAGCGAGTATATCCGCGAATGCGCCGGACTGAAGGAGGAATACAAGGACAGGCTCGACATACTGCGCGGGCTTGAGCTCGAATACTATTCTGACGCTCCGAAGTATCCATACGACTATCTTATAGGCTCGGTGCATTATATTTACTGCCGGGGGGAGTTTTTCACTGTTGACGAATCGCCGCAGATTCTCGAGGAAGCGGCAAAAAAGTATTTTGGCGGGGACATCATGGCTATTTGCGAGAAATATTACGATACTGTCGCGGACGTCGTGAGAAAAACCGACTGCGACATTATCGGGCACTTCGATCTTATAACCAAGTTCTGCGAGGTAAAACCGGGTCTGATAGACCTTGAGTCACAAAGCTACCGCAAGGCGGTAAGCCGTGCGCTTGACAGGCTGATAGACAGCGGCAGGATCTTTGAGCTCAACACAGGCGCAATAGCAAAAGGCTACAGGACGCTCCCCTACCCCAGTCCGGAAATTGTCAGGCGTCTTGCGGACAGCGGAGCGAAATTCACAATCTCCTCAGACTGTCACAAAAAGGAACAGCTTGACTTCTGGTTTGAAGACGCAAAGAAATATTTAGTAGCAAATGGGGTAAAAAAAGTATATTTATATAATAACGGAATTTTCGAGGAAGAGCGGATATCCGGGTAATATTTTTCCGGGTATCCTCTTTTTTACCTCATTTTCACGTCAGTTCACATCTGAGTCCTTGACATGGCTATTTGCCGTGTATATAATAAAAATTGGAAGAATGTCGCCTATAGACATATTACATTTTTATCAGACTTTTTTGTGATTACTGTGCCGTATGTTTTATACGGCGATACGGATATATTTTCTCGGAGGTACTGCAATGTGCGGAATAATCGGATACAGCGGAAGTGAAAATGCCGCTGAAAGGATAGTAAGCGGTCTGAAGTCGCTTGAATACCGCGGCTACGACTCGGCAGGTATTGCCGCGTTTGAGGAGAACAAGGTCCGAATAATCAAGACCGTCGGAAGGGTCAGCGCTCTTGAGCACAGGATAGATGAGTGCGGAGGTATCAGGTCGGGCTGTGGGATAGGGCATACCAGATGGGCTACTCACGGTGCGCCCAACGACATCAACTCTCACCCTCAGGTCAGCGGCAGAGTTGTGCTTGTCCACAACGGCATAATAGAAAATTATCATGAGCTTAAAACCGAGCTTATATCGCAGGGAGTCTCTTTCGTATCCGAGACTGACACGGAGGTTGCGGCAGCCGTAATAGACAGTGAGTACAACAAAGCCGGCGATCCGCTTAAGGCGATTTTAGCTGCTATGCCGAAGCTTACCGGCTCCTATGCCTTCGGGATACTCTTCAAGGATGTCCCCGGAGTCATCTATTCGGTCAAGAAGGGCAGCCCGCTTATCGTCGGCGTGACAGATAACGGAGGCTTTATCTCATCGGATACCTCCGCGATACTCAGGTACACAAAAAAATACATCTCTCTTGAAAACGGCGAGATTGCTGTAATCAAAGGCGCGAGCACCGAGGTGTACAACAGCCGCGGAGAATCGGTCAAAAAGGAAATACTCACCGCTAAGTGGGACGCCGCCGCAGCTGAAAAGGGCGGATACTCTCACTTTATGCTCAAGGAAATTCATGAGGAGCCTGAAGCTGTCAAGAAGACCCTCGGCATACGCAACAGACACGGCTACATAGACTTTGAGGACGACGGCATCACCGTAGAGCAGCTAAAAAACATAAACTTTCTCCGTATCGTTGCCTGCGGAACCGCAATGCACGCGGGGCTTTACGCCAAATATGCCATCGAGAAAATGGCAAGAATACCTGTAATCGTCGAGGTGGCGTCAGAATTCCGCTACTCCGACCCGATTCTCTCAGACAAGGATACCGTGCTGATTATTTCTCAGTCAGGCGAGACAGCCGACTCCCTCGAGGCGCTGAGAATTGCAAAGTCAAAGGGCGCAAGGACTATCGCGGTAGTCAATGTTATCGCATCATCTATCGCCAGAGAGGCGGACAATGTGATTTACACCTACGCGGGTCCGGAGATTTCCGTCGCGTCAACCAAGGCGTACACCGTTCAGGTCGCTACCCTGTGCGCGTTCGCGTTTGAACTCGCATACTCCAAGGGAAGGCTGACAGAGCAGGATTTGATGTACTACTCAAAGATAATACTTCACGACCTTTGCGAGGCCATAGAAAAAGTCATCTCTGACGAGGAGCGCATACGCGGCATAGCGCAGGAGCTTTATGACAATGAAAACGTCTTCTTTATCGGACGAAGCCTCGACTGCGCGCTGGTGCAGGAGGCGTCGCTCAAGCTAAAGGAGATATCCTACATACACAGCGAGGCATACGCCGCCGGAGAGCTCAAGCACGGAACTATTTCTCTTATAACCAACGGCACTCCCGTAATATCCCTTGCCACCGTGCCGGAAATATACGAAAAGACGATGAGCAATATAGTGGAAGTGGTCACAAGGGGCGGCAAAGCGTTCGTGGTATGCGGATCTGACTTCCCTGATAACTCCGCAATTTTATATCGCTACGAGCTTCCTGAGATAGACAGAATGTTTATGGGTCTTGTCGGAATCACCGCGATGCAGCTTTTTGCATATTACATGTCGGTGCTCAGAGGCAACGATGTCGATAAGCCAAGAAATCTCGCAAAATCAGTCACGGTTGAATAAAGATTTTACTTTAATGCTGTATTGACATAAAGCGCCGTAGGATATATAATAAAGTGAGCATCGTTAATGACGATGCTTATTTTATTTACTCAATACCTTAAAGGCTACGGAGGATTTTACATGAGCAGGCTGATAATACCTAAGGGTTATTCAAGCAATCTCACAGCATATGAGACTCAGACCGCCATCGGTCTTATAAAAAGAAGCTTTGAAATAAATCTCTGCCAGGCGCTCAACCTCAAAAGAGCGTCCGCTCCCCTCTTTGTCGATGACAGCAGGGGTCTGAACGACAACCTCAACGGCTATGAAAGACCCGTTTCCTTTGAAATTAAGGAAACGGGAGGCAGAGCCGAGGTGGTTCACTCGCTTGCAAAATGGAAGCGCCTCGCGCTCAAGGAGTACGGCTTCCATGTCGGCGAGGGTATATACACCGATATGAACGCAATAAGGCGTGACGAGGAAATGGACAACCTCCATTCGATATATGTGGATCAGTGGGATTGGGAGAGAATCATCACTCGTGACAACAGAAACCCCGATTTCCTTAAAGAGATCGTTTTAAAGATAGTTGACGCAATCTGCGACACCTCCGAGATAGTCTCAAAAGTGTACCCGAATGTCCGCTGCAAAATTTCACGAAACGTCTCATTTATTACCACACAGGAGCTCGAGGATATGTACCCCGAGCTGTCTCCAAAGGAAAGAGAAAATGCCTATGTCAGGGAGCATCGCACAGCCTTTATCATGCAGATAGGCGACAAGCTTAAATCAGGCGTTCCCCACGACGGCAGGGCTCCCGACTATGACGACTGGAAGCTGAACGGGGATATCGTGATGTGGAACGATGTCCTTGAGTGCGCGTTCGAGGTTTCCTCGATGGGCATAAGAGTTGACGCCGAGTCTCTCGCGGAGCAGCTCAAAAAATCGGGCTGCGAGGAAAGAGCAGGTCTTGAGTTCCACAAGATGCTCCTTAATAACGAGCTTCCTCTGACAATCGGAGGAGGTATAGGTCAGTCGAGACTCTGCACCCTCCTCTTGGGAAAGGCTCACATTGGCGAGGTTCAGGTCTCGGTTTGGGACGAGGAAACCGTCAAGGGATGCGAAAAAGCGGGAATCAAGCTGCTTTAATAAACTGTTAGCTTTATGAAAGAAAGGAGCACCAAACATGCCTGAGAATGATAACAATGAAGAGCTTCACCTTGTAGACCTGTTATACCCGTCAGAGACAAAAAAGAGGGAGGCGCTTGAGCGCGGCACCCAGCTCGCCAAGCTCCCGCAGGACTATGTCACAAACCTTGAGCTTGACCTCTTATCGAGGCTTATCTGCCCGGAAAACTCGCTCAACGCCATGAGGATACTCACACAGCTATCCACAGACGAAGAGGTTCTTAACTACCGGCTCGACATTCTTGAGGACTTCCTTAGTGTGCCTCAGCTTGAGGCGGTTCTTTACGAAAACGTCCACAAGCTCTACATCAACGAGCATGTAAACATCCAGAAGCTCGGTCTTGCGGACAGCTTCTATGCGCTGAACACCAGACTTGGCTCTCTTAAGACCTTTATCGAGTGCATTACCAACTGCCACGAGTTCTGCCAGAAGTATCAGTCCTCCTTCCGCTCGGCTGCGCTCAAGGGTCTTGTAGAGTACTTTGCGTCGGTATACAACTCGGAGTACTTTGACGAGGTAAAGCGTGAGACTGACGAGTGTCTCAAGATTCTCGCAAAGGGAGTCAAGAGCGTCACTGTCGGAATAAACTTTGACGACATGATGAGACCGGTAGAGGCGATGCTCCTTTCCGTCTCCACCGACCTGATAAAGAAAAAAGGCAGGTTTGACTGGATATTCAAGCATATCGAGGGCGAAGGCACAAGGGCTATCGGAAGAACTCACTCGCTCTACAACGAAAACGGAGGAACAAACGACCTTGAAGCTCCGCTGTTCCGTGAGCTTAAGGAGATAAACTCGGAGTACATCAGCCACCTCGACAGGGCGATAAGAGCCTACTTCAAAAAGAACACCGAGGATATTCTCACCTTTGAGAGCCAGATGAGCTTCTACATCGGCGCGAAGAGGATAGTAGAGGCGGTAAGGGCAAGAGGTCTTGAAATGACAAGACCGAAGTATCTGCCGATGGAGGAAAGAAAGCTTGACGCAAAGGGCATATTTGACCTGTCGTTCTACACGCAGATGGTCGCCTCCAACCCGATGGGAAGCCTTAAGGACAAGATTATAACCAACGATGTCACTATGGACGACGATGGCAGGTTCTTTGTTCTCACCGGCGCAAACAACGGCGGTAAGACCACCTATACAAGAGCGGTGGGAATAATCCAGGTTCTTGCGCAGGCAGGAATATATGTTCCCTGCGCTTCCTGCGAGATAAGCCCTGTCGACTTTATCTACACCCACTTCCCGAAGGAGGAAGAGGTAGGTCTTAATACCTCCCGCTTCACCCAGGAGTGCAAGCAGTTCAAGGTAACAGTGGACAACGCTACAAGGTACAGCATGCTGCTTCTTAACGAGTCGATACAGTCCACTACTCCTACAGAGTGCGTATATATCGCCACCGAGCTGACAAAGATATTCCGCTGCGTGGGAGTCAGAGGCGTATACGCCACTCACCTTTTGGAGCTTGCCAAGAACCTCGACAAGATAAACGACGAGGTAGAGGGCGATACAAAGCTTGTCAGCATCGTGACGACCGTCGACACCACCTCGGACAACCGCAGGCTGTATAAGATCATACGCAGCGCGCCTCAGGAGTTCGGATACGCCAAGACAATCTATGAAAAGTTCGGAGTGTCCTTTGAAGAGGTAAAAAAGCGCATGAACAGCGAGGCCAAATAAATAATCGGCATGCAAAAAATAAAACCGCGGCAGACTACCTACCGCGGTTTTTCTGTGAAAAAAGCAAAAAATCAGGGGCGCATACTTTGATGCGTCCCTGAATCAGACTTGATTAGTCGGCAGAGTAAGGCAGAAGAGCTACAAATCTCGCTCTCTTTACAGCCTTTGTGAGCTCGCGCTGATGGTAAGCGCAGGTGCCGGTTACGCGGCGAGGAAGTATCTTAGCTCTCTCGGTGAGGCACTTCTTGAGCTTTGCAGTGTCCTTATAATCAATAGTCTCAGCTCTGTCAGCGCAGAACATGCAGACCTTCTTGTGATGTCTCTTCAACGGCTTGCCGTTGCCGGAATTTCTCTCCATGATAATAATCTCCTTTCAAGAATTTAAGATTTAAGTAGTTTCACATCCTGCAATCAATCAGATCACTTAGAACGGAACACCGTCGTCACCGAGGATCTCCTCGAAGTCATCGAGATCTCCTATCGCTATCGGACGGTCGGACGGCTCATTGTAGCCTGACTGCTTGGAATTAGACGGTTTTGAGTAGCTTGAGGAGTAATTTGAATTTGAGGGCTGTCCGCCGGAGGCTTTTTCTCCGGTGAAGGACACGTTGTCGACAAACACCTCGGTCACATAGTGCTTGGTGCCGTTCTTGTCGTCATATGTTCTCGTCCTGAGATTTCCCTCTATGGCTATCATCCTGCCTTTTGAGAAGTACTTTCCGATAAACTCAGCCTGCTGACGCCAAGCGACGCAGTTGATAAAATCGGTCTGGCGCTCCTCGCCCTGCTTGACATAGCCCCTGTCCACAGCGACTGTAAAGCTGAGTACAGCGGTTCCGCCCTGTGTCTGGCGAACCTCAAGATCCTGAGTGATCCTTCCCATTAAAATTACTCTGTTCAGCATCTATACCGTCTCCCCTTGGTCAGCGTTTACTTGGTGATAACGATTGAGCGAAGCACGCCGTCGGTGATGTTGAGAACACGGCTGAGCTCTGCGGGGAAATCAGGCTTGGACTCGAAGGTGTATACAACATAGTAGCCCTCCGACTCGTAGTTGATGTCGTAAGCGAGCTTGCGCTTGCCCCACTCGTCAACCTCCGCGTTAGTCGCGTTAGCCTCAATCATGTCCTTAAATCTTGCAACCAATGAAGCGGTCGCCTCATCGCCTGCCTTGGTCGAGAATACTACCATTACTTCGTAGTTTCCTGTGATTTTTGCCATAACTGAACCTCCTTCTGGATTTCGTCTGCCACCTGCGACAGACAAGGATAACAGAGTTAGTATATCAGGTCAACTCTGATTTGTCAAGCAATATTTTACTTATTTTTTGCCTCAATACGCGCCTATGAAGCACAGCGTCGGGCAGACCCTTGAATCGGTTATTTTTATCCGCAGGGTCTTTGTTTTAACCGCCGGGAAGCGTGCGATTTTCTTGTAGCCTACTACCGTTCCGCTGTAAACAAGCCCGGTGTCGGCGTATATCTCGAAGGCTTCTATCCTCTGGCTCATAAGAATGTTCTCCTTCATCACCACGCAGGATATCTCCTGCGGCGACTCGAAGCTGACGGTAATCTCACAACCAGTGACTCCGTCGCAGGTCTTAAAATAGCTCTTGTAGTCGTCTTCGCGGACGTTCTCTATCTCATGACCCGGCTCGAAGCTGTCAGACGAAAGCTTTGCGCTCTCAAGCCTGTTGCAGGCGAACATCTTACGGATACAGCTTCCGAGCTCCGCTAAACGGTTGACATCATTTTGGTGGAAAAGCCCGTTCGGCATTGGCGGAATGTTGAGCAAAAATGTAGCGTTGCCGCCGACAGAGTTTACATATACATTTAAAAGCTCATCGACTGATTTAACCTTGTCGTCCTCAAAATCATGGTAGAACCAGCCCGGTCGAATAGAGGTGTTCACCTCGGCGGGGTACCAGACAAGCTCGCGCTCATCCTTTAAGACCTCCCTGCTCCCCAGATCGACGTCCCACGCCGCAATTTTGCGCTCCCTGAAGCTGCTGTCGTCCTCATGCTGGCTTCTGTCTGCGATAAGCTCAGTCTCGGTCGTTCTCTTTGGAACTACGCTCCACTCTGACGGTCTGGTGTGACCCGCCTCGTTTCCGCACCACCTGACATCCGGTCCGCACACATGTATGCAGGCGTCAAGCTGAAGCTTTCTTATCAGCTCGTAGTATCTCTCCCAGTCGTAGACCTGCTTCTTGCCGTTCGGTCCCTCGCCGCACGCGCCGTCAAACCAGACGCTGCAAATATCGCCGTAGCCGGTCAAAAGCTCTGTAAGCTGAGCGATAAAGAAATCATCGTACTCCTTGCCCTTGCCGTAGTATACGCTGTTTCTGTCCCACGGAGAGCAGTACACGCCAAACTTTATCCCCTCTTCACGGCAGGCATCCGACACCTCTTTCACAATGTCGCCCTTTCCGTCCCTGAACGGGCTGCGCGCAACGGAATGCGAGGTAGTTTTCGTCTGCCACAGGCAGAAGCCGTCATGGTGCTTGCAGGTCAGCATAAGCGCAGTCATTCCCGCGCTCTTGACAGCCTTCACCCATTGACGGGCGTCAAATTCGGTAGGATTAAAAATATTCTCATTCTCGGTGCCGTCTCCCCACTCCCTGCCGGTGTATGTGTTGACGGTGAAATGAACGAAAGCGTAAAACTCAAGCTGCTGATGAAGAAACTGCCTTTTGCTCGGAGTAACGCTCACAAGCCTGCGATCAAGCTCGGTAACCATTTTTTCTTCCGTTTACAGCCGTCTCCTTACAGCAGGATAATGCCAGCAAGCATAAGCGCTGTCAAGGCTATAGTCTCAGCTATAACGCCCGCGACAACATATGCCCACGATACTCCTCCCAAGCCGGCGATCCTGGCGTCCTGAGTGGTTTTCTCCGTTATCGTGTGTTTTATCATGTCGACGTCACGCTTCGCCTTCCTGTAGTACAGGTAGTTGGCGAAAATTCCGACTGCTATTTTCAGAAGATACGCAACGAATGAGAAGCCGTTTAATAGCTGAACGAACCACGGCTGGCTGAACGCGGAAATGTGAGAGATAAAGCCGTTAGTCTCAAGTACAAACAAAGCATACGGAGTGGAGAGAATGATATCCAAAAGGATCATAACCACGCCCGTAAGAATCATCTTGCGATAGAAGAAGTAAAGCTGGGGGAAGAAAAACGCGCTGAAATTGAACGACGCCACGCCGCCCTTTGCAAAGCGCAGAAACTTCGGCAGGAAGTAAAACCGGTTGCTTCTCACATACTTAGCGTACTCGCCGGCGGTATTGCCGTCGATATCCATGTCATTATTTATAGGCTGCGCGCCTGCAAACGGCATTCCCCCAAAGAACGGCTGACCGTTGCCTGCGGACTGATCGTAATTCGTATACTGCCGCTGACCGTTCCAATAGCTTTGACCGGCGTTTGCCGAGCCAAAGCCTCCGGCAGCCTTTTCCATGTTTATAGGCGCTCCGCAAACAGAGCAAAAAGGGCTCTGCGCATTGTTTTCAGCTCCGCAGTTGCGGCACTTTACCACGCCGTCGGTATTCTGCTCGGCAGCCTCCTCGCTCAGCGTCTTTTCATGTGTATTCCCGATATCTTCCGCGGCAGCATGGCTTCCTGCCAATGGCTCGGGTCGCCAGCTCTCACCGTTTTCGTGAAGAATGGTGTTGATACATTTGCCTTCCTTTTTATAACACTCCCTGTGATAAGGCGAGCCGCAGGTTGGGCAGACAACTATGTCGTCTCCCTGCTTGAATACCTCCCTGCACGAGGTACATGACTGACCGTCGTAATTCGGCATAATCTTTTATTCCTTCCGCATAATTTTTGGATCATAAACGGTATAATATGAAAATCAGCGTTATTATAGACACAGCAGTTATATGCTGCTCTGAGCTACAGTATAGCATAATTTTTTTATTATGCAAACAAAAAAACAAATTTTCATTACATTTTCACCCAAAAAGCACCATTCTACCCTCTGCTTCGGGGATTCAACCTAATTCAAATTTCCAAGGAACTTGACCGCCTTGCCGATTATGTGGATAGTTTCAAGCTCTCTCCCCGAAAACACCATCGGCTCATATTCAGGATTCGCCGCCACGAGGGTAAGCTGACCGTTTTTTAAGTAGACACGCTTTAAAGTCGCCTCATCGTTTATTATCACCGCAGCTATTTCCCCGTTCTCGACAGTGGGCTGAGAGCGGATAAAGACTATATCACCGTCGTATATCCTCGCACCCGTCATGCTGTCTCCTCTGCATCTAAGCGCAAAATCCGCATGGACAAGTCCGCCTGCCTCTATATATTCGCTTATATTCTCATCGGCAAAAATCGGTCTGCCGCACGCAATGCTGCCAATCAGCGGTATCCTGTTTCCTGTGCCGGTCTCGTCGTTTATAAATACCGACGGGTCGAGCCGCAGTACCTGCGCGAGCCGGGATATCCTGTCCCTGCGCATATTTGAAATGCTGCCGGTCTCCCACTTTTTGACCGTGCTCTTTCCTACGCCGACAGCCTCTCCCACTTCCTCAAGGGTGAGTCCGAGCTCCTTTCTCCTCGTGTAAATGATTTCGCCGATCTTCATTGATATCACCTCTGTATTAGTGTAGCATATCGGTGTCCCAAATGCAACTATTTTTTTAATTCTATCCGAAAAAGTTTCCTAAAGGGTTGACATTTTTAATTTTGCATGCTATTATAAGTATCGGATAGGAAACTTTATGTGAGGAAACAAAGGAGGACAAAGCATGGAAAACGAACTGCGTGCAGCAGCAATCAGGCGCGGGATGTCTATACCCTCCCTCGCAGCACAGATAGGCATCTCGAAAAAGAGAATGTATTCGAGACTTCACGGGCAGACGTCCTTCAAGCAGAACGAAATTCTCTTGATACGAGATTGCCTGGATCTCACCGATGACGAAGTAATCAGGATTTTTTTCAGCAATTATGTTTCCTAAAGGAAATATTATGTGGAAATCCTCTTTACCTGCTTGAAGTACAAAGCGAGCCCAAGCAATGCTCCCGGCAGGCTGCACGGAACAGCGGCCGAAACGCGTACAGGAACCTGCGCGTAAAACAAGCCGGGCTTTATCACGATGAAACATAGAAAATGCAGGTCAGCATGTCAAATAATACTAAAAAGGAAGTGCATAAATAATGAGACAGGGCACGACCCCGACTCACAGCTTTACTCTGCCGGTGCCAAGCTCTTCGGTCGGCGAGATATATGTGAGCTACAACCAGAACAACTCCTCGCTAATAGAAAAAAGCGGCGATGACATATCCTTTACAGACATGGAGGACGGAAGCTGCGTTGCCTCGGTGACCCTTTCGCAAACCGAGACGCTTAAGCTATCCCCAGACTCGGACTGTCTTATTCAGATAAGATTCCGCACAAGCACCGGAGCCGCCTTTGCGAGCCAGATAATCAGCGAAAGAGTGGAAAAGGTTCTCAAGGGCGGTGAAATCTGATGCCTTACGCCGATAAGAGCTTTGAAACGGTCTTTACCGGCGGCAGCGCTGATTTTGACCCGGCATTTTGCCATTTGGAAAAGAAGTTTGAAGCCGATTTCGGAAGCGCGACCGTGGTCAAAAGCGCAGAACAGTACACAGGGCCGTATGAGGTTACGCCGAAAACGGAAGAAACAATACTGCAAACACAAAACAAGCTGATGACCGACAACCTTACCGTCAAAGAAATTCCATTCTACCGGGTTTCAAACCCTGCTGACGGCGAGACGGTCTATATAGGAAGAGAGGTAATATAATTTGGCAATAAGCAAGGTAATTTACGGAGATCAAATACTGATAGATCTGACGTCTGACACCGTGAGCGAGGCAAGCCTGCTCACCGGCGTGACCGCTCACGGAGCAAACGGAGAATTGATAACCGGAAGCTGCGGCTATGATGTAAATTCACAGGACGCTACAGCTCAGACCGCAGAAATACTCAGCGGCAAAACAGCCTATGCCAGAGGCTCAATGCTGACCGGTACAATGCCCAACCGTGGCGGAGTAAACGGAAGTATAGCCGCAAAATCCGAAGAATATACCATCCCGCAGGGTTACCACGATGGAAGCGGAAAAGTAGGGATATCCGCTTCCGAGCAGGCTAAAATCATTCCTACCAACATTCGCTCCGGTATCCAGATACTCGGCGTGACAGGAACAATGGAATCCTCCTCAAATGTTACTGCTCAGGCAAAATCCGTCACTCCCTCCACACAGCAGCAGGTCATCCTGCCTGACAGCGGCTACGACTATCTTTCTCAGGTCACGGTAAACGCCATCAGCTATGTCGAGTCGCAAAACTCGGCAGGCGGAACAACAGTAACCATTGCCGGGTAGAAGAGAGGGATAAGATGGCTGTAAATAAGGTTATATACGCAGGAAACACCCTGATAGACCTGACTCAGGATACAGTCAGCGCCGACAAGCTCCTCTCAGGCTACACCGCGCACGACTCGGCTGGCGTTCTGATATACGGCAGCTACTCCCCCTCAAGCACAAGGCTCATAGTCATAACTGAGAGCGGGAACCAAGTCACGGCAAAAAACGGCTCAACCACCCTTACCGGCGTATCTCAAGGAGCGTACTCCTTTGACATCCCATACTCCGGCGTATGGAGCGTGACAGCGACCTTCGGCGTGCTTACCAGCTCCGCCTCAGTAACAATAAGCTCCGATTCCCAGTATGTTGTCGAGCTAAACGTTGGTATCGAACTTGAGAACGCGTCATGGGCAGCAATCAAATCGGCGGCTCAGTCCGGAAGCGCCGCAAGCATATGGAGCATCGGCGACACAAAAAGCTTCAGCGACGGAAGCTACTCTCTTGAGGCGGAGATAGTGGATATCAACCGAGGCGGCAACAACATCTGGTTCGACATCAAGCTGCCGAAATTCCAACGTGAGATGTGGGACGGTGAGGTGACGCTTTTCGACTGGTTGAACAGAACCTACTACTACACCCTGCCTAAGGAGCTAAGAACCGTAACCGGTCAGTTGCAGCTTATAGAATACGGCGACATCTTTGGAAGCACGCGATTCCAGCTCTTTGAAACGACCGCAGGCAGAACGAAGGGGGTAAGCTGGTGGCTCGGGACATCAAGAGTGTCAGGTCCAACCCCCGAGACTTCTTATTATTACTACTGCACCAGCGATGGCAGCAGTTCTACAGCTAATATATTCTCCTCGTTGTACATTAACTATAAATTTGTAATCAGCTAACGCCACCTCTGCCGGCTGCCTGCGAAATAAACTTGCCGCCGCAAGGCCCCCTTTAGGGGGCGTCTGACGGCGGCTTTTCCGCACAAAACACTTTGAACTAAATCCAAAGTCCAAAACAACGAAGCATACTAAAATTTTGAGCATGGATATGGCGGAAAAGTCGCCAAACCGCACCTGCGGTGCGGTCGCGGCGGCAAGTTCCCGGTCGCTCTCGCTGCCGTCTGCAGCGTCCTGCACATCATCTTGCACTCATGCCGTCTTGAAATGATAGAGCTTCACTTTGGTGTCCAGCACTATACATCATAAAAGAAAAACGCCGCGAAAGAAATAAACATACTCTCGCGGCACACAATAGTTGCGGCTAAACAAAAAGCCGAAGCGGGGCGAACCTTGCTTCGGCGTGGTGCGCCTGGGGAGATTCGAACTCACGACCTACCGGTTCGTAGCCGGGCACTCTATCCACTGAGCTACAAGCGCATCCATATTTCACAATTTGTAATATTAGCATATGACCGGTAAAAAGTCAAGCGGTTTTATCAAATTTGCAAAGAATTCTTTAACCCTTAGAGTGATTTTGTCACAGATCTTTCTTCGCTTTCTGTGATATGATGTAAAAAAGAAAACCGGTCTTCAAAAAATTTTTCACTATATCTTGTATTTGATATTGACATGAGGCACAAGATGAGTTATACTGAACCTGCACTCGGTTTTTCGGAGGTGATTGAATGCAAATTGCGGGACTTCAGAAGCTGACCCTTCTCGACTTTCCCGGAACGGTAGCGTGCATAGTTTTCACGCCGGGCTGCAACCTTCGCTGCCCCTTCTGCCACAACTCCTCGCTTGTATTCAGCACAGCCGGTGAGCGAATACCTCAGGACGAGGTGCTAAGCTTTCTGAAGAGGCGGCGCGGGCTCTTGGACGGGGTCGTGGTAACCGGAGGAGAACCTCTATTACAGCCGGACATAGCAAGCTTTCTGACGTCGGTCAAGGAGCTCGGATACAAGGTCAAGCTTGACACCAACGGAACCAGACCCGAGCTTCTGAAGCGGCTGGTCGCCGGCAAGCTGGTGGACAGGGTGGCGATGGATATAAAGAGCTCCCCGGAAAACTATCCGTTCGCAGTTGGCGTAAGCGGGCTTGACATCACCGGGATAGAGGAATCGAAGGATTTTCTGCTCGGAGGAGGCATCGACTACGAGTTCAGGACGACTGTCGTCAAGGGAATACACACTGACGCAGATTTTGAATCCATAGCTAAATGGATAGACGGCGCGAGCGAATATTATTTACAGCAGTTCAAGGACTCTGGCGAGCTTATAGACCCTGCGGGGCTGAGTCAGTTCACTCCTGACGAGCTAAGCCGGTTTGCCGACATAGTCAGACCCTTCGTCAGGTCGGTAGAGATTAGAGGCATATAAATGTCTGAGACAGCCTCTGACATTGACTTATCAACGGATATAGAATAGGTTTGAGAGGAGAAACAAAAATGTACCAAATAGTAAAAAGAGACGGAAAGATAGTTGAGTTTGACATCAACAAGATCGCCAACGCGATCAAAAAGGCTTTTGAAGCCACCAACACCGACTATACCGACAACATCATCGACTTCCTTGCCCTCAAGGTGACCGCAGACTTCCTGCCAAAGATCAAGAACGGTCTGGTTGCCGTTGAGGACATTCAGGACAGTGCCGAGACAGTGCTCATTCAGGGCGGCTACGATGCGGTAGCCAAGGCTTACATCCTTTACCGCAAGCAGCGTGAGAAGCTCCGCAACCTCAAGGGCTCATATCTTGACTACAAGGCCACCGTTGACAACTACCTCAAGGTTCTCGACTGGCGTGTGAAGGAAAACTCCACCGTCACCTACTCTGTCGGCGGTCTTATCCTTTCAAACTCAGGAGCTATCACCGCAAACTACTGGCTCTCGGAGATCTATGACGAGGAGATAGCCAACGCTCACAAGAACTGCGATATGCACATTCACGATCTGTCGATGCTCACCGGCTACTGCGCCGGCTGGAGCTTAAAGCAGCTTATAAAGGAAGGCCTCGGCGGAGTTCCCGGAAAGATAACCTCCTCCCCCGCAAGCCACCTTTCCACCCTGTGCAACCAGATGGTAAACTTCCTCGGAATCATGCAGAACGAGTGGGCGGGCGCTCAGGCGTTCTCCTCATTCGACACATACCTCGCTCCGTTTGTTAAGGTAGATAACCTTAGCTACAAGGAAGTGAAGCAGTGCATCCAGTCCTTCATCTACGGAGTAAACACTCCTTCACGCTGGGGCACTCAGGCTCCGTTCTCCAACATTACCCTTGACTGGACGGTTCCCAACGACCTCAAGGATCTTCCCGCGATAGTAGGCGGCAAGGAAATGGACTTCACCTACGGCGACTGCAAGAAGGAGATGGACATGGTCAACAAGGCGTTCATCGAGATAATGATCGAGGGAGACGCCAACGGAAGAGGCTTCCAGTACCCCATTCCCACCTACTCCATCACAAGCGACTTCGACTGGTCTCCCACGGAGAACAACAAGCTTCTCTTTGAGATGACCGCCAAGTACGGCACCCCCTACTTCTCCAACTACATCAACAGCGATATGGAGCCGAGCGACGTCCGTTCTATGTGCTGCCGTCTGAGACTTGACCTAAGAGAGCTCAGAAAGAAGTCCGGCGGCTTCTTCGGCTCTGGAGAGAGCACCGGATCTATCGGAGTCGTTACGATAAACATGCCCAGAATCGCATACCTTGCCGAGGACGAAAAGGACTTCTACGCAAGGCTCGACAGAATGATGGACATTGCCGCTCGTTCCCTCAAGGTAAAGAGAACGGTTATAACTAAGCTCTTGAACGAGGGTCTTTATCCCTACACCAAGAGATACCTCGGCACCCTTGACAACCACTTCTCTACAATCGGTCTTGTCGGCATGAACGAGGCCGGTCTTAACGCCAAGTGGATAAGAGCGGACATGACCGACCCCAAGTGCCAGCAGTTCACAAAGGACGTGCTCAACCACATGAGAGAGCGTCTTTCCGACTATCAGGAGCAGTACGGCGATCTTTACAACCTCGAGGCTACCCCCGCCGAGTCCACCTCCTACCGTCTTGCAAAGCATGATGTGGAGCAGTTCCCAGACATCATCACCGCAGCCGAGGCAGGAGGAGATCCCTACTACACCAACAGCAGCCACCTTCCCGTCGGATACACCGACGATATCTTCTCCGCTCTTGACATTCAGGACGAGCTCCAGACCCTTTACACCTCCGGAACGGTGTTCCACGCCTTCCTCGGTGAAAAGATGCCGAGCTGGGAAGCTGCCGCAACGCTTGTTCGCAAGATTGCCGAAAACTACAGGCTTCCCTACTACACCATTTCTCCCACCTACTCGGTGTGCAAGAGCCACGGCTATCTCACCGGCGAGCAGTTTGTCTGCCCCAAGTGCGGAGAGGCTGCCGAGGTTTACAGCAGAATCACCGGCTACTACCGTCCTGTACAGAACTGGAACGCCGGCAAGACTCAGGAGTACAAGGAGCGCCGCGAGTACAATATCGAGACAAGCGTCCTCACTCACAGCAAGCCGCTCGGCTCCGCTGCCTCCGAGAAGAAAGCGGATATCAAGCCCTCCTGTGGCTGCGAGGCAAAGGCTATGCTCTTCGCCACGCCAACCTGCCCGAATTGCAGAATAGCGTACGGCTATCTTGAAAAGGCGAACTTCGGCTATGAGAAGGTCATGGCAAACGAGAATCCCGAGCTTTGCAGCAAGTACGGGATCACACAGGCTCCCACATTAGTTATCGCCGACGGCGAGGAATTTGTAAAGTATGTAGGAGCAGGAGCTATCAAACAGTTCCTTGCTCAGAATGCGGAGAGAAAAAATGCATGATATAATCATTATCGGAGGAGGACCTGCGGGACTTACCGCAGCCCTCTATGCCTGCCGCGCCGGCAGGTCGGTACTGATTTTGGAAAAGAACACCTTGGGCGGTCAGATTACCTGGTCGCCCAAGGTTGAAAATTTTCCCGGCTTCAGCTCGATTTCCGGACTGGAGCTTGCCGACCTTATGACCGTACAGGCTACCAACTGTGGAGCAGAGCTCGAGCTTAACGAGATATCAAACATATCGGAGGAAAACGGAGTCTTTACTCTTTCCACTCCGTACGGCGATAGCTATAGCTGCCGCGCGGTTATCATAGCCACCGGGGCTAAGGCAAAAAAATTAGGGCTTGAGCACGAGGATGCTCTTATCGGCGCCGGAATTTCCACCTGCGCCGTATGCGACGGCGAGTTCTTCAGAAATAAGGTCGTCGCTGTAAACGGCGGCGGAAACACCGCTCTTCAGGAAGCGATATACCTCTCCCAGATTTGCAGCAAGGTATACGTTATACACCGCCGCTCCGAGTTCAGAGCGGACTCAGCCGTTGTCGACTCAGCCGCCGATAGAGACAACATCGAGTATATACTCAACTCCACCATCAGTGCGGTTCACGGCGATGGCAAGCTAAGCGGTGTAACGCTTCGCAGCACTGTTGACGGAACCGAGAAAGAGCTCACGCTTGACGGGCTTTTTATCGCCATAGGTCACGAGCCGGAAAACGGATTCGCCTCCCAGCTCATAAGGCTTGACCAGGCTGGCTATGCAGACTCAGGCGAAGACTGCAAGACGATATATCCCGGAATATTTGTTGCGGGAGATTGCAGAAAAAAGGAAGTAAGACAGCTCACCACTGCTGTAGCTGACGGAGCGGTAGCCGCTCTGGCAGCGTGCAGATATCTGGACAACGCGCGCTGACAAACTTCATGCTTATATAAAGGGAAATCCCTCTTAGGTCGATTGTTTGACCGAAGAGGGATTTTTCTTATGCCTGTATGCTGTAAAGTGCTTATCAGTGGTGCTCGGAGTCGTATTCGATGATGTCTCCGGTCACGGCGTCGATGGTGTACTCGTACTCGATTCCGCCTGAGTAGAACTCTATCTCGTATACCATGTAGCCGTCGTCGCGCTCAAGCTTTGCCTTTGAGAAGGTGGCGCCGCTCAAGGATATTCCGGCGTGCCCTGCGGCGATTTCCTTAGCCTTATCCACACCGATATAGGAGGCATTTCCGGGGTTCTGGCTCTGAGTCCTGTAAGTCTCAGAGCTCCTGCTTATAACCTTACCGGTTGTGGCGTTGATCTCATATTCACACTCTCTGTCAGAGGTGTAGAACTCAATCTCGTATACCTGAACTCCGTCGTCACGGTCAAGCTGAGTCTTGGTAAATGTGACCTCGGATTCGCTGAGTCCTGCATCGGCAAGCGCTGCCGCTCTCGCCTCATCGGCGGTGATTACGTCGCCTGAGGTCTGGGTCTGCTGTGAGGAGGAATTATTCTTGAAGGTCTCGGACTCTCTGCTGATTATCTCGCCGGTTATGGCGTTGATCTCGTAGTCGTACTCCTTATCGGAGGTGTAGAAGTCTACCTCGTACTCCTGGACTCCGTCGTCACGGTCAAGCTGGGTCTTAGTGAAGGTCACTTCGGATTCGCTGAGTCCTGCGTCGGCAAGCGCTGCCGCTCTCGCCTCCTCGGCGGTGATTACGTCGCCGGAGGTCTGAGTCTGCTGTGAGGAGGAATTATTCTTGAAGGTCTCGGACTCTCTGCTGATTATCTCGCCGGTTATGGCGTTGATCTCGTAGTCGTACTCCTTATCGGAGGTGTAGAAGTCTACCTCGTACTCCTGCACTCCGTCGTCACGGTCAAGCTGGGTCTTGGTAAATGTAACCTCGGATTCGCTGAGCCCCGCGTCGGCAAGCGCTGCCGCTCTCGCCTCATCGGCGGTGATTACATTTGAATCATCAGAGCCTTGCGGCTGAACATCGGTGTTTCCGGTTACCGCGCCTGTATTCTGCTGACTGTCAACGAGCTCCGAGCTTCGGCTGATTATCGCGCCGTCATTTGCCTTTATACGGTACTCGTATTCTTTTCCGCCGGCAACAAATTCAATGTCGTATACGAATTCACCGTTCTCGTAGTCAAATTCAGTGTGTACTCTCTCCGCTGACGTCGGGTCTACTCCCGCGTCGGCAAAGGCGAACATCTGCGCCTTATCAGAGCCGATTGCATCAGCTCCGGCAGCCGCTCTGCCTATAAACACAACCGCTGTGCCTACCAGCGCAACGATTACAAGCATACATGCTACGGTAACTGCCGCCTTTATTGGAGTTGAAAATAAATTTTTAAGCTTAGTCATTTTTAAGTGTGCTCCTTTCTTTGTTCTGATGCCATTATAGCAGCGTAAGATTAGAAGAACATTAAGAAAACAAAAAATTTTTGGCGCGGCAATTTGTTATGTCTGCCACGCCTGAATTTTTCACTTAACCTGCTGCTCCGGCTTTTTCGGGAGGACAAATGTGAACACGCTTCCCTTGCCCAACTCGCTGTTTACCTCCACGCTTCCGCCGTGAAGCGAGGCTATCTCTTTTACCATTGCCAGACCGAGCCCTGTGCCTACCCCGCTGCGCGAGCTGTCCGACTGGTAGAAGCGATTGAATATCAGCTCCTGCTCATCCTCCGAAATGCCTATACCGTCGTCTGCCACGCTCAGGCGTATACAGTTCTCGTCCTCAGAAAGCTCTACCTTTATGCTTCCGTTTTCGTTGCCGTAACGGTAGGCGTTTGAAATAATGTTAGTCAAAAGCCTGTTTATCAGCTCTGGGCATACACAAGCTGTTATATTGTCTCCCTGAATGCAGCTAAGCTTTATCCCCTTTTCACCTATCAACGCCATGTCCTGGCATACCGAGGACACCAGCTCGGATAGATTGGTCTTTTCCATGGCATAGCAGCCTGAGTGCCTTTCCAGCCTCACAAAGTCAAGCATGTCATTTATCAGCCTCGACATCTTTCTGCCCTGCCTCTTTATCACCCCGAGCGCATTTTGATATTCCTCCTGGGTTCTCGTCTCATCAAGCGAATACTCGCACTGCGCCATTATGACTGACATGGGAGTTCTGAGCTCGTGAGAGGCATCCGAGGTGAACTGCCGCTCCGCCTCAAAAGCCGCGTCCAGCCTTCCTATCATCTCATTAAAGCTCTCCGCAAGACGGTGAAGCTCGTCGTTGCCCTTTTTCACCTCAATTCTCTGCTTGAGGTCTCCGCCTCTGCCTATCATGTTTGCCGTTTCCGTGATGTTGTTTATCGGACGAAGCATCCTGCCCGCTATCAAATACCCTCCGACTATCGCTACGAGAAGTATCACCGGAAGAATAATCAAGGAGAGTACTGATATCTCATGCATCTGCAAATTGCCCTGAAGCTCCGATACTACACCCCTCAGCCACAGCCCGCCAAGTCCTGGACCTGTAAGCTCTCTGTCGAATATATAGAAAAGCTCCCCTCCGACCGTCCTTGTCCTTACGACAGAGTCGGAAAACTCCATACCGGCAAGCTCCATAGCGAGCGGATTTTCACCGTACATAAGCGTTCCGTCAGAGCTGTATAGCGCTGTGTAGACCTCGTTGACCTCGTCAAGAAAGTCGTCGTCGACCTCGAGATAGCCATCCTTATATATAATGAAGTGGTCTGTCTCCGTATTCAGGTCTATGCCTGTGATATCTTTGTAATACTCTATCTCGTCTACATTGTTCTCAACCGTCTCCAAAAGGGTGTCGCGCACCGTCTTTTGTATCACCTCACGGCTGACAGAAAGTATCACGGCGTAGGTCATCGCGATCACGATAAACAGTGCGGCGGCAAACCACAGGGTTATCTTGAGCCGTATTGACAAGCTATTCACCTCCCTGCTCTTCCCTGATGACATACCCTCTTCCCCTGACGGTATGTATCAGCTTTTTGTCGAAGCCGTCGTCTATTTTCTTGCGCAGGTAGCTTATATACACATCGACTACATTTGTTCCGCCCTCATAATCAAAATTCCATATATGATCCTCTATTTTGTCCCGAGAAAGGATCTTTCCCCTGTTTAGCATCAGGTATTCAAGGAGCGAATACTCCTTGGCTGAAAGAGTTATTTCCCTGCCGCCTCTTTTGACTGTTTTGCCGGCAGTATCCAGCTCGAGGTCAGCCACCGTGATAACGCTGCTGCTCGTCCCAAAGGACGTCCTTGTCATTGCGCGTATCCTCGCGCTCAGTTCCTCAAGGGAAAACGGCTTCACAAGATAGTCGTTAGCGCCGCTGTCAAGCCCCTTTACCCGGTCGGACACCGCGTCTTTTGCTGTCAAAAATAGAACCGGCGTGGTTTTCCCGGATTTTCTTATATAGCTCAGCACCGCAAAGCCGTCCGCCTTAGGCATCATTATGTCGAGTATCACAGCGTCGTAGTCTGTATAGGACAGTATGTCTATTGCGGCCTGTCCGTCATAGCAGCTATCTACGCTGTACCCCTCAGAGCTTAGCTTTTTTGACACTATCGAGTTAAGATCCTTCTCGTCCTCCGCCAAAAGTATTCTCATGTTTTCCACCTCTTGTCCTGCATTCAGCGGCATGATCCGCCGCAGCTTAATTATGCCTCAAAAAGATTAGATTTACATTAGAGGAAGCAGGTCATCCTTTATCCTGTACAAATTCTTTCTGCCCCGCTTTCCGGCAAGCTCTATACAGCCTGCCGCCTCCAGGACCTTGAGTCCCGACCATGCGTACTTAGCAGCTATTCCGGCAGCCAAGGCAAATTCGTCAGCGGTAAATTCACTAAAGATAGACTTTGGAATAAACAAGCCGTAATCTTCGGGGCAGATCAGCTCCGCCGTCTCGCCAAGCCCGACAGGCCGCCTCTCCATTCTCGTTGAGCGCCGCTTTCTGGTTCTGCCGAAGCCGTTTAGCCAGCGGTATTCGTCGAGGTCGACAAGCACAAGGCAGACGCTCACGCCCTCTCTGCCAAGATAATCCTTGATTTTATACAGCTCCCAAAAGGCGTCGTAAAAGCTTCCTCGCCTTCCTGAGCGGCGCTTTGAGCCCAATTCGCCGGTCTCGGGGTCTACCCATATCAGCCACTTTATACGCGGCAGCGGCAGCACTACCCTTACTCTGTAGCCCTCGCAAAGATAGTAGTCAAGCTTTGGTCTTAGCTTGTCAAGCGATCTTGTCTGTATCTCGGTAACGATCCCGTCCCTGAGGATATCCGCTGTGAATCTACCTGCCTTTTGCTCATGGAAGGCGGGCTCCGGCTCAAAAAAGCTCTTAAGGACGGCGTGCAGGTATTTTTCACCGAGTATGCCGACTCCGGAGCCTGTTTTAAGACTGCTTTTCGGAAGAGAAAGAAGCTCTGAGAACCTCTCGCTATCTGTCATACGGGTGTTCCTTGATATAGTCGTCCAGCACCTGAGCTCCAAGCCTTATAACCTTGCCGCAAGGGCGGGTAGCGTAAAACTCCTCCGTCCTCACGGGCGACTCCGGGTTTGAAGCGCCGTCCAAGCCCAAAAGCTCGCGGCATATCATCGAGCCCGCGCCCTCCTTAAACCTGTACGCCAGCTCCTGCACCAGACGGTAGTGATTACTTTTTACATCGTAGTCGGCAGGCGTGGTGTAGCCATAGAGCAGCCCCGCAGCCATGAGCATGCCGCTCATAGCCCCGCAGACCTCCCTCAGCCTGCCTATCCCGCCGCCGAATGAGGATGAGATTTTAAGGGCTGTGTCCGTGTCCATGCCGGTTATGTCGCAGAATGCGGCAAATACCGACTGCGAACAGTTGTATCCCCGCATGAACAGCTCGTACGCCTTGTCAGAATGATTCATACATATACTCCCCTTTGAGCTTTTGACTTTTCCTAACGAAAAAAGCGGACCGCATGGCAGCCCGCCTTTTGTCACGGCATATCGATTACTCCTCGACCTCTGTCGCCTTGTATACATTGATGCAGACGCCGCCCTCTACAACAGTTACCACAGAGCGCATGTCGGATGTCTCCCAATCCTCAAGAAGCGCACTGTCGGTGTAAATTGTAGGAACGCACTTGGCAAGATCGGTGCCGTTGTTCTCGATAAAGAGAGTGCATGCCTGACCATTGGCGTCGGTTCCTCTTATCATATACCTCGCGGAAAAATGAGTAACATCGTCGATTATCGTCTGCGTGTCATAGCCTGTTCCGACAATATCGCCGTTGAAATAGTCGCCGTGCGCTGAGCCCACAAAGGGTATCATCACTATCGTGGCGTTGTGTCCGCCGACAAGCTCATAGCCGGTTGTTTTTACGTCGATTGTAAGTACAAGCTCAAGTTCCACTTCTTTTTCTTCCTCTTCAGCTTCAGGCTCTTCCTCTTCCTTCTGGGTCTCGTTGTCGCCTGTGGACTCAACTGTTACGTTGTCGTTATTGGCGTTCTCAACATTAGCATTAGGCTCGTTGCCGTCTGTGCAGCCGGAAAAAATTATCATTGATGCCAAAAGTGCCGCTAATACTGCTCTAAATTTCATTCTTCTTTCCTTTCTGCCCCATCTTGAAACGTAAAATATCGAAGGACATTATACACCATTCCGACACACAAATCAAGACAAAAAATTTTTGCAAGATTTTTTGTGCACATTTAACTGCAAATCTTGCCAACAATATTGACAGATACATGTTTACTTTGAGCTCATTATCTGATAAAATGATTTGTGTATGTTATGCCACAAGCATAAAATTTGCGAAGGCGTACTGCAATATTTCTGAGCTGCAGATTGTATTGATAGTGAAACTTGAATCGCAGGTCAGATGACAGAAAGGAGTTCTTTGCTGTTCATTAGGCAAACGAGTGAGGATTATGCAAACTAACGAAGCAAATGTTTACATATCTAACGTCGTTGATAAATATTCGGATATGGTCTACCGCACGGCATATCACGCTTTGTGCGACACCCATTACGCCGAGGACATTACACAGGAGGTTTTCTTGAAGCTTTGCCGCTCCCTGCCGCAATTTGAGTCAGAGGAGCATGAAAAGGCGTGGATATTGAGGGTAACAATCAACATGTGCAAAAACTACAACAAACGTGCATATTCGCACCCAAATATCGAGCTAAGCGAAAACATACCGGTCAACGACGAGTATAATGCCGACGGAACCGTCATGAGCGCAGTCAAGGCGCTGCCTCAGAAGTACCGTACAGCGGTATATCTTTACTACTTTGAGGGATATCCGATCAAGGATATCGCACGCATAATGGAATCAAATCAAAATACTGTTTCTTCCTTGCTTATGAGGGCAAGAAAGAAATTAGGCGAAATGTTGGAAGGAACGTTCGGCGATGAATTTAGTAAATAATTACAAAAATGAAATTTGCTTGATGAGCCTATCTGCCGACTTCAAGGAAACGCTTAAACAGCGATGTCGCGAGGAGCTTGAAAGCAACGGCGCCCAGGGCGCAGGCAACGCTGCCGAAGTGAGCTCAAGGGTGAAGTTCTACAAATACGTCTCGATCGCGGCATGCCTGGTTGCGGCGCTGTCCACAATAGGAATTGTCTCTATCATGAGCGGCAATATAAAATACCGCTCGAGCGATTCGGATAACCGTCTCGGCGGGGACAACGCCATGTACAGCGAGGATGCCATGCAGGAGGATGTGACGAGCGGATCGGACAGCGACGGCGAAAACGAAGTAAACGCCAACCTCATGCCCGAAAACAGCGCCGACACAACCGGCGACGAGGCAGACAGCATTATTGCACCAGAGGAAATTCCGGTGTCTGACGCGGAAGATGACTTTTGGTCTGCCCCCGACATGGTTGCAGATGCGCTGCCCGAGAGCATGCTCTCCAGCTACGTAGGATACAACTACGACGGCGACTACTACACTGAAGACTACGTTTTGATGCTTTCCGGCAGCGATGCGAGCATAGAGGCAAACGTGTACTCCGACTATGACGAGTTTGCGTCGAACGCCTCAGCAGCTCCCGATGCAGTTACAAGAAACGCCCCGTCAAGCGCGCTTAACTTCTACGACCTGCTTGACACCAAATTTGCCGACGAAGCGCAAAGAGGCGGCGTAAGCCTTGTGAGAATGACGGTACAGGGCATACTCGACGACGATACCCTTCCCGCCCTTGAGGACGGAATGTATACGCTTTATGACGTGAACATCGAATACGACTACCTGAATACGCAGGCATGTGATGTTGACGCATATGTGTGGATCAAGGGCACAGCAGAGAACCAGCTTGAGGGAATGCCTGTTTACGACGTAGGTGATACCATTCTGACCAGCCTTTACGTCACCGAGTCGGGAAGCGTCACGGTTATAGATGAGCTTTTGTACGACGTGTACACGTTAAACGACCTTGATGTTGCCTACCACCGCGGCTATGAGGACATCAACCCCGGCTACACGGACATGGGTATACTTGACAATGAGCGCGAGTTTATCACTACTACCACAAACAACCCGGTTGTCTACACCCACAAGGCGTCTGTCAAGGAGCTTTCAAGATACATCCGCAGGAAGTTAAACGAGAAGGAGCTTAACTACGCAGACCTTGAGACCCTTGCCGCAATAAGCCGTGGAGAGGCTGTCCCGGCTATATCTGACGGCAGCGATGACGATACCACTTTCGATGACGGAACAGATGTCGGCGACAACATCGAGCCTGTGACCTCCCTCAGCCTTAACGTAAGCGACTCAGACATAGCTCTTAGCTACTCTGGTCAGAATATCATACTTGACGATAGCTCCTCGGCAAGCTCCATGGAAGCAGCTCTTAAAAGCTCTGCTACCGGCACTATAAGCTCAGGCACTGAGCTGAATATGATGTTTGTCGGTGGAAAGATGACTATTAAAACCGATGACCAAGGCAATAAGAGTATAAGCGGCATAGAAATAACAAGCGCGGGCTGCCCGCTTGACATAAGCTTCAACGGAGTAAAGGTCGGAGACAGCCTCGAGAGCGTAGTGTCCGCCCTGGGCATAACCGAAAATATGGCGCCGGACTGCACTGTTGTGTTCTCCTCTAATAGCATGGAGGTTACCCTTAGCTTTGAGTATGGGGTGCTCAGCGGCATGACGATCAAATAAGCGCGTATCAACGCTGAGAAAAATGATATAAAAGTAAGTTCCGGCTGTCCCGCATTATAACATGCGAGACAGCCGGTTTTTTGCGTGATATCAAATTATTCCGCATCAAAGCGTAAGCTGATCCGGGTCGTCAATTCCCTTTACAAACGAGCCGGCAGCCGGAAGTGTCTTTGTTTTGAACTTCGACAGCTCGGCAAGCTTCTCGTCCGGAACTATATACGCGGACTCGACCTCAGATTTTGCCTTAAGGGTCATTACCTGCACTCCTATTGAGTCTCGGGTGGACTTAGGCAAAATCATGCCGGTATTGAATATAATCGCCCTGCCGTTGGTTGAGCGGAGCATTACATTAGCGCCCTCGCCGATATCCAGAAGCTCGGTCAAGCCGCTCTTGTCTGAGTATGCCTTACTCAGCATTTTTCTGTTGGTCTTGGTCTCGTAGGAGGAAAGCGGAACCTTTGCGGCTTTACCGTTTTTATAGACAAAGAGCACGCAGCCGCTGTAATCAAGCGTTGCGACCATGCCTATTACGCTCTCGCCCTCCTCAAACTTGAGCGTAACGGGGATAAAGTCGCCCAATAGACTTGCCTTAGAGTCCGAGAACTGCGACGCCTTTGCCTTGTAGACGTTTGCCCTGTCGGTGAAGAAGAGAATGTCCGCGCGGTTGGTGGAGTCTATCTCCTGGCTCACAACGTCGTTTTCCTTGAGCTTATGCTCGCCGGACATCCTGAGCGACTGCATGGTAATTTTCTTGAAGTAGCCTTCCTTTGTGAGCACCAGTCTGCACGGATAATCGGGAACCTCCATGACAAGCTTTTCATCCTGTTCGTCGTCGAGGTATATTACCTCCGTCTTTCTCGGCTGACCGTACTTCTGCGCGACGTTCTTGAGCTCGTCTATTATGATGAGCTTTATTTTTCTTTCGCTTCCCAAAACGTCCCGCAGCTCGGCTATTTCTCGCTCAAGCTCCTCTATATCCGAGATCCTCTTGAGTATAAACTCGCGGTTTAAATGCCTAAGCTTTATCTCAGCGACATACTCCGCCTGAGTTTCATCTATTCCGAAGCCTATCATGAGGTTTGGAACTACCTCAGACTCCTCGTCGGTCTCGCGAACTATTTTTATCGCCTTGTCTATGTCAAGAAGGATCTTTTCAAGACCGTTAAGAAGATGAAGCCTTTCCTCCTTCTTTTTAAGATCGAAGCTTACCCGCCTCTTGACGCAGCCTATTCTGAAGCTTATCCATTCTCTTATGATGGCGTTGACGCCGAGCACCTTTGGATAGCCGTTTACAAGAATGTTGAAATTCGCTGAGAAGCTGTCCTGAAGCGGCGTGAGCTGATACAGCTTTCTCATAAGCAAATCCGGGTCCGTGCCTCTTTTGAGGTCTATGGCAATTTTGAGTCCGTTGAGGTCGGTCTCGTCGCGTATATACGCTATTTCCTTCATGCCGCCCTTGGCAAGCTCAATGACCTTTTCGATTATCGCCTCTATAGTCGTCGTAGGCGGTATCTGGGTCACCTCGATACAGTTTGCATCCTTGTCATAGCTGTACTTAGCCCTTATCTTTACAGAGCCCCTGCCGGTATCAAATATCTGCCTGAGCTTGTCCCGGTCATATATCATATACCCGCCGCCGGGAAAGTCCGGTCCGCTCATCAGCTCGAGCGCGTCAAAATCCGGGTCTCGCATTATAGCTATGGTCGCTTCACAAAGCTCCTTAAGATTGAATGGGCAAATAGAGCTTGCCATTGAAACGCCTATGCCGACGTTCGAGTTTACCAGTATCGTCGGGAAGGTCACCGGCAAAAGCTCCGGCTCCATCATCTTGTTATCGTAGTTCGGGACAAAATTCACCGTGTCCTTGTCGATATCCCCAAAAAGCTCGTTGCAGATAGTGTCGAGCTTCGCCTCGGTGTATCTTGACGCGGCGTAGGCCATGTCGCTCGAATACGCCTTGCCGAAATTGCCCTTTGAATCTATATAGGGGTGCAAAAGCGCCTCGTTTCCCCTGGTAAGCCTGACCATCGTCTCATATATCGCCTGGTCTCCGTGAGGGTTGAGCTTCATGGTCTGACCGACGATATTAGCTGATTTTGTCTTAGGACCTGTCAGGAGTCCCATATCGTACATAGTGTAAAGGAGCTTTCTGTGCGAAGGCTTGAAGCCGTCTATCTCCGGGAAAGCACGCGAAACTATTACGCTCATGGCGTAGGGCATATAGTTTTTCTCAAGCGTCACGGTTATCGGCTCGTCAACCACCGTTCCGGCTCCGTTTATATACGCGTCTATCTTGGTCTGAGGTCTTTTAGCGGGTCTTTCCTCCCCACTCTTCTTTTTAGCCATGCTTCCGCCTCCTCTCAGCTAATATCAGCCATGTCAAGATAGTCGTGGCCGTTGTTGTTTATAAACTCCTTGCGCGCGGACAGATTGTCCCCTAAAAGCATGTCGAACATGAATTTGGTGTGCTCCGCGTCGTCGGGAGTCACCTGTATAAGGCGTCTTGTCTCAGGGTTCATGGTGGTAAGCGACATCATATCCGGCTCGTTCTCGCCAAGTCCCTTGGAGCGCTGGACGGTGAACTTTTTGTCCCCTATCATCTTCATTATATCGGCGCGCTCCGACTCGTCGTAAGCAAAATATGTCTTGTCCTTTGTGTTTATCTCGTAGAGCGGAGACTCCGCTATATAGACATAGCCCTTCTCAATAAGCGTCGGAGCGAGAGTATAAAGCATGGTGAGAATAAGCGTCCTTATCTGGAAGCCGTCATAATCGGCATCGGTGCATATTATGACCTTGTTCCACCTAAGAGCGTTGAGGTTGAAGGAGGACAGCTCCTTGTTTTTCGAGCTCTTGACCTCCACTCCGCAGCCAAGCACCTTCATCAGGTCGGTTATTATCTCGCTCTCAAATATCTTGTTGTAGCTCGCCTTGAGGCAGTTGAGTATCTTGCCCCTTACCGGTATGACCGCCTGAAACTCGGCGTTTCTTGCCAGCTTTACAGAACCCAGAGCAGAGTCTCCCTCCACTATATACAGCTCTCTTTGCGATACGTCCTTAGAGCGGCAATCGACAAACTTTTTGACCATATTTGCCATGTCGAGCTTCTCGGCGTACAGCTTTTTGGTGTTTACCCTCGTCTTTTCCGCGCTCTCGCGTGAACGCTTGTTTATCAAGACCTGGTCGCAGATTTTATTCGCATCATCGGGATTCTCGATAAAATAGACCTCAAGCTGATGCTTTAGAAAATCTACCGCGGCGTCATATATAAATTTATTGGTTATAGCCTTCTTGGTCTGATTTTCATAAGAGGTCTGCGTCGAGAAGGAGCTTGAAACCATCACAAGGCAGTCCTCGATGTCTATAAACTGTATCTTAGCCTCGCCCTTGAGATACTTGTTGTTCGACTTCATGTATCCGTCGATAAAGGAGGTGAACGCCTGCCTTACAGCCTTCTCGGTCGAACCGCCGTACTCAAGGAAGCTTGAATTGTGAAAGTACTCGCAGACGTGTACTGTTTTTGAGAACGCGAACGCGAAGTTGTACTTTACCTTATACTCGTTCATGTCCTCGCGGTCCTTGCCCTTGCGCTCAGCCGTCCACAGCCTCGGCTTGGTCAGTCCGTTCTCACCTAAAAGCTCGGTGACATAGTCGAGTATGCCGTTTGTGTACAGATACTCAAACCTTTCGAAGCTACCGTCCTCATTCTGGTAGTTGAGCTCAAAGCTTATTCCGGGATTGACTATAGACTGCTTCTTGAGGGTGTCGCAGAAGTATTCCTTTTCAATCGCAATCTCGGTGAACACCTCGAGATCAGGCTTCCACCGGGTCTTTGTGCCCGTCTGACGGCGCTTTGTCGGCTCCTTTGTAAGCCCGCCTACATTTTCTCCCTTTTCAAAGTGGAGCTTGTAAAGATACCCGTCCCTGACGACCTCAACATCCATGTACTCCGATGAGTACTGCGTGGCGCACGCGCCGAGACCGTTTAAGCCGAGCGAGTACTCATAGTTATCCCCGGAAGCGTTGTCATACTTTCCTCCTGCGTACAGCTCGCAGTATACAAGCTCCCAGTTATAGCGGTTTTCCGCCTTGTTGAAGTCAACAGGGCAGCCTCTTCCCATGTCCTCTACTTCGATGGACAGGTCGTTATAATAGGTTACGGTTATCTTCTTACCGTAACCCTCTCTTGCCTCGTCTATCGAGTTTGATATTATTTCAAAAACAGAGTGCTTACAGCCCTCCAGCCCGTCCGAGCCGAAAATAACGGCGGGACGCTTCCTGACTCTGTCCGCGCCCTTAAGAGAGCGTATCGCCTCGTTGCCGTATTCGTTTTTTACAGCCATGTATATTTCCTTTCCGGTTATTTATGCACATATAGTTAGTTTATCACATTTTTCTGCCGACTGCAAGCCGAGCAGGTACAAAAATTCTCCCTTTACCGAATACAAGCTCTCTACCGATAATATTATATCCGTAGGACAGCTTGTTGAAGGGACTGATTGCAACGAAAAAGCAGAGTGTTTTATTCGGCTCATTTTTACTCATGGTGTCGGTGCTGGTGTCAAAGCTGGCGGGACTATTTCTTAAAATTCCGCTTGCCAACCTCCTTGGCGGCACAGGCATGGGCTACTACTCAAGCGCCTATGCCGTGTTCATGCCGCTTTACGCTCTCTGCGCGGCAAGCCTTCCGCCGGCTGTCGCTCAGACCGTCTCGGAAAGCGCGGCGTACAACCGCTACGGCAGGATAAGGCTCACCAAGAAAACAGCGCTTTGGTTTTTCGGGAGCGTCAGCCTTGTTCTGACGCTTTTGCCGCTGATATTCTCGGAATTTATTGCCGAAAGGATCATAGGCAACCCGGACGCGAGGCTGTCCGTCATGGCTATATCCCCCTGCATATTTTTAGGAACCGTGACCGCAGTATACAGAGGCTACTACGAGGGTCTTCGCAACATGACCCCTACAGCCGTTTCCCAGATGGCGGACTCGATAGTCAAGCTGATATTCGGGCTCGGACTGGCGTATGTGACCAAGGAGTATGCCTATGGCTGCTACTATACCGGCGCGCCGGTATTCGGCCAGATATGCCTTAATGAATATGACGCCGCAAACGCCTCATTGCCATATATCTCAGCCGCGGCGGTAGTAGGAACCGCTGTAGCCGACCTTGCCGGGATGCTCTACCTGATACTTCATCACAAGCTTATCGGCGACGGCATCCAAACAGCCGAGCTTCCAAGCGGCTCGGAATCCGGAAAAATACTCAAGCACCTGCTTTATATGATAGCCCCGATAGCTCTCGCGTCGGTGGTATCCAGCCTCATCAACACTATCGACCTCTCCACCATAATACTTCTTATCAAAAATTCCCTGAGAAACCATCCTGAGCTGTATTCGGAGCGGTACGCCTCCATAATCGCAAGCGGGGTAAAGCTTTCAGAGCTGCCGAACTTCCTGTACGGCTCGTTTACCGGACTGTCGATGGCTATATTCACCCTTGCTCCATCGCTGTGCGCGGTGTTCGGCAAAAGCGCGTTTCCTAATATAGCCGAAAGCTACGCCAAAAAGGATATGCCGTCCGTATCAAAGGAGATACGCCGCGCGCTTATGACATCGGCGTACATATCGATCCCCGCAGGCTTCGGGCTGTGCGTGTTCTCAGAGCCTGTGCTCAAGCTTCTGTTCTCGAGCAGATACGCCGAGATATCCGTCTCTCACCTGCCCCTCTCAGTCCTCAGCCTGAGCACAGCCTTTTTGGCTATATCCTCCGCAGCATATTCAATGCTTCAGGCAATAAACCGCTCGGACCTTCCTGTCAAGATAACCGTAGTCGGCGCTATAGTCAAGTTGGGACTAAACAGCATACTCATCCCGATAAACCAGTCAGGGCTCATAGGGGCGGCGGCAGCCACAGCAATAAGCTACATGGTCATGGCTATATGGTCGGTAGCGGCTTTGTACAAGCTGACCAACACCCGCCCAAAAATCGGTTTTTCGGTTATTTTGCCCTCTATAGGAGGAATTTTGAGCAGCTTAAGCTCGGCCGCCGTCTACTCCTACCTCCAGAATTCACTCTCAAACACTATTTCTGTAACCATTTCTGTGTTATTTGCTGTGATTATTTACATACTCTTTGTAACCCTCTTGGACATATCCACCAAAAATGCGATTTCAGCACAAATTTTCGGGTAATTTACTTGATTTTCGCAAAAAGCGAGTATAAAATGAGGGTACATTGTCTGTCAGTGACTGATATTCGCGACAGAGCAAATTTAAGGCATACCCGGGGGCATTAGTTAAGATATACCGGAAGCCTAACAAATTTTATGGAGGTATACCTAAATGACAAAGGTCGAGTTAGTAAGCAAGGTAGCAGAAAAGTGCGATTGTACCAAGAAGGACGCAGAGAAGTATGTCAACGCAGTAATTGATTCCATTACTGAGACTCTCGCTGCCGGTGAAAAGGTAAGCATCATCGGTTTCGGCGTTTTTGAGGTAAAGGCTCGCGCCGCTAAGGAAGGCATCAATCCCAGAACCGGAGATAAGATTTCCATCGACGCAAGAAAGGTTCCCGTCTTCAAGGCAGGAAAGGGTCTTAAGGACGCCGTAGATAACTGATCCTGTGGCATCTGACCGACCGAGCGCATTTTTTGCCGACTCGGTCGGTTTTATTTTTAAGAAAGGCAGAAATTTATGAGACTGGATAAATATCTTAAGGTAACCAGACTTATCAAGCGTAGAACGGTCGCCAACGAGGCGTGCGACGCTGGCAGGATATATGTAAACGACAAGCCCGCAAGAGCCTCCTACGACGTCAAGGTCGGCGACATAATCGAAATCAGGCTCGGACAGACTCCTCTCAAGGCAAGAGTGCTCTCTGTTTCGGAGTACGCCACCAAGGAAAACGCATCAGAGCAGTATGAGATAATCTGACTCACCGCAAAACACATAAGCCTTCCCCCAACCAGCGGGAGAAGGCTTATTTTATAACTTATTGTGAATCTATGCTATGAAGGTGTACCCCTGAGCTAACATTTCGTCTATGAAATCTCCGAGAATGGCAGCATTCGTCTCCGAAACAGAGTGCAAAAGATATATCGCACCTGGGTGCGCCCTGTCGATGAGCTTTTGCAGGGACCGCTCAGGATCCGGCTGATTGTCAGGATCCCAGTCCGCATAGGCAAAGCTCCAAAGAACGGTAGTATATCCTAAATCGCCTGTCACGGCAAGACTCAGCTCGGAATATTCTCCCTTCGGCGGTCTGAAAAGATTCATACAGATTCCGAAGTTTTCAAGCATATACTCGTGAAGCTCCATGACCTCGTTAGTCGCTTCCTCAACCGTCAGATCAGGCATTGAGTAGTGATTCGCCGAGTGATTTCCGACGGTGTGACCCTCGTCGATCATCCGTCTCACCAGCTCAGGCTGGCGCTCCGCGTAGTCCTGAACGACAAAGAATGTCGCCTTTACGCCTTTTTCCTTCAGGGTATCCAAAATCATGCCTGTGTAGCCGTTTTCATACCCCTGGTCAAAGGTGAGCATAATTACCTTTTCCTCGGTCTCATTTATTGCCTTGGCGTTATACTGCGAGTATCCTTCATTAAATCTTATTGCGCCGCTCGGACGATTCAGCTCATCAAAGTGAGTGCCCTGTCCATAGCCGTTCCTCTCGGTGCTAAGACTCGCGTAATCCCACGGACCTCCTGTGACGATAGGCTCTATAACATCACTGAGCTCTGTCACTTGGGCTGTGGTCTCAGGCGGCTGCGTAGCTTCCGGAGCAGTGGTGACCGGAGCTATGGTCGTAGCAGTCGGCAGGGTCGCGCTTTCCTGCGGCGTCGCGGAAGTATCCGGCAATCTTGACCCGTCGCTGTAGATGCCGTTCTCCACGTTAGTGCATCCGCTCATTGAATACGCCGCAAGCAGGGCGGCAATGAACAATGCAGCTCCTCTAATTCTTTTCATATAGTATTCCTCCGTCGCCGAATCGTCGGCACAATAGAACGCGAAACCGGAATACCGTTTATTTTCCGCGCCCGCATAAGCACCTTCTTTCCTTACATAATCCGCAAGGAATTAAGCGTTGCTTTGCGAGAATAATATATGCAGTCGGATTAAAAATATAAACGGCATTTTTTGTCGATATTTATATTATATATTATACATATACCGCTGCCTCTTTTCAATTACATCGCAGTTACAAATTGCTCTCAAAATAAAAAGACCGTGCCTTCCCCATCGCATCTCTGCGATAAGGAGCACGGTCCTTGCAAATTTATTACTTAAGACCAAGATAGCTCTTGACCATTTCCTGCAAAAGCTCGTCACGGTCAATATGCCGCACAAGGCTGCGGGCGTTGTTATAGGTAGTGATGTATGTCGGGTCCTCGGAAAGAATATAGCCCACAATCTGATTTATCGGATTGTAGCCCTTCTCAAGGAGCGCCTCATACACAACATTGAGTGTCTTTCTGATTTCCTCCTTGCGGTCCTGCTTAACTGAAAACGTCATCGTCTGGTCATGCATATAAGTCAACTCCTTTATTTAGTATGCAGCTACACCGCACCACCATATGAGTTTATTATACCCTCTGTTGACTCAAATAGCAAGAGCGCAACGCCCCTTTTTCAAGAAAAACTTTTGCCTGAGTTTGGTTATCTTACCTCAGCATTGATTTTTGAAAGAGCCTTGACTACTCTCTTCATAGCGGCGTCAGCCTGCTCGTCTGTAAGCGTGCCGTCGTGAGAACGCATAGACACCGAGAATGCCACCGACTTCTTACCGCTCTCTATCTGCTCTCCCTTGTAGACGTCAAACAGAGTTACCTTTTCAAGGATTCCGCCGACCGCTTCCTTTATGAGCTTCTCAAGCAGCGCCACCGGTATCTCGTCGTCGCATATGAGCGAGATGTCTCTTGTGGTGGCGGGGTACTTGGGCAGAGGCTTATAGGTCTTTTCGGGAATGTCTATGTCCAGAAGCTCTGTAATAAGCACCTTGGCGGCATACGCCCTGACGCCTATACCGTAGGTCTCAAGAACATCCGGGTGCAGCTCTCCGAATACCGCCAACGGCTTGCCGTCCACTTTCGCAACCGCCACCCTTCCGGGATGGAAAGCGCTTACCTCGTCAAAGCCGCAGCCCTCGCCCGCCGCTTCTATCTCATATTCCGAGATTCCCAAGGTATCAAGCAGTTCATCGACGACTCCCTTTACGCTGTAAAAGTCGGTTCCGTTTCCGTACATTCCTACAGCCAGCCTTACCGGCTCAAGAGGAAGCGTATCCTCTCCGGTGACAATGTACTCGGTGCCTATCTCAAAGAGAGCCGCCTCGGGGTTGCGGTAATTGTAGTTTCTCGCAACCACCTCGCACATCGACGGAAGCACCGTAGTCCTCATGACGGAGGTGTCCTCTCCGAGCGGGTTTGTTATTACGACGCTCTTTCTCAGGCTGCTGTTCTGCGGAAGCCTTATCTTGTCATAATACTTGGGGGATATGAACGAGAAGGTGTTTATCTGGTTCAAGCCCATGGATATGCAGGCGCTCTCGACCTTGCGCTCAAGCTTCTGCCTGTCTGTAAGCTTCGCGTTGGCTATTCCCGTGATTATAGTGCCCTTGATATTGTTGTAGCCGTAAAATCTCGCGATCTCCTCGGCTATGTCGGCCTTTGACTCGATGTCTATTCTGAAAGAAGGAGAGTAGACATTGCCGTCACGAACCTCGAAGCCTATCTTCTCAAGATATCCAACCATATCCTGCGCAGGTATATCAGTGCCGAGGAAAGCGTTTGTCCAGTCGGGGTCAAACGGAACCACAGCCTGAGGTCTCGTGTTGTAGTCGCAGTCTATTACGCTATTTAGCGGCTCTCCGCAGCCGAGCAGCTCACAGAGCTCAAAGGCTCTAAGGATCGCCGGCATGCACCCGTGAGCGTCAAGACCCTTTTCAAATCTCGCCGAAGCGTCGGTGCGCATTCCGAGCTTCTTGGCAGTTCTTCTCACCGAAGCGCCGTCAAAGCAGGCGGACTCAAAAACAACGGTTTGCGTGTCGTCCATTATCCCGCTGTACTCTCCGCCCATTACTCCGGCGACAGCTACCGGCTTTTCTGCGTCGGCTATCACCAGCATCTCGGGAGAAAGGACTCTGTCCACTCCGTCAAGGGTTGTTATCTTCTCACCGGCATGGGCGTTCCTGATGTTTATCTTTCCGCCGGCGAGGTATCTTATGTCAAAGGCGTGCATCGGCTGACCGTACTCGAGCATTACATAGTTTGTTATGTCGACGAGGTTGTTTATCGGTCTTACTCCGCACGCGCGAAGCCTCTCGCGCATCCAGCGCGGCGAGGGCTGGATCTTGACATTCTTTACTATTCCGCCGATATAGCGGTGGCAAAGGTCGGTGTTCTCCACGTTTACGCTCAGATATTTATTTATATCCTCGCTCACGCCCTTATATTCCGGCTTTTTATAATTAAACGGCTTCTGGAAGGTCGCCGCCGCCTCTCTCGCTATTCCGAGAACCGAAAGGCAGTCCGCCCTGTTTGAGGTTATCTCAAACTCCACTGTGGTATCGTCGAGTCCTATCGCGGCGTGTATGTCGTCTCCGGGCTTGCAGTCCTCCTCTATTACAAAGACTCCCTCCGGGTCTGCATACGGAAAATCATGCAGAGTAAGGCCTAAGGTATCAAGTCCGCAGAACATTCCGTAGCTCTCTACTCCTCTTATCTTGCCCTTTTTGATCTTTCCCTCGGGAAGGGTTGCCCCGTCAAGAGCAACGGGCACAAGATCCCCCTCCTTGACGTTCTTTGCGTTTGTGACTATCTGAACCGGCTCCTCCCTGCCGATGTCTACTGAGCAGACGAACAGGGCGTCGGCGTTCTCATGCTTTGACTTTGAGAGTATCCTTCCGACAACGGTGTTTGTTACCTTGGCTCCTTCCTCCTCATAGCCCTCGACCTTTGAGCCGGTCATGGTCATATCATAGCAGAACTTCTTAATCGGCTCGTCTATGTCAACATAGTCCGCAAGCCACTTCATCGAAATATCCATATCTTTGGCTCCTCCTTATGTCAGAACTGATTGAGAAAACGAAGGTCGTTCTCATACAAAAGTCTCATATCGTTTATTCCGTACTTTCTCATTACTATTCTTTCAAGTCCCATGCCGAACGCGAAGCCGGAGTACACGTCGGGGTCTATGCCGCAGTTGGCCAAAACCTTGGGGTGAACCATTCCCGCTCCGAGAAGCTCCACATAGCCCTCGTTCTTGCACATGCTGCAGCCCTTTCCTCCGCAGTTGAAGCACAGTACGTCGACCTCGGCGGAAGGCTCGGTAAACGGGAAGTGATGAGGTCTTAAACGGATCTTGCAGTCGTCGCCGTACAGTCTCTTCATCAAAAGGTCAAGCGTACCGACAAGGTCTGCCATGGTTATCCCCTTATCGACAACAAGCCCCTCTATCTGATGGAATATCGGCGAGTGAGTAGCGTCCACCGCGTCTGAGCGGTACACTCTTCCGGGAGAGATTATGCGTATCGGGGGCTTCTGGTTCTCCATTACATGGATCTGCACAGACGAGGTCTGCGTTCTTAAAAGTATCTTGTCCGAAACATAGAAGGTGTCCTGAGTATCTCTCGCAGGATGATCCGGCGGGAGATTCAGCGCCTCAAAGTTATAGTAGTCGTACTCTACCTCGGGTCCGTCGACTACGTCAAAGCCCATTCCCAAGAATATCTCCTTTATTTCGTTGAGAACGGAGTTAAGGGGATGCAGCTTTCCTATCTCACGCTTTTTGCCGGGAAGAGTAACGTCTATTCTCTCCTCCTTAAGCCTTTTTTCGGACAACGCCGCCTTGAGCTGAGCCATTCGAGCCGAAATCGCCTCCTCAATGTCCGCTCTTATCCTGTTTGCGAGCTGACCGATTACAGGCCTCTGCTCCGCCGACAGCGTAGCCATCTGCTTTAGGATAGCGGTAAGCTCTCCCTTTTTGCCGAGGTACCTTACTCTGAGGATCTCAAGCTCTGCCGAGTCCTGAATCTTTTCAAGCTCCTGTCTCGCGCGAAGCTCAATATTTTCAAGCTGCTCTTTCATTTAATCATTTCCTTTCATCAGTTATACTTTTAAGCGATGTTATTTTTGATGCCATTACCAGCCGCCTGAGCAGCGGATTATACATAAACGGACACTTGAGCATTTTGAAAAAAAGCTCAAGCTTCAGTCTTCGGGTCAGCCTTGAATATGCTTTGACCGGGTCACAGGTATCAAACGCCATTGACGCGTACTCCGCGCACCTCATAGCCCAGCTTATCCCCTCAAGGGAGCTCGGACTTATAAAGCCGCCCGCCTCTCCGAGGAGCATCACCCCGTCGCGCCCGCCGTATATCTCGGAAACCGATTTTGGCCTGCACACCATACACGCCTCGTTTCTGACGCACTCGCCGAACTCAAAGCCCTCTTTAGCGGCAGACTCAAGCTGCCTCTCAAACGCCTCGCGGCAGCCGCGGCTTTTAAACGCCCCGCCGTATATCATATACTCGTCTTTTGACACCGACCACGAGCAGCAGTCGGAGGTATCGGGATCGAACACGCAGGAGTAAAACGGCGCCGCTCTGTCACGGACATACCACCTTTGCAGCGCGACATATCTCCTTATTCTCAGGTCAGCGAAAAAAGTCCTTCTAACCAGTGAATCCGCTCCGTCCGCGCCGACGATATACCTTGCGCTCAGCGATTTATTTTCACCGTAGTCTCGGTAGCTTACATCAAAGCCGCCGTCCCGGCGGGAAATGCTCACGCACCTTCCGCGTATCATATCCACCTCTTCGGGTATAAGAGATCTCAGCCAGCTGTCAAATCTCGCCCTGTCCATGTTCAGATAGGAGCGCTGGTAATATCTCACGGCGCCGCTTCCAAGATCCATCGTCTTGACCGCGAATATCTGCGGCGTAACAAGAAGCTCCTTAGGGAGCGTAAGCCCGCTTCTTGCAAGCTGCTTCTGGGCGTCGGGCGAAAGCAGCCCTCCGCACGGCTTCACGCGCTCTCCGGGCATTCCGGTTTTATCAATGAGCGCTATTTTCAGCTTCTTCCCCGCAAGCCTCGCAAAGCTCGCGCCCGCCGGTCCGCCTCCGATAACGGCAACGTCGTAGTCAAGCATCCTGTACGCTCAGCTCCTTTCGTCTGTTCGGACAAAGCTTATTTCCGACACAACAAAAATTGCCCTGCCCCAAACGGGACAAGACAAGCTCATAAACCACCCATTTTTTCGGGAGCCAACACTCCTTAATGCCATAACGCGGCATCTGCGTTCCCGCCTACAACCAAACAGGCTTCAGCGAGACCGCTCGGAAGTGAACTTCAGCCCTCTCGGAATAAACGGCTCACAGCCTAAGCGCCGTTCTCTCTGAATTCCGGATTATGGACCTACTCTCTTCGTCATTGCGTTTACAAATGTAAGTTGATTATATCACACCAAAAACCAGATTTCAACTGTTTTTTAATAAAATTTCGCATATATCCCACGGCCTGTCCGCGATAAAATCCGCGCCCGCGTCAACAAGCGACTGCCTTGAGCGAAATCCCCACGAACAGCCAATGCTCCTTACGCCGGCGTTTTTTGCGGTAAAAACGTCCACATCGGAATCCCCGAGATGAAAAACGCGGCTTTTGTCCGCTCCGAGGGCATAGATTATCTCGTTCTCGGCAGCCGGATCCGGCTTCTTGGGAACACCGTCCCTGCTTCCCAGCACTATATCAAAGGTTCCCTTTGGGAAAAGCTTTTCTATTATCGTCTTGGCAAATCTGTCAGGCTTGTTTGTAAGAACGCCGAGCTTCACTCCCCTGCCCCTGAGCTCATCCAAAACAGGCTGTATACCGTCGTAAACACGGGAATTGTCTGCGTAGTGCACAGCGTAATAGCCGCTGAAAAGCTCATGCGCCTTGTTAAGAAGCTGCTCGTCCTCCTTAAGGCTGTCAGGAAGCGAACGCTTTGCCAGAAGCAGCGTGCCGTTGCCGACAAAGCGCGTATACTCCTCCATCGTCCTTACAGGCAGTCCAAGCTCTCTGAGCGCGTAGCTCATGCTGTTGCCGAGGTCTTGTATCGTATCCACGAGCGTTCCGTCAAGATCGAAAATGCAAAGCCCCGCGTCAGAAGAAAACATGCTCGACAAAGATTTTCACCCCTATACCGATAAGAATCAAACCGCCTACTATCTGCGCCTTGTTGTTTAAGAAATCTCCGAACCTCTTGCCTACGGCAACGCCTATGACGCTCAGCACAAATGTTGTCAGCGCTATCACCGATACGCTCATAAGCATAGTGGCATAGCCGTCCATTACCGCGGCAAAGGACACTCCAACCGCGAGCGCGTCTATACTCGTAGCGACGCCCTGCAAAAGCAGCGCGCCGAGCGTAAGCACACACACGCAGGAATCGTCTTCGTCCTTTTTCTCCACTCCGTCAATAAGCATCTTTCCGCCTATAAAGCCAAGAAGAACAAGGGCTATCACATGGTCAACAGACTGCACATACTTGGCGAAGGTGCTTCCCAAAACAAACCCGGCGGCGGGCATCAAGCCCTGAAAAAGCCCAAAGCAGGCTCCAATGCCGATCGTCCAGCCGAGTTTCATGTTTTTTCGGCACATTCCGTTTGTCACGGAAACCGCGAAAGCATCCATCGAAAGACCTAAGGCTATCAAAAAAACTTCAACCAGCGTCATATAATTTAACTCCGTTTCCTTACGTCTCTTAAATCAAAATCTGTCCTCGGCGAAAGCCGCAGAGCCGTCAGTCCTCCAGCTTGGAGGCAAGAAGCGGGGAATATTTGTTCCTGAACTCTTCAAAGCGTCCCTCGTCCAGCGCAAGACGTATTTTTTCCATAAGAGTATTGTAAAAATACAGATTGTGCTGAACCGCCAATCGTCCCCCGAGCTGCTCGTCTGCCTTGAACAGGTGCCTTATGTAGGCTCTTGAGAAGTTTTTACAGGTGGGGCAGTCGCATTCAGGGTCGATAGGACGCTCGTCAAGCTCATAGCGGGCGTTCGTCGCGTGCATTATACCGTTCCATGTGAAAATGGTGGCGTGCCTTGCGTTTCTCGACGGCATCACGCAGTCGAAGAAATCTATTCCCCTGTAAACGCCCTCGATTATATTTGACGGCGTTCCGACGCCCATAAGATACCTCGGCTTATCCTTAGGCATATACGGCTCGACGCTTTCTATTATCCTGTACATTACCTCGGTGGGCTCTCCTACGGCGAGTCCTCCTATGGCGTAGCCGGCAAGGTCGAAATCGCGTATCTGCTTCATATGCTCTATGCGAAGGTCGTCAAAGGTACAGCCCTGATTTATTCCGAAAAGAAGCTGATGAGGATTTATTGTATCCTCCAGCGAGTTCAGCCTTTTCATCTCATCTGCGCAGCGCTTGAGCCAGCGTGTGGTTCGCTCGCAGGAATTTTTCGAGTAGCTCTTCGGAGCGGGGTTCTCAACACACTCGTCAAACGCCATCGCTATCGTTGAGCCGAGGTTGGACTGTATCTGCATGCTCTGCTCGGGACCCATGAAAATCCGCCTGCCGTCTATGTGGGAGTTAAAATATACTCCCTCTTCTTTTATCTTACGAAGCTTGGCTAAGGAAAATACCTGAAAGCCTCCGGAATCAGTGAGAATCGGGCGGTGCCAGTTCATAAATTTGTGAAGCCCGCCGAGCTTTTTTATGACCTCGTCGGTAGGCCTTAAGTGAAGATGATAGGTGTTGCACAGCTCGACCTGACATTTCAGGTTTTCAAGGTCTATAGAGGATATTCCGCCCTTTATGGCGGCGGCTGTACCTACATTCATAAAAACAGGGGTCTGTATAACGCCGTGTACGGTGGAAAACTCTCCCCTGCGGGCGTTGCCCTCCCTGCAAATTATCTTAAACATCAATTAACTCCGAATCAGAACTTTATAGATCATACATAGAAGAACAGGTTGTTGAATATCCAGTTGAAGAGGCTGAAAATTGCGCCTGTAGCGGCAAGGACAATTCCGACAATCCCCATTATTACGGTCGGGAGTATCCACCAGATCGTCTTCCAGCCGAGCGCCTTCCAGTATTCGCGGGATTTGACGAACATTACTATCCAGTATATAGACAGCGGTCCGGCAGCAAGTATCCAAAAACCGCGGAATAAGCCTAAAAGTATCGGAAGCAATATCATAAGCAGTATGAAAAATTTTCTCATTTCCTTTTCGGGACGATACTTGGCATCATAAGGATTGTCCGTAAATTCGTTCAGCGTTTTAAGATCTCTTTTAAGGCTCATTTTTCTACCCCCTGATGTCGCAAACAAATATTATGCACGTATAACTATACTACCTCGGCGGCGTTTCGTCAACCGATACCGCCATACTTATCACAAAATCGCCATCGCGTCCCCGAAGCTGAAGAACCTGTACCTCTCGTCCACCGCGCACTTATAGGCGTTCATGGTGTTTTCATACCCCAAAAACGCCGAAACAAGCATTATAAGCGTGCTCTCCGGGAGATGGAAATTTGTTATAAGCCCGTCTATCGCCTTGAACTTATAGCCGGGATATATAAAAATGTCTGTGCTGCCGTGCGAAGCGACTATTTTGCCGTCGTTGAGGGAAGCAACGCTCTCGAGCGTGCGGCAGGAGGTGGTTCCGACAGCTATCACCCTGCCGCCCTGAGCCTTCGTGCGGTTTATCAGCAGAGCGGTGCTCTCTGAGAGCTCATAATACTCGGAGTGCATCTTGTGATCCGCGACCTTGTCCTCCTTGACCGGGCGGAAGGTCCCAAGCCCCACATGAAGTGTCACTCTGCCGATATTTATACCCGCCTCCTCAAGGCTCTTAAGCTGCTCCTCTGTAAAATGCAGTCCAGCCGTGGGGGCTGCGGCTGAGCCCACCTCGTTTGAATATACCGTCTGGTATCTTTCCTTGTCCCTCAGCTTCTCTGTTATGTACGGAGGAAGGGGCATCTGACCTATCTCATCAAGGACCGCGTAAAGGCTCCCCTCGCAGTAAAACCTTGCTATGCGGTTGCCGTCCTCCAGAACCTCAAGTATCTCGGCGGTGAGTCTGCCTCCGCAGAAGCTGAACCGGGTTCCGACCTTAGCTTTCTTTCCGGGGCGGCAGAGTATCTCCCAGACCATGTTCTCCCTCTGCTCAAGAAGCAAAAACTCGATAAAGCTGCCGTTGTCAGCCTTTTCACCGTAAATCCTCGCGGGAAGGACTCTCGAATCGTTGACTATCAGAGTGTCTCCCTTGCGAAGGTATTTTCCGAGATTATAAAAATGGTCGTGCGTGATTTTTCCCGTCTGACGCTCTATGACCATCATCCTCGAGGCGTTTCTCGGCTCTATCGGCGTCTGGGCTATAAGCTCCTGGGGAAGCTCATAGTAAAAATCGCTCTTTTTGAGGTTGTCTATGTCAGGCATTTAAGTTAAAGCTCCAATCTTTAGGAATTTAGCGCGATAAATTTTCCGTTTTGGTTGACTGTTGCGTGTTCAGATGCTATACTATTTATGTGTCAGCTTAAATCGTTAAAGGACACGTTTCAGCCAGCGGCGTATGCTATTTCATTATAGCCTAAGCCGTCAGGTTTTTCAACTGTTTCGGCGCGATTTGAGCTTTATTTTAGCTTTGGGAGGCCGCCGGCTTCCCGGAAAGAGAGATTCTGTATGAAAAACTATAACGTAGGTATCATAGGGGCAACGGGAATGGTCGGACAGAGGTTTATCCTCCTCCTTGCGAACCACCCGTGGTTCAAGATCAAGGTCTTGGCTGCCTCTCCGAGATCTGCCGGAAAGCCCTACTCTGAGGCTGTAGGCAAAAAGTGGTCTATGGACGATCCTATCCCGGAGAGCGTCAAGGACATGATAGTCATGGACGCTACCGCAGACAAGGAGAAGATCGCCTCTATGGTAGACTTCGTATTCTGCGCTGTCGACATGAAAAAGGATGAGATAAAGGCTCTTGAGGAAGCCTACGCCAAGCTGGAGTGCCCTGTCGTGTCAAATAACTCGGCAAACCGCTTCACTCCAGACGTCCCGATGGTAGTTCCCGAGATCAACCCCGAGCATATCGACATCATTCCCGCTCAGAGGAAAAGACTCGGTACAAAGCGCGGCTTTATAGCCGTAAAGTCAAACTGCTCTATTCAGAGCTATGTCCCCGCTCTTCATCCGCTGAGAAAGTACGGCATAAAGGCGGTTCTTGCCTGCACCTATCAGGCGATATCCGGCGCGGGAAAGACCTTTGAGAGCTGGCCCGAGATGGTTGACAATCTCATTCCCTACATAGGCGGCGAGGAGGAAAAGAGCGAAAAGGAGCCGCTCAAGGTTTGGGGCAGGATCGAGGGCGATAAAATAGTAGTTGCCGATTCTCCCGCCATTACGACTCAGTGCCTCAGAGTCCCCGTTTCAAACGGACATACGGCGGCGGTGTTTGTAAAGTTTGAGAACAAGCCCACCATAGAACAGATACTCAAGGACTGGAAGGAGTTCGCCGGCGTTCCTCAGGAGTTGAAGCTTCCCTCCGCCCCCAAGCAGTTCTTAAACTACTTTGAAGAAAACGACCGTCCGCAGGCTAAGCTTGACAGAAATCTCGAGGGCGGCATGGCGATCTCGATGGGAAGGCTCAGAGAGGACACCCAGTATGACTACAAGTTCGTCTGCCTTTCCCACAACACCCTCAGAGGCGCGGCTGGCGGCGGAGTCCTCATGGCTGAGCTTCTCGCGGTCAAGGGCTACTTCGACTGATACAATATTTACAATGAGACAAACAAAGGAGGCAGCGTCAAATTGACAAGCGCGGTAATAAGCGGCTGCTGCGGCAAAATGGGCAGGGTCGTAAACGATATCATTTCCCAGAGGGAGGACATCAGGGTCATCGCCGGAATAGACAAGGTCTGTCAGAAGTACTCAGATTTTGAGGTGTACAAAACCCCTTTCGAGCTTGCGGTCTGCCCGGATGTTATAATAGATTTTTCCCATCCGTCGGCGCTTGACGGACTTCTGGGATACGCCAAAACCAATGGAACAGCTTTGGTTCTCGCGTCCACCGGCTACAACGAGGCGGAAATAGCTAAAATCAAATCCGCCTCTGCGGAGATCCCGATATTCTTTACGGCGAACATGTCGATAGGCATCAACCTTTTAAGGGAGCTCGCCAAAAAGGCGGCGTCTATCTTAAGCGAGCAGTATGACATCGAAATAATCGAAAAGCACCACAACCAGAAGATAGACGCTCCGAGCGGAACTGCGCTTATGCTCGCCGACGCTATAAACGAGAGCTGCGGCAATAGATACAGCTATATATACGACAGGCACAACGTCCGCAAAAAGAGAGAGCGCTCCGAAATAGGCATACACTCTGTGCGAGGCGGTACGATAGTCGGAGAGCATGAGATAATATTCGCGGGCAGAGACGAGGTAATCACCCTCTCCCACTCGGCGGCGTCAAAAGAGGTATTCGCGGTCGGCGCCGTAAACGCGGCGGCGTTTATAGTAGGCAAGCCTGCCGGGCTCTATTCGATGGCTGATATGATCTGAGAAAGGCTAAGCCGGATTTTAGGCACATAACGCTTGCTGATTTTATAGTGCCAAAGCGTAAGCCGCGTATAAGATTGCATAGCAAGACTTTTCTTCTCTCTTTATCTACCCCCGTTCATAGCACTGTTCTGTTGCCGGCTTTAGGCATGTGGAGCAAACTTTCTTCACAAGGCGGAAAGTGTCGAAACTCGTCGGGAAAGGAGTTGTCCTAAGGTGATTTATCTTTATCTGTTTTTCGGCATTCCGATCGCAGTTACGGCTGTTTTTATAGTCAGCCTGTTTCTCTTTCTTTACGCATGGATAAAAAATAATAACGCCCCCGGCAGCTTTTCAAAGCAGCAGATAAGGTCAAGGAGCATCTTCCTTATCGTCATGTCTGTAATATTCGGGATACTTTTCCTTGTAGTTGTCGGCTTTATCATAATGCTTATGTTCTCAATAGCCTACATGTGAGGAGCACGTCATGAAAAAGCGAACCTTTACAATAGCACTTATCTGCGTCATAGGAATATGTCTTGCGCTTACCGCAGCGCACTTTATCTGGGCGGTTTACGCATACCGGCACTGCTCAATAATATACTTCATCGGAAAGGAGCTGTGGTGATATGCGGCTCGCCGGACAACTTGCCGCGCTCGCGCTTACGGCAGCGGTATTTGCGGCGTTCAACCTCGGCATGTACCAGCTTCTCACCCGCCGCCTCTCCAACAACTTCAGCGACGCGTCAAGGGCTCAGATGGTAGATGTCGGACAGTATCTGCCCTTTGAGGATGGCTCAGACCTGCCGGAAATCGATGCCTCGCTTACCCTTACGGGAGACCTGCCGGTTCTTGACGGAGCTGCGGCTCTCGTACCGGTCTACGCAGCGGTGATAGACAGCGTATACCCGCAGGGGTGCGTCACCTATGAGGGAGGAAGCTTCTCGAGCGACAATTACTACGGCGAAAACTTTGCCCCGGACAGCGTCATGCAGTATAACAACACGGTCAGAGGCTATCAGGCGATAGTAGACGGCTCTACGGATATTCTTTTTTGCGCCTCGCCCTCCCAGGAGCAGCTTGACTATGCCCTCAGCATGGGAGTGGAGCTTAAGTTCGTACCTATAGGCCTCGAGGGATTTGTCTTTTTCGTGAACAGCCAAAACCCGATTGAAAACCTGAGCTCTTCCGATATAAGAAAAATCTACTCCTGCGAGTACACCAACTGGTCTGAGGTGGGAGGCGCAAACAGAGTCATAAACCCGGTCACAAGGCTACAGGGCAGCGGCAGTCAGACTGTGTTCGAGGCGTTTATGGGGGACACAAAAATAGGCATCAAGTCCCCTCTGGCAATAGCGGGAGGCTCGATAGGCTTCTCATTTAGGTACTACATGGACGGGATGGTCGGCAACGAGGGGGTTAAGATGATCTCGGTAGACGGAGTGTACCCAAGCTCTGAGAACATCAAAAACCGCAGCTATCCGATAATAACTGAGTTTTACGCCATATACCGAAGCGACAACGAAAACGAAAACATACCCCTGCTCATCGACTGGCTCCTCTCCGAGGAGGGACAGGAGCTCATAGAAAAGACAGGATATGTGGGGATAAAATAAGAGACAAAAGCCCGCCTGCGAGGCTGACCGAAAAATCCGGCAGGAAGGCGCAGTCGGGCGCTGAAACGCGTATCTGAAAAAAATAATCTGAAATACACAGGAGAGTACACCATGACCCCAAAGGACGAATGCGGAGACGTGATGAATGTGCTGCTTCAGGCAGTGCAGCATCTATTGGAAAAACCATGAGTTTTATCCTGCCGGAGCTGTTATGAATCCAGACGGCAGCGTAGCTTTTTCCGCCACATATGACGGAAGCGAGCATCCATCATCCCGTGAGGTAATTGACTTTTTAGTCAAAGAGCATAAAAACTTAGCTGACCAGAATAAGATTAAAGTCAGCGCCATCGCGTATGACGCCTGTGTTCCGATTGCGGGAAAGAAAACTGATTGCATCATTATGAATTTAGAGCACCAGAGTGGATATTCCGTTACGGTGGGTATGCCTTATTCATTTAATTTTTTCAAAAAAGTCAAATACCAGGAGTTATTCGCCATGCCGGGAAGCCACGATAATTTTTGAAGAGCAGAATCCCGCTGATTGAGAAAACGGCAAAGTCAGTTTTAACCTATCGAGCTTGACACGCCGGTATGTCACAATATATAAACCAAGGGCTGAAAGCTCTAATATCAGCTTCCATCCCGGCAATTATCATAGAAGTTTTTTATTTAACAGAGATTTAGCTCAGGCTCCGGCAGTCCGTTTAGAGCATATAATCCTATTCAGCAAACCTAAACTTAGTAAGCAGAAGGAAGCCCCCGGAGCATATCCGAGGGCTTCCTTTTCTGTGCATACGCATATGCGCTCTCTTTGTCAGCTTATACCGCACAGCAGTCAAAATTACTCCCCTGTTTTACCTTCATACCGCCTTACATGCCTTTTTATCGCCTCAAATGACTCGTCGCTTATCCCGTGCTCAAGCTTGCAGGCGTCAGAGGCGGCGATATCCGGGTCAACCCCCAGTCTGATAAACAGCTCTGTCAGAAGAGTGTGCCGCTCGTAGATTTTTGACGCTACGCTCTCTCCCGCCGGCGTAAGGTGCAGATATCCGCTTTCATCGACAGTCAGATATCCGCTTTTGCGAAGTATTCCTATCGCCCTGCTGACGCTCGGCTTGGAATAGTTCATCTGAGACGCAACATCCAGAGAACGCACTCCATCACCCTTTTTTGAAAGTACATATATAGTCTCAAGGTACATCTGACCTGATTCCTGCAAGTTCATTACCTAACGCTCCTTTTTAAGATGTCATGCCTTTTTGCCTGACAGTAGTCTTTTTCGGCGCCGCATCCGAATATACTGTACCACGAAAAGGCTGGCAAATCAAGCTTAGGACATGCTTTGACAAAAAAATATGCAAATAGGTGTTGACAAATTGCGGGACATGTAATATACTGTTCACATTTAGCATATGCTAACTCAATTTTAAGATCAAATTGCGCGGTCTGTCCCAGCGTCCAGGGACTTGTTCGCCGATTTAGCCGCGAAAAGCATAGGCGCCTGTTTGATTTTAAGACGGAGCAAGCATCTGCTGACTTATTTTCAAGGTTTAAGTTAGCATACGCTAACCATGCGTGCACAACACTATATGAGCAGGAGGAAAAGGTCAAATGAAGCTGAGTGAATTAAAGGCGGGCTGCACCGCAACAATACTTTCGGTGGGAAAGCAGGACACCGTGACCCAGGCTCTGAGGCAGCATTTTTTGGACATGGGACTTATTCAGGGCACCGAGGTAACCGTGACAAAGTTCGCCCCGATGGGCGACCCGGTCGAGCTGCGGATCCACGGGTATGAGCTCTCTATACGTTTAAGCGACGCCGAGACAATAGAGGTAAGCGAGCCGCACAAGCCGAAGCCTACCCGTGATATTACAAAAAAGGATGCCAAAATAAAGCCTCACTACGAACAGCTGCATCCCGGCTACGGCGAGTCGGGCAAATTTCACGACAAGGCGAGCGAAAATCCCCTGCCCGACGGCGAGCTGCTGACATTCGCGCTTGTCGGAAACCAAAACTGCGGAAAGACTACCCTGTTTAACCGTCTGACCGGCTCAAAGCAGCATGTGGGAAACTTCCCCGGCGTAACGGTAGACCGAAAGGACGGCGTCATAAGGGGGCATGACAACACCCTCATTACCGACCTTCCCGGAATATACTCCATGTCTCCCTACAGCAGCGAGGAGATAGTGACGCGTGAATTTGTCATTCGGGATAAGCCCAAAGGCATTATTAACATAGTTGACGTTACTAACATCGAAAGAAATCTTTACCTGACCATGCAGCTTTTAGAGCTCGGCATGCCAATGGTAGTAGCTCTTAACATGATGGATGAGCTGAGGGAAAACGGCGGCTCAATAAGAATCAACGAGCTTGAGGCCGCTCTCGGAGTCCCTGTGGTGCCGATTTCCGCTTCAAAGGGCGAGGGCATAGAGGAGCTGATAAGCCACGCGATCCATGTGGCAAAATATCAGGAGACTCCTGTCAAAATAGATTTTTGTTCACCGGACGACCCTGTCCACCGCGGGCTCCACGCAATAATGCACCTGATAGACGACCACGCCGAATCCTGCGGCATACCCTTGCGGTTTGCGGCAGGCAAGGCGCTCGAGGGAGATAAGCGCATAATTTCCAAGCTTGGACTCTCGCAAAACGAGAGCGAGCTGCTTGAGCGCATAGCGCTTGAGACAGAGGCTCAGACCGGGCTTGACCGCGCAGCCGCAATCGCTAAAATGCGCTTTTCTTATATAGAAAGCGTATGCCGCGGCTCGGTGATAAAGCCGAGGGAGAGCAAGGAGCATATCCGCAGCAGGAAAATAGACAGGCTGCTCACCGGAAAGTACACCGCCATACCCGCGTTCATAGCGATAATGGGGATAGTTTTTTGGCTGACCTTTGACGTCATAGGAGGCGCTCTTCAAGGCTATCTCGAGGCAGGGATAGATGCTGTGACCGCGCTTGCAGACTCCGCGATGACGTCGGCAGGCGTAAACGAGATACTTCACTCCTTGGTCATAGACGGAATCTTCAACGGCGTGGGCAGCGTTCTCAGCTTCATCCCAATCATAATCGTTTTGTTCTTCTTTCTCTCCATGCTTGAGGACAGCGGGTACATGGCAAGAGTCGCGTTCATCATGGATAAGCTCCTTAGAAAGCTCGGACTGTCCGGCAGGAGCATAGTGCCGATGCTGATAGGCTTTGGCTGCACCGTACCCGGCGTCATGGCAAGCAGGACTCTCTCCTCGGCGCGTGACCGCAAAATGACGATACTTCTCACTCCGTTCATGAGCTGCACCGCCAAGCTCCCTATATACGCCTTTTTCTGCGAGGCGTTTTTCCCCGAGCACTCAGCGCTTGTGATGATAGGGCTTTATGTCTTTGGGATAATCATGGCGATAATTACCGCGCTTGTGCTCAAAAAAACAGCGTTCAGAGGCGAGCCTGTGCCATTTGTGATGGAGCTGCCGAACTACCGCATGCCGGGCTTAAAGAATGTAGCGCACCTTCTTTGGGATAAGGCAAAGGATTTCCTGCAAAGGGCGTTCACGGTCATTTTCATAGCGACAATCGTTATCTGGTTCCTGCAAAGCTTTGATATGCGGTTCAACCTGGTTTCAGATTCCTCCCAGAGCATCCTCGCCATGCTGTCAGGCATAATCGCTCCGGTATTCCTGCCTCTTGGGTTCGGTGACTGGAGATTTACCACCGCGCTCATATCCGGCTTTATGGCTAAGGAAAGCGTTGTCTCAACGCTCACCGTTCTCTTCGGAAGCGCGGCCGCTCTTCATGAGGTATTGACTGTATCCTCCGCGCTGTCACTATTGGTATTCTGCCTTTTGTACACACCCTGCGTGGCGGCTATCGCCTCGGTTAAAAGGGAGCTCGGAGGCAAGTGGGCAGCCGCCATGGTAATAGGTCAGTGCGGAATAGCGTGGGCGGCGTCGTTCGCAGTATACATGATATCAAGCCTGTTTTAACAGAATTCAAGCTTTTGGAAAGGAGTCAAATATGTACATATCAATCATAATCGGAGTCGTTTTGCTGTTTGCGCTTGTGCTTGCCGTTAGGTCTGTGTACATCAGAAAAAAATCGGGCAGCTGTAGCTGCTGCGGAGGGTGCGGTTCCTGCGGAGGTTGCCGCGGCTGCTCAGCCGGCAAAAAACATCCGGACTGATTACCTCTATTTTTACAGCAAAAAATTCCACCCCGCTAAACCGCGAGGTGGAATTTTTCTAACTGAGTATTGTTGCTGTTTTCCCTTGTCATGACAAGGGCGCTGCAAGCTGCGGTAATACTCTTGGTTTCGGGTAATTACTTTCTCTTCTTAGCAACTACCAGAGCAGCAGCAGCTACAGCCATAGGAACCAAGGCGAGAGCAACACCGGTCTCAGCAGGAGTGGTGTCCTCTGCAGGAGTGGTGTCCTCTGCGGGAGTATCGGTAGACTCTGCGGGAGCAGCCTCATCGTCAGTTGTAGCCTCTACGGGAGTCTTGGCGTCGCCTACATAGGTAACATCAACGGTTATCTTGAACTCCATGGGAGCGTCCTCGGCAATAGCGCCATGGCT
>DVLL01000011.1 GCA_018715525.1 Candidatus Faeciplasma pullistercoris | reverse complement strand
CCAGAACAAATTGTCCCGCGTACGGCTTGGCGTATTTTAGCAGCCTTGCGGTTATTTCAGAGTCGGGCATATTCCTGTCAAAGCCTATGGTAGTCTTTTTGTCCTTGATGGAAGCGTAGGCGAGTATTGATATCACGGACAAAACGCCTATTACCGCTCCGACAGCGATGAGGGGAAAGTATTCACGCATTTACGGCGCCCTCCTTTTTGATTTCAAGTCTTTGCAGGTCCACGGTCAGTCTGTAATCCTTGCAGCGCTCGTATAGCTGGTCGTGAGTTCCGGCGTCTATGACCCTGCCGTCGTCTATGAATATAATTTTGTCCATGTTTTCGATGGTGGTCACTCTGTGAGCGATAAGGATTGTCGTTTTGCCGGAGCGCACTGTCTTAAGGCTGGCGAGTATTTCCTTTTCGGTCTTGACGTCTACCGCTGAGACGGAGTCATCAAGGATGAGGATAGCCGCGTCCTTCATAAGCGCTCGCGCAATGGATATTCTTTGCTTCTGTCCTCCGGAAACGGTGACGCCTCGCTCTCCGAGGACGGTTTGATAGCCGTGCGCGAACTCAACGATATTATCATCCACGGCAGCGTATTTTGCCGCTTTCACCGCGTCCTGCGGAGTTTTACCGTCGGAGGCAAAGCTGATGTTGTGCTCTATTGTGTCGCTGAAGAGAAAATTATCCTGCGGGACATACGCGCAGAATCTTCTGACTGTCTTTATCGGTATGCTGTTTATGTCTTTGCCGTCTATAAAGATGGTACCGTCGGGAACATTGTAGGTTCTTAGGATAAGGTCCACTATCGTAGTTTTTCCCGAGCCGGTTCTTCCGATTATGCCGACATTTTCGCCAGCCTTTATTTGGAAGGAGACATTGCTCAGGGCGTCATACTCGCCTGAGGGATAGCGGAAGGTGAGGTTTTTAAATTCTATATCTCCCTTGATTTGCGGAATGTCTGTAACGCTGTCGGAGTCTTTGACCTCTACCGGCGCGTCAAGCAGCTCCGTTATTCTTAACAGGGACGCCTTGCCCTGGGAGTGCATATTGATAAGCTCTGATATAGCCATGACAGGCCATACTATCGCGGTAAAATATCCTATAAACTCAACCAGCTGACCGGCGTTGAATATCCCCTTGTACACAAGATATCCGCCGTATCCGAGTATAACGCATATTACCGATTCGACTAATAGTGTCACAAATACGTTGAGCGCAACGGAGAGCTTTGTGTACTCCACATTTGTGACCTCGTTTTCTTTGTTGAGCTTTTTGAACGCTGCGAGCTCCTTGCCCTCTTTAACAAACGCCTTGATGACGGCGATTCCGGCGAAGCTCTCCTGTGAGAAGTCGGACAAAAGAGAGAACGCCTCCTGGCGCTTTTCCCATTTATGTGTCATATACTTGCCTATAATCAATCCGACAATAAGCAGGAGTACCATCGGGATCATCGAAAGGAGCGCGAGTATGATGTTCATGTTCATCATCTTGGCAACAGCGAGTATTCCTAAAAACAGGGCGTCGCAGAACATCAGTATTCCAGAGCTGAAGCAGTTCTGAACGGTTTCAAGATCGTTTGTGAAAAGCGACATCAGGTTTCCGACCTTGTTGAGCTGATAATACTGCTGAGAAAGCTCCTTGCAATGATCGAACATCTGACCCCTTATATCTGTTTCAACCCTTATTCCGGAGCCGAAGAAGCATATTCTCCACATGAATCTTCCGCAGACTATGCTGACGATAATTCCGATAAGAGGCAGGCAGACCTTGTCAAGAAGAAAGTCGAGGTCAAAAGCGCTGACCGCCCCGGAGGCGTCGGTGACCGCTCCCTCGTTTACGCCGTTGACAACCGTACGGTAAATCTCCGGCACAAGAAGCTGCAAATAGTCGACAGCTATCAGCGCGAGAATGCCCAACAGCAGTATCGGCGCGTATTTTATGTAATATTTGTTGATATACTTTCCGAAAATCATGTCGCACAATCCTTTTACATATGTTATATTTAAAAGCAGCGGAAGTAATTTTACCACAGCCTGAGCGCTAAATCAATATAAACATCTAAAATTAGCATGTGTAGATAAAACGATGCCGTAAAAGTGGTCAAATTAAATCCCGCGGAAAAATAAAAAAATCTCTTGACATTTTCGCAAACGGGTGATATACTAATGAAGCCGCCTGAGATGAGGCGGGTATGCGGGTGTAGTTCAATGGTAGAATTCCAGCCTTCCAAGCTGGTTGCGTGGGTTCGATTCCCATCACCCGCTCCATTTTTGCGTCTTTAGCTCAGCTGGATAGAGCAACTGCCTTCTAAGCAGTAGGCCGCAGGTTCGAGTCCCGCAAGACGCGCCATCTTCGGAGCGAGCCTGAGAGCTTGCTCTTTTTCATTTTGCAGCGTAATACACGCCTTTGCCCGGAGTTTCGGACAAAGGCGTATTTTTGTGCTTGTTTGGTATATACTTGTACCGCATGCCGGAATAAAACTGCATAAATATATTTGTATTTTTAATGAAATTTTCGATAATTTTATTGACAAATAACGGCTTTGGAAGGATAATATAATCACAGGCAAATTATCATCTCAAGTTTGCCATGCTGTCCGAAAAGGAGGATGGATATGAATATTTATTTTATTGGCGCTGCTCATGAGGTAACAGGCTCCTGTACGCTCTTGGAGGCATGCGGGAAAAAGATACTTGTCGACTGCGGCATGGAGCAGGGAGGAAATGTTTACGAGAATGTCGAAATACCCTATGCTTACGGCGAGATCGACGCGCTGCTTCTCACGCACGCTCATATAGACCACTCTGGCAGGATACCGTTTTTGGTTGCGAACGGCTTCGGCGCTCCGATATATTCTACCGAGGCGACATATGAGCTTTGCCGCATAATGCTCATGGATTCCGCGCATATCCAGGAGTCGGATGCGGAATGGCAGAACAGAAAGAACGAGCGTTCCGGCAGAGAGCATGTTGATCCGCTTTATACCTCCAAGGACGCGGAAAAGTCTCTTGAACTCTTTGAGCCCAAGAGGTATGACGAATATTGCGAGATTTTTGACGGAATAAAAATTAGATTTATTGATGCGGGTCATTTACTTGGAAGCTCCTGCATAGAAATCACTGTGACGGAAGACGGCAAAACAAGGTCTATTATGTTCTCAGGGGATCTCGGAAATATCAGCCGTCCGCTGCTGCGAGACCCGCAGACGCCTCCGATGGCAGATTATGTAGTGATCGAGTCGACATACGGCACAAGGCTTCACGGTCCGAGACCGGACTATGTCGGTCAGCTCAGCGAGATAATAGAGTCTACCTTTGACAAGGGAGGCAATGTCGTCATTCCATCCTTTGCTGTCGGAAGAACCCAGGAGCTTTTGTACCTGTTCAGATATATCAAGGAAAACAATATACTAAAAAGGCACAATGATTTCAGCGTATGGGTAGACAGCCCGCTGGCTGTAGACGCTACGGCGATCTATATCAATCCAAGACTCAAGAGCTATTTTGACAAAGAAACGCTTGCGCTGGTAAACAGCGGCGTTAACCCGATTTTCTTCCCGGGACTGTATCTTTCGGTCACCAGCGAGGAGTCAAAGGCTATTAACGCAGATCCGTCCCCGAAGGTCATATTGTCGGCAAGCGGAATGTGCGAGGCGGGAAGAATACGCCATCACCTTAAGCACAATCTTTGGCGTCATGAGTCGACTATACTTTTCGTAGGCTATCAGGCGGAGGGAACTCTGGGCAGAAAGATAATTGAAGGAGCGACAGATGTAAAGCTATTCGGCGAGGATATTCATGTCAACGCCCGCATAGCTCAGCTTGAAGGCATAAGCGGTCATGCAGATAAAAATATGCTTCTTGGCTGGTTGGAGAAGATGCCCCAGAAGCCAAAGATGGTCTTTGTAAACCACGGTCAGGAGCTCAGCTGCGATGAGTTTGCAAAAACCATCGAGAACGAGCTGTCGATACCTGCCATTCCTCCGTATTCGGGGGACGGCTTTGCGCTTGGCGACTCGGTGGTTCAGACGGAAGTAGGCAAGAGGGTGCTCATAAGCAAGAAGTCCGCTCCCACCCGCAAGGCGGATGCGGTTTACGAAAGACTTGTCAACGCCGGTCAGAGCCTTATGCACATCATCGAACAGAACCGCGGCGGCGCGAACAAGGACCTTGCCCGTTTCGCGGATCAGATAATAGCTCTCGCAGAAAAATACAAGAGGGATTAGCATGGAGAAAATCATCACCACAAGTGAAATCAACCTCGGCATATCGGAGAGCGCTCAGGAGTTTATACTAAAGAGCGAGAGAGCGGTTACCGACCAGATAGAATCAATAGCTAATAAAATCATTTCGGACGGAAGCGAGAGTAAGCCCCTGATACTTATTTCGGGTCCGTCCGGAAGCGGGAAGACGACCGTAGCCTCGATGCTTTCAGATATGGTCAGGAGCAAGGGATATAATATCTGCTACATCTCGATGGACAGCTATTTTAAGGGCTTTAATGACGTAGAGAAAAGGTTAAAATCAGAAAATAAGATAGACCTTGAATCCCCTGAGAGACTGGATGCAGAGTTCCTGAATTCCGAGCTGAAAAGGCTGATAGACGGGCAGAGCATACATGTCGCGGAGTATGATTTCAGCACCAACACCAGAGTAATGACAGACAGGCTGATAAACAGAAACGGCGGCTTTGTGGTCGTAGAGGGCATACATGCTCTGAATCCCGCGGTGCTCGGTCAGAAGGACAGCTTTTCCGAGAGGATATACGCGAGCGTACGCACAAGAGTAGTGGATTCCGAGGGTGATAAGCTTCACCCAAGCAAGATAAGGCTGTTAAGAAGAATGCTCAGGGATAAGCTTTTCAGAGACAGAACGATCGAAGAGACCATAATGATGTATCACAGCGTTGAGATGGGGGAGCAAAACTACATACTTCCCTATAAGTGCCGGGCACATTTCCAGATAGATACCTTCTTGGCGTACGAGCCGGCTATTTACAGGACATTTTTGCCAAAGCTCAGGGAGCTTTCAGGCGAGCTTCCCGAGGTTGTGGATATTGTCAGAGCGCTTGACGAGCTTCTGCCGCTCGGCACTGAGCATATACCGTCCGGCGCGCTTATGCGTGAGTTCATAGGCGGGTAGTTTAAAATATATTTAATTTGGTAGCGTAAAAACGTCCCCAGGGCTGTATGCCCGGGGGACGTTTTTTAAGGTTTTATCGACTTAGCATCCGCAGCCGTTGTCACAGCAGTTGTTTGAGCTGCCGCAGTTGTTGTTGCAGCCGCAACTGTTGCATCCGCAACTGTTGCATCCGTTGCCGTTGAATGCAAAGAGGATGATGAGGATGATTATCCACCAGTAATATCCGCCGAAGCAAGAACAGTTCATAAAAAGAGTCTCCTTTAGTGTGTAGAATTAAAGCAAGTTTTTGCTTTATGGTACAGTTTATGTCGGGCGGTAAAATGTGTTACTGAATAAGCCTGACCGAAAAAATTATTCTGTCTTAGCCAAGCCGGCATAGGGCATAAAATATTATAGCCGAATAATGATTATTGCAGGGAATATGTGTCAAGTATACCAGTGCCGTCTGCAAATGGCATCAAGCTGTGTACTTTGACGGCGCTGTAAGTTAAACGCGCGCTGCGCGAAGAAAGGCAGGGCTACTATGCTTGAATTTGACAGAACCTACGGAAGCTCAAACTTTACACAAAATTCACTCGACGCGATAGAGAAGGCGATTTCGGTCGCGTCAGAGTTAGGGCACACATATGTAGGGACTGAGCACATACTTTTGGGACTTTTATCCTCTGACAGCTCCTCGGCGAGCGGAATACTCGGCAGGTTCGGCGTCAGTTACGGAAGCGTGTATATGAAGGTTTGCGAGATCATCGGAAAGGGAGAGAAAACGCAGCTTAGCTCGCAGATGTTTACTCCGGCTGCAAAGAGGTGTATACGGCTCGCAAAAAAGACCGCCTGCGACATTTCCGGAACAAAGACCGGGACTGAGCACATACTTTACGCAGTCCTGAACCAGCAGAACTCGACCGCGAGAGGAATACTCTATGACCTGAGCTGTAACATCTCAAAGCTGCACCACAGCTGCGGGGAAGCGGTGGAAAAAAGCGTTCTGACTGCGGACAGGAGCGAGCCAAAGCCTGTAAATCTCGAGCGATTCGGCTTCAACATGGTAAAGAAGGCGGCTGCGTATGAGTTTGACCCCTGCGTAATGAGGGATAAGGAGCTCGAGAGGCTGATAGGAATACTATTGCGCAGGCAGAAGAATAATCCTTGTCTTGTCGGGGAGGCGGGAGTAGGAAAGACCGCGATAGTAGAGGCATTGGCGCAAAGAATAGCTTCCGCAGACGTTCCCGCCGGGCTGAGGAACGTGCGGCTGTATTCACTCAGCCTGACACAGCTTTTGGCAGGAGCCAGGTACCGTGGAGATTTTGAGGAGAGGATAAAGGCGTGCATAGACGAGGCGTCGCAGTCAAAGGACATCATACTTTTTATCGATGAGATCCATATGCTGATAGGCGCCGGCGCGGCTGAGGGAGCCATAGACGCTGCGAACATACTCAAGCCTATGCTCGCAAGAGGTGAGATAAGGGTAATAGGGGCTACTACCTACGGTGAGTACCGCAAGACCATTGAAAAGGATAAGGCGCTTGAACGAAGGTTCTGTCTGGTGAGAGTAGAAGAGCCGTGCGAGGAGGCGGCGATAAAAATGCTCGAGAACCTTAAGCCCAAATATGAAGCCCACCACGGCGTGACCATAGGTGAAGACGCGATAGAGGCGGCGGTAAGCCTGTCAAAAAAGCTTATCAACGAAAGATGTCTTCCGGATAAGGCGATAGACGTTCTTGACGAGGCGTGCTCCTCGGTAAAGCTTGCCAGCTACAGGCAAAGCCTGGAGAGCCCAAGCCTGTGCGACTGCTTTAACAGCTATGTCAGCGGGAAGATCAGCAAGGAAAGCTATTTTTCCGAGCTGTCAAAGCAGGCGTTCATCGAGTCGATTTCTCCTGTAGTAGGCGCAGACGACGTATTAAGGGTGGTTCGTATGCAGTCCAGTCTGCCCGAGAGCCTATGCGGAGTCTCGGATATCGAGAGAATTTCCGACGAGCTAAGGCGCCGCGTGATAGGTCAGGATAAGGCGGTAGATGCTATTGCCGGCGCGTTAAAGCGTTCCGGCTCAGGACTTAGGGAGGAGGAAAGACCGATAGCGTCGCTTATTTTTTCCGGTCCTACCGGCGTGGGCAAGACATCTATGGCAAGAGCGCTCGCCGCGGCGATGTTTTCCTCCGAGGATTCACTGATAAGGTTTGACATGTCCGAGTTTTCGGAGAAGCACTCCGTTTCAAGGCTTATAGGCTCTCCTCCCGGATATGTAGGATATGACGAGGGCGGAGAACTGACGGAAAGGGTGAGAAAGCGCCCGTACTCGGTCATACTGTTCGACGAGCTTGAGAAGGCTCACGCCGAAGTGAGGGCGCTGCTGCTTCAGCTTTTAGACAGCGGGTGCCTCACCGATTCCTCCGGCAGAAAGGTGTCCTTTAAGAACTCTATGGTAATACTGACAACCAACGCCTCGGTGCGTTCAAATACTCCCTGCGGGTTTGGGGCAGGTCAGCTTCATAGCGAGTCGCGTGACGCCTTGTCAAAGGTTTTTTCATCGGAGCTGGTAAACCGAATCGATGCCGTATGCCCGTTTGAGAGGCTCGAACGTGAGTCCTGCCTGAGGATTGCGCGAATGAGGCTTGATGTACTCAAGGAGCGCGCGGCGTCTAAGGGAATAACTGTTAATTTTGCCGACGACGTATGCGATTATATTGCCGACAAAGCGGATTACTCCGGCTATGGAGCGAGGGAAATATACCGTGTTATCTCAGCTGAGATCGAGAATCCTCTTGCCGATCTGATGATGGCTGAGAGGGACGACGGTTCATCCGAGATAATCGTCGAGTCTGTAAGAGGAGCGCTGATTCTTAGGCGAACTCAGACTCTTAACTTGGGAAACAGAGCGGGATAACATAAAAATCGGTGTGAGACAACCCACACCGTTTTTTATTTGGATATTGCGTAAATTTCAGGTAATCAGCCCGAACGCCTGTTTAAGACTGCTGACACCGATTACCTCTATTCCCTCGGGTGGCTTAATACCTCCGAGCGAGTGCTTTGGCACGATACATTTTTCAAACCCGAGTCTTTTAGCTTCCTGTATCCTCTGTCCGAGGTGGGTAACGCTCCGTATTTCGCCGCCAAGCCCTACCTCGCCTATAGCTATAATTTTCTCGTCCACAGGCTTATCCTTGAGCGAGGAGTACAGAGCCAAGGCAACCGGCAGGTCTGCTGCCGGCTCGTATATCTTAAGTCCGCCCACTATATTGACATAAACGTCGAGATTTCCGAAAAAGTAGCCCATTCTCTTTTCGAGCACGGCTAAAATCAGCCAGACTCTGTTGTAGTCAAACCCGGTGGCGACTCTTCTCGGAGCCTGAAGGCTGCTTTTTGTGACCAGCGCCTGGATTTCGGCGAGAATAGGTCTTGAGCCCTCCATGGCGCACGCGACGCAGCAGCCCGATACTCCGGTAGGTCTTTCCGCAAGGAGCATCTGTGATGGGTTTGCCACCTGCCTTAAGCCGTCGTCTCTCATCTCGAATACGCCTATTTCGTTTGTTGAGCCGAATCTGTTCTTTGCTGCTCGCAGTATCCGGTAGGATAGATTCTTTTCGCCCTCGAAGTATAAAACCGCGTCGACGATGTGCTCCATTACCTTAGGTCCCGCTATCGCTCCGTCCTTGTTGACATGCCCCACGATAAAAAACGGTATCTCCTCGTTTTTCGCAGTCCTCATGAAAAGGCTGGTGCATTCGCGCACCTGAGTGATGCTTCCGGGCGCTGAGCTGATGTCGTGGATGGACATGGTTTGGATGGAGTCGATTATAACTATGTCAGGCTTGTTTGATACTATGGTATCGCATATCGCCTCGGCGTCAGACTCGGCGAGCAGGTACAGATTTTCGGTTTCAACCCCGAGCCTCTGCGCCCTCAGCCTTATCTGCCTCACAGATTCCTCGCCCGAAACGTACAGTATCTCCTTAGTCTCGCCTAAATAGCGGCATATCTGGAGCAGCAGCGTTGATTTTCCTATGCCCGGCTCGCCGCCCAAAAGCACGATCGAGCCCTTTACAAGCCCGCCGCCGAGAACCCTGTCAAGCTCTGATATCCCTGTGCCGTATCTTACCTCGCTGTCATCAAATCTGCCGTCAGGAGCGTTAAGAGGGGCGATTCTGTCTGTCAGGTTAGCCCTTTTTGAGCTTTTTGACTGTGACGAGCGAACTGACGGAGCAATTTCCACCTCTTCAAGGGTGTTCCACGCCCCGCAGCTTTGGCATTTGCCGTTCCATCTCGGAGCCTCGGCGCCGCACTGCCGGCAGACAAATACGCTTTTTGACTTGGGCATATGGTTTATACTTCCTTTCTTTGCCGGTTATCCGCTATATTCCGGTCTCAGAGAATACATACTCGCAGATTCCTGCGAACAGCGAGAACGCCATTCGGCTCTGGTATTCGTCAGACTCGAGGTTATCAGCCTCCTGCTGGTTGGACAAGAATCCGCACTCAGCCATGACTGCGGGGCAGTTTGCGTAGTGGAGAAGGTATATCTCGCTGCCGACCGGCTTTATTTCGCGCTTATTTTCCGGCTGTAGCCTGGAAACTATGTTGTCCTGAAGGCTCCTTGCAAGCCTTTCGCTCGCGGCGCTTCCCTCCGGATAGAACATTTGAGCTCCGTAGTAGCGGGAGTCGGTAAACTGGTTCTGGTGTATAGAGACAAAAATCGCGTTGTCAAATGAGTTAATAAGCTTCAGCCTGTTTTCCATGTCCGACTTTTTCTGATTCCCGAGACCTGTCACGCCGGTGTCGTGTATTGATTTATCGGTGTCTCTTGTGACGGCTGTTTCAAATCCTGCAGCTTCAAGCATCTGCCGCAGCTTCAAAAGAATGCTCAGGTTGATGTCCTTTTCCTCCACGCCGTTTATGCTCACGCAGCCGCTGTCGATTCCGCCGTGACCGGCGTCTATCACTATCACCGGAAGACCGGGGTCGGCGTCGGTGGGGAGCACTGCTACCGGCTCGTTTGCTGTGCTTATAAATCCGAAAACCAAAAGGTAGGCGCAAAGAAGAAGAATCAGCGCGCCGACACGGTTAGCCCAAAGCTTTTTCAACATAAGAAAACCTCCGAAAGTTGTTTTTACTCAAGCTTATGAGGTTGTCTTATCAATTATGATTTATTTGATTATTTGCCGTAAAGAATCCTGCTCTTTACATCTACCTGCTTGTAGCTTACCGTGAAGGAAATATGGTTTATGAGCAAAAACAGGAGAGGCAGCAGCGTGACAAGCACAAGAGTTCCGACCGAGAGCTCGGTCGCGGGAACGGGAACAGACTGTACTGCTCCGTCGACATATTCCGCGGAGTTGGGAGCGGTAAGATAGGTAAGCGGCATAAAGTAGAAGGTCAGCGTTTTGTAAAGCGGGTAAAAGTCGTATTTTATTACTCCGAATTTGGATAGGAAGAGAATTATCACATAGATGTAGTTTATTGCCGTGGGCACAAGCCCGAGCAAAAGCCCGAACTTTGAGTTGTCCTCGCCTGACGCCCGCTCGTCTATGACGCGAAGCTTCTTTCCGACCCCGAGAGCATAGTTGCCGTATATGCACATGCTCGCTCCAACTGAGCAAAATCCGAAAACAACGCACATTATGACCCCGAATTTCTGATACATGGCGGGAAAGAACATAACTATTACAAGCGACGTCAGCCAGCATACTATCAGAAGAAGTCCAGATTTGATAAGCAGCCATTTTTTGTTCATATGTCAGCCTCCGGAAAAATGATTATTTTCACTATCAATGTGATATCAGTGATATTATAGCTTATTTTTTTTATTGAGACAATATCCTTTTCAAAATTTGAGAATAGATTCGGCGCACATGCAAAAAATACTAAGGCTGCGAGCCAATCTGCGGCACGGATTAATATATCTGCGGGAGGAAGCGCTATGAGTAAAAGAAAATACAATAACGACAAGGTAAAAATCTATAAGCCCAAGGGAAATGTCACGCCGATGTGGGAGACAAATGTGATAACGGACAACTACACCGACGGGCGTGGAAGAGTATATAACCGCTCCGAGGAAAATGTGCTGCTTGCAAAAAAAGAGGTGGACGACAACGAGAAGTAGTGATTAGACCATTCTTTTCTTGCAATGAGCTGTTCGGTGTAGTATAATGACTTTGTTATGAGAACACATACATTCCCCTTTGAATAGTATATTTCAGAAGAATATTCAAGGGGGAATATTGATGCAGGTTTTGACGCAGTACGGCGAGCTGATAGCGGCAGCGGCGGTAATTTTGGTGACCTTGGCAGGAATAATCGCCATTACTTTGATAGTAGGCAAAGCAGGAAAAACAAGGGCAAAAAAGCCGCAAATGAAGGTGACCATTTTATACGACCCAGACTGCGAGTGCTTTGAGTATCAGCTTGAGAGGTTTTTGTGCAGCCGGGATGTATGCTGCTTTGAAGCTGATATAGCGGTGGAGGAGCCCGCGTCAGACCAGGACAGCGAGATGTGGCTTTGCGAGCTGAAAAAGAAGCTCGGAGGCGGGTTCAGGATTGTCAAAAGAGGTGGCGGCACAGTTGGAGAAAATTAAAGAGGTAAAAATATCCGGGGTCGTCGACAGCGTCACCTACCGCAATGATGATAACGGATTTGCGGTGATTGTTCTGGACTATTCCGGCGACCCGCTTACCGTAGTCGGCGAGCTCGGAAATGTCGAGGAGGGTGAGGAGCTCGAGCTTACCGGCTCGTTCAGCGTCCACTCGAAGTTCGGCAGGCAGTTTCGGGCTCAAACCTGTATAAGGTCTTTGCCCGTTGAGGCGGCGCTCATACAAAGATACCTTGCGAGCGGGGTCGTAAAGGGAATAGGTCCTGTTACCGCGAGGGCGATAGTAAAAAAGTTTGGCGACAAAAGCCTTGACATACTTGAAAACAGCCCTGAAAAGCTCGCGCAGGTCGAGGGGATATCCGCCGCAAAGGCTAAGCTGTACGGCGAGGAATTTTTGAAGGTGGTAGGGCTTCGCAATGTGATGGAGTTTTTTGTCCACCGAAAGATACCGTCCGTATACGGAATTCGGGCTTGGAAAAAATTCGGCGCGAACGCCCTTACTTTTATTCAAAGCAACCCGTATATACTCTGCGGTCAATCCATCGAGCTGCCGTTTCTAAAGGCGGAGGAGCTTGCTAAGGAGTCAGGAATGGAGCCTGACGACCGCATGAGGCTTGGCGCAGGGATAAGGTATATACTGCTTGAAAACTCGTTTTCCGGGCACACCTGTCTGCCGCTGGACAAGCTTTTGGAGGTCGCGTCCGGGCTGCTTGGAGTGGATAAGGAAAATCTGAGCTCCGAAATATTTTCCGAGGCTGACGACGAGAACCTGTACATATACATAAAGAAGAATCGCCCGTATGTTATGCTTAGAGAGTTCTTTACCGCAGAGGATTATATATCAAGAAGGCTCTCGATAATGAATACCTTAGCTTATGACACAGGTATAAACTATGACTCGGTAATAGATATCGCCGAGGAGGAGCAGGGGATCACCTATGAGCAGGAGCAGAGGCGAGCGATAAACACAGCGCTCTCAAAGGGCTTTATGGTTCTGACCGGAGGCCCCGGAACGGGAAAGACCACCACCCTCAACGCTATTATTTCGCTTTATGAGCAGCAGGGCCTCAAGGTGATGATATGCGCTCCGACCGGAAGGGCGGCAAAAAGAATATCAGATCTTACAGGCTACGAGGCAAAAACCATTCACCGCCTGCTTGGCGTAAAGGCGGGATCTGACGATTTTGTAGCGTTTGAGCACAATGAGTCGGAACCTTTGGATTGTGACGCCGTCATCATAGATGAGATGTCAATGGTGGATTCGCTGCTGTTCGAGGCGCTTCTGCGCGCTTTGAAGATAGACTGCAAGCTCATCATGGTGGGTGACAGCGACCAGCTTCCGTCTGTCGGAGCTGGAAATGTGCTGCATGACATAATCAGGAGCGGAACCGTGCCGGTAATCGAGCTGACCGAGATTTTCAGGCAGGCGAGCCAGAGCGCGATAGTAACTAACGCTCACAGGATAGTAAAGGGCGAGATGCCGGACATCTCACGGGGCAGCAGGGACTTTTTCTTCATGCAAAGGCTTGATTTTGATTCTGCTGCGAGTCTTACCGTTGAGCTGTGCACGCAAAGGCTTCCGAGGGCGTACGGGCTGTCTCCGGTAGCAGATATCCAGGTGCTGTCCCCGACAAGAAAGGGCCCGTTGGGCACAGTCGAGCTGAATAAGCTTTTGCAGGCGGAGCTGAACCCGGCGCACAGGGATAAATCAGAGATAAAAACCCTTACATATACCTTCCGTGTCGGCGACAAGGTAATGCAGGTCAAGAACGATTATGACATCACCTGGACCAAGGACGACGAAAAGGGAAGCGGAATATTTAACGGAGATATAGGCATAATTCTTAAGCTCAACAGAATACTCGGAATAATGGAGATAGATTTCGACGGCAGGATATGCAAGTACAGCACGGCAAGCCTTGACAATCTTGAGCTTGCCTACGCAGCTACCGTTCATAAGAGCCAGGGCAGCGAGTTCGAGGCAGTAGTTCTTCCGATTCTCGGCGGGTATGACAAGCTGTACTTCAGAAATTTGCTGTATACGGCTGTCACAAGGGCAAAAAAGCTGCTTGTGATAGTCGGCTCGGCGAAGAGGCTGGAGTTTATGGTCGGCAATAATCGAAAAATGAACCGTTATACCTGCCTTGAGTCGATGCTGAGGGAGGATGGCTCGGTAAGGCAGGCGGACTCCGATGGTTAGGCTTTCGTCTTTTATGGGCGCGATAAGGGATTTTGTTTATCCCAACCGCTGCGGCTTCTGCGGAAGAGTTATAGAGCGCCGCAAGCTGGTTTGCTATGATTGCGCGAATAAAATAAGCTTTCTGCCGCTCGGCGCAGAAGCAGGGTCAAATAACTGGCATAACTCTGATCTGGACGGATTTTTCGTATCGTGTGAATATTCGGGTATTGTGAGAAACGGACTGCTCAGGCTCAAGCGAAGCTATGGATTCAACGCGGCGGAGTATATCTGCCTTGAGCTTGCCGACAGGATAGAGGCTTCGGGTCTGAGCGGGCAAATAGACCTTGTTACCTGCGTTCCGATGTCGAGGAGCCGCAGGAGGCAAAACGGTTACAATCACGCTGAAACAGTGGCGAAAATCCTCTCCAGAGAGCTTGGAATACCATATGATTTTAGTCTTATCGGCAGGAAAAACAAAAGCTATTATCAGCATGAGCAGACCGCAAAGGCAAGGTGGGAGCTTGCGAGGCGGATGTATTACGCCAAATGCGGCAAACGCTCCTTAAACGGCAGGACAGTATTGCTGTGCGATGATATTATTACTACAGGCAGCACCGTTTCAAGCTGCGCGTCGCTGCTTAAGGGCATGGGAGCTTCAAGAGTGTATGCGGCAGCGCTCGCAGGAAGTGTAGATATACCAGAATATTAAGCAGGAGGCAGACAGTGTCATTTCTTGATTTGGGAATAGATCTCGGCACGGCGAATATCATAATAACTTCGGGAAACGCCAATATACTTAACGAGCCGAGCGTCATAGCTTTTAACAGAAATACCGAGAGCGTAGTGGCGTTTGGCAGCGAGGCTTACGGCATGATAGGAAGGGTTCCTCCGCATATTGCGGTTATTCGCCCGCTGAAGGACGGAGTTATAACTAATAACGATATGGCGCAGGAGCTTATACGCCTCTGTATTCTCAAGGTCATAGGTCACAGGCTGATAAACCCCAGGATAATCATGTGTGTGCCGTCGAGGGTAACAGAGGTTGAGAGAAGAGCTGTCGTAGAAAGCGCGGTCTCCGCCGGGGCGAGGACGGTATATCTTATAGAAGAGCCGGTTGCTGCTCTGATAGGAGTGGGAGAGAACATTTTAGAGCCGTTCGGCAGGATGGTAGTTGATATAGGCGGCGGAACAACCGACGTTGCCGTGACATCTTTGGGCGGAGTTGTAGCCTCTAACTCTGTCAAGTGCGCGGGGAACCTCCTCGACGCGGACGTTGTCAGGTACTACTCTGAACAATATAAGCTGCTGATAGGTGAGCGTTCTGCGGAGGAGATAAAAATAAAATACGCAAATGTATATTCTCCCTCAAACGAGACCGCGGGCGTTGTAACCGGCAGAAGTCTGATAAACGGTATGCCTGCCAGGGCGGATGTCAGCGAGGCGGACATATATCACGCGATACGCGAGGATATAGACAAAATCGCACAGACAGCAGTCTCTGTTTTCGAGCAGACCCCGCCCGAACTGATAGGGGACATCTATGAGCATGGGATAGTCCTCACCGGCGGCGGAGCTATGATAAAGGGACTTGATAAGTATCTGAGCGACGCCACCGGGGTTAAGTGCTATGTCGCCTCGGATCCGCTCGGCTGCGTGGCAAGGGGTACATACCTGGCGTTTAAGCTCAAGGACAGCTTAAGAAACGGGTTCGAGAGGATAGCGGTATTCAAAAGATAGGATAAACGCTTATAGGCGGACTTCGCATGCTGCGGGGTTCGCTTTTTGTATAACCTAAAATATTTTACCAATACTTTCCTATGTAAAGCTATTCACAGATCCTTATACGGCGGGGAAAGGACTTGATATGATGAAAAAATTTACCGCTACTATAGCTATTGTGCTTGTAGTATGTTTGCTGACCGAGACCATATCCGGCATATCCGAGCTTGAAAATATGACGGACAAGCTTATTAGGCTTCACGTCGTGGCAAATTCCGACTCTGATTACGACCAAAGCTTAAAGCTTAAGGTAAGGGACGCTGTGCTTGAGTGTGTGAGCGACCTTACACAGGAGGCGGGGGCAGATTCAAAGGAGGAGGCCGAAAAGGTGATAGTGGAGAATTATGAGCTGATAGAAGCCGCCGCTTCAAATACTTTGAGGGACTCAGGATGTAACCTTCCGGTGACCGTAGGGTATGAAAAGACTCTTATAGATACAAGAGTCTATGATGACTTTACACTCCCGTACGGAATGTATGATACCTTGTGCGTGCGGATAGGCTCGGCTTCGGGCAAAAATTGGTGGTGCGTGCTTTTTCCGGCGCTGTGCGTTTCCGGAGCAGTCAGCATTGAGGAGAGCGGCGTATTTGACGACGGAGAGATCGCCATAATGAAAGAGCCGCAGAAGGTTAAATACAGGCTGTTTTTGTTTGAGCTTTTCGAGCGGGTCAAGTGCAGGCTGTCCGGCGCAAAAAGGCTTTGTATTGCGTCAGCGGTATTTGACTTAGACGGGTATCTGTTGTAAAATAGCTGTGACAAATACTGTGGAGAGGAGGATGGTTATGCTCAGATTGCTGTTCGGCACGTCAGCCGATGAGAAGCTGAATATTTATTCCCATGAAATAAAAAGGCTGCTTGACGAAAACAAGAGCGTTTTAGCCATAGTTCCGGACCAGTTTTCATTTGAATATGACAAGATACTCTATCAAACGCTGGGCGCAAGGGACTTTAACCGTGTATCCGTGCTGAGCTTTAAAAAAATTTCGGAGGATTTAATTCAGGCGCACGGTACTTACGGGAAAACTCTTCTAAAGCCTCAGGAGCGGATATGCGTGATATATTCAGCCATCAGGAGAGTAAAAAAGGACTCAAAGCTGAGACTGCTCGGCACATCGCTTGATAAACCGTCATTTATTTGCGAGATGTCCGAGCTTCTTGACACCCTCATTCGCTCAGGCACAGAGCCGGACGAGCTGTGTGACTGCGCGCGAAAGCTCGGCGGAGGTCTCGCGGATAAGCTTGAGGATATATCCAAGATATATCGCGCATATCTGAGCGAGCTTTCGGATGGCGGCTTCAGTGATCAAAGCTCGGTTGTATATCTTGGCTCGCAGCTTGCCGAAAAGTCCGGGTACTTTAAGGATAAGTATGTATATGTCGACAGGTTCGAGCGCTTTTCAAAGGACGAGCTTACAATGCTTGAAAAGGCGGCAAAGGCAAGTCCGCGGCTGAGCGTTGCCCTGACCTTGCCTCTGAAATACAAAAAATCCGCAATTTCACCTTATGCCGCTGTCGAGGAGACTGAACACAGACTTTCCATGGTTGCAAAAGCAACCAACACGCGTCTTGAATTTGAGCTTTGTCAGACTGCGGATCATCGTCCTGCGGGAATTAAGGCTGTGGAGAGCGCGTTTCTGGGGGAAAATGACAGAATAAGCGATGAAAGCGTGGCTGACGGGAGCGTAAAGGCATATAGCTGTGCAACGATATACGAGGAGGCGGACTATGTTGCGGCCACGATACGCTCCGGCGTGATGAGAGGGGAGTACGGCTATAACGATGTGGCGGTATTGACAAGGGATATCTCTTCCTATCAGTCCGCTCTCGAATCTGCGTTTGAAAGATACGATGTCCCGTATTTCATGGACGGCAAGACCAAGGCGTCGGATATGTCGGTAGCGCTGTACTGTTTTGCGGCGATAGACGCCGCCTCAACGAGAAAGCCGTCCACAGACAGGATTATGAAGCTTGTCTGCTCGCCGTTTTCAGGTCTGCGTGAGGATGAAATATCCAAGCTTGAGGATTACTGCGTCAGGTGGAATGTTGACGGCGATATGTGGCTCAGTGAATTTACGGCTGAGGAGGATGACTTTAAGCCGGAGGAAGCTAATCCCATCAGAAAAAAGGTGATAGAGCCGCTACGCAGACTGCACGAGTCCTGCCGAGGTGCCACCGCTGCCCAGATCTGCCAAGCCTTTATGGATTATATCCGCGAATGCGGGCTTGCCGATGAGGCAAATTCGGTGGTTGAGGAGTATACGCCCGGGGAAGAAAAGATCACAGCCTCGCGCCTGTTCACACAGCTTTGGAACACCTTGATGGACTCGGTGTCCGCTATATATACCTCCATCGGGGATAAAAAGCTGAGCCTCAGGGAATTTGGAGAGCTACTTAAGCTTATGCTTTCTGACACCGGAATAGCCAACCCGCCTCAGAAGCTGTCGTCGGTGACGGTATGCGATATTTCGCGATCAGTAATAACATCCGTAAAAGCGGCGTTTGTTGTCGGCGTAAATGACGGAAAGTTCCCGCCTGACGCCAAAAAGACCGGAATTTTCAGCGGAAAGGACGCCGCTATTCTCGAAGCGAACGGCTTGAGCTTTTCTGAAAGCGAAAAGGACAGGCTGGTGAGCGAGAGATACCTTGCGTTCAGAGCGCTGACATGTGCGGTAAATAAGCTTTACATATCATATTCGGATTCAGACCTTGCAGGTGGCAAGCTTCGCCCGTCGTATCTAATGGGCAGGCTGAATTCGCGGCTTGGGCTGAAATATGTAAAGGCGTCAGACCTGCCCGAAGAGCTGTACTGCTCCACACCGCAGGCAGCGTATTACCGCCTGATGATTTCAAGAAAAATGTCCTCGTCGGACAGGACTGCGGTAACCGCATCGCTGATGCGGCTGCCCGAGTACGCAGAAAAGCTTAGCTCTGCGGGAGAAAAGGACGGGAATGACCGCAGGCTTAGTCCGCAGATAGCTAAAAGGCTGTTCGTTCCCGGCGAGCTGAACACCTCATCCAGCAGGATAGATGTGTATAACCATTGCCATTTCAGATATTTTCTCATGCACGGACTGAGGCTGAAAACCGTTCAGCCGGTGAGAGTAGACCCTGCCAGCCGCGGAAGCGTGATGCACTATGTTTTCCAGAACATTCTTGACTGCTACGGTTCTGATTTTGAGCACGCCTCCGACGGGGAGCTTGAGGAAAAGGTCAGGGAGCTTCTTGACGAATATGAGAGGCTGTATTTAGGCGGAAGCTTCGGAAAAAGCGAGAAGTACAAGGCGGACTACCGCAGACTAAGACGCGCCTGCATGGAGGTGCTTCTCAATATTCGCGAGGAGTACAGGCGATCAAAGTTCAGACCGGAGAAGTTTGAATATGTACTCAGCGCCGAAAGCGGCAGGAGCGTTTTGTCGATACCCATAGGAAGCTCGGGAGGAAGAGTGAAAATAAACCTTCGCGGGATAGTAGACCGAGTGGACAGCTATACGGCTTCGGACGGGAAAAAATACATAAGGATAATAGACTATAAAACCGGCAGCAAGGAGTTCAGGTTCGAGGATGTCTATAACGGCATAAATTTGCAGATGCTTTTGTATATGCTCGCTCTGACAGAGGGTATAAGCCCGGAGTTTTCGGACTGTATCCCTGCCGGGGTGCTTTATATGAGGGCAGGATACCTTAGGTGCGAACCTGCGGATTCGGAAGGCGACAGCCCAGCCGGCAGGGAAAAGCGGGCTGCAAAGCAGTTTGAGCGCTCGGGTCTGGTCATTAGCAACGACGAGATAATAGCGGCTATGGACTATGACATATCCGGCGATTTCGCTCCGGTAAAAGCGGCGAAGTCGAGTAAAACCGGATATACAAAGTGGTCGTCTCTGATACCCGAGGACTGCTTTAAGCGGCTTGAGGAGTTCGCCAAAAAAAAGCTCGCAGAGTTCGGTCATGGGCTTGTGGAGGGGGAAATATCCGCGATACCGACTTCCGACAGCCAAAAGAAGCACCTGACCTGCGAGTACTGCGAGTACACCTCTGTGTGCACGAGAAAAAAGTATATTTGTAAGCCTATTTATCAGGAGGACGCAAAAAAGCTCATGGCGGAAATAGGGCTTGACGCCGACACTAAGGAGGGTAGTAATGCCGAACTGGACTGACGAACAGCTTGGGGCGATTGAGTCATATGGCTGTCCGACGATAGTTTCAGCCGCCGCGGGAAGCGGAAAGACAGCCGTTTTGGTGGAGAGAACCATAAGGCTGTTGTGCGACGAAAAGAAAAGCATTCCCGCCGACTCGCTCTTGGCGGTGACATTTACAAACGATGCTGCCTCTCAAATGCGAGAGAAGCTCTCCGCAGCGTTCGAGCAAGCCGTAATAAATAACCCGGATAGCGCGTGGATTCAGAAGCAGCAGGCGCTGATTCGTCTTGCGGACATATGCACCATAAACTCATTTTGCTTCGATATGGTGAGAAATAACCTCCCGAAAACAGCTTTTCAAAGCGGCGTTAGGATAATGGATGAAAAGGAGGCCCAGATGGTCGCCGAGACCGCCCTTGACAGGGTGATGGAAAACGCCTACAAGACAAGACCTGAGGAGCTGGAGCTATTGATTTCGCGCTTCTCGAACGGCGACGATGAGCAGCTCAAAAGCTATATACTTACGCTCTATTACTTCCTTCGCTCGCTGCCGTTTAAGGATGTCTGGACGGCTAATGTAATTTCGTCGTTCGAAAACGGCAGCGCGGTGACCGACGCGACAAGCTTCCTTGCCGAAAGAGCCATGGAGGAGTTAACCGAGTTTGAAAAGCTTACGTCCCGTCTAAGAAGCTGCACCGATAGCCTTGTTAACTATTCATCTGCGGCCAATAAGCTCTATCAGATATGCGATATGTCAGACGAGCTTGCAAAGCGTCTGCGCTCAGAGGAGGCAAGGGGAGACTGGGACAGGCTAAGAGAAGAGATTTACGCGTATAAGCCTTTAAGCCTTGCCGGAGTGAGGCAGGCTAAGCTTGAAAAGCAGGAGACCACCGCGGCAGATGAGATAAGGTACAAAAACGCCATGGCGTGCAAGGACAGTCTAAGTAAAAAGCTTTCGGAGATAGCCGCCTGTCTGCCCTGCTCGCTTGAGACTGCAAAAAGCGACTCCAAGATAGTAGGCGGGTGCTTTAGAGCGCTTGTTGCGCTGACAAACGAGCTTTGGGCTGAGGTGGATGCTGTGAAGGCGGAAAAAAACGCACTCGACTTTGCTGACACCGAGCTTCTCACTGTCAAGCTTTTGGTCGATTGCTCGCCGGACGGAAAACTCACAAGGACGCCTCTCGCGCAGGAGATAGTGAGCTCAGGAAGATACAAGCTGATACTCATAGACGAGTTTCAGGACATCAACAATTTGCAGGAGGTAATATTCAAGGCCATATCCGATACTCCCGACATGAAGAACATAGGCTCAAACGTCTTTGTCGTGGGAGATGTCAAGCAGGCGATATACCGCTTCAGAAGAGCGAACCCAAAGATATTCATGAATACGCGTCTGGGAGCCAAGAACGGAAGCGGCGTCAGGGAAATTCTTCTGACCAAGAATTTCAGGAGCCGCGGGTCGGTGCTCGACTTTGCCAATTACATATTCTCGTCGCTTATGTGCAGTGATCTCGGCGAGGTGGAGTATTCCGGCGAGGAGGCGCTGGTTTGCGGGGCAAGCTACCCCGAAAAAGATCCTCCCTGCACCATCATAACGGTAAACTCAGATAACTCCGACGCCGAGGAAAACGAGTTCCGAGCGGTCGCCGGAAAGATACGCCGGATGATAGACGCAGGCGTTCCGGTCAAGGACGGAGACGGCGTAAGACCCTGCCGGCCAGGAGATTTTTGCGTGCTGACAAGAAACAACGTGTCCGCGGACTCACTTTTTGAGAGCTTTGAGTCGATGGGACTCAAGGTGATGAGCGGGAGCTTTTCGGGGTATTTAAGGTCAAGAGAAATATCCCTGATGCTAAATCTCATGAGGATAACCGTAAGTCCGATGAGAGATATACCGATGGCAAGCGTGATGCTGTCCGGGCTGATGGGCTTTACCGACGATGAAATATCCTTGGTAAGGCTGCGGGATAAAGGCAACAGGCTGTATAAGAATGTACTTGAAATATCGGTTGAGGAGCCGGACAGCCCTATTGGAATCAAGTGCGCGTCGGCGGTCGGTCTGATAAGAAGGCTCAGGGCGCTTTCCGCAAGTATGCCGCTGACAAGGTTTATAAAAAAAGCCTACGACCTTACTGACATGTTCTCTATGGCGGCGGCTTATGAGGACGGAGAACAAAAGTGCGCGAATCTGTACCTGCTTTTAGAGTACGCAAAGAAGTATGAGAGCTCGTCAAACGACGGAGTACCCGGCTTTTTGCAGTATGTGGAGTATATTCTCAAGACAGACGGAGATTTTGCCGAGGCGCTTACCGTTACCGAATCCGAGGACGCTGTAAATGTCAAGACTATACATAAGTCGAAGGGACTTGAGTATCCGTTTGTTTTTCTGTGCCGTCTCGGCAAGCAGTTCAATAGCTCGGACAGCAAAGAAAAGCTTCTTCTGAATGATGAGCACGGCGCAGGTGTGCGGTATAACGACTACGAGACTCTCACCGTCAGAAAAACGATTTTCTACGAGCATATCAGCAGGCTGAATAAATCCGAGACCCTTTCTGAGGAGCTGAGGCTTTTGTATGTAGCCATGACGCGGGCAAAGGAGAGGCTGTTCATAGTTATGGACACCGGCAAGGACGCATGCAGGAGCGCGCAGGAGTATTCGCGGCTGATAAGCTCGCATGAAATCCTGCCGTCCCTTTCTCGAAGGGCAAAAAGCATGCAGGACTGGCTGATAATGGCGCTGATAAAGCATCCGGGGTTTACCTGCCTTGGTGAATCGGGATATAAGGACGCTGTCGGCTTGCCTGATATCGCGATTGAGGCTGCTCCTACTGCAGAAGAGACAGTCTCGACGAGTGAAAAAGAGACGGAGTCGGGTAAGGGCTTTGACTCTGAGCTCTCGGAAAGGATATATCAAAGCTTTCACTTTGCCAATGACGACAGGCTATGCAAAAGCGAAGCCAAGCTTTCGGTATCAGAGATAGCTAAGGGAGAGTACGATGGATTCTATGCCGATATGCCCGAGCTAACAGACGCCCCCGCGGAGCTTACCCCCGCGCAGAAGGGAACGATACTTCACCGCTTCATGCAGCTTGCGGACTATGAAAAAGCGTCAAGTGACCTTGAGGGGGAGATATCGCGGCTGACCGACTCCGGAATGTTCACTCGCAGGGAAGCGGCGTCCATAAACAGAAGAAGTATATCAGCATTTTTTGAGAGCGGAGTATACCACAGGATGAGAAGAAGCCGGAATGTCATGCGGGAAAAGAGCTTTATAGTCAGGTTCTCCGACATTCGGGCAGGAGATCAGCTCGCCGAGATATATGCCGGTACTCAGGGAATGCTTCAGGGAATTGCCGACTGCGTTTTTGAAGAGGATGACGGTTATGTGATAGTCGACTACAAGTCGGACAGGATAACCTCGCTGGATAATCTTAAGGACAGGTATTCAATGCAGCTTCTGCTTTATAAGGCTGCGTTTGACATACTCTTGGACAAGCCGGTTAAGTCCTGCTATATTTACTCGTACCGTCTAGCGGACGGAGTAGAAGTGGAGCTTGACGGGATAAAAGAATGAATTTCTAAAAATCTTAAATCATGTAAGTTTGTCAATGATGTGTTACAAAATATGGTAAGTAAAATTGGCGTAGTTGGCAGACTACGGGTTGAGATGTCTGATAGGAAAATTATTGTACTGCCTTTTCCTCAAAGCGAGTTGTATGGCAAAATCGGCAAATGAGTAAAACCCGCCCGCATACTTTTTGCGCCGGCGACAGATATTTTGCCCTGCTGTTTTATGCGCAAAAGATATGGTATATCAGATGCACATGGTCTTCGAGGCTTGATTGTGTGCTATAATTGTCATAAAAAGTTTAAGAAGATCGAGGTTTACAATACGGAGAAAATTGATGGTGTGTGGGAGCAGCGGCTTCGCATCCATTATAACTGCGTGGGAGAAATCACAATCCCTAAAATGCTGCCCCTGCCAATCCCTGATGTGACCGTCAATACCCGGAAGGGTGTGTTCGTCAACTACGCCCCAGCAGAGATCACCGGATGAAAACAACAAAAAAAGACGAGTGTTTTTACAGCTTTTCAAATGCTATAAGAACACTCGCCTTGTCTTCAGGGACTGAAAAAGATGCCATGCTATAGCGCGAACATCTGATTTTATTTAAAAAAAGAGTCCGAACGCGTATTGCGTCCAGACTCAGTCTGGTACGAGTGGCGATACAGAACTTTTTGAAAAACCCAGTAATATCAATGGTTTTCGGGCATCCGAACAGAAAAATATCTTGTATATCTCCCCACATTAGGGCGACTGTTTTAAGGCAGCCGCCCTTTTTTACGCCTAAAATTTAGTGTGCCAATTAGGGGCGAAAATCCCTCTATTTTCTTCCTGTGCTGTCTGTTGGAAAGCAGGCGCAGGTGATTTGTCCTTCGGGTATCCGTTGGATACAGAGGTCATCTTTTCCCCGAAAACGAACACTTTTCCAGACCGCCGGAGGGAGGTGAGATTATGGCGGTATTTCGCATTGAGAAAACCCGCGACTACACGGTGATGGCAAACCATCACCTGCGGGACAAGTCGCTCTCGCTGAAAGCGAAGGGCCTTCTCTCCCTCATGCTCTCCCTGCCGGAGGAGTGGGACTATACCACCAAGGGGCTGGCCCGGATCTGCAAGGATGGCGTTGACAGTATCTGCGCCGGGGTGCGGGAGCTGGAGGA